>NZ_JAOWGU010000046.1:0-80338 GCF_030332975.1 Citrobacter sp. Cpo032
GACAACGTCGGTCATGTGCTGAAAGAGGCGACGGTCCATGTCAGCGTCACCTCCCACGATGCGGCGGGCAACCTGGCGATCGCCACCAGCAGCCACGACGTACACATTGATAACTTCGCCACTAACCAGCTCAGCATCGACACGGTAGCGACGGAGGATGTGGTGAATGCTATTGAAAACCGCATGACCACGCTGATCAGCGGTGCCGTTGGCGGCGATGCGTCCGTCAACGATCCGGTGACCGTTAGTGTACAGGGGCAAGACTTTACCGGCAAAGTCGTCAACATAAATGGCGAACTGCGCTACGAAGTGGCGGTGCCGGTCGGTACGCTGCAGGAAGGTAAAAATGCGGTGGTGGTGACGCTGATCAGCCACGATGCGGTGGGTAATGAAGTGACCACTCTGGCGCATCACGCCATCACGTTGGACACTCAGGCACATAATACTGTCCGTATACATGATGTCACTGCCGATAACACATTGAATTACCAAGAGCTACTTGCGGCTAAACAGACCATTACCGGTTTTGTTGGCGGTGAGGATGCGAAGGTCAACGATCCTGTCTTACTGGAGATAAATGGCCATCAGTACAGCGGTAAGGTGATTGATTTTGGCCGCGGTAAGCTGGGTTATAGCATCGATGTAGATTCTTCAGCATTTGCTGATAACAGCGGCCATGTGCTGGCGAATGTGAAAATTACCGCGATGGTCACATCTCATGACGCAGCGGGAAACCTGGCGATCGCGACTGATTCCCATAAAGTTCATATCGATAACTACGCGGAAAACACCATTAAGATTGACGCAGTGGCGACGGACAATGTGGTGAACGCCAATGAAAACCGGATGCCGACGATTATTAGCATCGTAGCCGGTGGTGATGCCCGGGAGGGGGATGCGGTAAATATCAGGGTTCGTGGACAAGACTTTGACGGCAAGGTGATCAACGATAACGGTCAGTTACGCTATGAAGTGGTTCTGCCGCATGGAACCTTGCATGAAGGAAAGAACGCGGTGGTCGCGACGCTGGTCAGCCATGACGCGCTGGGCAATGAAGTGACCAGTGAGTCGCACCGTATTATCACTCTTGATACTCATGCGCAAAACACCATCTCGTTAGATAACATTGCTACAGACAATGTTATCAATTACCAGGAACTGTCCGCGGCGACACAGCGCATTACCGGCATCGTTGATGGTGAAGATGCGAAGATCGGCGATCCCATTCAACTCGAAGTTAATGGTCATCAGTACGATAGCCGGGTCATTGACCTTGGTAACGGGCATCTGGGTTACAGCATTGATGTGGACTCATCGGCCTTTGCGAACAATAGCGTCCATGTGTTGACGGATGTCGATGTGCACGTCACTGTCACCTCTCATGATGCGGCGGGTAACCTTGCCATCGCTACCGATAGCCATAAAGTTCATATTGATAACTTTGCCAAAAACGTGGTGACGACGGATGTAGTCGCGTCGGATGATGTGGTTAACGCCATTGAAAGCCGCATGCCGACGCTGATTAGCGGTATCGCGAAAGGCCTGGATGCCAAAGCGGGCGATGTGGTTACCGTCCACGTACAGGGGCAAACACAGGACTTTAGCGGCACGGTGGTTAACGATCACGGCGTTCTGCGCTACGAAGTGTTTGTTCCAACAGGTGTGTTGCAGGAAGGCAGCAACGACGTGATGGTGACGCTGGTCAGTCACGATGCTGCGGGCAACAAGGCGGTGGCGATGGAGCATCGAACCGTTACGCTGGATACCCAGGCGCAAAGTACCGTCACTATTGATAGCGTCACTGATGACGACAAACTTAACCATCTTGAGCTGGATACGCCGATGCAGCTCATCAGCGGTAAGGTGGGCGGTGACGCGCAGATTGGCGATGCGGTGATCGTAGAAATCAATCACCAGACGTTTAACGGCAAGGTGATTGATCTTGGAGGCGGTCATTTAGGCTATCAGGTCCCGGTCAACTCAACGGCGTTCAGCGATAACAAAGGCAACCAGGATAAAAATGTGACCGTGAGTGTCACGGTTATCTCCCACGATGCGGTGGAAAATGAGGTCATTACCACCGCAACCCATGATGTACATATTGATAACCATGCCGCGGCTAAAATCACCGTTGATACGGTGGCGGGCGATGACAAGCTGAACGGCGCAGAAGCTGCGAAACACCTCACTGAGATCATGGGGACGGTTTCGGGCGATGTGCATGTAGGGACTAAAGTTCAGGTTATCGTCAACGGCCATACTTACGACACAACTGTTCAGCGACTCCCGGAACATAATAATGCGCTGGGATATAAGCTGGACGTTCTGAGCCGCGATCTGGTCAAAGACCCGCATATCGTGGCCCGCGTAGTCGGCGAAGATAATGTGCATAATTTCCAGAAAGCGGAGATATCGCACGATCTGGTGGTTGATTTACATGCTAAGGCAATGCTGACGATCGATCCCGTTACTGGCGATAACATGGTCAATGGCGATGAATCAAAACAGCCATTCACCTGGATAACCGGGAAAGTGGCAGGGGATGTTCACGTAAATGACGTCGTTTACCTCACCGTTAATGGTCACGTTCTTACAGGGAAAGTGCACGATGTGGGGGGCGGGGTTCTCGGCTACAGCATTAAAGTCAGCACCGCAGATCTGATCTCCGATCCGCATTTAACCGCGACGGTGAGCACTACCGATGGTGCGGGCAACCCAGCCACGGCCAATGCAGAAACCACCGTTATTATCGATACCCGTGTCGATGCGCAGATAACCATTGATGCCGTGACGCCGGATAAT
Source organism: Citrobacter sp. Cpo032 (assembly GCF_030332975.1). NCBI lineage: Bacteria > Pseudomonadati > Pseudomonadota > Gammaproteobacteria > Enterobacterales > Enterobacteriaceae > Citrobacter > Citrobacter sp. Cpo032. The sequence continues at coordinate 2,803 of NZ_JAOWGU010000046.1, forward strand.
ACGCTGAACCTCGCTGAGCAAATGCATGGCTATACGATAGTGAGCGGTACGGTGAGCGGTGAAGTTCATCCGGGCGATTCATTCACCATGACCATCAACGGCCACAACTATGCCGGGGTGGTGGAAGATCGTGGCAATCATCAGATGGGTTTCCACGTACCCGTTGCTACGGCCGATCTGGTTGCCGATCCGCATATCGACGTCACCATGGATATCACGGACGATGCCCTGAACCATGCACAAATTACAGCGCATCATACCGTTACGCTGGACGCTGACGCGAAGGCCTCTATCACTATCGATCCGGTAACGGGCGATGATGTATTGAATAAGATTGAATTGGGGCAAAAGACGACAGTTGTCAGTGGTACAGTCGGTGGCGATGCGAAAATTGATGATGTGGTGCACCTGAATATTGGTGGCCATATGGTTGATGCTATAGTGGTGGACCTGCCGAATCTGGGAACGTTGGGTTACTCCATCAAGGTGGATACGCATTGGCTGCAAAACGATCCGCATATTACTGCAACAATCACCACTACCGATGCGGCGGGTAATAACGCGACGGCAGATGCGCACAGTACCGTGGTCATTGATGAAAAGATTGACGCGATTGTGCATATTGATCCGATTGTTACCGATAGCGGTGATGCGGTGATTAACCATGACGAGGCCCTGAAGCAGCAAACGACGGTTACGGGGACGGTAGGCGGGGATGTCAAAATCGGTGATATGGTTGAACTGACCATCAACCATCAGACCTATTTTGCGCGGGTGGAAAATCAAAACGGTCAGCATGTATTCAGTACAAAGGTTTCGACCTTAGATCTGCTCATGGATCCGAATATTCATGCTGAAGTGACGGCAAAAGACGACGCAGGTAACATCGCGCGTGGGTACGATGATATGCCGGTGCTGGTTGATACCGTTGCTGATGCCGGGATAACGATTGATTCTGCTGTTTCCGAGGGCAACCAAGCCTTGGATCCCGGAAGCCGCCCCGAATTCGTCACGGTAACGGGACATGTTGCTCCAGATGCACAGTCTGGCGATGTGGTTACGGTCGATGTCGGCGGTAGCCAACTGCAAACAAATGTGATCACTCTGCCGGATGGAAAGCTGGGTTACACGTTTAATGTTGTTTCAGGGGGCTGGCATGATGACGGTAATATCACGGTATCCATCACCACACATGATGATCATGGCAATACAGCAACTGCGGTAGAACATAAGTTTATTGACCTTCCGTGGTTAGGCAATATCGCTATTCCAGCCAACACTCCTTATGGTATGCACAACCCGCCGACAACACCGGGCACCGGAACCACACAACCTCACCAACCGACCGTGCATCTCACCGTTGATCAAGTGGCGGGCGATGACGTTCTCAACCACGATGAAGCGCAAAAAGGAACGACAGCAATTCGTGGTCTGGTCAGCGGCGACGTTCAGGCCGGGGACGAAGTGATTGTTACCATCAATCATGTGCAGTACTCCGGGCACGTCATGACTATCCCGACGATGCCGGGACAGCTGGCATACGAAGTGGATGTGCCAACGAATGAACTGCAGGCGCACCCAACGTTTGATGTCTCCATCAAGGCGGGAACAGCGACAGATTCGGTGCAGAAAACCATCACTGTCGATACGGATAACCCGCTGCAGATAACGATGGATAAGGTTGCTGGTGATGATGTTATCAATGCTGCCGAGGCGCAAAGCGGTAAAACAACCATCAGCGGCACGGTAAGCGGTGAAGGGATCCATGACGGCAGCGTGGTGAGTCTGCAGGTCAATGGCAATACGCTAACTGCGGTCGTGCATGATGATAAACATGGTCACCAGGCCTGGTCGACGAAGGTCAGTATCAACGATCTGCACAATGATCCACATATTGTCGCGACGGTATTGGCGACGGATGATCATGGTAACCTGGGGAGTGCCTCTGCCAGCAGCAATGTCGTGGTCGATCTGAGCGCTAATGCTGGCGTGACGATAGATAACATTGCCGGTGACAATGTGCTGAACGCGCGGGAATCGCTGCAACCTAAGATGACAGTAACGGGGTCGGTATCCGGAGATGTGCACCCCGGCGATAAGGTGACTCTGACGGTTAACGGAAACCCTTATGCGGCGACTGTCGACAATAATCATCGCTACTCCGTTGATATCTACACCAAAGACCTGTTGGCCGATCACGCTATTGTCGCGACAGTCTTAGGATATGACGATCACGGCAATGTACAGCCAGCCAGTTTCACGCAGGGCTATTCGATTGATAAAACGGCAAGCGGCAGCATTACCATCAATACCGTTGGTGGTGACGATGTTATCAATGCCGATGAGGTAAAAGCAGGAAGCGTAGAGGTGAGTGGTACGGTGGATGGCGACGTGCATCTCGGTGATAAAGTCGCCATTCTCGTCGATGGCGTCACAGTACATACGCGTGTCATTGAGCTGCCGCATATGAACGGGCAACTGGGCTACAAAGCGATGGTGAGTACGGTCGGGCTGCAAAATGACCCGAATATTCACGTCAGCGTAGAAGGGCAGGATTCGGCGTTGAACCCAATGCATGCCGTAAACGACAAAACGGTCACTATCGATACGCAGGTTGATGCCAGCATCGTGCTGGATAAGGTGTCAGTCGATGATGTGCTGAATAACGAGGAAACTCAGCATGCGAAAACCACCATCAGCGGTTATGTGACCGGGGACGTGGATGTTGGCGATCAGGTGACCATCACCGTTAATGGTAAAGATCTGGTTGCTGATGTGAAAAATAGCGGTGGTCAGAAGGTATTTAGCGTGGATGCCAGTACGATTGACCTGATTCACGATCAAAAGATCCTTGCTCACGTTATCGCCCATGACGACGCCGGTAACCGCGATAAGGTCGATATCGATAAGACCATTACCATCGACAGAACCGCTGTGGGAACGATGGGTATTGATAATGTCACCCAAGATAACGTCCTGAATCATCAGGAACTCCAGGGAGCGACGGTGAGGGTAACCGGGCCTCTTGGCGGTGATGTGGATGTGTGGGATTCGATCAAATTAAAAATTGGCGGTCAGGAATTTAGCGGTTCGGTAGACACGTTGAGCAATGGCGATCGGGTTTATCACGTAGATGTGGACAGTCATATCATGGAAGTGAACACCACATTTTCGGTTGAGGTTAAAGGTCATGATACGCCGGGCAACCCATATTCACAGACAACTTCCCACAGCTATTCGGTTGATCAGCAGGCAGACGCCACGCTTATCGTCGATAAGGTTACCGGGGATAACCATATTTCACGTGCGGAATCACAGGACGCCGTCACGCATATTACCGGCAGCGTGAGCGGTGATGTGCATGATGGTGAGCATATTAAAGCACTGGTAAATGGTCATCAGTACGATGCCATTCTTCATCAGGGCAATAATGGGTTGACCTATGATATTGAGGTTGAGACTTCCGCATTCCGGGCAGGCCATAACCGCGTGAACGTATTGGTCGAGGCGCATGATAACCACGGTAATATTACGCCTTATAGCCAAACGTTGAACGTGACGATGGACGATCCCGCGCCAGTGAAAGGGCATACGGTGGATAAAGGAAATCATGCTGCGATGCAACATGCGCTGCACAACCTGTTCGATGACAACGCATTATCTCTGTCTTACGCACCAGCTGCGACCGGACACGGCCAGACGACAGCGGTACTCAGCGCTGACGATAAGGCGAAGGGGGTGCTTGAAAAAGTCGATCTCAGCGATCTGGCCCGTGAACTGCATGAAGGCGTGGATATTGCGAAGTACATTCAAAGCAGCGGCGATCATCACCTGATCGCCAGTCCGGCGAAAGTGGCGCATGGCATTGATACTGCGCTGTCGACTCCGACAAGCGGCGATCTGCATTCTCCGACCTACTCGTTGGATCACCTGATTGCTAAACCCGATCAAAACCACACTCACTAACGATTGCCTGCTGCCCTGTGTGAACAGGGCAGCAGCATCGTGCAAAATGAAAAGGCACTGATATGAATTCTGATTCATCTGCTGCAAACGTGCAGGCAGAAGGCGTGGCAAAAAGTCCTGAAAATGACAATCAGCAGGCTTTAGCGATGCTGCAAAAAAGCGACCTGGAGATGGTTCGCGTGCTCGACGACCTGATTAACCTGTTGATTCGTAAAGGCGTGATTGCCATTACCGATCTTCCACCGATGGCGCAGGTTAAATTAATGAATCGCGCAAACGCGCGCCAGGAACTTGGCGGGTTAGAACAGCTGCTTGGTAACGATGAACGTATATTTTAGCTGATGCAGGCAGTTTGTAGGCCGGATAAGCGCAGCGCCATCCGGCTATACAAAGGCGTATCAAGACGCCAGTTTTATCACAATGGCGCGGGCTCACCTAATAATTGCCCCATTGCACCATCAATCCCTAATTCTTGCAGCACCATAAGCTCACCTTTCGTTTCAACACGTTCAGCAATGAGCGGCAAATCAATACTGCGCGTGGCGTTGGATAACACTTCAATAAATAACCGTTTATCGTTTTCTTCATTAATATTGCGGATATAGCTGCTGTCGATTTTCAGATAAGCCAGTCCCCACTGCGACAGATGACCAATCATATCGAAACGGCTGCCGAAGTGTTGCAGACCCAGCGAGCAGCGATGCTGACCGACGGTTTTAACAAATGCCGCCATCTGATGGGGACCGGGTAACTGATTTTCATCCAGTTCCAGAATCAACTGACTGGCTAATTTCGGTGAATAGCGCAGCGGGGTGAGTAGCTCAGCAGTGGCGGCCGCACTGGCGACAGAACTGCCGGAGATACTCAACGCCAATTTTCCGGGCGCGGTTTTCAACTGGTTCAATGTCAGTTTCAACATGGCTTTATCGAGGCGATGACTCCAGCCAAAGCGGTGGATCCAGGGCAGGAACCGTCCCGCGGTAATGGCGTTACCCTGCTCATCAAAAATGCGCGACAGCACCTTGTAATGCAGGATTTTGTCCGGCTGGCGGCAATCGACTACCGGCTGATAAACCAGCTGGAACTGCTGATTTTCCAGTGCATGCTCCAGACGCACAAACCACAAATGCTGATCTTCTGTACTCGCAGGAACTTCAGTGGTGGGAACCACCTGATGGTCGGTGTGTGTTTCCGCTTCAACCAGCAGGCGATCGGCCTGGATCAGCAATGATTGAGCATTATCTCCGGCGTTAAACGGCACCATGCTGGTATAGGCCACCGGCTGTTGGTCTGACATTCCGGTGGCGTAAAAGGCTGTCAGTTTTTGGCACAGCGAATTGCACAAATCCAACATCTCACCATGTGTGACGCCAGGGCAGAGTAGGGCGAACTCACCGCCGCGAATGCGGGCAAGCGTGCTGTCGAGAGGGGCATACTTTTCTCTGTGCGCGTTCAGCAGGTTGGCGATGTTGAGCAACAGCTTATCAGTATGCGGTCCGCCAAAGCGCTGATTCAGACCGCCTAAATCCTGAACGCGGACCAGCATCAGATATCCCGGTGCGGTATCGGCATCGCTTAGCCGCGCCTGGAGCTGCATATCGAAAGCCCGGCGATTGGCAATTCCGGTTTGGCTGTCGAGATAAGCTTCATTATGCAGGCGCTCGCTATAGATAGCTTGTTCTTCAAATAACGATTTAAGCTTCGCGGCCATTAAATTCATGGCGCCTACAACGCGGCGTAATTCCGGCGTTTTGGGTAACTCGTGGAGCGTCAGAAACTCGCGACGAGTAATAGCTTCGGATTGTTTTGCCATGTAATTGAGTGGGCGCAGCAGTTTGCGCAGCAGCAGAATACCGGCGATTAAGCTGGCGAGGCTACAGGACAGCATCCACAGCAGGTTGCCTAAGGTATTGTCCCACAGACGCTGCACGGCAAAGATAGGATCGCTGGTCACTTCCACGCGAGCTGCCTGCTGCCAGCCGCGCATAATCGTTGCTTCACCGGTTTGCGGGGTAACATCCACCAGATCGACGAACCAGGCCGGGACGTTGGGAATTGACGCTGCCGCACTGCGCTCAAGCATTATTTTGCCGTTCGCCAGATCGACAATGCGGATTTTTTTGTAGTAACCACTATCGAAAATGGAACTGACCATCAGCTCGATCATTGCCGGGTCGTTGACGTTGGGCGTTAGCGAAACGCCTAGCGCCGTTGCGGCATCCTGGGCATGTGAAAGGAGTTGGTTATTGGACTGATTGCGAGAACTCTCCAGCGTCACAATAAAATTGCCGCTGAACACAACCATCATAAAGAGAGAGATTGCCAGAAGTAACTGTTTAAAAAGAGACACGGGCGATTCCTATTTATCCATCGGGAAGCCTTCTTCCCGCATTTTGGTGAAAACTTGCTGCCAGCGAGAAAGCCTCTTGCTGTCCCCAACGCGTTTATTGTTTTGATTGCCGGGAAGCCAAAGGCCGGTGTTGTTAAAGGAGTAGACGGGTAATAGATCCATGCGCTGCGTCGCAGGAGAAATAGTGCTGGTCAGACTGTCGAGTACCAGAGGAATCGCCTCAGGGGTGGCGTACCAGGTCAGCACCATGTGTGCGCGGTTTAAACGCAGGGCTTTAACATAGGTGATGCGAAGTTTGTCTTCTGATACTCCCAACTGGCGGAGGGTGAAATATTTGGCGATCGCGTAGTCTTCACAATCTGCCTCACCCTTGCGCAGCGACTCGATAGGGGTTGCCCAGTAATCGACGTTATGCCAGACATCAATGTCTTCGGTATAGCGGATCTTATCGTTAAAGAATTGATTTACAGCGCGTAATTGCGTTTGCTCGTCAGCATTACGCAACTGGAGCAGAAGCTGTTGCCAGGCGTGGATCCGTTGCTGCGCTTCTGGCGTTGCCGGGCCATAAAGCGCATCGGATTTTTGTTGAATATTGGCAAAATCCCAGGCCGCGCGCAGCGAATGGACTGACAGCAATAGCAGCAGCGCCCCGGGGATTTTCCACAGGCGCAGCAGGCGGTGGCCTAAGCAGCGGCGGATAATGTTCAATGGCTATGCTGACAACTGCCCGGTGACGGGTTTTTCAGCTTTTCGCAGGACCAGGGAGACAACCACTTTTTACGTAATTGCACGTTGGCCGGCGAGGCAAAAAAATCTTTCAGCGTACTGTCAACAAACGTCACAAACTGCTGATCGTTTTTCCTCATCATAATGGCATAGTGCATATCATTACCGATGCTCTCAGAAGAGACGCTGAACAGTTCAGGTTGCTCGCTATGATTAATTAGCGGCCAGGCCAGAATATCATCAATAAAGAAAGCGGCGGATTCATTATGCGCCATCTTCTCAAATGCGCCCTTAATGGTGGTGCTGGTAATCGTTGAAATATTAAGATGTTGCTCTCTGTTGGCTTTATTAAATTCCAGCAAATCTTTTGAGCTTCCGGTCAGACTCACCGTGCGACCTTTAAGATCGGAAATTGACCGTATATTATTTTTACGTAAAGAGATGATGCGCATTTTTGCGGTGTAATAGTTTTCAGAAAACGACACGCTGGCGGTCCGCTCCGGCGCATTGGTATTTACGCCACAGTCCATATCTATTTTACGCGAGTTTAATGCGGAGAAACGTTCGGCAAAATTCACGGGAATGTAATGAACGGTTAAATTGTTGAGCTTCAGATACTGGCGCAATTTATCGGCAATCATGTTGCATACCGCAATGGTATAACCCGTGACTTTGCCATTGTGGTCAGTAAAAGAAAACGGCGGCAGCTGGCGGTAACCCACGTTGAGCACGCTGCTGTTCTGAATATGATCGAGTGTCGCAGCGTTCTGTTGCGCCATCAGCGCGGGGGTGATACCGATGCCTGCCAGTAAAAACAGCCATTGCGCTGTACGCTTCACCCTTGTCATCTCACGATTAATTATATTTTTCATAATCAAAACTGATCTTCTTTTTAGCAGACGTTAATGCTTTCAGGTTATCTGACATGGGAATGTTTAAATTAATGGCCTTCGGCGGAATCGGTGACTGAAACCATTTATTGTACAGCGCAGTAAATTCGTTGCTGGTCATCAGGGAAGAGAGCGTGTCATCAACAAATTCTTTAAATTCTTTATCGTGTAACGGGAGTAACAAGCCGGCCGGCAACGGGGCGCTGAGCGCAATATCGGAAAGTTTATAGTCTTCAGGATTTTGTGTTTGCGCGATCATCCCTTTGAGTAGAACCGTACTGGAGATCAGTGCAGAATACTCACCACTCTTCAGTTCATTGAATGCGGTAATATTGTTGGTATCGAGTTGAATATTAATATCCAGGTCATTGGCAGTATTCACTTTTTGCAACTGTTCAACGTAAATCGTGCCGCTTTTTACCAGTACGCTATGTCCAGAAAGTTCTGTCAGATTGTCGTTGCTCTCATTTTTACGCATGACGAAACGGGTACTTGAAAAATAAAACGGCAGCGAGAACTCGCTAACGCTGTGGCGACTTTTCGAATAAAAGGCCGGGATACACATGATGTCTGCCATGTGATTTTTAATCAGGACAAATTGCGATGCCGAGTTAGCTTTTACCCACTCGACCTTCAGATTTTTAAGCTGAAGTTTTGTCTTGAGTGCGCTGACGATACTGTTGCAAATATCAATGGAATAGCCGGCTGGTACGTTGCCATTCTGCCAGGAGAAAGGAAACGCATCATCCTGATAACCAAGGGTAATGCTTTTCTTGCTGGCGATCTGCTCCAGCGTGTGCAACGGCAGGGCAGAGCCTGCTAAGCATGGCGTTGCTGAAACTATTAACAGGGCAAAAATCGTCAGCATGCGCTTTACCGGGCGAAAGAAGTCAGACATTGCACAGTCCTTCTTCAATGGCCTCTTTAGTAAATGCGGAAAGCACTTCACGCTCGCGCAGCGGATAGCTAAAGAAATAGCCCTGAACATTCTGGCACTCAATGTCGCGCAGAATGTCGCGTTGCTGCGCGGTTTCTACCCCTTCAGCGGTGACCGACATATTGTACTTATGGGCAAACTGAATCAGCATCACAATCAAATACTGACTGGCATTATCCTGCTGCAGTTTATCGACCAGCGTGCGCGCTATCTTGATGCGAGTGAAAGGATAGATCAGCAGATAATCCAGTGCCGCGTAGCCGGTGCCTAAATCATCCATCGCAATTTCAATACCCAGAGAGCGGATCTCTTGCAGCACGGGTAAGGCAATCGACTTATCCAGCTTTTCGGATTCGGTAATTTCTATTTCAAGACGTTCGGCTGCAAGTTGACTGATGCGTAACGCATCTTTGATCACGTCAACCAGTCCTGGACTGTGCAGCTGGTAGGCCGATATATTGACGGCTACCCTGATACGTTCCGGCCATTTGGCAGCGGCTTCACAGGACTGACGAATAATCCATTCGCCCAAACGCACGATCAGACCGGAGTTCTCGGCAATGTTGATAAAATAATCAGGGTAAATCAGTCCTTTAGTTGGATGATTCCAGCGGATCAGTGATTCGTAGCCATACACGCTTTCATCTTCCAGATTGATGATTGGCTGGTAATGAAGTTCGAACTCCTTGTTATCAATACCATCGATAATTTCCTGATTAATAAACAGGCTGTGAGTTTGCATCATCACCATGCCGTCTTCGAAGAAATGGAAGCAACCCCGGCCGTGATGTTTAGACGCGTACATGGCAAGGTCGGCATTAATCATGAGCGTAGAGCTATTATTGCCCTGCCTGGGCGCGGTGGTAATACCGATACTGCAGCTGATGGAAAAAGTATGCGTGCTCCAGGTAAACGGGGTGCTCAGCGCGCGGATGATTCGCTTCGCCAGGCGATGTGCTTCTTTGATGGCGTTGTCATCGACATGTTGCAAAATGGCGAATTCATCACCGCCCAGACGCGCCACGATATCGTTGGGGCCCAGCAAAAGCTGCAGGCGCTGGGCAACGCTGATTAACAGTTCATCGCCCGCTTTATGGCCAAAGGTGTCGTTCACCGGCTTGAAGTTGTCGAGGTCAATCAACAGCAGGTTGAACGCTCTGTCCTCCTGATGAAGTTCACTGACGCGCTTATCTAAAGCCAGGCCAAACGATACGCGGTTGGGCAATCCGGTCAGCGAATCATGATGGGCCATATGCTCCATCTTTTGCGACATTTCATGCATACGTTGCAGATAGCCGCGTTCTTTCATGGCGACGCGCAATTTTTCAATCGCCCCGGCCAGATGTCCAATCTCATCGTCCTGATCGAGATAGGGCGTTATACAGTCCGTCTCTTCATGGGCGATGCGGGTAAGGGAGTTAATTAGCAGCGGAACCGGACGGAATAAACGGCGCATAAACATCGTGACCAGCGCCAGCGTTACCAGCAAAATCAGGACAAAAATGATACTGCTCTTTTTCAGCATCGCATCGTAGGTGGCGTAGAGATCGCTTTTTTTACCGATGCTGCTTATCAGGCTACCGAGGATCTCACCTGAAGGCGTCAGAATAGGGACGGCGCTGATAAAGCACTCTTCGCCATTAATCTGGGCGAAGCCAACATAGTAGTTACCCAGCACATCGCGCGGCAGACGACCGGGGAAAGAGATGATCCCATCACCCTCTTCTGACTTGTTGTTGATGCCAACAAACCCTTTCTCCGGCGTATACAGAAACAACCATGTAGGGCTATGGGTCTGTACTGAAGCCAGTGCCAGAACGTCAACCGGGTTATAACCGGTTTGCATAATAGAGTCGGTGTCACCAATCTGTCTGTCGGAGACAATGCGGGATATCTGCCCTGCATCGCTGGTTTCGACCGAAACGGTGGTATACACGTTGCGGATGATGTAGGTCATAATCTGTGCATTCGCCTCAGCCCGTTGCACCCACTGCTGATAAGAAAAGTTATCTATCAGGCTCCAGTTGGTAAACGCGCCAGCACTAAACGCAATAACGATACCCGCCAGCAAGAATTGCGTTATTTTGCCAGTGATTGAATGTTGCCACCCTTTTATTGCTTTAAGGGAAAACAGAGACTTTGCCACGGATTATGTTAATTCCTGAAAAGATTATTCGGTGCTAAAATTAATTTCTGTTATTACTTGATGGAATATTATTGTTGCAAATAAGTAGATGAAAGATGTGAAACGTAATGACGTAACAAATAACTAACATTGAACCATGGTGAGTAATGACAAAAATAACGGTATGCGAATATAGATAACGCAGATCTTTTCGTCAATAGGCAAAAGTGTACATAAAAATACATTTTCTGAATGCCCCTTTCAGGATATTAATGTTGACATTCATGGCGCCTGAGAAGGTTTTTTATACGTACTGGTTGGAGGTGTTGGGAAACTGACAAAGGCTTTTTATTTTTTAATAAACATCAATGAATTAGCTGTTCTTCTGACAAGCGCTTTAGTGATTTCATCCCCACCGGATGTCCATTTTTGTCTATAAATGGGTATTTATTTCCTTATTTGATATGAATAATATGCTCTCTTCATTATAGAACCTTATTTTATTTTCTCAGTGCGCGGTCAATGTTGACAATTTTGCTATGGTTCATCGGCTGACCCAAAAGGATTTGTTTGTGACATTCGAGTCTGGATTAAAGTCCTATTGGTATAGTGCATAGCGGATAAATTGATTTGGACGCAATAATAAATTCAAACACGATAAAAAACATTCGGGAATGGTGCCTGCCACTTGTCTTACCTGGCCTTTTTTACCCGCTGGCACAATATCTTAACGGTTATAGCATTCTCAATAATACTATTTTAACAGTTTACGATCTCAAGCTAGCCGTATTTTCTGCCGCATTGGTCTTGTTTGGTTTTCGGGTGTTGCCGGGATTTCTTCTGTTCCTGACGGTCATGTTTGTGGTCGGTCCGCAAAATGAACGGGTAGATGCGTTGTGCCTGATCATCGCGTCGACCTTAAGTTATGCCGCGTACCGCAAATTCACCGGCAGACGCAGCTGCGTTAGCTTTGGTCGCATCAAAATTAGCTTTAATCGTCTGCTCTGGCTTTGTGGCTACAACGTCCTGCTGTATCTGGTGTTCAGCAAACTCTTTGCAATGTTTGTCGCCCACGGACAACGCCCCGATGTGGATAACATTCCGGCGTTGAGTCTGGGCATGCTGGTACGTATTCAGGGGATCATCAACGGTTGCCTGACGGGGATCCCTTTATTTTACAAGATTTACCGCATCATTCGTCGACCGTCTTTCCTGCTGACCTTTATGCGGGCCATTGCCGAACAGTGTAAAGGCAATGTCGGCGTCTACGGCGTTATATCCTGGTGCATCTTGCTGTTTTTTCTGATGTTCTTCTTAACATCACCGGATAATTTGGATGTTTTTTTCTCTATCTATAGCCTGATCCTGTTATTTCCGTTGATGTTGTGGGGAGCAATCAAGATTGGCCACTTGTTCACAATGCTGGTGTGGACGATCGTATTAATCATCTTAGGCAAACATAACGACAGCTATATCGCCAGCAATGTTAACTTCATGCTGCATCAGGCGCTGGTTTCGACGTTGATCTTTGTCTTTTCACTCACCATTGTGATCATGGGGGTACTGGCAAAATTTACCCGTCAGCGTTTTAACCAGGCGCTGCTGCTGGGGCTGACTGACCCGATGACAGGCATGGCAAATTTACGGGCGCTGAAGACGGAGCTATTTACCACTGAACGCGCGACCGTATGTCTGATACAGATCCCCGAGCTGGAGCTTTTTTCGCGTCGCTATGGTTTTCATTTCCGCGCCCGCTACCAGAAGATCCTTGCTGAGCATTTGCGCAGACATCTGGTGAAAAGCGAGAAAGTCTATTACCACGCGGGTTATGATCTGCTCATCCGGCTGGAAAATGGCACCTGGGAGCGGCTATGCGATCTGTATCAGGCCGCCAACAGTTTTCGTCTCTTTTACAACAACCATCGGTTGGGTTTTCGCAGTGGTTTGGGCTATTGCCTGATTAACGATCTGAGTGATGACATTTATCAGCTGGTGGGGAAACTGGGCATGGTGGCGGGTTTATCACTCACCAACGGCAGGCCGGAAAACCTTGAGGCGCAGCATAGCCGGATCCTTGGCAACCACATTGTTGATAAAACGGAAATTCGCACTGCGCTGCAAAATGCGCTGGATAACAATGCGTTTGTCCTGATGGCACAGCCAATAGTCAGTACCCACGGTGAAGCGCCGTATCATGAAATATTGATCCGTATGCTTAACGAACGGGGAGAATTTATTCCACCGAACAGTTTCCTGCCGGTTGCTCATGATGCGGGGCTGGCACCGGATATCGATCTCTGGGTTATCGAAAACACCCTCAAATTTATGCGTAGCCACCCGCAGCGTTGTTTTTCTATTAACCTGGCACCAGTAACGGTGTGTCGTTCAAATATTGTTACGAAGATCACCCAACTCCTGCACGACTACGCGGTGGAGCCACAGCGGATTATTTTTGAAATAACGGAAGCAGATACGTTATCAGACAAAGAACAAACCGTGGAAACGCTACGTTTAATACGTCAGCTGGGATGTCGGGTGGCAATTGATGACTTTGGCACCGGGTTTGCGAGTCATGCGCGCTTGATGAATATCGAAGCAGATATCCTGAAAATAGATGGCTCTTTTATTCGACGGATCACCGAAAGTGAAATTAGTTACTACATCGTTGAGTCATTCTGCCGCGTTGCTGAAATGAAAAAAATGCAGGTGGTCGCTGAATTTGTCGAGAACGCCACTATTCAGGCCTGTCTGGAAAAAATGAATGTGGGCTGGTTACAGGGATATCACATTGGCAAACCTACGCCGCTGTTCACGCTCGAATCACAGGGCGCTAGCTCCTGATGACCAAAAAAAGAGTAATTTCTTCTCAGGTAGAGAATAAAAATCATGAGTGACATTATTAAAGTAAAAAATCGAACGGCGAATACCACCAGTGAGGGACCGCGCGCTCGACTATTGTCCTGGCTGCACAACATCCATCCCGGTGTGGCGATGAAGCTCGGTATGATTTTGGTTGTTTGTATCGCAACGTTGCTGATTGGCGCCTCTTTTATATTATCGTCTTATCTTTCCAGAGAATTGCAGGTCAATGCGCTGGAGATGATTAAAACCAACACGCGGATATTCCACAACAGTATTTCTAACGAGTTTCAGCGCGTGACTCGCGATGCGGAACATTACAGCAATGTTTATATTAATAATTATCAAAACGTTGCCAATAAACCGCTGCGTTATATGGACTCTACTGAATTAAAAACGGTGCTGAGCAACCCGAATACTAACTCACATTTCACCGAGTTAACCAGCGTATTTGCCAGTACGTTTATTCTGCAAGGCGAGCAATTTGTGCGTGTCAGCAGTACGTTACTGGCGAGTTCAGGCAATACGGCAACAGCAACAGCGCTAGGGCATGATAATCCGGCATTGCCGCTGCTTTTGAAAAATAAACCCTTTTCCGGTGTGGTCACACTGTTCGGTAAACAGTTTATTAGTCACTACGAACCGATTGCCGACAAATATGGTCAGGTCGTGGGGGCCGTCGCGGTGGGTTTCGACGTCAAACAGAGTTTGCAACCAATCATTCAGCGTTTGTTGAATGTGCATATTGGTAAAGATGGCTACGCCTATGTGCTGGATGCCGGATTTGAACCAGGTCGTATGCTGGTCCATCCCTCGTTGAGCAACCAGCAGGCAATTAATATTACCGATGCTAATGGTTTTAAGCTGTTTGCCGACATGCTCGAACACAAGAATGGCATCACTTACTACAACTGGGTGAGCGGTTATGGCGCATTGCCGAAGACCAAAGTTGCCGTTTATGAATACGTTGAAGGGATTAACTGGATAATCGCCACCACCAACTATGTTGATGATGTCGCCAAGAGCAGCAATCTGGTGCGTAACGGTCTGCTGCTGTTCACCGCGCTGCTGCTGCCCATCATTTTACTGCTGATTGCTGTGGCCAGCCGTTTCCTGATTTCCCGGCGCTTAAACCGTGTCCTGGGGATTGCACAAACCATTGCCGAAGGCGACTTAACGGTGGATGTTCAGGTCGATCACCACGATGAGATCGGCGAATTGCTGAGTGCAGTGGAGATGATGCGTCAGCGTCTGCACTCGTTGGTAGGCGGTATGGTTTCTCATGCAAATTCGGTACATCAGGCATCTTTGCATATTACCGAAGCGGTCGATGGGCAGGCATCAACCAGCGTGGAAACCTCATCTTCAGTAGCTGAAATTACCTCCACCATGGAAGAGCTGTCTGCCTCATCGACACAGATAGCTGAACACTCACGGGCGGTTGTGGATATTGCCAACCAGACGCTCGAGGATTGCAATAAAGGCTCCGAGTCGATGTCGCAATTGCTGATGCGTATGACGGATATTGATACCGACAATCAGCAAAACATGCGTGAAATCATGATGCTCGGTAGTAAGTCGACGGAAATCAGTCGCGTGATGGTGATCATTAACAGCGTCGCGGATCAGACGAAACTTATCGCCTTTAATGCAGCGCTCGAAGCTGCCAGCGCCGGGGAAGCCGGTAAGCGTTTCTCGGTTGTGGCGGCTGAAATCCGCCGTCTGGCGGATTCGGTGACGGAATCGACGGTTGAAATTGAAAATAAGATCAGCGAGATCCAAAACGCGATTAATCGTCTGGTGCTGAACGCGGAAAAAGGCGGCGAGAGCATTAAAGCGGGCGCAATAGCCTGTAAAGTCAGTGCCGAGCATCTGAACGATATCGTTGTTACGGCCGAGCAAACCTCGACGGCTGCGCTGCAAATATCGCTTTCAACACAGCAACAGAAAACGGCGAGTAATCAGGTGGTCATGGCGCTGCGTGAGATAGTTGTTGCCAGTAACTATACCTCGCAATCTATCAAAGACATTCTGGTTGTCAGTCAGGATATGACACAACTGTCGAAAGCGCTGAAAGAGGCTTCGTCCTCATTCACACTGACGGAAACAGATGCATGAATAGCAGCAACATTCGGGTACTGATCCTCGACCTGGGCAGCGCATCGCGTAATGAGCTGGTCAGGCAACTGGAGGATCACCCGCACATTAAGGTGGTAGGGCAAGCAGCCCATCGCAGGCAGGCGATCCGACTGTTGCAACAGCTGATGCCTGACCTGCTGATTCTGACGCTGGATATTTCGGGCGCCGATAACGTCGAAATCGTGGAAACGATCATGGCAACCAGCGCAATCCCGATCCTTGTCATGAGATTTTGTCCAGAGAATCAATGGGATGATGACTACATTTCCCGTGGTGCGTTGGCGGTGTTGCACCATAGCAGTGATTCACCACTCTCAACGGATGCTTTGCATCGTAAAGTAGAATTATTGGTCGGTGTGAAAGTCATTCGACATATCAAGGGATTACGCTATCCAGGCGAACCGGTAATCCCCACTGTACGACCGATGATAGACGTTGTAAAAACGCCACAGGACTGGCCTTTTGTGCTGGCGATTGCCTGCTCGACGGGCGGGCCGCAGGCGCTCAGTAAACTGTTACAGAAGCTGCCCGGTACGTTCCCGTGCCCGGTACTTATTGCCCAACATATTGCCGATGGCTTCGCGAAAAATATGGTGCATTGGCTGGATAGCGTGACCGATCTGAAGGTGCGACTGGCGCAGGAGGACGATCGGGTGGAAGCGGGGTATGTGTATATATTGCCGCCGGAGCAGCACCTGATCGTCAAAAGCAACCAGCGTTTAGCGGCGATCCCAAGACAGGAAAGCGACGTTTACCATCCCAGTTGCAACCTGTTGCTGGAGTCGGTGGCTGAGGTGTTTCGCGAAAAAGCCGTCGGACTGATTATGACCGGCATGGGCAGCGATGGCTGCCGCGGCATTGAGCTTATTGTCCGCCGTGGCGGAACAACGCTGGCGCAGGACGAAGAAAGTTCGGTGGTATTCGGTATGAATAAGAACGCGATCGACAAGCAACTGATACACCGCACGATCCCCCTGGATGGTCTTGCTGCGGTACTGCTTTCGATGGCTTGCCACGGGCATGTTGAGAGTAAATTGCCATGATCCCTAATCTTCCTGACTATGCTCGCCTGATCAAAGAACGGGTCGGTTTGCACTTCGATAACGCCATGGAAGCATTGCTGAAAACGGCGCTGGGTCGGCGAATGGCCGAGCGAAAAATCAATGATTACTATGAATACTATGAACAACTGCGTAGCTCGCAGAATGAGTTTGATAGTTTCATCACGCTGATTACGATTAACGAAACCTATTTTTTCCGTGAAAGCGATACGCTGGATTTAATCTGCGATAAATGGATCCCGCGTCTGTTGCAACAGCGCAGCGGCCCGGTGCGTATTCTGAGTGCCGGATGCTCTTCCGGAGAGGAAGCCTACTCGTTGGCGATCAAGCTGCATGAGAAATACCTCGGCGGGATGGCCCAGCGCATCGAAATTTACGGCTGTGATATTGACCCGGCAATCCTGGCAAAAGCCCGCAACGCCTGCTATTCAAGCTACTCGTTTCGCGGCGTCGACCCGAGTATTCAGCAACGCTACTTTACCCGCTCGGGAAACCTCTACCGGCTGCATGATGAGATCCGTGAGAAGGTCTCCTTCCATCGCACCAACATTATAAAAGAACAGTTACTGCCGGAAGTGGACATCATTTTGCTGCGCAATGTGTCCATCTATTTTGATACGCCAACGCGTCGCGAGCTGCACGGTAATTTGCTGAAGATGTTGCAACCACAGGGAGCCTTATTTTTTGGCAATGCGGAAACGCTGGCTAACAATTTCGACATTCTGAAGCTGGAGCAGGAAGAGGGGATTTTCTATTTTTGCCACCATCGTGAAGCGGCAAGGGTTGTGCCTGTCCCCAGAGTTGCGGTGCGCATTCCGCAGTCGAGAGCGGTGGTTGAACAGGTTCCTCTGGTGCCCACGGCGCAGCAGAGTAATGACTGGCTGAAGAAAGCACGCGCCAGCCTGGATGAAAAATGTTTTTCTGAAGCTGAAAAGTGTATCGCCTGTGTGTTACGTGACGATCCCCGTAATCAGGATGCGCTTTTGATCCAGGGCGTTATTGCCCTCGAGCAGCGTGAATTTTCTCAAACAGCCGGAAACGCACAGCAGATCCTCGCCCAGGATGAGTGGTCGGCAGAGGCCAAAATGCTGCTCGGCCTGGCGATGATGTGGCAACACCAGACCCAGCAGGCCATCGCCTGGTTCAAGCAGGTGGTTTATCAGGAACCCGGCTACTGGCCTGCGCACTATTATCTGGCTGAAATGTACCGGCAAAGCGAGTTATACCAGCCTGCTCAACGGACTTATCGTGTGGTGATGCAGTTACTGAACGACGAGATAAACAATCCGTCATCGGTTTGTCGTCTGCGTTTGCCAATGGTATTTCCTGGCAATACGTTTCGTTTCCTGTGTGAACATCAACTGGCGCAATTCGCCCATCAAAGTGGCTAATAAGAGCGATTATGGCTATCGATCTGAAAAAATTCGTTCTGCGCTTTATTGATGAAGGGAGAGGTCATTTGCAGACGATCAGCGAAGGGGCGTTTCTCCTCTCCGCTGATGAACATACCGACGCCTGGATAGGTGAGATGTTTCGCGCTGCGCATACCCTGAAAGGGGGTGCGCGGATGCTGAAGCTGCAAAGTATTGCCGATGTCACGCATCATCTTGAAGATGTATTGAGTGAACTACGTGATAACAAACTGACGCCGGACAGGGCGCTGGGCAATCTAATCCATGAGTCTGTGGAATATCTTTCTGGTCAGCTTACCCAGCTTTTTGTCAGCGAAGGGGATAATCAGTTGCCACCGGCGGATGCCGGGCTGTGCGAACGTCTTGCCCGCGCCAGTCGGGGAGAGGATATCACGCTGGCTGTTGAAACTGCCGGGGCAACAGAAAAACCGGTAGTCCCTGCGCCTGCGACACCTTCCAGCATGGATGCCGGAATTAAGCAGGCGGATTTCGTTCGGGTAAAGCTGAACAAGCTCGATGGACTGATCGACATTCTGGGGGAGGTGCTCGCCGGACATGATCGCCTGGAACAACAGATACAAAACCTGAGTCAACTGGTACCACGGTTACCGGGATTAAGCGCTGAACAGCTTCGCCAGCAGATCCACGACTTTAGCGCCCAGTTAAAAGAAAGCGTTCAGCTCCAGCATTTACAGATGTTTGAACTATACGATGTGGCGGCGCGGATCCGTATGCTGCCACTTTCAACGTTGTTTGAACCCATTTCGCTGCAGGTCAGCGAACTGGCTTCCACACTGAACAAGCAGGTGGTGTGCCGCTTTGTTGGCGGAGAAGTGGAAATCGACCGCCAGCTCATTGATCGGCTTTCGGAGTCGCTGACTCATCTACTGCGTAATGCCGTCGATCACGGGATTGGTGAGATCGACGAACGTCTGGCGCTCGGTAAATCCACTCGCGGCACGATTACCATCACCACCCAGCAGGACGGCAGCGGGATACTACTGCGTATCGAAGATGATGGCCGTGGTCTGAACTATGAGGCCATCAGCGCGAAGGCGGTCAGTAAAGGTCTTGTTCCCGCTTCAATGGTCGGGCAGCTCTCCGAGCAAGAATGTAATGAGCTGATTTTTCATCCCGGCTTTTCGACCAGCAAGATAGTCTCCGAGCTTTCTGGTCGCGGCGTTGGTCTTGATGTGGTGCGCAAAACGGTGGTGACCGACCTGCAAGGCGATTTGCAGGTTTATAGCCGTCCGGGAGTCGGAACCAGCTTTAACCTGCGTTTGCCTGTTTCGTTAACCATGATGCGGATTCTGCAATTTGAAGAGCAGGGGCACCTGTTTGGACTGGCTGCGCAGTATGTGGTTGAGGTGGTGGAATGCACGACACAGGGGATCAGCGATATCGCCGGACGTCCTGCCATTATCTTGCATAACGAGTTTATCCCGGTGGTTTGCGTAGGTAGCTTGCTGGGCATTCATGAACGCCAGAGCAGCTTTTCAACGCCTGGACAGCGATTAATCGTGGTGCAGAACCAGTACAGCAAAATGGCGCTGCAGGTGGATAAGCTGCTCGATGAACGCAAGATGATGATCAAACCGTTACCGAAGCATATGCAACAGCAGTCGCTGGTCTCCGGGATGGTACAAACACCGGATAACCAACTGGTCAGCATCCTGCACGTTCCCGCGCTGATGGCGATAGCGCAACAATCACGGCAAACCAGTACACCAGCGCCAGCCACGAGCGTAGCGCAGGATGCATGGCATGTGCTGGTGGTCGATGACTCACTGAATACCCGTGAGATAGAAAAGAACGTGCTGGAAGCGCACGGCTATCAGGTGACTCTGGCAGAAGACGGGCTGTCGGGGCTGCAAAAAGCGAAGCTGACCCAGTTTGATGCCGTACTGACGGATGTCGAAATGCCGTTTATGGATGGTTTCACCTTCACCAAATCGTTGCGTGGGGAGAAAAACTACCAGCATACGCCAATCATCATCGTGACGTCCCGCGCGAAGGAAGAAGACCGGCGACGGGGGATTCAGGTGGGTGCGGATGCCTACATCGCCAAGGGCGATTTCGAGCAGGACAGTTTGATAAAAACATTAAAAATGCTTTTGTGCTGATGGCGCAAAATCGAGAGAGAAAATGCGAATTTTATTAGTTGATGATGATCTTTTTGCGGCTGAACTGGCATCCATATTTTTGCAAATGGACGGCTACGATGTGGTGATTGTGGAAAGCGCGATTTCCGCCCTGGCGTGCCTGGACTCGGATAACAACATCGACCTGGTGATTAGCGATCTGCATATGCCAGAGATCAGTGGTTTGGATTTGCTGGCGCTGTTACGCGCTCAGGATTGGGCTAAGCCTTTTATTTTACTAAGTGCCAATGAAGTAACGGGCAGCGACGCTCTGTACGACCGTTGGGTGAAAAAAGATGAAAACCTCGCGGAAAATCTGGGGGCTGCTGTCAATGCGCTACTGCAACCATCTGCGATTAACTGAATAAGCCTACGTGTTTGATGAAACAAGAAAATAAGCATATAGCGATGGCGGCAGCGCAGGAAAAAATAGCGCGTTTGCGGCAGGGGTTTCTACGCCGAATTCCCGACATGCTGGCACAAGCGGAAAGATTACTCGTTCAACTGGTCGCAGAGCCTAGCGAAGCCTGTCGCAAACAGCTACATATCCTGCTGCACAGTATTCACGGTTCGGCAGGGTCCTTTGGCTTTAGCCCGCTGGCGAATGCCTCAGCAGAAGGTGAGCGTTTACTAACAGAGCCGGAAATAGAGCAAAGCACATTGCATTACGATGAGCTGCGACGAATCATCAGGTGGTTGTACACCCTGACCCAGGAGCAGCTCAATCTTGAACATCGTATCAGCGATACGGAGTTCACATTACCGATCACCGCGCAGCGCCCGGAAGAGGGATATGTTCGGCGGGCCAGTAAGCCTATCTACCTGTGTGATGATGATATTGACCAGGTCGAGCTGCTCGCGACCCAACTGCGCTGTTTTGGTTTTACCTGCCATGTGTTCGCGAACACGCAGGATTTCACTCAGGCCGTATTGTCGCAACCGCCCGCCGTGGTGATTATGGATGTTAGCTTTCCGGACAACGCCTACGGTGGACCGCTGGCAATGTCGGATTTGAAACAAAAAGTGGGCAAACCTTTCCCTGTGCTGTTCCTCTCGTGTCATAGCGATTTCAATGCCCGCGTCAACGCCATCAAATCTGGCTGCGATGGCTACTACGTAAAACCTGCGTCTATCACCGATTTAGTCCAGGAACTTCATCGCCTGACTCAACCGTCGCTGAAAAAGCCTTACCAGGTATTGTTGATTGATGACGAACCCGCGGTGGCGGAATACAACGCGGAGATGCTGCGCATGGCGGGCATGGAAGTGCATGTGCTGGAAAAACCTCACTATCTACTGCATGTACTGAATGCGCAGCCGATCGATCTGGTGTTGATGGATTATCACATGCCGGAGTTCAGCGGTGAGGAACTGACAAAACTGATTCGCCAAATACCGCAGCATATTGGCCTGCCTATCGCCTATCTCTCCAGCGAGACCAACAAGCATGCGCAGTTAGGAGCAATGAGCATCGGCGCGGAGGATTTTATCCTCAAACAGAGCGACCCTGAGGAGCTGATCCGCGCTGTATCGATCCGCGCGGAAAGAATGCGCGTCCTGCGTGCCCGCATGTCGCAGGACAGTCTGAGCGGGTTATATAACCACTCAACGACCACCCATTTTCTCAAAAGCGCGATTGCCGAGTCGAACTACAGCGGCAACCCATTTTGTATGGTAATGGTGGACCTGGATCGCTTCAAAAGCGTTAACGATACCTACGGTCATGCGGTCGGTGACCAGGTAATTGTCGGTATTTCGCAGTTGTTCTCCCATCGATTACGCAGCACCGATATCGTTGGCCGTTACGGTGGTGAAGAGTTTGTCATCATTATGCCCAACACCAGCAGTGACAAGGCCGCACGCGTGGTCGAACGATTGCGCAGGGATTACGAGCAGGTCACATTTTCCGTTAACGACGCCAGTTTTCACAGTACCTTCAGCGCGGGTATTGCCCAGTGGCAGTTTGGCGATCGGATTGAAACGCTACGCGAACGCGCCGATCAGGCGCTGTATGCCGCGAAACAAAATGGCCGTAATACTTTCTGCATTGCCGAGTAAAAGGAGTCAATATGAGCCAACAGCTGGAGCAGATTCTTGCGCTGAACCATGGTGAAAAACCGGAGTGTGAAAACGTTGATGAACCCCAGCGTACGCTGGTGTTATTTCAACTGGCGGGTAAAAATTTTGCCTTCTATGGGGCGCAAATTAAAGAGATCCTTGCTGAGCGCCCGATCTCCTGGGTTCCCTGTTGCGCGCCAATGCTTGAAGGGGTCATCAACTATCGTGGACGGGTGGAATCGGTAATGAGACTGGACAGCCTGATCGATAAACCTACCGTCAATTCGGCAGGTAAGCGCACTATTTTGATTGGATGCGCCGAGAAAATGCAAAGTGGGATCCTGATAGATAAACTGATTGATGTGTTGGAAGTCGCCGAAAGCCAGATTCATTTGCCAGGAGATTCGTTGCCCCCGGCGTTACAAAGCATCGCTGTGGGGGTGGTTAACGTGATGGAAACCTGGTACACGCTGCTCGATCTGAATCTGGTCTTTGAGCGTTATCAGGAGACCAGCGGTTATGACGGCTCCCACTAATCTGGCGGCGGTACGTATTACTTTGGGAGCGCTAACGTTGTATATACCGGCAAACCAGGTTGGTGTGTGTTCGTTAGTGACTCAGGTTGTGCCTGAAATCCCCCGATTTAGCCAATGGCTGGGGATTGCTGATGAGCCGCAGGAGGGATGGCATTTGCATTTATGCGTCCCGGACAGTGGCGTTGAAACTGGCTGGTACCTGTGGGGACAACTTGAGAATGTGATGCTCTCCGGCGACATTATTTTTGCCGTACCTCCGCTTCTGGCGCGTAACTGTCATCTGCCTGCGCTTCGTGCCCTGGTGGGCCGCGAGGCGTTTAGCCCGCTATTAAGCTGGCGCTGACACGCTGCGGGAGCTTTAACGGTCCCGCAGCATGAGAAGACTGGGAGTGCTATATCCCGTTACTGGATATAAGCATCAACAGCCCGACTGACCAGCTTAGTCATAAAGTTGTCAATCTTATCAATGGTCTGCTTGTCCTGAAGATCGTAGGTTTTTGCTACGTCATCCAGGTTTTCATAACCGACCCAAACTCGCCCGATCTTATCCTGCCATACGGAGACACGTAACGGCAGATCCAGCGCGACACCCTGTTTATCCTGCATCAGTTTTGTGCCGACTTTAGGGTTACCAAATACCAGGACTTTCGTTGGCCTCAGGTTCATTCCCGCGCCCTCGGCATTTTTCTCGTGATCAATTTCAGTGAATACCGGAACGCCTTCGCTTTTCAGAATGGCTTTCAGTCGGGAGACCGTCTCATCGACAGAGAATTTACTTTCCTGGTTTTTGATCTTCTCTGAATTTAACCCAGAACCCAGCCCGATTTTATAGGCTTCAGCGATATCACGAGCCACCTGAGTCATGTCTACGCCTTCTTTATTGGTCAGCATTGTCACGCAAACCAGTTCATCACCGGCGGTAAAGCGGCTCAGATAGGCACTAAAGCCACCTGTGGTTCCTTTGATTTCCAGAAAACCAGGATGGCGGGTAAATTCCCAGCCGGCCATGGCAGGCACGACTTTGCCATTTTTCAGTTTTGCCGGGCTATAGATAATGTCGCGTAGCTTTTTGTCTTTAACCAGCGTGCTGCCGGCAAGACCGATATCCCACTTACTGATGTCTTCCGCTGACGACCACAGACCACCGTAGGCGAACAGATTATCAGTGGCGATCGCGCTGACAGGCGCCAGTTTGTCACCCGCTGCGACGTAACCTGTTGCAGGCTCAACAGGGTTGATCCAGTCAATTTCTGACTTAAATTTCGAATGCTGATTATGTTGCTTATCAGGCGTCGGGCGATCAAGGAATGCTTTCGTTGGCATGTCTTTTGCGAACATGGTGCTTTGCAGACCTAACGGCGCAATTTGGTATTTGTTGACGAAGTCTACGTAACTCATTCCGCTGACTTTCTCGATAGCCATTCCTAACAGGATAAAGTCAGTTGCGCTGGAGTTGATGTCCGTGCCATTTTTAAATTCGAGCGGTTTATCTTTAACAAGATCCACCAGCTGCGCAGGTGTATATTTTTGCTCTTGTTTATAGCCGAAAGATCTGAAATCAGGGATCCCGGATGAGTGCTGCATTAATTCCAGAATCGTAATGTTATGCCAGCTTTCCGGCAGGCCAGGCAAATAAACACTCACAGGAGTATTCAGATCCAATTTGCCTTGCTCTACCAGTTGCATTACTGCGACTGCAGTAAAAGCCTGCGTGATAGGGCCAATTCCCCACATGGTTTTGGTGGAAGCAAGCTCATCATTGGCTGCCGTTGCCAGACCGTATCCCGCTGAGCGCGGAATATAAGGCGCCTGAACAATCGCCATGGATAAACCCGGCAGATTATTTTTCGCCATTACCTCGGCAATGATCTGATCGATATATTTGCCGTTGACCTTTAATTGTGGATCACCACGGTTAACTAAGTAAGTAGTCTCATTTGTATTGGCAGCGGCCAACACCTGAGTAGCTGAAACTGACATGGAAAGTAAAATACATGCCGAAATAACCTTTAACTTAAGATTCATGGAAAAGCTCCGCGCTTAATGAAATTTATTTTGATGGCTAATGGATGAGCGATGTTGTACATACAATTACCCTCGGTAACCGTACTCATAGCTATTACTTAGCTGCTGCCTTTACCTTTTCAACCGTGGTGTCGGTGTCCCATAAATCATTGGCAATGATGCGGTAGTTGGTTAGAGCGGCGAGATAACCGTCACCTTCCGGAATGCGCGGACCCGCTGTCGCATCTTTAACGACGACAACTTCAAAACCTTGCTCAATCAATTCACGCATATGGGATTCAATACACAGATTGGCAGCCATACCGGCGAGAATGACCTGTGAGACACCGCGTTTTCTTAATTGCAGTACCAGGTCGTTGGTTTCTGGTCCGAAAATCTTATGCGGTGAGGCAATGACCGTTTCGCCATCATAAATATATGGCTTAAACTGCGATAAAAAGTCTGCGCCGGAATTTTCAAAATTCTCCATCGTCAGTGGACCTTTACGATTGAACATTCCAGTGCCGTGCATAAATGTTTCTCCCGGAGCGGTAGATTGCCATTTATGGTCGTGCGGAAAGTAATAATGTGGAGAAATAAAAACAGGCATTTGTGCTTCTTTTGCCATTTTGAACAACGTCTCGAGATTTTCTACAGTATTATTTTCAATAATGCTGTCTTTAAAAACCTCCCAGCCAATACCCTGAGGACTTAAAAAATCGATCTGTGGATCGACTACCACCAACGCAGCTTCCTTATTATTAAGTGTTATACCTTTGCGTGGTAAGCCATAGGCCTCTGGTTCAGAATAGATTTCTGACATGCTCATCTTGCTCATAAAATTTACCTGTATTTTTATCTAATGTGATAGTGACTATCTGATTATTAAATAGCGCTGGTAAATATGGCATGGTTTCAGAACGGGGCATTTGTTCAGGACGCTGGGAATATTGTCATTACGTATTCTAATAACGATAGTGGGCATATCACTGCCCACTCCGTCAGAGGTCGTATTGCTGGCGTCGCCGTTCTAAACGACGATCGCGCAGGGTGGAATAAATAAAGGTCATCACAAACAGTAGTGAAAATAGTACGACGATGGTGGGGGCCGGTGCACTGTCGATGAAAAAAGACAGGTACACGCCCATAAACGAGGTAACGACCGACATAATCACCGCCAGCCACAAGGCGTGGGAAAATTTCCGCGTCATTAAAATAGCAATGGCGCCAGGCGCAATCAGTAAGGAGATCGACAAAATAATCCCTACTGATTTTAGCGTGGCGACAATCGTCAGGGCGATCATGCACAGCAGGCCGTAATGTAGCAGTGCTGTGTTAAGCCCACTGGCCTTTGCCTGATGCGGGTCGAACGCATGCAGAAGCAGATCTTTCCACTTAAGCCCAATAATAAGCGCTATCCCAAGCGTAATAACCGCGGTTTGTATGATGTCGCTGAACGATACGCCCAGCATGTCGCCGAACAGAATATGATCGAGATGGACCTCTGACTGGATAGAGACGTACAGCACCAGCCCTGCGCCAAACATGCCGGAAAAGACGATTCCCATCAGGGTATCGCGTTTGATGCGGCTGTTATCGTCGAGATAACCCGTCGCCACCGCACAGAACAGCCCGGCGATAAATGCGCCAATTGCCAGTGGGATGCCCGCAATCCACGCCAGTACAATTCCCGGGAAAACCGCGTGGCTCATTGCATCGCCCATCAGCGCCCAGCCTTTGAGTACTAAAAATACAGACAGCAGCGCGCAGGGCACGGCGACAATGGTGGAGATGACCAGCGCATTGACCATAAAACCAAACTGAAAGGGTTCCAGCAGCGTTGTTAAGATCATACTGACTCCTTGTTCACCAGACGGGCGCGGCGGCGATTCGCCAGCAGACCGTGTTTTGGCGCGAAGACAAATGCCAGCAGGAACAGCAGCGTTTGCAGAACGACAATAATTCCGCCGGTTGCACCGTCCAGCCAGTAGCTCAGCCAGGCGCCGAAAAAGCTGGTCAGGCTGCCAATAGCTACGGCGATAGTGAGCAGGCGTGGAAAACGATCGGTCAGCAGCCAGGCCGTTGCACCGGGCGTAACCACCAGGCAAATCACCAGAAATGCGCCGACGGTTTGCAGCGCGGCGACCGTGGAAACGGAGAGCAGCGTAAAAAATAACAGCTTCAACCGGCCCGGATTCAGACCGATAGAGCGCGCGTGGTTTTCATCAAAAAAAACCACCATCAGATCTTTCCACTTCAAAAACAGGATGGTTAGCGAAATAACCCCGATGATGGCCAGTTGTAGAATATCTTCTGGCGCAATCGCCAGCACGTTGCCGAGAATGATGGTCTGAATGTTCACCGACATCGGATTGAGCGACACCATAAACAGCCCGATACCGAAAAAAGACGAAAAAATCAGTCCGATAATCGCATCTTCCTTCAGGCGCGAACGTTGATTAAGAAACAGCATACTGCCCGCCGCCAGTCCGCCGGAAAGGAATGCGCCAAGCGCGAAGGGAAGCCCTAACATATAAGCGCCTGCCACGCCCGGCACGATAGAGTGCGACAGCGCATCGCCAATCAGCGACCAGCCTTTGAGCATCAGATAGCAGGAGAGAAACGCACACAGGCCACCGACCATCGCCGAGACCCACATGGCGTTGAGCATGTACTGGTAGCCAAACGGCTCCGTTAGCCAGTTCATGGTTATTCCCCCTCGTTTGCCGTGCGTCGCGAAATAAACGGGCGTTCATCATCGGTAATCACATGTTGCTCACCGCCGCTCAGCGCAACGTGACGCAGTACGCCGCTGAATGCCAGTTCGAGATTTTCGGGGGTAAAGGTGGTTTCGGTGGGTCCACTTGCCAGCACCGTGCCCTTAATCATCACCGTGTAATCACAAAACTCGGTGACGGATCCCAAATTATGGGTAGAGACCAGCATGGTTCGACCCTCATCACGCAGTTCACGCAGCAGGTCGATGATCCGGGCCTCGGTTTTTACATCCACGCCGGTAAAGGGTTCATCCAGTAAAATAACCTGTCCGTCCTGTGCAATGGCCCTTGCCAGAAAAACACGCTTTTTCTGCCCACCGGACAGTTCACCTATCTGACGATGGCGATAATCCAGCATATCAACTCGCGCCAGCGCCGCATCTACGCAGGCGTGGTCAATTTGTTTTGGTCGACGCAGCCAGCCCATATGGCCAAAGCGTCCCATCATTACCACATCTTCCACCAGTACCGGAAACGACCAGTCCACCTCTTCTGACTGGGGGACATAGGCGATCAGATTCTGTTTGAGCGCCTTATTTACCGGCTGTTGCAGAATTGAGATTTCCCCCTGCGCCAGGCGGACAAAACCCATCAGCGCTTTAAAAAGCGTTGATTTTCCCGAACCGTTTACGCCGACCAGCGCGGCAATTGAGCCGCCCGGAACCTGAAAAGTGGCGTCCCGCAATGCGGTATGACCGTTGCGATACGTCACCGTAACCTGATTTACGGTAATCGCAGAGTGACTCATGGTTGGCTCTCCAGACCCTTGTTGATGCCGTTAACAATGGTTTGCGTGGTGACGCGCAGTAAATCCAGATAGGTCGGTACCGGACCATCGGCAGTGCTGAGCGAATCGACATACAGCACGCCGCCGTAATGCGCGCCAGACTCACGGGCAACCTGACGCGCTGGTTTGTCGGACACGGTGCTTTCGCTAAATACCGTTGGGATATGATGCGCTCTGATGGCATCGATAACCTTGCGTACCTGCTTGGGCGTACCCTGCTGATCGGCATTGATCGGCCACAGATACAGCTCCTTGAGATTGTTATCACGAGCTAAATAAGAGAATGCGCCTTCGCTGGTGACCAGCCAGCGTTTATCAGCAGGGAGCTTTGCCAGTTCTGTATGAAGTGGGGCCAGAGTCTGCTGGATTTTCGCTTTATAATTCTGCGCATTATTCTGGTAGGTTGCGGCATTGTCCGGATCGTATTTGATCAGCGCATCACGAATGTTATCCACGTAGATAAGCGCGTTCTCCGCTGACATCCAGGCATGCGGGTTTGGTTTACCGTTGTACGGCCCTTCGCTGATGCCCATTGGCTGCACGCCGTTTGAGACCATCACTTCAGGTACGCCGGACAAATTTTGGTAGAAGCGGGCAAACCATAGTTCGAGGTTTAGACCGTTGGAGAGAATAAGCTGTGCGCCTTGCGCCCGTTTGATATCGCCTGGGGTTGGTTGATATTCGTGAATTTCAGCCCCCGGTTTGGTGATAGAACTAACGTCCGCCGCGTCACCTGCTACATTGCTTGCCATATCGGCAATCACCGTAAAGGTGGTTACCACTTTGAATTTTTCTTTCGCCCAGGCGGGTGACAGCGTCAGCGCTGTTAACACGCTGGCAAGGAGAAATGACTTCAGATGGGGCAGATGCGGCATAGTATCCCTCGCAACAAGGTGGTTAATTTATCATCGAATATAGCCTTTGCTATGTTATATAGCACATGGCATAAACAAATGAAAATAATTCTTATTTGCGTAGGTTGCTAAGGAATAGACGGGGGATAATGTAATTTACGCCAGCACGATTGCCGGCGTGTTGGGGATGAATAACCCGGTGATTATGACTTTTGGAACTCAGTAACGGTTTCCCATGCTACCTGTTGTAACGCTTTGGCGGTGGCAGGGGTCATGTCCGTATCAACAGGAAGCGCGCCGCCGACAGGAGACTGGTTGTACAGGGTGGCGAAGAATACGCAAGCGGCGAGATATGTACCAGAAATAGAAGGGTGTACACCATCATGATAATACAAGTTAATTTCCGGATGGGTCTTGCGCGCTTTCTCGAAAGCGAGACCTACCGGAGCCACATATCCCCCCGTTTTTTGCGCAATGGAGATATAAGCATCCGCCAGCTTTTGGCTATCTTCGGGTTTAGCTTTCTTCGGCCAGGTCATGAAATAGACAACTTTTGCACCTGCTTTATGCGCCATCTCAGCCATTTGGGTTGCAGAGTCAACGAAATTTTTCCGGGTACTTTCTTTCTTTGAAATTGTTTCTGTGGAGTTCCCCTGTAATACCACTACATCCCATTTCTGTAACGTGTTCTGGTAGCGCATATTCTCAATTTGCCAGCCTAAATGACCGCTGGAAATCGTGATCCCCCGATATTTATAGCCTTTGGCATGGTCAGGCAGTAAAGACTGCGTCAAATCCCGTAATCGGGTATTGATATTATTGTTATAGAACGTGAACGAGTTACCATAAAGCGCGACGATTTTATTCTCGCCATCCATTTTAGCATGTGCGGAAGGCGCTAATAACGTATCAGCGTGAGCGCAGATACTACTCAGTGCCATGACCGTTGCTGCGGCAAGCAAAGTTATCTTTTTCATCGATTATCTCTTAGAAGTCGTAACGGAGTCCAACGATGAGCGCATCATCATTGGTTTTTTTGTTCTTACTGGCGAATTCTTTATCGTAAGTAAATGATAACCACGTATCCTCAGCCAATGTTAATTGCGCCTCAGCACGCCAGTCTTCTTTTTCAGCAATATCTTTACCATCTTCATTTAAAAAACTATATCCGGTGAGAACTTTGACGGTGCCAAAGTTGTAGGAAATGAGTGAATCCATCCCTTTATAATTATTATCGCTTTTGTTATCGCGAGAAATAGAAGTACGCAATGCGGTTACCGCGACTTCATAGGCTTTATAACTGAGTTGTAATCCTCCCATAATTTGATCGTTTTGATTACGCCCATCGGTGGTCACTACGCCATCCTGTCGTTTGTAACGACTGGCCGCGAGTGCGGGTGTAATTCTAAAATCACCAAATTTGAAAGACTTGCGATAGCTGGCCATCGCGCCGTAATCCAGGGCTTCGTTATCGCTGTTGCCATTCCCAGAAACCCACGCCAGTTGAATCTCATTGCCAGCAAATTTGGCGTTCCACTGTACGGTGCCGTCCTGGCGGTTGAACTGGTATGAATCATCAATGGTTGTAATGCCATAGCTATAGATATTAGGGGTGAAATTTTTGTACTTATCGGTCATTTTCATTACCTGATACAACGGATTTTTGGTTCTCCCGGTGATCAGTTCACCCCATGTTTTATTTGAGAGACCGACATAGGAATAACGGGCCTCCATATCGCTTTCACCGGTATTGTTATCATTTTTTTCGGTACGCACCTGCCATTCCAGTCGACCCACGATTTTGGTATCTGGCAGAAGATCCAGATCTCGGGTGAGGTAAATACCTACACGGCCACCCAGATCGCTTCGGCTTTCACTGCCAGCAAATGAATTCTGACCACTTGCTATTTTTCCCTCAACGCGGCCATAGATATCCAGAGTATTGCCATCCTTATTATAGACGTTTAAGGCGAACGCCGAGGAACTCATACCCATAAGTAATATTAGTGAATAATTTTTTAGCTTCATGTCATCCCTCAAACCAGCATTAGTTTCCTGACCATAAAATAAAGTTCACAGCGAGGTAATTGTTTGTGGAAAAGGAGTGTCAGCGGTATGGGAATTATTTTTTCTCGTAATGAAATGTGATTATTCACGCATAAATATCACTAATTTCACTATTGTATTAATGGTTCTTATATTTAATGCGCATTTCTGCTGAAATATTACGCCTGCTTGGAATGTAATTCACAAATTACTGTGAAGTACATCTCATTTCTACTTGGTGGAAAAAACGAAAATGGGAATATTGTATTCTCATGGCCGTTTTTTGGGTGGGAATACTATTTTCCCCTATAATCTGGAAAACAGATCCTGCAAAATTGATTAATCACATTTTCGATTATGATGCATTCATTGGCCGGAGAGGCGCTGTATGTTCGGTAAGCAAACAACGGTATTTGATTCTGATCTTTATTCTTCATTGTTCACCCAAGGTCGGATGCGGGAAATATGGTCTGACGACAATCTGCTGCGGTGTTGGTTGCGATTTGAGGCAACTGTCGCTCGAGTGCAAGGTGAGCAGGGGATTATCCCTGAGCAAGCCGCCGTCGAAATTGAAAAAACGTGCAGGGAAATACGGATAGATTGGCCGGCCCTTGCACAGGAAACACAGACGGTTGGTATGGCGATAAAACCGCTGATCGATCAGATCTCTGCTTGCGGTACACCTTTAGTAAGTCAGTTTTTGCACTGGGGATGTACTACCCAGGATCTGCTGGACTCTGGCATGGCGATGAGACTGCAACAAACGTTGCAGCTGCTGCGCGAGCAATTGCTCGATGTTGGCGAGGCAATGAAAGCGATGGCAATACGTCATACCCGAACGGTGATGGTTGCACGCACCAATTCAGTGGATGCTTCTGCGACAACGTGGGGGCTGCATGTTTGCAGTTATCTGGCAGAGATTAACCGCCATCTGATAAGACTTCAGCAGCTGTACTCGCGAGCTGTAACCGGGCTCTTTGGCGGCGCGGTAGGTAATTTGGCCTCCGTAGGAGAGCAGGGAATGGAAACACGTGAACGACTGATGTTGGCACTGGGTCTGAACGTACCCTGCGGCATTAATAATGCCAGCCAGGATGCGGTTGTTGAAGTTGTGCAGTTTTTTGCCCTTGTTCACGGCACGTTATGTCGTCTGGCCAACGATGTCGAAACAATGGGACGCACGCCGATTGCTGAAGTGCTTGAGGGAGAAGGTGGTGGAGGGTCGAGCACGATGCCGCACAAGGTTAATCCGCGCGCCAGTAACATGATGCAAACGCTGGCAAGGATGGGATGGATGTATGCGTCTGGCGCCCCAGCAATGCTGGATCAACAGGATGTGCGAGCCGCCTCAATGAGGGTATTAAACTGGACAATCCTCCCGGAGGCCTCAAATGCTTTATCGACCAGCCTGACACGCGCAAAGAATCTGCTTTCGCATCTCATCATTAATGAAGAGAAGATGCGTGCTAATTTCGATTGCTCAAAGCACTTTATTATGTCGGAATCACTGACGATGAGACTTGCCGCCAAAATCGGCAGAGAGTCCGCCTATAACTTAGTGAAAAACCTGCTAAAGCATGCAACTGGAGAGCACAGCTTCATGGAGATCGTGCAGGCTAGCCCGGAAATCCGCGCATCATTGTCTGTAGAGGAAATTACCGCCGCCTGCGAGCCGCTGTCATATATCGGGGCTAACGACGCGCTAATCGCTGAAACTTTAGCTGAGTTCGAGCGCGTGAAAACGGTAGAGATTGCCTGATTTGTCTTGCTGCCGGGAGGGATAACTCTCCTGGCGGCTGGCGGTGCTAAGTGTTGTGTGCTGATGCAGAAAACGTTTCGAAAAAGACAAATAACTCTTCCAGTTGTGCAAAATTCCCCTCGTTATCTCCTTTCTCATAAGCCAGATGCAATATGAGTTCGATAAAAAAGAAGCCGAGTATACGGCTTTGAAAAATGGACTGTACGTCGCTGGGAAGAACAAACTGCAGATCGCAAAATTTACCGTAAGGGTTCGCTTCTGAGTTGGTAACCAGTACCACGACGGCGTTCTTTTTTCTGAACCACTTTGCAATATTGAGGGCAACCCGATTAAATCGATAGTAGGAGAACACAATCAGGACATCCTCTTCCTCAATATTG
The DNA here is from genome assembly GCF_030332975.1 of Citrobacter sp. Cpo032. Classification (NCBI taxonomy): domain Bacteria; kingdom Pseudomonadati; phylum Pseudomonadota; class Gammaproteobacteria; order Enterobacterales; family Enterobacteriaceae; genus Citrobacter; species Citrobacter sp. Cpo032. The sequence goes on from NZ_JAOWGU010000046.1 coordinate 36,610, forward strand.
ATGAGACATTTGGGGAGTTCGCTGATGTCCGTCGGTAAAAGGGTGATGTCACTGCGAAAGTACTTTAACAGTGTACAAAAATGCGTTGCCATTGCATGAGATGATGACGGACCGACGACATAAATATGACGTTGATTGTTCAGTACTAGATCGATAAACGCATTAAGGCTTTCAATGTCGATATTATTTTTAAATTGATTAAATAATTCTGATACTTTATGGGTGAAATCAGTAACGATACTTTCAGTGGTAATGCTGGGATTGTTACGTAGTTTGATGTTTTTCTCAAAAGGTGCGGATATTTTATTTTTTGACAGCGTAATGTCTAATGCTTTGCGAAAAGCGGCGTAACCCGTAAACCCAATCTTATTTAAAAATCGGCCAATGGTTGCTTTGCTTACCATCGCATTTTGCGAGAGGTCAACAATGCCATGATAGGGAAGTTCATTGAAGTGTTTATTAATGTACTCATTGAGTCGGCACTCAGATTCAGTTAGATCACCCATATTAAGAGTAAGTAAGTTATACTCATCCAGACTTAACGTGTTTTTTTTGTACATGGATAACACCCGATGACTATTGTATATCAACGTTGTTATAGGGTAATACACTTTCGACGTCAATCATAGAATGAATATGTTGGAAACCCGCATCCAGCCTTTTCTGAGGTCTGCGACTACATTCAGATGTAGTTGCGATCTTACTCACAAAAAGAGGTGGGAAAACACCTTTCCCGTATTTTACAACCACACAACCCATTACAATTAAATCTCAATATTTGAGTATGTAATACGATAAATTTACGTACATATTATAGCTGCTTATATATGGGAGTGATTTTTTACTATCCTATATAAGCTATGATGATATGACAGGTAACCCTACCCGATTTGTATGGCATAGGAATTGTTATTATGACAGCGTTTATTATAGCAATAGTGATAACAGTTATTGCTGCATGGTTAATTGTGAAAAATTATCAGCCGCAAACTGTTTTATTACTCGCTGGACTGGCATTATTGACCATTACCGTACTGTTTTATCCTGAAAACAGCATTCTCTACGATAAAGCAAAATCCACGGGGTCAACCTGGTTGGATATCTTTAGCTTTGCAAAAGAATCGCTCACCACACAAATTGCAGGTATTGGTCTTATCATCATGGCTGCGGGTGGATTTGCCAGCTATATGGATCACATTAAAGCGTCGAATGCGATGGTCAATATGTGCATTCGACCGCTGCAGGTGATTAAAGCGCCTTACCTGATCCTTGCGCTGGGGTATATCTGCGCACAGCTTCTGCATGTGGCAATTTCAAGTGCGGCGGGACTGGCGATGTTGCTGCTGGTGACATTCTTCCCGGTTCTGGTTCGTCTGGGGGTCAGTAAAGCCTCTGCGGCCGCGATGATTGGTCTGTGCGCGTTTATGGATCTAGGGCCCGCGGTAGGTACTGCGAATCTGGCGGCTAAACATGCTGGCATGGAAAGCGCGATCTACTTTGCGCATTACCAGATGCCGGTGGCGGTGGTGGTGATGCTGGCCGTTGCGGTGGTGATTTACTTTACCGCGAAGTATTTCGACAAAAAAGATGGCTTCGTACCGGGGGCGCAAAGCGTGGCGCAAGCGGAAGAAGAAGGCCGAAAGGTACCCGCTATTTACGCGCTGTTACCCGTCCTGCCTGTCGTACTGGTGCTGGTCTTTAGCCCTTTGGTTATCAAGTCCATCAAAATAGACGTGGTCACGGCGATGATCCTTGGCGCTGTCGTCGCATTTTTCTTTGAACTGGTGGCTACCCGAGATTTCAAAAGCTGCTGCAAAGGGATACAGGTCTTTTTCAAAGGGATGGGCAGCATGTTTACCAGCATCGTTTCCTTGCTGGTGTGTGCGGATATCTATGCCCAGGGGCTGCAGAAAATTGGTGCGGTGGACTACCTGTTACAGTCAGTGCAAAACGCAGGACTGGGCTTTACCAGCATGACCCTGGTGATGACCGCACTGGTGGGTGTAACCGCCGTCCTGACGGGCTCTGGCGTTGCCGCCTTTTTCTCCTTCTCCGGCCTGGCCCCCTCCATTGCAGCAAAATTTGGTGAGAGTGCAGTCAATATGATCCTGCCTATGCAGTTAATGGCGGGAATGGGGCGCTCAATGTCCCCAGTGGCTGGAATCATTATTGCGGTGAGTAAAGCAGGAGAATGTTCACCGTTTATGATCGTCAGAAGAACGCTGCTTCCAGCGCTGGCCGGTATCGCGGCGATGCTGGTTGCCAACTATGTCCTGATTTGAATCCCTGGAGCCTGCTAATGCAGGCTCTTATTTTTTATCTGGTTGTAATTTATGGATGGCAACGTGACAAACGATGTTTTATACGTCCCGTTTACGGGGAAGTTACTGCTTGAATCTCCGTTATTAAACAAGGGAAGCAGCTTCACGCAGCAAGAAAGGTATGACTTTAACCTGAGTGGGCTACTGCCTTGTGCCATTGAGAATATTGATGAACAAGCCGAACGGGCGTATCAACAATATCTTGAGGCTGAATCCCACAACGCTCGACATATTTACTTGCGTAATATCCAGGATACTAACGAAACGTTATTTTATTACCTGTTGAAAAAGCATCTTCCAGAGATGCTGCCCATCGTTTATACCCCGGTAGTCGGGGCCGCCTGTGAAAAATTCTCGTGGATATATCGTCGTGCACGCGGTGTCTTTATCTCCTGGCCCGATCGCGATCGTATTGACGATATTTTGCATGATATTCCACGGCACGATATCAAGGTCATCGTCGTCACTGATGGTGAGCGCATTCTGGGGCTAGGTGACCAGGGCGTTGGCGGTATGGGGATTCCTATCGGGAAACTGTCGCTCTATACCGTCTGTGGCGGGGTAAATCCGGCGAATACGCTACCTATTTTACTGGATGTCGGCACGAATAATGCGCGACTGCTGGACGATCCGCGCTATATCGGCTGGCGTCATCCGCGCATAACTGGTGAAGACTATTTCGCATTTATTGGAATGTTTATTGCCGCCGTAAAACGGCGCTGGCCTAACGTTCTGCTGCAGTTTGAAGATTTTGCCCAGCATACTGCGGTGCCGCTGCTGGACCGTTATCGCGATGAGATGTGCTGTTTTAACGATGACATTCAGGGCACGGCGTCGGTGGCTCTGGCGACTCTGGTTGCGGCCTGCCGAGGCAGCGGTCGTGACTTCCGTCAGCAATCAATCGTAATTGTGGGGGCGGGGGCTGCAGGATGTGGGATCGCCCGGCATATTATTGCCTGCCGCATCAGTGAAGGAATGAGCGAGGCCGAAGCCAGACGGACCATTTTTATGGTGGATCGCGACGGTCTGGTGATGACCACCAATAATGCCTTAGCTGATTTCCAGCAACCGCTGGCGCAGTCTCCCGAGGCCGTATCTGACTGGCAGTTTGAGGGGCTGGCACCGTCGCTACTGGAGGTTATCCACAATGCCAAACCCACGGTGATGCTGGGTGTGTCGGGTCAGGCTGGATTGTTCTCGCAGGAGGTCATTAGCACGATGTACCAATACTGCGGCCGCCCGATCGTTATGCCGTTGTCGAATCCCACTTCGAGAATGGAAGCGCGACCAGAAGATATCATTCGCTGGACCGAGGGACAGGCCATTATCGCGACCGGTAGTCCCTGCGGTGTGATTGAATTTAATGGACGCTCCATTCCGGTGGCGCAGTGTAATAACGTGTATGTTTTCCCGGCCATCGGTCTGGGGGCTATCGCCAGTGGTGCGACACGCGTAACAGAGGCTATGCTGATGGCGGCAAGCCGTGCGCTAGCCGATGCTTCCCCGTTGGTGCGTAACGGGGAAGGTGCTCTGTTGCCGGAGATTGAGACAATCTGTGAGGTGACCCGCAGCATTGCCTTTGAGGTCGGTAAGGCAGCGCAGCTGTCGGGCGTGGCAGAGAAGATGAGCGACGACGCGCTGTTGCAAAGCATAAAAGATAACTTTTGGTTACCACACTACCGTCCTTATAAACGCAGGGCAATTTAGCCGTTGTGACGAGTAAGTGGTACTCGGGTCTTGGTTGCCTTCATGATTAAGGTGTATTATTTATGCAACTTAATTGTGGAGGCATCATGTCCGGCAAACGCATTGCACGTGAAAAAATGACGATCCAGAGAATGATTTCGCTCTACGAGAGCCAGTGTCCGCAGGCTTCAGACGAGCCGGGGCATTACGATGCGTTATTTGCCTATGCGCAAAAACGCCTCGACAAGTGCGTATTTGGTGAGGAAAAACCGGCCTGTAAACAGTGTCCTGTGCACTGTTATCAACCTGCTAAACGCGAAGAGATGAAGCAAATTATGCGTTGGGCTGGGCCGAGAATGCTCTGGCGTCACCCGATTCTGACCGTACGTCACCTGATTGATGACAAACGCCCAGTGCCGGAGTTACCCGAGAAGTACCAGCGGAAAAAATAAGGTCGCTGTGCGCCGGATGGCGGCTGCGCCTTATCTGGCCTACGAGAATAAGTGCATCTGTCGCGTAGGCCCGATGCGCATTGCGCCATCGGGCAACTTAGCCATGTGGTGATGAATGGCGACTACGCTTTGGTGGCAATCAGAATAGCTGAGGCTTTGATCAGCGCAACAACACGGCTTCCCTGACTCAGTTTCATCTCTTGCTGACTTTCGTTGGTGACGACGGCAACAATCTCGAAGCCTGCGTCAGTTTTGATATGTACCGTGGCGTTGACTGCGCCTTCTGTGACCTGGGAAACACTGCCAGCAAACTGGTTGCGGGCAGAGAACTTCAGACCACAGTCTTCAGTTGCCAGCGTCACCCATGGCGCTTTAATCAGGGCAATTGCTTCTTTCCCTTTCGCCAGACCCAGCGCCTGCTGGCTGCTATGGGTTACAATCGCGACCAGTTTTGCGCCGCCAGCCAGCGTCAGTTCAACTTCATCATTCACTGCGCCCGTAGCGACTGCGCTCACCGTACCGGTTAATTGATTACGTGCTGATACCGCCATACTGCCTCCTTTCGTTGAGATATCACCCAGTATAGCCACACTGGCTAAACCAGTGCATCCTTATCAATGCCTAATCTCTTCATGCGTGAGAGTAACGTTGTACGTTTCAGCCCCAGCCTTTGTGCCGCGCCTTTGGGACCGGCAACCACCCCGTTGGTTTCTTTCAGTACGCGCATAATCAACTGGTATTCATCTTCACCGTCCTGCGCGACTTCGGTTGCCACCGGAGGCGTAGACGGCGTCAAAGGGGCAATATCCGGAAGGGATAGTTGCAGCACGTTGCCCCGGGTAAGCAGAACCGCACGTTCTACCACGTTTTCCAGCTCACGCACGTTACCCGGCCATTCCATACAGCTCAGCGTGCGCAGAGCCTCGGCGGGAATACTGTCGATATTGCGTCCCATCCGACGAGCAATTTTAAAGGTGAAGGCTTTTACCAGCAGCGGAATATCTTCCGGGCGCTCACGCAGCGGCGGCAGATGGATCGGGAAGACGTTCAGTCGGTAATACAGATCGTTACGAAATTCGCGATCGGCAACCATCTTCTTCAGATCGCGGTTGGTGGCGGCGATCAAACGGACATCGGTCTGGATCAGCTTATTACTGCCCAGACGTTCAAATTCCTGCTCTTGCAGAACCCGCAGTAGCTTAGGCTGAAGCTCCAGCGGCATATCGCCCACTTCATCGAGGAACAGCGAACTTTTATCTGCCAGCTCGAAACGACCAATCCGCTGCGTGCTGGCACCGGTAAACGCGCCACGCTCATGACCAAACAGATCGCTTTCCAGTAATCCGGCAGGCATTGCCGCGCAGTTCATCTTCACCATCCGGCGGGCGTTACGTCCGCTCAGGTTGTGAATGGCTCGTGCGATCAGCTCTTTACCCGTTCCGGTCTCACCCAGAATCAAGACGGTGCTGTCGCTTTGCGCCACCATTTCGACCTGCTTGAGTACGCTGTACATCGCTTCGCTGCGACCAATGATTTCGCCGAACTCACTCTCTACGTTGTTGAGTTGTTCAGTCAACGCCAGGTTTTCATCGACCAGACGTTCCTTCAGGCGGTGAATTTCCTGGTAGGCTAGCGCGTTATCCACGGCAATTGCCACACGCTCGGCAATCTGGCGCAATAGCTTGAGGTTGGCGGTAGTGAAAACTTTCTCTTCGCACTGTGCCAGCTTGAGTACGCCGAGCATAGTATTGCCGGACATCAGCGGTAGCAGACACAAGGTTTGTAGCTGGTTGCCCCAGGTTTCGAACAGCATGCGTTCGTAAGGGGCAAGGATGTCACGTTCGCTCAGGTTGATCAGCAGCATCTCTTTGCTTTTGAAGACCCGTTCAGAGAGCGTTCCCGCTTCGTCCACTTCACTCTGTTCGTGTGCCGGATGATGTTCATCCAGATAGTGAGTGGAATAGATACTGAGTTTATTTTTGCGATCGCTGCGTAACACGATGCTGATGGCATCGATGTCGAAGTAGTGGTGGATCTCTTTGGCGACTTCGCTGACCAGCTCATCAATATCCAGTCGGGAGAGCACGGCATTGGTGATGGCGACCAGGATGCGAAAGTTGTCACGCTCACGACACAGCAGATCGTAATCGACGTTGTTGCTGACTCTGCTTTGAATTTGTTCAGCAACGACGCCGACTATCTGAGTGAAGGTCTGTAGACGGTTATATTCTTTTTCACTCCACGGACGGTCTTCGTTACGGATGAATTCGCAACCGCCAAAGATGCGCCCATCTGCCGCCAGTGGCAGCAGGCAGTAGTGGCCAAATTCAGAATATAGTCCACCTGAAGCCAATTGTGGCCATGTTTCCGTAAACTCATGATAGTTGCAGTGCAACGCATCAGGGCGAGACAAAATGCGGCGTACCGGACCATGTGCCAGCACCGTTTCGTCTTCATAATCGATGGGTTTACCATTTTCACGCGTTGCAAAATAACGCGCACGTTGCGTTTGTGCCTGCCATAAGACAATAGCCGCGCAGTCGGCCAGCGCTGAACGCTTGACCAGCTGCGAAAGCGCCTCGCTAAGAGACGGGAGATCGGGCTGCTGTAATAATGTACGAGTAATATCGAACAGGCCTTGCTGTCCGAGGTCACTCATCGGTGTATACGACATATTGCTTTTCCAGGGAAAGCACCGCAGAACGGTGCGAAAACGGTAAATGAATTATAGGTATAAGTCGTAAATTATTGCCGGATGGCTGACCGCAAACTCGCTGGTCACGCAATCCGTAGGCCTGATAAGCAAAGCGCCATCAGGCGTTATGCAGCGTTAATGCCGGATAGTGACGCAAATGCGTCTTATCCGGCCTACAGCATGCTGCCAACCGGCTGCTAGCATATACGAGGTAATGGTTCGGCGTGTGGTAAATCGAGGGTTCGTTTCACGCCGTAGAGTCCGGCAAGACGAACACCTTTGCGTTCGACCACTTCACCAATCATTGCAGCATCGCACCCTAACGGATGCGCGCGCAGCGCGGCAAGCACGGTTTCAGCGGCCTGGCGTTCAACGGCAATCACCAGTTTGCCTTCGTTAGCAAAGTTGAGCGCATCCAGACCCAGCAGCTCGCAAACGCCACGCACCGCAGGCTTCACGGGCAGGGCCGCTTCAGACAGCTCAATACCAAATCCACATGATGCGGCAAACTCATGCGTCACCGCATTCACGCCGCCACGGGTGGCGTCACGCAGCGCCTTCACGCCAGGAATATCACGCAGCGTCCGGATAAGAGGTGTTAACACCGCGCAGTCGCTGACCAGTTCGCCATCCAGACCCAATTGCTCGCGCAGATTAAGAATGGTTGCGCCGTGATCGCCAAGCGAACCACTGACCAGCAGCACATCACCCACGCCGAGAGTCTGTGCACCCCAGTGAATGTTGGCGGGAATTGCCCCCATTCCGGCAGTGTTAATGAACAGTTTGTCTGCTGCACCACGCTGCACGACTTTGGTATCGCCAGTCACGATGGCGATGCCTGCTTCGCGCGCGGTTGCTGCCATGCTGTTAACAACGGTTTTCAGTGTCTCCATCGGCAAACCCTCTTCGAGGATAAAACCGCAGGAGAGGTAGCGTGGAATAGCTCCGCTGACCGCGACATCGTTAGCCGTACCACAGATGGCCAGCTTGCCGATATTGCCGCCGGGGAAGAACAACGGATCGATAACGTAGCTGTCAGTTGAAAACGCCAGACGGTCGCCTTCTGCCACCAGTTGTGCCAGTTCCAGACGCGCTTGATCTTCTTGTTCCGCCAGCCACGGATTCGCGAAAGCCTCCATAAACAGACTGTTGATCAACTGCTGCATAGCCTGACCGCCGCTACCGTGGGCGAGTTGTACGCTGCTCATGCTTCACACTCCTGCTGACGATACTGATACCAGGCGGCACATGCGCCTTCTGAGGAGACCATCAGGGCGCCAAACGCGGTCTCCGGGTTACACGTTTTGCCAAATAACGGGCACTGATGTGGTTTACATCTGCCCGTCAGCACTTCCCCACAACGCGCGCGCGGATCGTCATATACCTGCTGCGGCGCTGGCTGGAAATGTGCTTCGGCATCAAAGCGATGATAGTCCGGCGTCAGGTGAACGCCAGAGGATTCGATAACGCCCAGACCGCGCCATTCGCTGTCACCATTGACGCAGAACACCTCGGCAATGGCCTGTTGCGCTAACGCGTTACCGGCATCCGGTACCACGCGGCGGTACTGGTTTTCTACCTGGCTTAGGGCTGCAATTTTCTGCTCAATTAACATCACTACGCCTTGCAGGAGATCAAGCGGTTCGAAACCGGCGACCACCAGCGGGCGATGGAAATCTGAAGCAATGAAGTTGTAGGCGTCGGTGCCAATCACCATGCTGACGTGGCCCGGCGCTAAAAAGGCGTCGATACCGTTGTCCGGCTGTTCCAGCAGGCTGCGCAGCGTAGGGATAAGCGTGATGTGCTGGCAGAAAAAGTAAAAGTTCTGCACGTCACGCTGCTTTGCCTGTTGCAGGGTGATAGCGGTCGTTGGCATTGTGGTTTCAAAACCCAGGCCAAAGAACACCACTTTACGCGTTGGGTTTTCCTGCGCCAGCTTCAGTGCATCCATCGGTGAGTAGACGATGCGGATATCCGCACCACGCGCCTTGGCTTGCAGTAGGGAGCCTTGCTTACCCGGGACGCGCATAGCGTCGCCAAAGGTGCAGAAAATTACTTCTGGATGGCTGGCAATTTCTACACAGCTGTCGATTCTGCCCATCGGCAGAACGCAAACCGGGCAACCCGGACCATGAATAAACTCCACGTTTTCCGGTAGCAACTGGTCTAGCCCGAATTTGAAGATAGCGTGGGTATGACCACCACAAACTTCCATGATCCGCAGCGGGCGTTCGGCCGTGTAGGAGAGGTGGGCGGCACGTTCACACAGGTGCTCTATCAACTGCATCACCTGTTCTGGTGCGCGGTATTCGTCAACAAAACGCATTTATTTTTCCTCGCCGTACAGCAACGCGCCGACATCCGGCTCAACGTCAAACATGTTTTGCAGCGCGTCGAGCGTATCGCGCGCTTCAGCTTCATTAATGATGCTCATAGCAAAACCGACGTGGACCAGTACCCACTGGCCGAGACGCGGTTGGCCATGTTCATTACAGCTACCGACCAGCGTCAGGTCGACGTCGCGCTGAATACCGCAAACGTCGACTTTGGCCTGGTTGCCATCAATGGTGCGGATTTGACCCGGAACACCTATGCACATCGCTGCGTCTCCAGCCAGGAGAGCCATTGATCCATCCCTTCACCACTGGTGGCGGAAATTAGGATAATCTCAATCCCCGGGTTCACTTCCCGGGCGCTGGCAATGCATTTTTCAACGTCAAAATTGAGGTACGGCAGTAGATCCACTTTGTTGAGCAGCATCAGCGATGCGGCGGCAAACATATGCGGGTATTTCAGCGGTTTGTCTTCACCTTCGGTTACTGAAAGCACGGCCACTTTATGGCGCTCGCCGAGGTCGAAGCTGGCCGGGCAGACCAGGTTGCCGACGTTTTCAATGAACAGAATACCGTTATCGTCAAGCGGCAAACGCGGCGCGGCGTCAGCAATCATTTGTGCGTCAAGGTGGCAACCTTTACCGGTGTTGACCTGAATGGCGGGCGTGCCTGTGGCGCGAATACGGGCGGCATCGTTCACCGTCTGCTGGTCACCTTCGATAACGGCGCACGGCACGCTATCTTTCAGCTTCATCAGCGTTTCGGTCAGCAGGGTAGTTTTACCAGAGCCCGGGCTTGAAACAAGGTTCAGCACCAGATGCTGACGGGCCGCAAAGCGGGCACGGTTGCGCTCGGCGAGGCGGTTGTTTTTGTCCAGTACGTCAATTTCCACTTCCAGCATACGGCGTTGGCTCATACCTGGTGCGTGGGTTCCGGCCTCACCGTGACCGTAGTGCAAATCGCCTTCTTCGGTCTGGCTCGGTGTGAAATTTGAGGTCTTCACACCGGTAATATTCAGCGCCGGACGAGCCGCCGGGGCAAATGGCGCGCTGCGAAACGCCGAGTGGGGATTATGCTCATCACCCTCTATATATAGGTTGCCTTCAGCGCAACCACATGTCGTACACATCGCTCACTCCTGATCTTTTTACTTGCGATACATCTGTTGCCGGATGTCTACGTTGCCTTATCCGGCCTACAAACGAGCTCTTTCTGTAGGCTGGATAAGACGCTTAAGCGTCGCCATCCGGCGCTGGAGTTTCATCTATTTCAATACGTCGAATCTGTAAGCCGTCATCGGCCACAATTCTCAGCATATCGCTGTTGCATTGCGGACATCGGCGCACGCGTTGCGTCAGTAACGTGACGTATTGCTGACAAGATTCGCACCAACATTCGGCTTCTTGTTCTTCGAGGTGGAGTTTACAACCTTCTGCAAGGGTCCCGCGGCATACCAGATCAAAACAAAAGGAGAGAGCGCTGGTTTCTACGCAAGAAAATGCGCCAATTTTGAGCCAGACCCCAGTTACTCGCTTAGCACCGTGTTGCGTGGCCTGTTGTTCAATCAATTCCAGTGCCCGTTGGCAGAGGGTTATTTCGTGCATACCGCCTCCTGTGAAGTTGCCGTAGTAAAAGCAATAAGCATGCCAGGTTGATTTTTTTCATTCGTGACAATGACGACGATGACGAAATGACATGTCGTCACCCGCCTTTGATTTTTTATCTATATGAAAATTAAGTGATTTAATTTTGGCATGAAATGTGCTTAAGGCTGTTCATCTCTGCTAAACGGGTAACCTGACATGACTATTTGGGAAATAAGCGAAAAAGCCGATTACATCGCTGAACGGCATCGTCGCCTACAGGACCAGTGGCGTATTTACTGCAACTCGCTGGTTCAGGGGATCACCCTGTCAAAAGCGCGTTTGCATCATGCGATGAGCTGCGCACCGGACAAGGATCTTTGCTTCGTCCTTTTTGAACACTTCACTATCTACGTCACGCTGGCGGACGGCTTTAACAGCCATACCATCGAATACTACGTCGAAACGAAAGACGGTGATGATAAGCAGCTGATTGCACAGGCAGAATTGACTATCGACGGTAAGGTCGATGAGCGTATTAGCAACCGCGATCGCGAGCAGGTGCTGGAGCACTATCTCGAAAAAATCGCCACCGTCTACGACAGCCTGTACACCGCGGTTGAGAACAATATGCCGGTGAATTTAAGCCAGCTGGTTGAGGGACATAGCCCGGCTTAAGCCTCGGGTGCTGCCCACTTTGTCATGGTGCGGTCTACATACTGCGTCACGACGTTTTAGGGAATGGGCATGTCGAAAAATGTCGAAATGACATTTGGTAGACATGTTTTCGTCAAAAATGACTATCACCTGAGGAATGCCTGGTGAATCGTTTTGTAATTGCTGACTCCACTCTTTGTATTGGCTGCCACACCTGTGAAGCCGCCTGCTCAGAGACACATCGCCAGCATGGCCTGCAGTCAATGCCGCGCCTGAAAGTGATGTTAAATGAAAAAGAATCCGCGCCGCAGCTTTGCCACCAGTGTGAAGATGCGCCTTGCGCCACCGTGTGTCCGGTTAATGCCATTAACCGCGTTGATGGTGCCGTACAGCTGAACGAAAGCCTGTGCGTAAGCTGCAAACTGTGCGGGATCGCTTGTCCGTTTGGCGCGATAGAGTTTTCCGGTAGCCGTCCGCTACACATTCCGGCAAACGCCAATACGCCAAAAGCGCCTCCGGCTCCGCCAGCGCCTGCTCGCGTGAGTTCGCTGTTGGACTGGGTTCCTGGCGTTCGTGCCATCGCGGTGAAATGCGATCTGTGTAGTTTTGACGAGCAAGGTCCTGCCTGCGTGCGCATGTGTCCGACCAAAGCCCTGCATCTGGTGAGCAACATGGATATCGCCCGCGCCAGCAAACGTAAGCGTGAGCTGACTTTCAATACCGATTTCGGCGATCTCACCTTGTTTCAGCAGGCTCAGAGTGGGGATGCAAAATGAGCGCAATTTCACTGATTAACAGCGGCGTGGCCTGGTTTACAGCGGCTGCGGTTCTGGCATTTCTGTTTTCATTTCATAAATCGCTGAGCGGCTGGATTGCTGGGGTTGGCGGTGCGGTCGGCAGCCTGTGTACGGCAGCCGCGGGTTTTACCGTTCTGACTAATGCGCTGGCAGTGAGCGGCGTGATGCCGTTTATTGGTCACAGTCTGCAAATTACTCCGCTGAATGCTATCTGGCTGATTACACTGGGCCTGTGCGGCCTGTTTGTCAGCCTGTACAACATTGACTGGCATCGTCATCCGCAGGTGAAAGCTAACGGCCTGCTGGTGAATCTGCTGATGGCCGCGGCGGTATGTGCGGTGGTTGCCAGCAACCTTGGTACGCTGGTGGTGATGGCGGAAATCATGGCGCTGTGTGCCGTGTTCCTTACCGGATGCAGTAAAGAAGGCAAACTGTGGTTTGCGCTGGGGCGTATTGGTACGCTGCTGCTGGCGGTCGCCTGCTACCTGGTGTGGCAACGTTACGGCACTCTGGAGCTGCGTCTGCTAGACCTGCGCACCCAGGAGCTGCCGCTCGGGTCTGACATCTGGCTGCTGGGTGTGGCAGGTTTTGGCCTGCTGGCCGGGATTATTCCACTGCACGGTTGGGTGCCACAGGCACACGCCAATGCCAGCGCACCGGCTGCGGCGCTGTTCTCTACCGTCGTCATGAAGGTTGGTCTGCTGGGTATTCTCTCCCTGTCGCTGCTGGGCGGTAACGCGCCGCTGTGGTGGGGGATTACGCTGCTGGTGCTGGGCATGATCACCGCGTTTGTTGGCGGTCTGTATGCGCTGATGGAACACAACATCCAGCGCCTGCTGGCGTACCACACGCTGGAAAACATCGGCATTATTCTGCTGGGTCTGGGCGCTGGCGTGACCGGAATTTCCCTGAATCAACCGGCGCTGATTGCGCTGGGTTTGACCGGCGGTCTGTACCACCTGGTAAACCACAGCCTGTTCAAAAGCGTTCTGTTCCTGGGTGCAGGCAGCATCTGGTTCCGTACCGGTCATCGTGATATCGAAAAACTGGGCGGTATCGGTAAACGTATGCCGGTTATCTCGCTGGCGATGCTGGTTGGTCTGATGGCGATGGCCGCACTGCCGCCGCTGAACGGTTTTGCCGGTGAGTGGGTTATCTACCAATCCTTCTTTAAGCTTGGCAACAGCGGCGCGTTTGTCGGTAGCCTGTTAGGGCCGTTGCTGGCGGTAGGGCTGGCAATTACCGGCGCGCTGGCGGTGATGTGTATGGCGAAAGTCTATGGCGTTACGTTCCTTGGCGCACCGCGCACGAAGGAAGCTGAAAATGCCTGCTGCGCGCCAATCCTGATGGGAGTGAGCGTCGTCGCGCTGGCTATCTGCTGCGTGATTGGCGGCGTTGCTGCGCCGTGGCTGCTGCCGATGATCTCCTCCGCCGTTCCGCTGCCGTTGGAAACCGCGAACACCACCGTTTCTCAGCCAATGATCACGCTGCTGCTGATCGCGTGTCCGCTGCTGCCGTTCATCATCATGGCCATTTTCAAAGGCAATCGTCTGCCGTCGCGTTCACGCGGTGCGGCATGGGTGTGTGGTTACGATCACGAGCAGTCAATGGTGATTACCGCGCACGGTTTTGCCATGCCGGTGAAAGAAGCCTTTGCCCCAGTACTCAAACTGCGTAAATGGCTGAACCCGGTATCACTGGTTCCGGGCTGGCAGAATGCGGCTGCACCGGTGCTGTTCCGTCGCCTGGCACTGATTGAGCTGGCGGTGCTGGTGGTGATTGTGGTTTCTCGAGGAGCCTGAGAATGAGTGTTTTATATCCGTTAATTCAGGCGCTGGTGCTGTTTGCCGTTGCGCCGCTGCTGTCCGGTGTTACCCGCGTGGCGCGTGCGCGTTTGCACAATCGCCGCGGTCCGGGCGTTTTGCAGGAATACCGCGACATTATCAAACTGCTGGGCCGTCAGAGCATTGCGCCTGCGGATTCCAGCTGGGTTTTCCGCCTGACGCCGTTTGTGATGGTGGGCGTGATGCTGACTATCGCCACTGCGTTGCCGGTAGTGACCGTTGGCTCGCCGCTGCCACAACTTGGCGATCTGATCACCTTAATTTACCTGTTCGCCATCGCCCGTTTCTTCTTCTCTATCGCGGGACTGGATACCGGTAGCCCGTTTACCGCCATTGGCGCCAGCCGTGAAGCGATGCTCGGTGTGCTGGTTGAACCTATCCTGCTGCTGGGGCTGTGGGTAGCGGCACAGGTTGCGGGTTCAACCCATATCAGCAATATCGCCGATACCATTTACCACTGGCCTGCTGCGCGCAGCATCCCGCTGATTCTGGCACTGTGCGCCTGTGCTTTCGCCACCTTTATCGAAATGGGCAAACTGCCGTTCGATCTGGCGGAAGCAGAGCAGGAGCTGCAGGAAGGTCCATTGACTGAATACAGCGGCAGCGGTTTTGCCGTGCTGAAGTGGGGCATTAGCCTCAAACAGCTGGTCGTTCTGCAAATGTTCGTTGGCGTGTTCCTGCCGTGGGGACAGATGGAAACCTTCACCGCCGGTGGACTGCTGCTGGCGCTGGTGATTGCCGTCGTCAAGCTGGTCCTCGGCGTGCTGGTCATCGCCCTGTTCGAAAACAGCATGGCGCGTCTGCGTTTTTGCGCCACTTCACGCGTGACCTGGGCCGGTTTTGGGTTTGCGTTTTTAGCGTTCGTCTCCTTGCTGGTGGCGTGATTTAAGAGAGTTTGAGCATGTCTGAAGAAAAATTAGGTCAACAATATCTCGCTGCGCTGCATCAGGCCTTTCCGGGCGTGGTGCTGGATGAAGCCTGGCAGACTAAAGATCAGCTGACTATCACCGTCAAGGTGAACTACCTGCCGGAAGTGGTTGAGTTCCTGTACTACAAACAGGGTGGCTGGTTGTCCGTGCTGTTTGGTAACGACGAACGTCAGCTGTGCGGTCATTACGCCGTTTATTACGTGATGTCGATGGAGCAGGGCACCAAGTGCTGGATCACCGTCCGCGTTGAAGTCGATGCCAATAAACTGGAGTTCCCGTCCGTCACGCCGCGCGTTCCAGCAGCAGTCTGGGGCGAGCGTGAAGTGCGCGACATGTACGGTTTGATCCCGGTTGGTTTACCGGATGAGCGCCGTCTGGTGTTACCGGATGACTGGCCGGACGAACTCTATCCGCTGCGTAAAGACAGCATGGATTATCGTCAGCGCCCAGCGCCGACTACCGATGCTGAAACCTACGAGTTCATCAACGAACTGGGCGACAAGAAAAATAACGTGGTGCCGATTGGCCCGTTGCACGTCACCTCCGATGAACCCGGTCACTTCCGCCTGTTTGTTGACGGCGAGAACATCATCGACGCCGACTATCGTCTGTTCTATGTCCACCGCGGCATGGAGAAACTGGCGGAAACCCGTATGGGTTACAACGAAGTGACGTTCCTGTCGGACCGCGTGTGCGGCATCTGCGGTTTTGCCCACAGCACCGCCTATACCACCTCCGTAGAGAATGCGATGGGTATCGTGGTGCCGGAACGCGCGCAGATGATCCGCGCCATTCTGCTGGAAGTGGAGCGTTTGCACTCGCATCTGCTGAACCTCGGCCTGGCCTGTCACTTCACCGGTTTTGACTCCGGCTTTATGCAGTTCTTCCGCGTGCGTGAAACGTCGATGAAGATGGCGGAGATCCTCACCGGGGCGCGTAAAACTTACGGTATGAACCTGATCGGCGGTATCCGTCGTGACCTGCTGAAAGACGATATGATCCAGACCCGTCAACTGGCGCAGCAGATGCGTCGTGAGGTGCAGGAACTGGTCGATATGCTGCTCAGTACGCCGAACATGGAACAGCGTACCGTGGGTATTGGTCGTTTGGATCCAGAAATCGCTCGCGACTTTAGTAACGTCGGTCCGATGGTTCGCGCCAGCGGTCACGCGCGTGACACCCGCGCCGATCACCCGTTTGTAGGCTAT
The DNA here is from genome assembly GCF_030332975.1 of Citrobacter sp. Cpo032. NCBI lineage: Bacteria > Pseudomonadati > Pseudomonadota > Gammaproteobacteria > Enterobacterales > Enterobacteriaceae > Citrobacter > Citrobacter sp. Cpo032. Next base: position 53,115 of record NZ_JAOWGU010000046.1, read on the forward strand.
GGCCTGCTGCCGATGGAAGTTCACAGCGAGCAGGGCTGCGACGTTATTTCTCGCCTGAAAGTCCGTATCAATGAAGTCTATACCGCACTGAACATGATCGACTTTGGTCTGGACAACCTGCCGGGCGGACCGCTGGCGGTGGAAGGCTTTACCTATATTCCTCACCGTTTCGCACTGGGCTTTGCTGAAGCGCCGCGCGGGGATGACATCCACTGGAGCATGACCGGCGATAACCAGAAACTCTATCGCTGGCGCTGCCGTGCGGCGACTTACGCCAACTGGCCGACGCTGCGCTACATGCTGCGTGGCAATACCGTTTCCGATGCCCCGCTGATTATCGGTAGCCTCGATCCTTGCTACTCCTGTACTGACCGTATGACTGTGGTCGATGTGCGTAAGAAGAAGAGCAAAGTCGTGCCGTACAAAGAACTTGAGCGCTACAGCATCGAGCGTAAAAACTCGCCGCTGAAATAAGGAATCGCCATGTTTACCTTTATCAAAAAAGTCATCAAAACCGGGGCGCCGACGTCGTCGTATCCGCTGGAGCCGATTGCGGTCGATAAAAATTTCCGCGGTAAACCCGAGCACAATCCGCAGCAGTGCATCGGCTGTGCGGCCTGTGTCAATGCGTGCCCGTCGAACGCTCTGACGGTAGAAACCGATCTGGTTACCAATGAGCTGGCGTGGCAGTTCAACCTTGGGCGCTGCATTTTCTGCGCCCGCTGCGAAGAAGTTTGCCCGACGGCGGCGATCAAGCTGTCGCAGGAATATGAGCTGGCGGTATGGAAGAAAGAAGATTTCCTGCAGCAGTCTCGCTTTTCGCTGTGTAACTGCCGCGTCTGTAACCGCCCGTTCGCGGTACAAAAAGAGATTGATTACGCCATTGCGCTGCTTAAGCACAACGGTGATAGCCGCGCGGAAAACCACCGTGAAAGCTTTGAGACCTGCCCGGATTGTAAGCGCCAGAAATGCCTGGTGCCGTCTGACCGTATTGAACTGACTCGCCATATGAAAGAGGCCAGCTGATGAGCAATTTATTAGGCCCACGTGACGCCAACGGTATTCCGGTACCGATGACGGTGGATGAATCCATTGCCAGCATGAAAGCATCGCTGCTGAAAAGCATCAAGCGTTCAGCGTATGTTTACCGCGTGGACTGCGGCGGCTGCAACGGCTGCGAAATCGAAATTTTCGCCACGCTCTCTCCGCTGTTTGATGCCGAACGTTTTGGCATCAAAGTCGTACCGTCACCGCGCCATGCGGATATTCTGCTGTTTACCGGCGCGGTAACCCGTGCCATGCGCTCTCCGGCGCTGCGTGCCTGGCAGTCTGCGCCAGATCCGAAAATTTGTATCTCTTACGGTGCTTGTGGGAACAGCGGCGGTATCTTCCACGATTTATACTGCGTATGGGGCGGCACGGACAAAATCGTACCGGTGGACGTGTATATTCCAGGTTGTCCGCCGACGCCTGCGGCAACGCTGTATGGTTTTGCCATGGCGCTGGGTCTGCTGGAGCAAAAAATTCACGCGCGTGCGCCGGGTGAACTGGACGAACAGCCGGCGGAAATTCTGCATCCGGATATGGTTCAGCCGCTGCGCGTCAAGGTAGACCGCGAGGCTCGCCGTCTGGCGGGATACCGCTATGGTCGCCAGATTGCTGATGACTATATGACGCAGTTAGGGCAGGGCGAGCATCAAGTGGCGCGCTGGTTGGAAGCGGAAAACGATCCGCGTCTGACCGAGATCGTCGCGCATCTTAACCATGTTGTCGAAGAGGCGCGTATCCGATGAGTGAAACGGTGGTGTTCAGTCAACTGAGCCGTAAATTTATTGATGAGAACGATGCGACGCCCGCTGAGGCGCAGCAGGTTGTCTATTACAGCCTGGCGATTGGTCACCACCTTGGGATCATCGATTGCCTGGAAGCGGCGTTAACTTGTCCATGGGACGAATATTTGGCATGGATTGCTACCCTTGCAGAGGGAAGCGAAGCCCGCCGGAAAATGGAAGGCGTGCCGAAATACGGCGAGATCGTTATCGATTTCAACCATGTACAAATGCTGGCGCGCGCGTTCGATGATGCGCGTGCCGTGCAGACTCCTCAGCAGCAGGAGTGGAGCAAGCTGATGCTTAGCATGCTGCACGACATACACCAGGAAAGCGCCATCTATCTGATGGTGAGGAGACACCGTGACTGACGTTTTATTATGTGTGGGTAACAGCATGATGGGCGATGACGGCGCGGGCCCGCTGCTGGCTGAAATGTGTGCTGCAAATCCTCAAGGCAACTGGGTTGTCATCGACGGCGGTAGCGCGCCGGAGAACGATATTGTCGCCATCCGTGAACTGCGTCCGCAGCGTTTGTTGATTGTTGATGCCACCGATATGGGGTTGAACCCCGGTGAAATCCGCATTATCGATCCCGATGACATTGCCGAGATGTTCATGATGACCACCCACAACATGCCGCTGAACTACCTGGTAGATCAGCTGAAAGACGATGTTGGTGAGGTAATTTTCCTCGGCATTCAACCGGACATCGTCGGTTTTTACTACCCGATGACACAGCCGATCAAAGATGCTGTTGATACCGTCTATCAGCGATTAGCCGGTTGGGAAGGACACGGTGGATTCTCCGAGCTGGAAGCACCAGAAGAGTAAACCGTATCAGTGCCGGATGTGAACGACATCCGGCCTGTTTTCCCAGTGTATCCTCGTCATTCAATTGCCTGCTCAATAATTAATTTCCCCTGCATCACTGATACATTCACTGCTGTACCGGTCGGAAATCCAGCTTGTTCCAGCCAGTCGCCGTTCAGCGTGAGTGAGGCGTGACGACTGATTCGTCGCGTATAACCCGTTTTTGGATCTTCATGGCGTTTTCTGACATAGCTGACTTTCAAGCGACGTACCGGTTTGGTGATTGCCACCGCTGTTTTGCCCTTTTTATCAAACATGCACGCTTCCTTGTGGTGAACGGCCTGGATTAAAAACTACTGAATAAAATGCCAGTAAAAAAGGGGGAGGGCAAACCTGAAACTGGAAGGACGATTCCAAATCTGGAATGTAATAAATGAAATGAAAATAAGCACTTCTGCCGGAAGGCTGTAACCCCCTCCGGCAGATTCGTCATGCCAGATCGGCACCGTTACTGGCGATGACTTTTTTGTACCACCAGAATGATTTCTTGCGTGTACGTGCCAGCGTGCCGTTGCCCGCGTCATCGCGGTCCACATAGACAAAACCGTAGCGTTTGCTCATCTCACCGGTTGAGGCAGAAACCAGATCGATACAGCCCCAGGTGGTGTAACCCATCAGCGGCACGCCATCTTCAATCGCGTCTGCCATGGCGCGAATATGTTCGCGTAAATAGCTGATGCGATAGTCGTCATTGATCTCACCGTTAGCATCGATTTCATCTTTCGCTCCCAGCCCGTTTTCCACCAGAAACAGCGGTTTCTGGTAGCGGTCATACATCATATTCATGGTGATGCGCAGGCCGAGCGGATCGATTCCCCAGCCCCATTCACTGGCGGCAATGTACGGATTACGCAGCGACTTCACCACGTTGGCAGCGCAGGTATTGCCCGTGTTCATTTCAGCGGAGGCGCAGCGCGATGCGTAATAGCTGAAAGAGACGAAATCGACGGTGTTTTTCAGGATGTCGTCGTCTTCCGGGGCTTTTTCGATTACCACGCCTTTTTCGCGAAACACGCGGGCAGAGTAAGCCGGGTAGGCCCCGCGCGCCTGCACATCAATAAAGAACAGGTTTTCACGGTCTTTTTCCAGTGCGGTCCACACATCTTCCGGCTTACACGAGTAAGGATAAAAATTACCGCCAGCCAGCATACAACCGACCTGGTTTTGCGGATTAATTTCATGGGCTATTTTAGTCGCCAGGGCGCTGGCTATCAGTTCGTGGTGAGCGGACTGATATTTCACCTGATCCTGATTTTCACCTTCTTCAAATACCAGCCCGGCGCCTGAAAAGGGGCTGTGCAGCATAATGTTGATTTCGTTGAACGTCAGCCAGTACTTCACCAGACCGTCAAAGGCCTCGAAGCAGGTACGGGCGTAGCGGGTAAAGAACTCCACCATTTTGCGGTTACGCCAGGAGCCGTACTCGGTGACCAGATGCATAGGCACATCGAAGTGACACAGCGTGACTAATGGCTCAATACCGTATTTTTTACACTCGGCAAACACGGCCCGATAAAACGCGATTCCGTCTTCATTCGGCGTCAGCTCGTCGCCGTTAGGGTAGAGGCGGCTCCAGGCAATGGAAGTACGAAAAACCGTAAACCCCATTTCCGCCATCAGCGCGATATCTTCTTTATAGCGATGATAAAAGTCGATCGCCTGATGGCTGGGATAAAATTCGTCATCCTGCAGCGTAAAGCGCTTTTCCTGACCCAGTTTGACGGGCATGCGGTGTGTGCCGTGGGGGATCATATCGACGGTAGTCAGCCCTTTGCCGCCTTCCCGGTATGCCCCTTCAGACTGGTTGGCGGCCAGTGCGCCGCCCCATAAAAATCCTTGCGGAAAAACAGACATAATTAACCTCAGTTCATACCAGTCAAATGCTGGCTCCATTGATATTGCCCGGTTGTGCGGCCTGGTTTTTTCTGGCCTGCGCGGCTGCATCTTCGACAGGAATATCTTCAAAGCCGAGAATCAGCGTTAGTACAAAAGAAAGCACTACCGCCAGTGCCATCACGCCAAATACCCAAACGATGGTCATCGGATTGGCCGGATCGAAAAACTGGACGCTGGTGAACAGACCTGGAGCCGCCATGGAGTGGCTTGCAAGCCCGGCCATTCCAGCAACAGCACCGCAGATAAAACCGCTGATAAGGCTCGCAATCAGCGGACGTTTCAAGCGGATTGCCACGCCATATAGCGCGGGTTCGGAAATGCCCGCCATGATGGCTGAGGCGGCAGCTGCTAACGCAGTCTGGCGCAGCTCCGGGTTTTTGGTTTTCCATGCCACTGCCAGCGATGAACCACCTAACGACAAATTGGCGCCAATTTCCGATGGCATTACCATGCCTTCTTTTCCGGTTTCGGCAATCGTCTGAATAATGGTTGGCGTAAAGACACGGTGCATACCGGTCATTACCAGCAGCGGCCACAGCGCGCCCATAATGGCCACTGACAGCCAGCCGAGATAGCCGTGGATGGTATAGACCAGCGCTGAAATCGCGCTACCGATCCAGATACCGATCGGGCCAATGATGACGATGGCGAGCGGGGCAGCGATCAGCACGATCAGCATCGGTTTGAGGAAGTTTTTGGTCACCGCCGGAGTTATACGATCGACCCAGCGTTCGATGTATGACAAGCACCAGGTCATGACCAGCGCCGGGATCACCGTGTAGGTGTATTTTACCGCCGTCACTGGGATCAGGGCAAACTCAACGTGCTCACCCTGCGCGGCTTTTGCCATCAGATCGATAAAGCTGGGATGGACCAGCACACCCGCAATAGCAATTGCCAGCGACATGTTGGTTTTGAATTTAATGGCTGCCGAAGCGGCGACCATCAGCGGCAGGAAGAAAAATGCGCCGTCGCCGATAACGGTCAGAATGGTGAGGGTGGACGATCCTTTCACCAGCACGCCGGTCATTTCCAGAACCATTGCCAGCAGCTTGAGCATTGATCCACCGATAATTGCCGGGATCAGCGGTGACATCGTGCCGATCAGCGCATCAAGGATCCCCGCGCCAATTCGCTTCAGCGTCAGTCGGGGTTTGATTTGCGGCTCAGCAGGCTGCATGTTGGCAGGCAACAGGCTGACCACTTCACGATACGCCTGCGAAACGGTGTTGCCGATAATCACCTGACATTGGTTCTCGTTGCGCACCACGCCCAGCACGCCAGTGAGGGTTTTCAGCGTCGCGCTGTCGACCTGCGAGTCATCTTTGATAACGAAACGCAAACGGGTCATACAGTGGGTCACTGCTGTGATGTTGTCGACGCCTCCCAGAGCCGTCACAACGGAGCGCGCCAGCGCTGCATAATTCTTGGACATCGGATTTAATCCTGTTTTATCAGTAGAGTACGTTATTTTTTATCCGTTTACGTGGGTCGCTTTTCTGGGTTGATGAAACGCAGATAGGAAACCGGTTCCACAAAATCATGTTTAAATTGTATTAACTGATCAAGATTTAATTTTGATCAATTTTTGTAATTGTGACTCCGATCACCAGATGTCAGCGTCTGCGATTTAGCAGCAAGGACAGCGGCAAAACGGTGCAGTACACTGCGTCACATTGAGAGAAAAGGGATGAGTAATATGACCACGATGCTGGAGGTGGCGAAGCGTGCCGGAGTGTCGAAAGCGACGGTTTCCCGGGTGCTTTCCGGAAACGGCTATGTCAGCCAGGAAACCAAAGACCGCGTGTTTCAGGCTATTGAAGAGAGTGGTTACCGCCCAAATTTGCTGGCGCGCAGTCTCGCGGCGAAAACCACGCAGACACTGGGTCTGGTGGTAACAAACACCCTTTATCACGGCGTCTATTTCAGCGAACTGCTGTTTCATACCGCGCGGATGGCGGAAGATAAAGGGCGCCAGCTGTTACTGGCTGACGGTAAGCATAGCGCTGAGGAAGAGCGCCAGGCGATCCAGTATCTGCTCGACCTGCGCTGTGACGCGATTATGATATATCCGCGTTTTCTCAGCGTGGATGAGATAGATGACATCATCGATGCCCACAGCCAGCCGATTATGGTGCTTAATCGACGCCTGCGGAAAAACAGTAGCCACAGCGTATGGTGCGATCAAAAGCAGACCAGCTTTAACGCCGTTACTCAGCTCATTGCCACCGGGCATAAAGAGATTGGTTTTATTACCGGCTCGATGGATTCGCCAACCGGCGTGGAGCGACTTTCAGGCTATAAAGACGCGCTGGCACATCATGGGATCGCGCTAAATAATGATCTGATTGTTAAAGGGAAATGGACGCCAGCCTGCGGCGCAGCGGGTGTGGATACTTTGCTCTCGCGCAAGGTCAATTTTACCGCATTGGTGGCCAGCAATGACGATATGGCGATCGGCGCGATGAAGCAGTTGCACGAGCATGGTGTGAGCGTTCCCGCACAGGTGTCGGTGATTGGCTTTGATGATATCGCCCTCGCGCCATACACTATTCCGGCGCTTTCCAGCGTTAAAATTCCGGTAACAGAAATGATTCAGGAAACGATTGGGCGTCTGATCTTTATGCTAGGTGACGGGGCGTTTACGCCGTCAAAGACCTTCACCGGTGAACTCATTGCGCGCGACTCAGTTGCGCCGCCCGTTTCGCGCTGACGGCTGTCATTTGTCATCGTCACTAGTGACGATGACACGCCCTTCTTGCGTTCTTCAGAATAAAATTCCTTTAATAACAGTAAATTAAATTCTGGCACGATTTGTGTATGCTTCGGCAGATATTCTGTCATTGCTGGAGAAATTGATGAACCGTTTCATCATTGCAGACGCCAATAAATGCATTGGTTGCCGTACCTGTGAAGTGGCCTGCGTGGTATCCCATCAGGATAACCAGGATTGCGCATCGCTGACCCCTGAAACCTTTTTACCCCGCATTCACGTCATCAAAGGCGTTAATGTCTCCACGGCGACGCTGTGCCGCCAGTGCGAAGACGCGCCGTGCGCTAACGTCTGTCCGAACGGTGCGATCAGCCGTGATAAAGGTTTTGTTCATGTAATGCAGGAACGTTGCATTGGCTGTAAAACCTGCGTTGTGGCTTGTCCTTACGGCGCAATGGAAGTGGTCGTGCGTCCGGTCGTGCGTAACAGCGGCGCAGGTCTGAACGTCCGTGCAGAAAAAGCTGAAGCCAATAAGTGCGACCTGTGCTACCACCGTGAGGCCGGTCCTGCCTGTATGGAAGTGTGCCCGACTCACGCGCTGATATATGTGGATCGCAATAAGCTTGAGCAACTGAGCGCGGAAAAACGTCGTCGTGCCGCGCTGGATTCCACCGCATCTTTGCTGTTCTGATAGCTGAAAATCCGCGTAAAATACGGTAGTACTTATGCCGGATGGCGGCTTTGCCTTATCCGGCCTACTGTTCGTATCCACGTAGGCCTGATAAGCGTAGCGCCATCAGGCAAACCGGGATAGATGACTGCGGGAACGACTTAATGACAATAAACAACCACTCCGGCGTACAGCTGCGTATTCGCGGCAAAGTACAGGGCGTCGGATTTCGCCCCTACGTCTGGCAACTGGCGCAGCGCTTACAACTGCATGGCGATGTGTGTAACGACGGTGACGGTGTGGTTGTGCGCTTACAGGAAGATCCGGCGGAATTTATTGCGCAGTTGCATCAACACTGCCCACCGCTGGCGCGCATTGACAGCGTTGAGAGCGAACCATTCGCCTGGACGCAGCAGCCTGCCGATTTCTCGATTCGTCAAAGTGCTGGCGGTACGATGAATACGCAAATCGTTCCGGACGCCGCGACCTGTCCCGAATGCCTTGTTGAAATGAACACCCCCGGCGAACGTCGTTACCGATACCCCTTTATCAACTGCACCCACTGTGGTCCGCGTTTTACGATTATCCGCGCCATGCCCTACGATCGTCCGTTTACCGTAATGGCGTCATTCCCACTCTGCGCGCAATGTGACAAAGAGTATCGCGATCCGTACGACCGTCGCTTCCACGCCCAGCCAGTGGCTTGTCCGGCATGCGGCCCTCATCTGGAGTGGTTCTGTGCAGGTGAGCGAGCGGAGAAAGAAGAGGCGCTGCAGGCGGCGGTAACGCGGCTGAAAGCAGGCGGTATTGTGGCGGTTAAAGGCATTGGTGGGTTTCATCTGGTGTGCGATGCGCGAAATGATAACGCCGTAGCGCTACTCAGGCTGCGCAAACACCGTCCGGCGAAACCTCTGGCAGTGATGCTGCCCTCTGATGAGGGATTGCCTGAACCCGCTCGTCGTTTGCTGACTACCCCTGCTGCGCCGATCGTGCTGGTGCAGAAACGCTATGTCGCTGCATTGAGCGAGGGCATTGCGCCGGGGTTAACGGAGGTTGGCGTCATGCTGCCAGCGAATCCGTTACAGCATTTGCTCTTACAAGAGATGAATTGTCCGCTGGTGATGACTTCTGGCAACCTCAGCGGCAGGCCTCCGGCCATTACCAACGCCCAGGCGCTGGAAGATTTACACGACATTGCCGACGGTTTCCTGCTGCATAATCGCGAAATTGTGCAGCGGATGGATGACTCCGTGGTGCGTGACAGTGGGGAAATGCTGCGTCGTTCCCGGGGTTATGTGCCGGATGCGGTCGCACTACCACCAGGATTTCTCGACGTGCCGCCGATGCTGTGCTTAGGGGCGGATCTGAAAAATACTTTCTGTCTGGTGCGCGGTGAACAGGCGGTTATCAGCCAGCATTTGGGCGATCTCAGCGATGACGGCATTCAGCAACAGTGGCGTGATGCGCTACGCCTGATCCAGAACATTTATGACTTTACGCCGCAGCGTATCGTGCATGATGCACACCCTGGCTATGTTTCCAGCCAGTGGGCCAGTGAAATGGAGCTGCCAACTGAAACGGTGCTGCATCACCATGCGCATGCCGCTGCGTGTCTTGCGGAGCACGGCTGGCCGCTCAATGGCGATGATGTGATTGCTCTGACGCTAGACGGTATCGGTATGGGGGAAAACGGCGCGCTGTGGGGAGGGGAGTGTTTGCGGGTCAACTATCGTGAATGCGAACACCTTGGCGGCTTACCGGCGGTAGCGCTGGCGGGCGGTGATCTGGCGGCAAAACAGCCGTGGCGTAATCTGCTCGCGCAGTGCCTGCGTTTTGTTCCTGACTGGCAGCGTTATCCGGAAACATCGGTGCTGCAACATCAAAACTGGAACGTGCTGGCGCGCGCAATTGAACGGGGAATTAACGCTCCGCTGGCGTCATCGTGCGGACGACTGTTTGATGCCGTTGCCGCCGCGTTGCAATGTGCACCGGAATCATTGAGTTATGAAGGTGAAGCGGCCTGTGCGCTTGAGGCGATGGCATCGCAATGTGATGGCGTTGATCACCCAGTCACGGTGCCGCTTGATGACAATCAGCTGGACTTAGCAGTTTTTTGGCAGCAATGGCTGAACTGGCAGGCCAAACCAGCAGAAAGGGCGTGGGCGTTTCACGACGCGCTGGCGCGTGGGTTTGCCTCTCTGATGCGAATGCAGGCCGAAGCGCGCGGGATTAAGACGTTAGTATTTAGCGGTGGCGTGATGCATAACCGCTTATTGTCGGCCCGTCTGGCGTTTTATCTGCGTGATTTTACCTTACTGTTCCCGCAGCGTTTACCGGCGGGCGACGGCGGGTTGTCATTGGGGCAGGGCGTGATTGCCGCAGCGCGAGCGTTGGCGCAAAAATAAAAAAAAGCCCCGGGACTGGCGGGGCAAGAAAAACATGTCGGGGCATACCGACAAGTGGCAACGCACATCCATGTGCGTGAGGTTAATAAATCAGTAGCAGCGTTGCCGGGCAAAGTCGCAGGCCGGATAAGACGCGAAGCGGCACCATCCGGCATCCCAGACTTACACAGGCAACGTTTTCAGCAGCGCAAAGGCCTCTTTCATGCGGTCTTCACTGACGACAAACGCACACAGCTGGCCTTCGTCGTTCATCCCTCTGGCGACCATCCCCTGCGCTTCGGCGGCGATGTTCCAGTTCAGATCGCGGCGCTGGGTTTCCCCGGCCAAATGCAGAGGCAGTTCTGGCGTTTTGACTTTTACCAGCATGGCTGGCAGTTTCAATGGCGCATTGCCGCCGAGCAGGTTTTTCGCCAGATACATGGCGCTCAGCTGAATCGGCTGCAGGAACGGGAGCACCTGACCGTTAATCTCCGCACAGTCGCCGAGAGCATAAATGTCCGGGTGGCTGGTTTGCAGGTAGCTATCGACGCAGACGCCACGATTGATGTTCAATCCGGCACGACGCGCCAGTGCGGTCTCCGGGCGTAAGCCGGTGGCGGCGATCACCGCATCGACTTCTACGCTGCGGCTACGATCGAGCGTGGCACGAATACCTGACGCCGTTTTCTCCAGCCCCTGAAGCTGTGATTTCAACAGCAGGTGTACGCCCATATCGGTCAGACGATGCTGTAAGCGACTGCTGACTTCCGGCGGCATCAGCGAAGCCAGAATGCTGGCAGCGTTGTCGATAAGCGTTACCGCTTTACCGGCACGACAAAAATCCATCGCCAGTTCACTGCCAATCAAGCCGCCGCCGACTATCAGTACCCGCTGGGCGTCACGCAGCTGCGTTTCACAAGCGCGATACTCTTGTTGGCTGTTCAACGTGAGCATTAACTCACGTCCGGTAACCGGCGGTACAAAGGCTGAAGCGCCCGTCGCCAGCACCAGTTTGTCGTACTGCCACTGCTGATCCTGGCTTTTCACTACGTGGGCATCTGCATCGATGTCGGTTACCCAGGTGTGCGGGAACAGGCGCAAATTAAACTGTTCGGCAAACTCCCCCGCCGACTGGCGGGTGAGGTCGTCTGCACGCTGTGACTGACTGATAACATGGCTGAGATCGGGCTTGTTGTACTCATCCATGCTGTCCGCAGCAATCAGGGTCAGCGGGACATTTGCATCCTGCTTACGGATATTTTTGACTAACTGGCGGGCGGCGAAGCCCGAACCAATAATGACAATTCCGCGGCTCATTTTGCCTCCGTTGCCAGGACGTCGAAGACGTCTTTACCTAATGAACATTCCGGGCACAGGAAGTTGTCAGGCACGTCGCTCCACGGCGTTCCCGGCGCAACATCCTGCAGCGGTTCACCTTTTGCCGGATCGTAAATCCACTGGCACACGCTGCACTGCATGCTAGGGCCAAGATCGGCGGCAGCCGCAGCGGCGCAAGCGCATTCTTCTTCTTTGGATGCGGGTTTCACGGTTGTTTCCGGCAGTGGAGCAAGCGCCCACTGACGCGCGATTTCACGGCCGTGCTGGCGGCATAGTTCCAGTGCATCCAGGTCCGGACGCCATTTCGCCTTCAGGCTCAGCGACATTTCGAAACCAGCATCCTGCAAACGCGTAGACAAACGGTCTACTGCGCCGCCGCTCCAGCCGTGTGAGCCAAAGGCGCTGGCGCGTTTGTTACGAAAACGCAGGCCGGTCATCTCTTCCACCAAACCGGCGATTTTTGGCATCATCACGTTGTTCATCGTCGAAGTACCGACCAGCACGCCTTTAGAGCGGAAGACGTTAGTCAGAACTTCGTTCTTATCGCTACGGGCGACGTTAAAGATTTTCACCGCCACGTTCGGGTCAACTTCGTTGATGCCCTGGGCTATAGCGTCCGCCATCATGCGGGTGTTGTTGGACATGGTGTCGTAGAAAATGGTGATGCGGTCTTCCTGATAATCCGCCGCCCATTTCAGATACATTTCCACGATTTGCGTCGGGTTGTCGCGCCATACCACGCCGTGGGAAGTAGCAATCATATCGACAGGCAGGTTGAAGCCGAGGATCTCAGTAATTTTCGGTGTAACCAGACGGCTGAACGGCGTCAGAATGTTGGCGTAGTAACGCTGGCACTGTTCGAACAGTTCGGTCTGGTCAACTTCGTCGTTAAACAGACGTTCGTCGCAGTAGTGCTGACCGAAGGCGTCGTTACTGAACAGCACCGCGTCGCCGGTCATGTAGGTCATCATGCTGTCAGGCCAGTGCAGCATTGGCGTTTCAACGAAGATCAGCTGTTTGCCGTTACCAATGTCCAGTGAATCACCGGTTTTCACCACGTTAAAGTTCCACTCCGGGTGATGGTGATGCCCGTTGATGGAGTCAATGGCGTTGGCTGTGCAGTAAATCGGCGTGTCCGGGATGCAGGACATCAGCTCAGTCAGCGCCCCTGCATGGTCTTCTTCCGCGTGGTTAATGATGATGTAGTCGATATCCGCGAGGTCAATTTCACTGCGCAGGTTCTGCACGAATTCACGGCTAAACTTGTGGTCTACTGTATCGATCAGGACATTTTTTTCTTCACGGATGAGATAGCTGTTGTAGCTGCTGCCGCGCAGCGTTTTGTATTCAGTCCCGTGGAAATCACGAACTTCCCAGTCACGTTGGCCAACCCAATGAATGTTATTTTTAACCAGAATAGACATAGCAACCTCAGTAATTAATTCAGCGTTTTTCTAAAAAAGATGTTTTGCTTATTGCAGGTTGCGTGCCAACTTTTTATTTTTTTGATTTTAATGGTTTTATTGTTTCCTGCTTATTAAGTGGTAGTCAAAATGACTATTCATTTTATTGTCAATATGACAATATGAATTGTCAAAATGACAATGAGGTAGTCATGAGCTTTTCCGTAGACGTGCTGGCGGGCATCGCCATTGAATTACAAAGCGGTATTGGACATCAGGACCGTTTTCAACGTCTGATAACCACTTTGCGTCAGGTGCTGGAGTGCGACGCGTCGGCACTGCTGCGCTATGAGTCGCGACAGTTTATTCCGCTGGCGATCGATGGGCTGGCGCAGGATGTTCTCGGCAGACGCTTTACTCTGGAAGGGCATCCGCGTCTGGAGGCGATTGCCCGCGCCGGAGACGTGGTTCGTTTCCCTGCCGACAGCGATTTGCCAGACCCATATGATGGTCTGATTCCGGGGCAGGAGAGTCTGAAGGTGCATGCCTGTATTGGGCTGCCGTTGTTCGCCGGTCAAAATTTGATTGGTGCGTTAACCCTGGATGGCATGGAGCCCGATCAGTTCGATGTTTTCAGCGATGAGGAGCTTAGGCTGATTGCCGCGCTGGCGGCGGGTGCGCTGAGCAATGCGCTGCTGATTGAACAACTGGAAAGCCAGAATATGCTGCCAGGTTCGTCAACCAACTTTGAGCAGGTGACGGAAACCCAGATGATTGGCCTGTCGCCCAATATGATGCAGTTGAAAAAAGAAATTGAGATTGTGGCGGGGTCCGATCTCAACGTGCTGATTAGCGGCGAAACAGGAACCGGGAAGGAGCTGGTGGCTAAAGCTATCCATGAAGGTTCGCCGCGCGCGGTGAATCCACTGGTGTATCTGAACTGCGCGGCGTTGCCGGAAACCGTAGCCGAAAGTGAGCTGTTTGGTCACGTAAAAGGTGCATTTACCGGGGCTATCAGCAATCGTAGCGGTAAGTTTGAAATGGCCGACAATGGGACGCTGTTTCTCGACGAGATAGGCGAACTCTCGCTGGCGCTACAGGCTAAGCTGCTGCGCGTATTGCAGTACGGCGATATTCAGCGCGTGGGTGACGATCGCAGCCTGCGCGTGGATGTGCGGGTGCTGGCGGCGACGAACCGTGATTTACGCGAAGAGGTGCTGGCCGGGAATTTCCGCGCGGATTTGTTCCACCGTCTGAGCGTTTTCCCCCTTTCTGTACCGCCTCTTCGTGAGCGCGGCGAAGATGTGGTGCTGCTGGCCGGCTATTTTTGCGAGCAATGCCGACTACGGCTGGGTCTTTCCCGCGTGGTGCTAAGCCCCGGAGCGCGTAGTCATCTGCTGAATTACGGCTGGCCCGGAAACGTGCGCGAGCTGGAACATGCCATTCACCGGGCGGTTGTTCTGGCCAGGGCTACCAGGGCAGGGGATGAAGTGGTGCTGGAGGCGCAGCATTTTGCCTTGCAGGATGAAGGTCCGGCTCCGCAGGTGGCGGAAGTTGTTGCGGAGATCCCACAACAACACAATCTGCGTGAAGCAACAGAGTCGTTCCAGCGGGAGATGATCCGCCGGGCACTGGCGCAAAATAATCACAGTTGGGCGGCAAGCGCGCGGGCGCTGGAAACAGACGTCGCCAACCTGCACCGGCTGGCGAAACGTCTGGGTCTGAAGGATTAGATAATACCGGCCTGATAGAAATCCTGCAGGTTGATAGCACCGGTGAGTTTACCGTTTTCATCGACCACCGGTGCGGCAGTGATTTTACGCTTCATCAGGATCTCTTTGGCGTCAATCGCGCGGCTCTGCGCCTGTAGCGTAATGCCATTCTGAGTCATAGCTTCGCTAACCTGGGTGGTGAGCGCTCCGCCGCCAACCAGCCAGCGGCGCAGGTCACCGTCGGTAAAGACCCCTTTCACCAGTGACTGGTCGTCGCAGACCGCGACCAGGCCAAGACCCGTGCGGCTGAGTTCCAGCATCGCGTCCATAACGCTGGTGGTGAGCTTCACCTGAGGTATGGCATCGTCACGGCGCATCAGATGATGCACTTTATTTAACAGACGAGCGCCCAGCGCACCTGCCGGATGTGAGCGGGCAAAATCTTCTTCGTTAAAGCCGCGCGCCTGCATTACGGCGATCGCCAGCGCGTCGCCCATCATCAACGTATTTACGGTGCTGGACGTCGGTGCCAGGCGCATCGGACAGGCTTCGCGCTCAACGGAAATATCCAGCACGGCTTTGGCTGCCAGACCCAACGGTGAGGTCGGTTTTCCGGTCATTGCCAGCAGTGCGACGGATTTGTCTTCCAGGCGTGGGATGATGAGATCCAGCTCTTTCGCACCGCCGGAGTAGGAGATAAACAGCATGACATCACGGCTTTCGATCATCCCTAAGTCGCCGTGCAGCGCTTCCGCCGGATGCACAAAAAAGGCGGGCGTGCCGGTACTGGCGAGGGTCGCCGCAATTTTTTTGCCAATATGACCTGATTTACCAATACCGGAGACAATGACTTTGCCTTCACAGTGGATAATCGTATTAGCGGCGCGGACAAAATCATCGCCCAGGCGTTCTGGCAGTCGGCTGGCTTCCTGTAGTTCCAGCATTAACGTCTGACGGCCCGCGTTCAGTAGTGCATCACTCATTGGTTTCTCCGGTTATGATCACTTCAATCCCTTTTGCTTCCAGCGCCTGACGAAACGCAGGGTCGATGCCCGCATCGGTAATCAGCTTGTCGACGCTTTCCAGACTGCATACAACATTAGGGCTTTTGCGCCCAAATTTTGACGAGTCAGCCATCAGAATCACTTCGCGAGCGGCATTGCACATCGCTTTACTGACGCTAAACACCTCATTAAAGGTGGTCACGCCGGCATTGAGGTCAATGCCGTCGGTGCCCATGAAGAGTTTATCAAAGCTGAACTGCTCAAAGGCGTTTTCTGCCAGCTGACCGTGAAATGACGCAGATTTTTTGCGAAAGGTCCCGCCGGGCATCAGGATAGTTTGCTCGTTGTCCAGCTCCGAAAGGGCGTTAACAATGTGCAGGCTGTTGGTCATGACGGTGATGTTGCTAAAGCGCGTGAGCATCGGCACCATCTGCAGTACGGTGCTACCCGCATCCAGAATAATAGAGTCGCCATCGTGTATAAAACGGACGGCGGCTTCGGCAATCTGCTCTTTTTTATGCGTATTGATTAGCGTTTTGTGATCGATTGGCGGGTCGGATTCGTCTTTATTTAATACCACGCCGCCATAGGTACGAATGACGGTTCCGGCATTTTCCAGAATGACCAGGTCTTTGCGAATGGTCGTGCCGGTCGTGTCAAAGTAGTGGGCCAGTTCTTCAACCGAGCATTTGCCCTGCTTTTGCAGATGCTCCAGTATGGCAGCCTGACGCTGACGAGGTTTCATAGGCGTGATTACCCTGACTTAATAAGTTGCAAAATGATAATTTCGCAAGCTATTAGCATTCACAACGAAATTACCCATGTTTCAGTTTAAGCGCCAATGATAGTGCATTCTGTGATAACGGATCATGGGGAAAGATCACATCAGGCTGTAAATCATCAAGATGTTTGCCCATTATCGTGGCAATTTTGCCTGGTCGGGCGAATACCGTAAGACCTTTCATAAATAACGTGTCCGTCACCCGTTGCTGCTCATCCAGCGCGATGGCTACCACCACGCGCGGTTTAAAACGCCCACCGGAGCGACCAACACCAACCCGACCTTGCTGGCAGAGTTGATCAAACGCCCGGTTAAAGCGGGATATTTGCCAGCCACCAAGCGCCAGTTGCAGGCACCAGGCGATAGCGGCGACGGTAATCAGTGCGGAAACCATTATGTACTCCTTTGATTTTGCCGGATAAGCGCAGCCGCCATCCGGCAATTCAACATTAAAACATCACCTGACCGCCGGTCACGTTGATGGACTGCCCGGTGCAGTAAGAGGCTTTTGGACTGGCGTAAAACAGCAGCATGTTCAGTACGTCCTGATAATCGCAGCCGCGTTTAAGCGGAACCTTATCAATGTAGTACTGCTCCACCTCATCTGGCTTAAGGCCCAGCTTGGTCGCATATTGCGGTAATAACGACTGAAACATCGGTGATTTCAGCAGGTTGCCGAGCATCAGCGAATGTACGGTGATCCCGTACTCCGCCAGATCCAGCGCCAGCGACTGGGTTAAGCCCACGCCGCCAAATTTTGCCGCGCTGTAGCCTGAATTGTGTTTGCTGCCCACTTTCCCTGATTTTGAGTTGATCTGGATAATGCGTCCCTGCACGCCATCGCGGATCATCAGGCGTGAAAATTCACGAGCACAGAGGAAGTAGCCGACCAGATTGACCTGCAGCGAGCGGTCGAAATCCCCAAGCTGAAAGTCGCTGATAAACGCGGCTTTAGCGATACCCGCGCTGTAAACCAGCAGATCGGCACGACCGAATATTTCATCCACTCCGCGCGACAGCGCCAGCACGCTCTGTTCGCTGGTGGCATCTGCGCCAAAACCGTACGCGGTACCTTCGCCAAACTCGGCGTTAATTTCTTGCGCGACGTTGGCAGCTTTATCGCTTTGAATATCCACCACCGCGACGCGGTATCCTTCTGTCGCAAGCCCACGGCAAAGGAATGCCCCCAGGGTCTGGCCTCCACCAATGACAACGGCAACCTGATTCATTTTTATCTCCTTCAATCTTAAGCAACAAACTTCAAAATACAGCCCGGGGTGATACCGTCCGGGACGGGGCCCGCAACGTGTACAGTGCCGGGGAATTCCGCTTCGCTCTGCCCGTCAAAGCGCAGGGTGATATGCCCGAGTTCACGTAAGTTTTGTTCAGCCACGCTGCCAACGGCGGTGACCGGGTAGTGGTGCTGGCCCAGTTCAAACTGGATCCCGGCTTGTAAAGAGCCGTTCAGGTCCCCGTGGCAATGGATGAAACAAAACTCTTCGATATCCGCTGGCGCGCCTTCACGAAAGGTAATCAGCATCTGGTCGCACAGTGCATCCGGGGCGCTCTGGCCGATACGGGTGATGGTGGTTTGATAAATGACGGTCATTTTTGAGTGCCCCTTATTGGTAAATAAAGCCAGAAACAAACCAGGCGATGAGAACGGTAGGTGCGCCGGTCAGAAAACGGCTCACCAGTACGGATGGCACGCCGACGCGGACCGTGTCCTGACGTGCTTCGGCCAGCGACAATCCGACCGGAATAAAGTCACATGCAGCCTGGGCGTTAATGGCGAACAGGGCAGGTAGCGCCAGATGCGGAGGAATGTTCCCCAGACCAATCTGTACACCGATCAGCACGCCGATAACCTGGGCGATAACCGCACCGGGGCCGAGGAAAGGCGACAGCAGCGGGAAAGAGCAGATCAGCGCCAGAGTAACCAGTCCCAACGGATGGCTGGCCAGCGGCGCGAGTCCATGGGCAATCCAGTCTCCCAGACCCGAAGCCATAATGATGCCGATCAGTGCCGAGACGAACGCCATAAATGGCAGAATAGTTTTCAGGACGGTATCGATGGTGTCACGTCCGGACTGGAACAGAACCGCAACGGCTGAACCCATGCCCATTCCCACTTTTGCCAACAGGCCGTCGCTTTGTTCGGTAATCTTTTTACTGGTGTCGTAATCGCGACCGATAGTGCTGCTTGCAGGTTGCGGCGCAGCGGATGCCTCGCCGACAATCGTGATGTTTTCTTCTTTCACGCCAGAGACATAGATATCTTCGACAATGTACTGAGCCAGCGGGCCGGATTTACCCGTAGCGTGAATATTCACCGTCGGTATACGGCGTTTGGGATAGATCCCACAGCGCAGCGTGCCGCCGCAGTCGATGATCGCCACACCAATTTCGTTCTCCGGCGGCTCGCCTTCTTTGAAGCCATCAACTGCCTGCCAACCGGTCAGGCTTGCTATCCTGTCGACTATTGCGGGGCGAGTTCCGGCGGTGATATAGACAATTTTCTTGCCCGGTACGGCATCCAGTTCAAGGGGGCCACCCCAGCCGCCGGTGCCTTTTTCAATACGAATACGTGTCATGATGTTGCTCCCGCCAGATGCACCTTCTGCTCAAGTTGAATGCCCATTTTTTTCTCGAAGATAGTGGTGGTGAAATCGGTCACCCAGCCGCGGAAGAAGTTAGTCACCAAACCGACCAGCAGGTAGCTCACCGCCAGTGGGCCAAGCGGAAGCCCCAGCGTGGTCAGGCCGCTGGCGATCCCCAGATAGACAAACAGTTCGCCGGGGTTGATGTGCGGGAATAAGCCGTTCATGGTATGGCAACTGTAAGAGGCGGCGGCGTAGTAGCTGGGCTTGTATTTTTCTGGCATAAAGCGACCCAGACTCAGCGTCATCGGGTTACAAAATACAAATGTGCCGATGCACGGCAGCAGCAAATAGCGGGACAGTGGATTTCCGGCGCAGCGCTGAGCAAAACGTTCAATACGCTGCTGGCCGATAAAGTTAATCAGCGCATTCATGATGACCAGCAGGCTAATCAGCAGGGGAAGAATACCGGTCACCATACCGGTAAACACTTCTCCGCCTTTCTGGAACAGCCCGATAAACCACTCAGCACCGAGTGTGATGGTGTCGATCATTATTCTCTCCTGTAGGGATTTTAGTTATCTTGCCAAACGGTGGTTAATTTTAATCAGATCGAAAGATATAAAAGTGTTATTTTGATCTCAAAATGAAAGATAAATATTTTAATTTGAAAGTTATTGCGTGAAAGCTCGCAAATGTGAAGGTCAGAGATGAAAGGGGATGTAAATTCTGTGAAGGAGAGCGACTACCGCTTCCTTGTATGGCGGAGGATGCTTTACCATACTTCTCCCAGGCTGAATTTGTTTAATGGATGTCTCATGTTCAAGCGTCGTTATGTAGCGTTACTCCCCCTTTTCGTACTGCTCGCTGCCTGTAGCAGCAAACCTAAACCTTCAGAGACTCAAACGACTACGGGGGCGCCATCCGGCGGCTTCCTGCTTGAGCCACAGCACAACGTCATGCAAACGGGCGGTGATTTTGCCAATAATCCGAACGCGCAGCAGTTCATCGAGAAAATGGTGAACAAGCACGGCTTTGACCGCCAGCAGCTGCAGGAGATCCTGTCGCAGGCCAAGCGTCTGGACTCGGTATTGCGTTTGATGGATCGCCAGGCACCGACGACTCAGCCGCCAGCCGGTCCTAACGGTGCATGGCTGCGCTACCGCAAACAGTTCATCACACCTGACAACGTGCAAAATGGCGTGGCCTTCTGGAATCAATATGAAGATGCGCTGAACCGTGCGTGGCAGGTCTATGGTGTTCCGCCGGAAATTATCGTTGGCATTATCGGCGTTGAAACGCGCTGGGGCCGCGTGATGGGCAAAACCCGTATTCTGGATGCGCTGGCGACGCTGTCGTTTAACTATCCTCGTCGTGCGGAATACTTCTCTGGTGAACTGGAAACCTTCCTGCTGATGGCGCGAGATGAAAGCGACGATCCGCTCGATTTGAAAGGTTCTTTTGCCGGCGCGATGGGTTACGGCCAGTTTATGCCGTCTTCCTATAAACAATATGCCGTTGATTTTAATGGTGATGGCCACATTAACCTGTGGGATCCGGTTGATGCCATCGGTAGCGTGGCGAATTACTTCAAGGGCCACGGCTGGGTGAAAGGCGATACGGTCGCGGTGCCGGCAAATGGTCAGGCACCTGGGCTGGCGAACGGCTTTAAAACCCAGTACAGCATTTCTCAGCTTGCTGCCGCGGGTCTGACGCCACAGCAGTCGTTGGGTAATCATCAGCAGGCCAGCCTGCTGCGCCTGGATATTGGTACCGGCTATCAGTACTGGTATGGACTGCCGAACTTCTACACCATCACCCGCTACAACCACAGTACCCACTATGCGATGGCCGTGTGGCAGTTGGGTCAGGCGGTCGCGCTGGCGCGCGTGCAGTAATCGCTCCACCGGCCTACAGGAAGAAATCTCTTGTAGGCCGGATAAGATGCCCTGACATCGTCATCCGGCAGGTCTTATTTATGCAACGGAGCAATTTTTGGAATCCCCCTCGTAAAACGTTCTCTCCATCCCCACATTGGTTATGAAAGTGCTATCTTGTCCGGCATATTTTTTAACTGACAGAGGCTGAAATGACCGACAGTGAACTGATGCAGTTAAGTGAGCAGGTTGGCCTGGCACTGAAAGCGCGTGGGGCGACCGTTACGACGGCGGAGTCCTGCACCGGCGGCTGGGTGGCCAAAGCGATTACGGATATTGCCGGAAGCTCCGCCTGGTTTGAACGCGGGTTTGTGACCTACAGCAACGAAGCTAAAGCACAAATGATTGGCGTGCGCGAAGAGACGCTGGCCCAGCATGGGGCGGTGAGCGAGCCTGTGGTGGTGGAGATGGCGATTGGCGCGCTAAAAGCTGCCCGCGCGCATTTCGCAGTCTCGATCAGCGGTATTGCCGGGCCGGATGGCGGCAGTGAAGAAAAGCCCGTAGGTACCGTATGGTTCGCCTTTGCCAGCGTGAGCGGTGAGGGGATTACGCGTAGGGAATGCTTCAGCGGCGATCGCGACGCGGTACGTCGACAGGCGACCGTCTACGCGTTACAAACCCTGTGGCAACAATTTCTACAAAATACTTGATACTGTATGAGCATACAGTATAATTGCTTCAACAGAACATTATCTATCACGTTTCGCGGTTTAACCCGAAAGCGGCATGACAGGAGTAATTAATGGCTATCGACGAAAACAAACAGAAAGCGTTGGCTGCAGCGCTGGGTCAGATCGAAAAGCAATTCGGTAAAGGCTCCATCATGCGCCTGGGTGAAGACCGTTCCATGGATGTGGAAACTATCTCCACCGGTTCGCTGTCTCTGGATATCGCATTGGGCGCGGGCGGTTTGCCAATGGGCCGTATCGTCGAAATCTACGGGCCTGAATCCTCCGGTAAAACAACGCTGACCCTGCAGGTTATTGCCGCTGCGCAGCGTGAAGGTAAAACCTGTGCATTTATCGATGCGGAACACGCGCTGGATCCGGTCTATGCCCGTAAGCTTGGTGTTGATATCGACAACCTGCTGTGTTCTCAGCCGGATACCGGTGAACAAGCGCTGGAAATCTGTGATGCGCTGGCGCGCTCCGGTGCGGTTGACGTTATCGTTGTCGACTCCGTTGCCGCATTGACGCCGAAGGCAGAAATCGAAGGCGAGATTGGCGACTCTCACATGGGCCTTGCGGCGCGTATGATGAGCCAGGCAATGCGTAAGCTGGCCGGTAACCTGAAGCAGTCCAACACGCTGCTGATTTTCATCAACCAGATCCGTATGAAGATTGGCGTTATGTTTGGTAACCCGGAAACCACCACCGGTGGTAACGCCCTGAAATTCTATGCGTCTGTTCGTCTGGACATCCGTCGTATTGGCGCGGTGAAAGAAGGCGACAACGTGGTCGGCAGCGAAACCCGCGTTAAGGTTGTGAAAAACAAAATTGCAGCGCCGTTCAAACAGGCTGAATTCCAGATCCTTTACGGTGAAGGCATCAACTTCTACGGCGAACTGGTTGACCTGGGCGTGAAAGAGAAGCTGATTGAAAAAGCCGGTGCATGGTACAGCTACAACGGTGAGAAAATCGGTCAGGGTAAAGCGAATGCGACCAACTGGCTGAAAGAAAACCCGGCAACTGCGAAAGAAATTGAGAAGAAATTGCGTGAGTTACTGCTCAATAACCAGGATTCAACGCCTGATTTCTCCGTTGATGACAGCGGCGAAGACGTAAAAGAAACGAACGAAGATTTCTGATAATCTGTTTTGAATCGCATGTTGTGAATCACATATAGTAAAGGGCTGCATATCATGCAGCCCTTTTTCATTTCTGAAGGCTTACTATGACAGAAGCAACTTCCCGCCGTTCTGCTTATTCCCGACTGCTTGACCGCGCCGTACGCATTCTGGCGATGCGCGACCACAGCGAGCAGGAACTGCGGCGTAAGCTGGCCGCTCCGGTGATGGGGAAAAATGGACCAGAAGAAATTGATGCCACGCCGGAGGATTACGACAAGGTCATCGCCTGGTGTATTGAAAGTCGTTATCTGGATGATGATCGTTTCGTGCAGCAGTTTATCGCCAGCCGTAGCCGCAAAGGTTATGGACCAGCCCGAGTGCGCCAGGAATTAAACCAAAAAGGGATCGCACGTGAAGCTATCGAGCGGGCCATGCGTGAGTGCGAAATTGACTGGGCAGTGCTTGCACGCGAGCAGGCCATTCGGAAGTACGGTGAACCTTTACCTGTCGATTTTTCAGATAAAGTAAAGGTCCAGCGTTTTTTGCTCTATCGCGGCTATCTGATGGAAGATATTCAGGCAATATGGCGAAATTTTGACGATTGACCGCATACGGGATTTTACTTCCCAGTAAAGAAAACTTATCTTATTCCCACTTTTCGATTGCCAGAGGCGCAGTTTGCGTGCCGATGCTGGTAATGACATTTCGTTAGCTTGATTTCTTCAGGATAATTATGAGCAAGAGCACCGCTGAGATCCGTCAGGCGTTTCTCGATTTTTTCCATAGTAAAGGACACCAGGTAGTTGCCAGCAGCTCCCTGGTACCGAACAATGACCCTACTTTGTTGTTTACCAACGCCGGGATGAACCAGTTCAAGGATGTTTTCCTTGGCCTCGACAAGCGTAATTATTCCCGCGCAACCACCTCGCAGCGTTGTGTACGTGCGGGCGGTAAGCACAATGACCTGGAAAACGTCGGTTACACTGCACGTCACCACACTTTCTTCGAAATGCTGGGCAACTTCAGCTTCGGCGATTACTTCAAACACGACGCTATTCAATACGCATGGGAACTGCTGACCGGTGAAAACTGGTTTGCTCTGCCAAAAGAGCGTCTGTGGGTAACCGTCTATGAAACTGACGATGAAGCCTATGAAATCTGGGAAAAAGAAGTCGGTATTCCGCGCGAACGTATCATCCGTATCGGTGATAACAAAGGCGCGGCTTATGCTTCAGACAACTTCTGGCAGATGGGTGATACCGGTCCTTGCGGTCCATGCACCGAAATTTTCTACGACCACGGCGACCATATCTGGGGTGGACCTCCGGGAAGCGCAGAAGAAGATGGCGATCGCTACATTGAGATCTGGAACATCGTCTTCATGCAGTTCAACCGTCAGGCTGACGGCACCATGGAACCGCTGCCGAAACCGTCCGTGGATACCGGTATGGGTCTGGAGCGTATTGCGGCCGTGCTGCAACACGTTAACTCCAACTATGAAATCGACCTGTTCCGCTCATTGATCGAATCCGTGGCGAAAGTCACTGGCGCAACCGATCTGAGCAACAAGTCTCTGCGCGTTATCGCCGACCATATCCGTTCCTGTGCATTCCTGATTGCCGATGGCGTTGTGCCGTCGAATGAAAACCGTGGCTATGTGCTGCGCCGTATCATTCGTCGCGCGGTACGTCATGGCAACATGCTGGGCGCGAAGGATACCTTCTTCTACAAGCTGGTTGGTCCGTTGGTAGACGTGATGGGCTCTGCAGGTGAAGAACTGAAGCGTCAGCAGGCTATGGTTGAACAGGTTCTGAAAACCGAAGAAGAGCAGTTTGCGCGTACTCTGGAGCGTGGTCTGGCGCTGCTGGACGAAGAACTGGCAAAACTGTCTGGCGATACGCTGGATGGCGAAACCGCATTCCGTCTGTATGACACCTACGGTTTCCCGGTTGATCTGACGGCAGACGTTTGCCGCGAGCGTAACATTAAGGTTGACGAAGCAGGCTTTGAAGCTGCAATGGAAGAACAGCGCCGTCGTGCGCGTGAAGCCAGCGGCTTCGGCGCAGACTACAATGCGATGATTCGCGTTGATGGCGCCTCTGAATTTAAAGGCTACGAGCACCTGGAACTGAACGGCAAAGTGACCGCGCTGTTTGTTGATGGTAAAGCGGTAGACGCAATTAACGCAGGTCAGGAAGCCGTTGTCGTACTGGATCAGACGCCGTTCTATGCGGAATCTGGTGGTCAGGTTGGCGACAAGGGTGAACTGAAAGGCGCAGGCTTCGCGTTTGCCGTTAGCGACACGCAGAAATATGGCCAGGCCATTGGTCACATCGGCAAGCTGTCTGCGGGTTCTCTGAAAATTGGTGATGCGGTACAGGCTGATGTGGATGAAGCCCGTCGTGCGCGTATTCGTTTGAACCACTCCGCAACGCATCTGATGCACGCGGCGCTGCGCCAGGTTCTGGGCACGCATGTGGCACAGAAAGGTTCGTTGGTTAACGATAAACTGCTGCGCTTCGACTTCTCTCATACCGAAGCAATGAAGCCTGCTGAAATCCGTGCCGTTGAAGATCTGGTGAACGCGCAAATCCGTCGCAACTTGCCGATTGAAACGAACATCATGGATCTCGAAGCGGCAAAAGCCAAAGGCGCAATGGCACTGTTTGGCGAGAAATATGACGACCATGTGCGCGTTCTGAGCATGGGTGATTTCTCTACCGAGTTGTGTGGCGGTACTCACGCCAGCCGTACGGGTGATATCGGTCTGTTCCGCATTGTGTCCGAGTCAGGTACTGCGGCAGGCGTTCGTCGTATTGAAGCCGTAACCGGTGAAGGTGCTATCCAAACCGTGCATGCTGAGAGCGATCGCTTAAGCGATATTGCGCAGCTGCTGAAAGGCGATAGCCAGAATATCGGTGACAAAGTTCGTTCCGTGCTGGAGCGTACACGTCAACTGGAAAAAGAATTGCAGCAATTGAAGGAACAGGCTGCGGCGCAGGAGAGTGCAAATCTTTCCAGCAAAGCGGTTGATATCAACGGCGTGAAGCTGCTGGTCAGCGAACTCGCGGACGTTGAGCCGAAAATGTTGCGTACCATGGTTGATGATCTGAAAAATCAACTGGGGTCTACCGTTATCGTTCTGGCAACGGTAGTGGAAGGTAAGGTTTCTCTGATTGCGGGTGTGTCTAAGGACGTGACAGATCGCGTGAAAGCAGGGGAACTGGTTGGAATGGTCGCTCAGCAGGTCGGCGGTAAGGGTGGCGGTCGTCCGGACATGGCGCAAGCCGGTGGTACGGATGCAGCGGCTCTGCCTGCAGCGTTAGCCAGTGTGAAAGGCTGGGTCAGCGCAAAACTGTAATAATTATAAGCGTAAGTCGACGCTGCGGACTTCAATCCGCAGCGTTTGTATCAACGCTATCGACAACGATAAAGTCAGGTTGAAGTTGTGTATATCGGCTAAACTTAGGTTTAACAGAATGTGATGCCGTGACTGCTTACACTTAGGTGTTTGTCATCGCTTACTTTTTGGCGTTATATGATGGATAATGCCGGGATACAGAGAGACCCGACTCTTTTAATCTTTCAAGGAGCAAAGAATGCTGATTCTGACTCGTCGAGTTGGTGAGACCCTCATGATAGGCGATGAGGTCACCGTGACAGTTTTAGGGGTGAAGGGCAACCAGGTACGCATTGGCGTAAACGCCCCGAAAGAAGTTTCTGTCCATCGTGAAGAGATCTACCAGCGTATCCAGGCTGAAAAATCCCAGCAGTCCAGTTACTAAGGTTTTCGCGTCTCACCTTTCTGGTGAGGCGCAACCTGATTGAGTTACTCTTTTTCTTCTCTTTTCTTCTTCGTCTTCCCCATTTTTTCGATTCCACTGCGCGTAATGCCTTTTCCTGCGAAGTTTCCGTTTGTTCACTCCTTCAGGAAATTGCCAATTTATCTGTTGATAAAACACTCTTTTTGCCGTTTTTGCAGACTAATTGCGCGTGAAATGTGCAAACGATAAAAGCTCTGGAAAAATTGTTTGACTTATAAGTCCCAGAAAGTAATATGTGCGCCACGCAGCGACGATGAGCAGAAACAAGTTCTTCGAAGCACTCGCAAGAGGCGTGTTGGTGAGGTGGCCGAGAGGCTGAAGGCGCTCCCCTGCTAAGGGAGTATGCGGTCAAAAGCTGCATCCGGGGTTCGAATCCCCGCCTCACCGCCATTTGCATCCGTAGCTCAGCTGGATAGAGTACTCGGCTACGAACCGAGCGGTCGGAGGTTCGAATCCTCCCGGATGCACCAT
>NZ_JAOWGU010000046.1:80388-207145 GCF_030332975.1 Citrobacter sp. Cpo032
CGTAGCTCAGCTGGATAGAGTACTCGGCTACGAACCGAGCGGTCGGAGGTTCGAATCCTCCCGGATGCACCATCTTCTCCGAGGCAACAGCAAACTGTTGTTTCATGGTCTGCGAGATAATCGCGAGCACCAGGGAGGATAACGTTGCTTTAGTAACGGCCCGCAGGGCGAGGCGCAGCCGAGTAATCCTCCCGGATGCACCATCTCTTACTTGATATCGCTTATCACGATATCAATATCGGCAGTAAAGCAAGTTTTCCGATGCATCCGTAGCTCAGCTGGATAGAGTACTCGGCTACGAACCGAGCGGTCGGAGGTTCGAATCCTCCCGGATGCACCATATTCTCCGAGACAACAGCAAAACTGTTGTTTTATGGTCTGCGAGATAATCGCAAGCACCAGGGAGGATAACGTTGCTTCAGCAACGGCCCGCAGGGCGAGGCGCAGCCGAGTAATCTTCCCGGATGCACCATCTTCTTCGCAGTATCAGTAGTAATCAGCAATTCCCAATGCATCCGTAGCTCAGCTGGATAGAGTACTCGGCTACGAACCGAGCGGTCGGAGGTTCGAATCCTCCCGGATGCACCATCTTCTCCTGAATAATAGCGAAACTGTTGTTTCACGGTCTGCGAGATAATCGGCAGCACCATCTCCCCCTCAAATCATTTCCACATACTCTCTGAACACCCCTCAATTCGCTGTCAGCGACAAAATCAATCAATTACGATAAAATAACGTCTGGTCACTCGGCTTGTGAGAAGACGATGTACGAACGTTATGCGGGTTTGATTTTTGATATGGATGGTACCATCCTGGATACCGAGCCTACGCATCGTAAGGCGTGGCATGAGGTATTGGGGCATTATGGACTACGGTTTGATGAACATGCCATGGTCGCTCTCAATGGTTCCCCAACGTGGCGTATTGCGCAGTCGGTAATTGAATTGAACCATGCCGATCTTGATCCTCATGCACTGGCACGTGAAAAAACTGACAAGGTGAGAAGCATGCTGCTGGATAGCGTCCAGCCTTTGCCGTTGGTTGATGTTGTGAAAGCCTGGCATGGTCGTCGTCCTATGTCGGTAGGTACGGGTAGTGAAAGCGCAATTGCAGAAGCGCTGCTCGCTCACCTTGGTCTGCGTCGCTATTTTGATGCTGTAGTCGCAGCCGATCACGTACAACACCATAAACCGGCTCCTGATACGTTTTTGCTTTGTGCCGAACGTATGGGGGTTGTTCCGGCTCGTTGCGTCGTGTTTGAAGATGCCGATTTTGGAATACAGGCGGCGCATGCCGCGGGAATGGATGCCGTGGATGTCCGGTTATTGTGAGTGATGGACTGTCGCTCCTGTCACTGTTTGCCAGCAGTTTTCTCAGTGCCACGCTATTACCCGGCAATTCTGAAGTTGTTCTGGTTGCTTTGTTGGTTTCCGGGGTCAGTCATCCCTGGGTCTTAGTCTTAACAGCAACAATGGGTAATAGCCTTGGAGGGTTAACTAACGTTATCCTTGGGCGTTTCTTTCCATTGCGTAAAACATCGCGCTGGCAAGAAAAAGCCACAGGCTGGCTGCGGCGCTATGGCGCTGTCACACTATTATTAAGCTGGATGCCGGTTGTGGGGGATTTGCTGTGCCTGTTAGCCGGGTGGATGCGCATCTCGTGGGGCCCAGTTCTCTTTTTCTTATGCCTTGGCAAGGCGCTGCGCTATGTTGTTGTCGCAGCGGTTACGACACAAGGCATTATGTGGTGGCACTAATTGTGTTGTGGGATAGCCTTCAGGGTAACCAATACCATTATGCTAATTAAAACGATTTTGACAGGCGGGAGGTCAATTTGATCCCGGACGTATCACAGGCGCTGGCCTGGCTGGAAAACCATCCTCAGGCGTTAAAGGGGATTCAACGTGGTCTGGAGCGCGAAACGCTGCGTGTTAATGCAGATGGGTCATTAGCAACGACAGGCCATCCTGAGGTGTTAGGCTCAGCGCTAACGCATAAGTGGATAACCACTGACTTTGCCGAAGCATTGCTGGAGTTCATTACTCCTCCCGGTGACGACATTGAGAAAATGCTCACGTTCATGCGCGACTTACATCGTTATACCGCCAGAAACCTTGGCGACGAGCGTATGTGGCCGTTGAGCATGCCTTGCTATATTGCCGAAGGTCAGGATATCGAACTGGCGCAGTATGGTACGTCGAATACCGGTCGCCTGAAGACGCTGTACCGTGAAGGCCTCAAAAACCGTTACGGCGCGTTGATGCAGACAATCTCGGGCGTACACTACAATTTCTCGCTGCCTATGGCTTTCTGGCAGGCGAAATGCGGTGTAACCGAAGGTGAGGATGCAAAAGAGAAGATCTCCGCGGGCTACTTCCGTCTGATCCGCAACTACTACCGTTTTGGTTGGGTGATCCCGTATTTGTTTGGTGCCTCTCCGGCCATTTGTTCCTCATTCCTGCAAGGAAAACCGACAACTCTGCCGTTTGAAAAAACCGACTGTGGGATGTATTACCTGCCGTACGCAACGTCGCTGCGTCTGAGTGATTTGGGCTATACCAATAAGTCGCAAAGCAATCTCGGAATTACGTTTAACGATTTGCATGAGTATGTGGCAGGATTAAAGCGCGCGATTAAGACGCCTTCCGAGGAGTACGCGGCGATCGGTCTGGAGAAAGACGGTAAGCGTCTGCAAATCAACAGCAACGTTCTGCAGATTGAAAATGAGCTGTATGCGCCTATTCGCCCGAAACGCGTCACTCGTCGTGGAGAAACGCCATCAGATGCGCTTCTGCGTGGCGGTATCGAGTACATCGAAGTACGCTCGCTGGATATCAACCCGTTCTCGCCTATCGGCGTGGACGAGCAGCAGGTGCGTTTCCTCGATCTGTTTATGGTCTGGTGTGCACTGGCTGATGCCCCGGAAATGAGCAGCGATGAATTGCTGTGTACGCGTAAAAACTGGAATCGCGTGATTCTCGAAGGGCGTAAGCCTGGGCTGACGTTAGGTATTGGCTGTGAAACAGCCCAGTTCCCGCTGCCGAAGGTTGGGAAAGATTTGTTCCGCGATC
Organism: Citrobacter sp. Cpo032; assembly: GCF_030332975.1. NCBI lineage: Bacteria > Pseudomonadati > Pseudomonadota > Gammaproteobacteria > Enterobacterales > Enterobacteriaceae > Citrobacter > Citrobacter sp. Cpo032. The sequence goes on from NZ_JAOWGU010000046.1 coordinate 83,459, forward strand.
TGAAACGCGTGGCACAAACGCTGGACAGCATCGATGGGGGAGAGGAGTATCAGAAGGTCTGTGATGAACTTGTTGCCTGTTTTGACAATCCTGAACTGACTTTTTCTGCCCGGATCCTACGGTCTATGATTGATGAAGGCATTGGCGGCACGGGCAAAGCGTTGGGTGAGGCTTACCGAAATCTGCTGCGTGAAGAGCCGTTAGAAATAGTGCAGGAAGCTGAATTTATTGCTGAAACCGAGGCTTCAAAGCGTCGTCAGCAGGAGATCGAAGCGGCTGATACTGAGCCGTTTAGCGTGTGGCTGGAAAAGCACGCTTGATACAAAAGAAAAAGGCCACTCGGGAGTGGCCAAAATTTCATCTCTGAAAACAGGGATGATGATAACAAATGCGCGTCTTTCATATACTCAGACTCGCCCCGGAACAAAGAGTTCAGATTATTTTTAAAAAATTTATCGGAGGTGGCTAAATGCCGTTGTTAGATAGTTTTACTGTCGATCACACCCGGATGGAAGCTCCCGCGGTCCGGGTTGCAAAAACGATGAACACCCCGCATGGCGACGCAATCACCGTGTTTGATCTGCGTTTCTGCATTCCGAACAAAGAAGTGATGCCTGAGAAAGGTATCCATACGCTGGAACACCTGTTTGCAGGTTTTATGCGTAACCACCTTAACGGTAACGGCGTTGAGATTATCGATATCTCTCCGATGGGATGCCGTACCGGCTTCTACATGAGCCTGATTGGTACGCCGGACGAACAGCGTGTAGCCGACGCGTGGAAAGCGGCAATGGCGGACGTGCTGAAAGTACAGGATCAGAACCAGATCCCGGAGCTGAACGTTTACCAGTGCGGTACGTATCAGATGCACTCTCTTAGCGAAGCACAGGATATCGCGCGTCATATTCTGGAGCGTGATGTACGCGTGAACAGCAATGAAGAGCTGGCGCTACCGAAAGAGAAACTGCAGGAACTGCATATTTAGTCTTATTGATTAGCTGTTCCAGTATTTAAATTAACCCCGGCTTATGTCCGGGGTTTTTTATTTCTTAATATAATATGTGTTTATTATATTTGCGGCGAGAATATATTTTAATTTAAATGATGCTTGACCTGTTAAATAATAAAATGTGATCTGGCAAACAGAAAGAGGTGGATAATTAACGATGCCAGAGTGTATTGATCACATAAACTAAAAAACATAAATAATTAATAGAAAAACATAATGGAATGCGCCAGATATCCGGGTAATAACAAGACTCTTTTAATAGCCGGTAGATAGGGTTTTTATCAAATCTTATCTGGTATACATTAAACTTTAGGGATGAAAATGAAGGCTAAATATTTGGCGCTGATGATCGGTGCTTGCTTTTCTCATAACCTTTGGGCAGCAAATAATATCACTATTGAGCAGCGTCTGGCTGAACTGGAGCAACGTGTTGTTAATGCCGAAAAACGGGCATCCGATGCCGAGGCACAAATTCGCTCGCTGAAGCAGCAGCAGGTCGCCGCTACGCCGACGGTGAATGTCCAGTCTGCCGAGCCGATTGCAGCAGGTGAAACTCCGCCTAAGCTGACATTATCCGGCTTCAGCGATATTAAGTTCTATGGCGATGTCGAATTTAATATGGATGCGGCAAGCCGTTCCGGTAGCCTGACATCGATGAGAACATCAGCGAATAAAGATTGGGCACCAGGAACCAATGAACGCTGGGATATTAACGGACGCCTGTTGCTGGGCTTTGATGGCTACCAGCGGCGGGACAACGGTAATTTTGCAGGGTTCTCGGTACAGCCTCTGGCGGACCTGACCGGAAAAATGAACCTCGATGATGCCGTTTTCTTCTTTGGTCGTGAGAATGACTGGAAAATTAAGGTTGGTCGTTTTGAAGCCTACGATATGTTCCCGCTGAATCAGGATACGTTTGTTGAATATTCGGGGAATACAGCGAACGATCTCTACAGTGACGGTTACGGCTATATCTATATGATGAAAGAAGGACGGGGACGTAGCGACAGCGGGGGTAACTTCCTGCTGAGCAAAACCATCGACAACTGGTATTTCGAAGTTAACACATTGCTGGAAAATGGCAGTACGTTATATACCGAGAAGCAGTACCACGGAATGGATTTAACCAACGATAAAAACGTGGCTTACGTCCGTCCGGTTATCGCCTGGCAAAATGGGCGTTTTTCAACGGCGATAGCGATGGAAAGTAACGTCGTTAACAACGCCTACGGTTATTACCAAAATGGGACGTGGATCGATCAGTCAGATCGTACGGGCTATGGTTTTACCATGACCTGGAATGGTCAAAAAACGGACCCGGAAGATGGCGCAGTGATTAACCTGAATACCGCCTATATGGATGCGACCGATGAGACAGATTTTACCGCTGGGGTGAATGCGTTGTGGCATCGATTTGAACTGGGTTATATCTATGCGCATAACAAAATCGAAGCTTTCAATGCTACCAATATCGATGCCGTTTGCGAGGACGATTGCTGGATCACCGATCCCGGCAATTATGACATTCACACTATTCATGCCTCATATTTATTCCCCAATGTGATGGATATGAAAAACTTTAACATCTACCTCGGTGCCTATGCTTCATGGGTAGAGGCCAATCCGAATAATGGTGATAACAGCGAAGATGCGCGTTACGGCGGGCGTCTGAGATTCAAATATTACTTCTGATTGTAGGTCTAATAAAAAAGGGATCCGCAGATCCCTTTTATCAGATAGTTAGTGTGCGCCACCACCGCCGCCGCCCGCACCGAAGGGCGGTTTGGCGAACCACACCAGGCCAAGCAGGACCAGGAAGATCCCCGCCGACATCCAGAAGATTTCGTTAGCGGAAATAATCAGCCCCTGATTAGTGATCTGCTGAGCTATCCAACCTGAAGCCTGCTGGTGCGTCATCCCTAAATCCTGCAGCTTATCGTACATAGCCTGTGCATTTGGGTTGTAGGGGTTAACAGATTCCGTTAGCTGAGCATGGTGCAGCGACTCGCGGTTTGTCCACATTGTCGTCGTAATCGATGTGCCAATGGAACCTGCCAGCGTTCGCGTAAAGTTCGACAAGCTGGACGCCGCCGCCAGACGCTCTGGTGGTAAGCCGGACAGCGTAATGGTGGTTAGCGGCATAAAGAAGCAGGCTACCGCGAACCCCTGAATAAACTGCGGCCAGGCCGATGCGCCAAAGTCCATACCCGGCTCGAACGTCCACGCACGCCAGTAGAAACAGACGGCGTACATAATAAAACTGAACGTTACCAGCCGACGCATATCCAGCTTGTGCGCGAAGCGGCCGATAATCGGAGACAGGATCACCGGAATCACCCCAACCGGCGCTGACGCCAGACCAGCCCAGGTTGCTGTATAGCCGTATACCTCCTGCAACAGCTGCGGCAGCAGGACGATTGCGCCGAAGTAAAGCATATAGGCCAGGCTGATACACAGGCAGCCGATGGTAAAGTTGCGCGACTTAAACAGCGAGAGATCGACAATGGGGTGCTCGTCGGTAAGCTCCCAGACGATCAGGAAGCTGATAGCAACCACGGCGACCACCGTCAGGATGATAATCTCCTGTGAGGCGAACCAGTCCAGCTCTTTGCCGCGGTCGAGCATAATCTGCAAACTGCCGATACCGATGACCAGAAGTGCCAGACCAATGGCGTCAATGCGCCGCTGCTCGGTTTTGGTTTCCCGACCGCGCAGGGTTTGCAGTGTCATCAATACCACCACAGCCCCGATTGGCACGTTGATAAAAAATATCCAGCCCCAGTGATAGTTGTCGCTGATATAGCCCCCAAGAATAGGACCACATATCGGGGCAACAATCACCGTCATTGACCATAGCGCGAGGGCGATGGAACGCTTGGCGGGTGGATAGTTATTCAGCAACAGGCTCTGTGACAGCGGAATTAATGGACCGGCGACAATACCCTGGATTACGCGGAAGAAAATCAGCATGTTCAGGCTGGTGGACATCCCGCATGCCCATGACGCAATGACGAAGGCGATAGTTGACCACATAAAGAGTCTTACTTCGCCAAAGCGTTTTGCCAGCCAGCCGGTGATCGGAATAGAGATAGCGTTCGCCACCCCGAATGAGGTGATCACCCAGGTCCCCTGGCTCAGTGAAGAGCCGAGGTTCCCGGCGATAGTGGGGATCGCCACGTTAGCAATGGTGGAGTCCAGCACCTGCATGAATGTCGCCAGGGACAGCGCGATCGTCATAATGACGAGCTGCGCGCCTTCCAGCGGTTTTTGCTGTTGCATCACACGCACCTTTGAATTAACCCGCGTTGGCCCGCACGATCTCTTCGATCATCTTATTGACCGGAGCAAGGTTGATTTCACGTGCATTACTTTCTGATACCGGCGTGGTGCGAACCTGGCTTGCCAGAATTTGTCCGTCACGATTTGAGGTGTCTACCGTAACCAGCGTAGACAAACCAATACGTAATGGATGCTGTGCCAGTTGCTGCGCATCCAGTTCGATACGTACCGGCAGACGCTGGACGACTTTGATCCAGTTGCCGGTTGCGTTTTGCGCTGGCAGCAGGGAGAAGGCGCTGCCCGTACCCATATCGAGACCGACAACTTTACCGGTATATTTTACGTCATCGCCGTAAATATCGCTGATAACGGTCGCCGGTTGGCCGATACGCATGTGCGCGAGCTGTGTTTCTTTGAAGTTGGCATCTACCCACAGGTTAGTGGCCGGAACAACCGCCATCAGCGGCGTGGTTGGGCTAATTTGCGCACCAGGCTGTACGGCGCGACGGGATACATAACCGGTCATTGGGCTGACAATTCTGGTACGTTCCAGCGCCAGCCAGGCATTGCGCACTTCGGTGGCAGCCTGTTGCACAGCGGGCTGATCTTCCAGCTTGCTACCCAGAATCATCGCCTGGTTAGCATTATATTGTTGGATCGCGACATCAAGCTGGGCCTGAGCGCTGGCGACGGCATCACGAGCGTGTTGCAGCTCTTCGCGGCCAATCAGGTTGGCATTGCCCAGCGGAACTCGGCGATTAAAGTCGCTTTGTGCCTGCGCCAGTGCGGTTTTCTGCACTTCAATACTTGCCTGTAACTGCTTGCTGTTGATCATCAACTGGTGCGTCTGACGCACGCTGGAAGCCAGCGCAGTTTTGGCTTTTTCAAATGCCTGCTTTGCGTCTGTCTGGTCGAGGGTGACCAGCACATCGCCTTGTTTTACAAAGTCAGTGTTATCAGCCCAGACTTTCGTCACGCTGCCTGATACCTGAGCCATGATTTGAACCTGGTTCCCTGCCACGTACGCATCGTCTGTCTCTTCGACATGACGAAGTACTAAAAACCAATAAATCCCATATGCCACGGCAATGATAATAAAGAGCAAGGTCAGAAGGAGTAGCATACTTTTACGTTTGCCATTCTTCTTGACCGGTTGCTGCGGGGTTTGAGTCTCCGCATTTGCGCTCATGTTGTTCTCCACGATCTTATTTTTTTCACATCGGCTGAGCCGACCTGTTTATCAGACAGGCCAGCAGTATGCGTGCTGGCCTGTCGGTTTTTTCATTTATAAATCTGGATTTCTGAGCGAGTCAGCGCGTTAGCGCAGCGCTTCTAACACCGCGCCATCCTGCTCCATCTGATCAAGACGGGTCAGAAGTTTACGGGTAATTTGCTCAAGCTGATCTTTTTCGGTGGTGCTAAGAGACGACCAGAGCTGATGCAGGCAGTTATGCTGAGGCGGTAACACCTCTTGCAAAAAAGCATGGCCTTTCTCGGTCAATTGCAGATGCAGACAGCGGCGATCGTTATCGCTTTCACGACGTTCGATCCAGCCACGTTTTTCTAACTCATCCGCAATGCGGGTAGCGTTAGTGCGTGACGAGCCAAGCGCGCAACTCAGTTCAGAAGGCTGAATACTGTGGTTTTCCTGAGACTCCAGCGTAATCAACGCCATAAACAATGTCTCGTTAATCCCTTGAGCTTTCAGCATCTTATTGCGGTTTTCCAGCAACTTACCCTGCATGTGCATACAGAGGCGAGTCAGAAGCACTTCCTGATAAGGGAACTCTTCGTAGCGGCTGGCGCGAAATTTTAGCATTTGTTCAATGGGCGTAAACGAACTATCCATTTGGGTATAACCTCATTAATTTCAGCCGATATAGTAACGACAGTGACAAATAAAGTAAATGTATTATTTCTTTAAAATGATTGTTTTTATCTATAAGCCAACAAGCATTTTCCAGGCTAATCCATAGCCCAGAGCACTCAGTAACGTTGGAATGATGATGCTGCGGGTCTTATAGAAGCTTGCGCCCAGTATGACAAACCCCACCAGCGTAGGCACGAACCGACGAGCGTCGTGCATAACTTCTGGTGCGGTAGACACCACCAGCAGGGCGCAAATAGATGCAATGCCAATAGTGTCGAGTAGTATGCCCGTCGCGCCGCGCTTCGTCGGGCGAACATTGCCTACCCCAAGACGGAGCGGCAAATAACGAAAACAGTAATTAACGCAGCCGACCAACAGGCCAAGTAGCAGAACCTCATAGCTCATCAGGACCTCCCTGCCAAAATGACTGGATGAGCGCCGTCAGGCATCCGCAGACAATACCTGCAAGGATAGCGGCAGGTATGGAAAACAGCATGACGCCAGCCAGCGCCCCGGCCAGGGAGGCAGTCACGCAGAGCGCTTGTTTACGTTGGAATGACGCGAGCAGGAAGCTCATAAACAGCGCCGGGAGCATGAATCCCAGTGCCGCTTCAACCGCCGGGTAATCCTTGAGTAAACCACTGCCGGAAAACGCGCCGATCACCGTACCAAACACCCAGGAGGCCCAAGAGCACAGTGCGATGCCGATCATCCAGTTTTCACTCCAGCGCCGATTATCCCGGACCAGTTTTGCCGTTGCAGCGGCAAAGACTTCATCGGTAAGGCCAAAAGCCCAGAGTGCACTTTTGGGTTTACTCAGTTGCTGGGCTATTCGGCTGCGCAGGGAAGGGCCGTACAAAACATGGCGGACATCCATGGCCATGACGGTAAGGGCGGCGACCCACAGCGAACTGCCCGCAGCGAGCATGGTGGTAATGACAAACTGGCTGGCTCCCGCATAGATAATGCAGGAGAAAAAGACGCTTTCAACCGGCGTAAAGCCAAGGCGAGTGGCATTGAGACCAAATGCAAAAGCGACCGGAATATAGCTGATGACTATTGGCAGGCTGTCTTTGAATCCTTCCGTTAACGTTGCCGAACAGGATTCAGACTGGGGTACAGGGCTTTCCATAGGGTTATAGGTTTCATTACCGAAATTAATATAACTTGGTTCAATGAGTTATAACCTTAGCAGACTGATGGGCTCCTTAACACCCTGTGGAGCCCAATCAGCGGTAAACATGCGCTATACGCTTAATTTACGGCTTCCTGACGGTGAAAACCTCGCCACCAGACCACCAGGTTGAGTACGGCAACGGTCGTACCCGCCAGACAAACGCCAGCCCACCCGGCATGCTGCCAGGCAGAGGCTGAAATTAGCGAACCTGCCGCTCCGCCAATAAAATAGCTGGTCATGTATCCGGCGGTCAGGCGATTACGCGCATCCGGATGAATGCGATAGATAACCGTCTGGTTGGTGATGTGTACTCCCTGAACGGTGAGGTCCAACACCAGAATACCGATAATCAGCATGGGGACTGAAGCGTGCCCAAACCAAATAGCAAGCCAGGAGAGCAGCAGTAATAGCAGCCCCATGGTTGTGGTCAGGTGGGATTTACCTTTATCGGCAAAACCGCCCGCCGGACGTGCGCCTAATGCCCCTGCGGCACCCGCCAGACCGAACAGACCAATCATTCCTTCCGAATAGTTAAACGGCGGCGCGGCGAGCAAAAACGCCATCGAGGTCCACAGAATACTGAAATTGGCAAAAGTCAGGCAGCCCAGCATCGCGCGGGTACGCAGCAATTTATCGTGAATAAACAGGCTGAATACCGAGCCTAATAGCTGAGGATAGTTAAGATGAGTATCGGATTTCATCTTCGGCAGGCCGCGCCACAGAGCAACCGCCATCAGCGCCATTAATACTGATGCGACCCAAAATACGGTGCGCCAGCCGCCAAGATTCGCCAGTAATCCCGCCACGGTGCGCGCCAGCAGAATACCCAGCAGCAGGCCGCTCATAATCGTGCCGACAACCTTCCCGCGCTTGTCCGGTGTGGCAAGCGTTGCCGCCAGCGGAACCAAAATCTGTGCCACTACCGAGAACAGTCCGGTCAGGGCAGTACCGAGAATCAGCATACCCAGCGACTGGCTGCTGGCGGTGATCAGCATGCCGCCAGCCGCGAGCAATGTCATGGAGACAATCAGCATCCGACGTTCAAACATATCGCCAAGCGGCACTAAGAACAGCAGGCCGGCAGCGTAGCCGAGTTGGGCCGCAGTGACGATAAACCCTGCGGTACTGGCAGATAGCGAAAAGTTGCGCGCGATGGTGTCGAGCAGCGGTTGCGCGTAATAGTTACTGGCGACGGCAAGGCCGGTGGCGATAGACATTAACAGGATCAGCGAAGGGCTAAGTCCCTGAGTGGTTTTCGTCATGGTTTTCAACTGAATAATGGGTTGCAGAAAACAATCATAACGGAAGTGATTAACTGTTGCTGATTTGTTGAGTGATGGATTGTGCGATTGGGGGAGGGAGGATAGGCCGGATTAGGTGCATCGCGCTACCATCCGGCATTTATGCGGTTACAGGCCTGATGGCGCTACACTCATCAGGCCTGTGAGTGGATTATTTCTGCGCGGCCAGCGCTTCGTTCACCCAGCCGTCAAACTGCTGCTGGTGGGCTTTAATCCAGCCGTCAACGTGACCCTGTACGTCGGCTTCAGACGCTTTCCCGTCGTGCATCATTGCGTTCTGCGCGTTGATATCCGCCAGCGGCAGCTTCATGATGGCAAACAGTTTCGCCGCAGCCGGGTTTTTCTCCGCCCAGGCTTTATTGGCGACAATATGCATAGTGTTCACCGGGAAGCCGTAGTTGGCACCGTTTGGCAGTTTGGTATCAATATCTTTCTGCTCGCCTGGCAGGGAAGAGAACGGCACCTGCAGCCAGACCACATCTTTACCTGGTTTCATTACGTCGCTCACCCAGTACGGTGTCCAGGTGTAGTAAAGAATGGGTTTACCTTCTTTGAAGCGGGTAATGGTGTCGGCCATCATCGCCGCATAGTTACCGTGGCTGACCTCGACGGTTTTTTCCAGATCGAAAGCTTTGTTCTGGTGGTTGATTACTGCTTCACAGCCCCAGCCTGGTGAACAGCCCATCATATCGGCTTTTCCGTCACCGTTGGTGTCAAAGATTTTGGCGATCTTCGGATCTTTTAACTGGGCGATATTGGTGATTTTATACTGCTCAGCGGTTTTCTTGTCGATCAGATAACCCTGTGCGGCACCCGTAACGAATACCCCCTCGCGATAAAACTTTTTGTCTCCGCCCGCAGCGGCGTACATATCATCATGCAGCGGCTGCCAGTTCACGGCGGTAAAAGTTGCATCGCCAGAGGCAATGGAGGTATAGCCGACGTTGTAGTCAACTTCGCTGGTTTTGTTAACGGTGTAACCCAGTTTCTCCAGCGCACGGGCGACTAACTGCGTCTGGAAGGATTCTTCAGAGATAGTGCTCTGGATTGGCTGTACGGTGATGCCTTTGCCCGGCAGGTCGGCAGCGAAAGCGCTGGTGGAGACAAGGGTGGCAAACGCTGTGGCAATAATTACTTTCTGTCGCATCGTTGTTCCTTATTACACTTCATCCTTCAAGCTGCCTCTTTGTTGGCTGCACTCATGCACCCCAGTCACGTACTACTTGTACGCTCCTGGGGATACATTCGTTTGCCGCCGCGATGCAACTTGAATGATTTTGTGTAAGTTAATGAATTGTAGGCCCGGTAAGCACAGCGCCACCGGGCAACGGGTGAATTACTTCGTGAAAGGGCGAGTGAAAAGCCCAATGGGACCGGTGGTGTACCAGCGACGGTTGCCACGACTACGCGAGTCGCGACCGACGGCCTGCGTCAGGCGGTCGAGAATGATAGCGAGGATCACAATCCCAACCCCGCCGACGGTGGCAAGCCCCATATCCAGACGACCGATTCCGCGCAGAACCATCTGGCCCAGTCCGCCGACGGCAATCATCGATGCGATGACGACCATTGAGAGCGCCAGCATCAGCGTCTGGTTAACCCCAGCCATAATGGTGGGCATTGCCAGCGGGAGCTGCACTTTAAACAGCATCTGACGCGGGCTGGCGCCAAACGAGCGCGAGGCTTCAATCAGATCGGCTGGCACCTGGTTAATCCCCAGAATAGTCAGACGCACGATTGGCGGCAGGGCGAAGATAATCGTCACCACTACGCCCGGGACGTTACCAATACCGAACAGCATGACAATTGGCACCAGATAGACAAACGCGGGTGTGGTTTGCATGGCGTCCAGCAGCGGGCGAACAATTTTTGCTGCCCGTGGACTGCGCGCCAACCAGATCCCCATCGGCAGACCGATAACCACGCAGAACAGCAGCGCGGTCAACACCAGCGCCAGGGTTATCATGGCCTGCGACCACGCGCCGATGGCACCGATGGCAATTAAGGAAATCAGCGTAGCAACGCCCATCCCCACGCCGGAAATCTGCCAGGCAATCAGCGCGAACAGGATAATCGCTACCGGGGCTGGCATACCTAACAGCAGCTGTTGAAAGCCGTTGAGAATGTAATCCACCGGGACACGAATGCCCTGGAAGACCGGACGGAAATGGGTAACGACCCAGTCGATCCCCTCTGTGACCCAACTGTCCAGCGGGATCAGCGTTTTATGGAACGGATCCATAATATTGAAATGCTCTGGTGCCGGCGCGGGTGCGCTGGTCAGCCAGTCCGCGCCACCACCGTCAGTGGGTGCGCCTGATGGCGTACTCCAGGCATCAGCATTTTGTGCGGCACTGTCGGCCGCTGGTGTGGTGTCCCACGGATTAGTTTGATCAGCCATTGTTTACCCCCTCACGATCTAAAGCCTGTAACAGCATGCGTTTTGAAATGACGCCCACATACTGCTGTTCCTCATCTACAACCGGCACCGCGCACGGGGCCTGACCGACATGAGAAAGCAACTCGCTGAGAGGGGTTTGTGCATCTACGGCTAACGGCTCATCGATCAATGCCGCTTCAATACCTTGCGCCTGACTTAACGCTGTTTTTAATGAGTCGATAGAGACAACGCCAACGAATTTATTGCCGCGTTCGATCACGTAACCATATTCGCGATCTTTGTCCTGCAATAATTGCAGCGCAGAACGTGGACCCACCCCGGGGTTTTTACGAATCAAACCTTCGGGACTACGGCGTGAAATATCTTTCGCGCTAAAGACCTGGCTAATATCGACGCCACGGAAGAAGGTGCGTACATAATCATTGGCCGGATTATTCAGGATTTCATCTGGCGTGCCGACCTGGACCACTTCACCGTTTTGCATAATGGCAATTCTGTCGCCAATACGCATGGCTTCGTCGAGGTCATGCGATATAAAGACCACGGTGCGTTGATGCTTCGCCTGTAGTTTTACCAGTTCATCCTGCATCTCAGTACGAATTAATGGATCGAGGGCTGAGAAGGCCTCATCCATTAATAAGATGTCAGGGTTAATGGCTAATGCGCGGGCGAGGCCTACACGCTGGCGCATCCCCCCGGAAAGTTCATCCGGGTAGCCGTGAGCATAATTCTCCAGACCAACCTGACGCAGTGCATCTAACGCTTTTTCACGACGTTCATCCGCACCAACACCGGCTAATTCCATGCCGAATGCCGTATTGTCGAGAACCGTCATGTGCGGCATCAGGGCAAAGGACTGGAACACCATCGCAATCTTTTTTCTGCGCACCTCGCGAAGCTCAGCATCGGATATCCGGGCGATGTCTACGCCGTCAATCAATACCTGTCCGCGGGTGGGTTCAATCAGGCGATTGAGAAGGCGTACCATTGTGGATTTACCCGAACCGGATAATCCCATGATGACAAATATCTCGCCTTCTTCAATGGCCAGACTGGCGTTCTTAACGCCAAGCGATAGCCCCGTTTTATCCAGAATCTGCTCTTTTGAAAGTCCTTTTTCAATATATTTGAAGGCTCTCTGGGGATGCTCTCCAAATATCTTATAGAGATTTTTAACTTCTAATTTAATTGCCATGCAATAGAATGATTCCTGTTATTTGTTTATATCGATATATTACCTGATGGAAATAGTGACCTTTTTCTACCCTAACATACTGAGAATCTGAGACAACCCTGAATTTGGTTGTGGCATGAATATTGCCAAAGGCCAAGTGGCGGGACTTCCCGTGATATAAGGGCTGAGCGCGAATGTGAACGGGGTAATATTTTTTGTAAATGGCAATGAAAAATCGCCTGAATTGCTGGAATGCAGGCGAATAATGCGGCTGATATTGAGTGTAGATCACACAATTATATTTGCACGACAAAAGTGTGATCCTGTTAAAATATTTCCGCGAAAAATGTACGGTATTTCCCGCGAAAATGAGCGCTAGAAATTCCAGTCGTCATCTTCGGTTTCGACCGCTTTTCCCATCACATAAGATGAGCCGGAGCCCGAGAAGAAATCGTGGTTTTCATCAGCGTTGGGCGACAGTGCGGCAAGGATTGCCGGGTTAACTTCCGCCATTTCAGGCGGAAATAGCGCCTCATATCCCAAATTCATTAATGCCTTATTGGCGTTGTAACAAAGGAAGGCTTTGACGTCATCCACCCAGCCGGTTTCTGCATACAACTCTTCCGTATAACGCGCTTCGTTATCATACAATTCCATCAGCAGGTCAAAGGCAAAATTCTTTAACTCCTCGCGTGCGGATTCGGAAATATGCTCCAGACCTTTTTGATATTTATAACCAATGTAATACCCATGAACCGCTTCATCACGAATGATCAGACGAATGAGATCGGCGGTATTGGTCAGTTTACCGCGGCTGGAGAAATACATCGGTAACCAGAAGCCAGAATAGAAGAGGAAGGATTCCAGAAACACGCTGGCTATTTTTTTCTTCAACGGTTCGTCGCTGGCGTAATGTGTCAAAACGATCTGCGCTTTGCGCTGGAGTGGGGTATTTTCTTCACTCCAGGCGTAGGCTGCATCCACGTCTTTGGTCTGGCAAAGGGTGGAGAATATTGAGCTGTATGAACGGGCGTGCACCGCCTCCATAAAGCTGATATTCGACAGCACCGCCTCTTCATGCGGCGTTAACGAATCAGCCATTAACGCTGGTGCTCCGGCAACATTCTGAATGGTGTCGAGCAGCGTCAGCCCGGTAAAAACTCGGATGGTTAACTGCTGTTCGGCAGTGTTCAACGTTTGCCAGGCCGGAATGTCATTGGAGAGCGGGACCTTTTCCGGGAGCCAGAAGTTACTGGTCAGACGGTTCCATACCTCAAGATCTTTATCATCTTCAATCTTGTTCCAGTTGATGGCGCTCACGCGGGATAATGTCATTTTCTCCTCCTTACAGCGCGCATGACACGCAGCCTTCGATTTCGGTGCCTTCCAGCGCCAGCTGGCGTAGTCGGATGTAGTACAGGGATTTGATGCCCTTACGCCAGGCGTAAATCTGCGCTTTATTGATATCGCGCGTGGTGGCGGTATCGGGGAAAAAGAGCGTCAGTGAAAGCCCCTGATCGACATGGCGCGTTGCTTCTGCGTAGGTATCAATGATTTTTTGTGGACCAATCTCGTAGGCATCCTGATACAAGGCCAGATTCTCATTGGTCATAAATGGGGCAGGGTAGTAAACGCGCCCGGTTTTGCCCTCTTTGCGAATCTCCACTTTCGACACGATCGGGTGAATGCTTGACGTGGCATGATTGATGTAGGAGATAGAACCGGTGGGGGGAACCGCCTGTAAATTCTGGTTATAAATGCCGTAGTGCATCACATCTTCACGCAGCTGTGACCACATCTCGCGCGTCGGCAGCGTAATGCCGCTGGCGGCAAACAGGACGCGAACCTTGTCGGTTTTTGGCTGCCAGTCGCCCTGCAGATACTGCTTAAAATACTCACCGCTGGCGTAGCGCGACTGTTTGAATCCGGCAAAGGTTTGGCCGCGCTCGCGGGCGATCTTCATTGACGTATTCAGCGCATGCCAGGTGATGGTGTAAAAGTAGATATTGGTGAAATCCAGCCCTTCCGGCGAACCGTAGGCGATCCCTTCCCGCGCCAGATACCCGTGCAGATTCATCTGCCCAAGACCAATTGCGTGCGATGCGTTGTTCCCGGCCTCAATCGAGGGCACGCTGCGGATATGGCTCATGTCCGAAACGGCGGTTAAGCCACGAACCGCCGTTTCCACGGTACGACCAAAGTCGGGTGAATCCATAGTATGGGCAATGTTCAACGAGCCGAGATTGCAGGAAATATCGTGCCCGGTCTGCGCGTAATTGAGATTTTCATCGTAGGTGGAGGCACTGTTAACCTGCAAAATCTCCGAGCACAGGTTGCTCATATTGATCCGACCGGCAATTGGATTGGCGCGATTCACCGTATCTTCAAACATGATGTAAGGATAGCCAGATTCAAACTGGATCTCGGCCAGCCGCTGGAAGAAATCGCGGGCGTTAATGTATTTTTTACGCACACGTTCGTCGGCAAGCAGTTCGTCATAGCGTTCACTGACGGCGATATCGCCGAACGCTTTGCCGTAAATGCGTTCCACGTCATAGGGTGAGAACAGCGCCATGTCGGCATTCTCTTTGGCCAGCTTAAAGGTGATATCCGGGATCACCACGCCAAGCGACAGGGTTTTGATACGGATTTTCTCGTCGGCGTTTTCACGTTTGGTATCCAGAAAACGTAAAATATCCGGATGGTGTGCGTGCAGGTACACTGCGCCCGCACCCTGACGCGCGCCGAGTTGATTGGCATAAGAAAACGCATCTTCCAGCATTTTCATGACCGGGATTACGCCGGAGGACTGATTCTCAATGCGTTTAATCGGCGCACCTGCTTCGCGCAGGTTAGAGAGCAAAAACGCCACGCCGCCACCGCGCTTGGAAAGTTGCAGCGCAGAGTTGACGGCCCGACCAATAGACTCCATGTTGTCTTCAATGCGTAACAGGAAGCAGGAGACCAGCTCACCGCGTTGCTGTTTGCCGCAGTTTAAAAAGGTTGGTGTGGCGGGCTGAAAGCGCCCGGAGAGCATTTCATCGGTCAGCTGCATCGCGAGCGTTTCATCTCCCTGCGCCAGCGTGAGCGCCACCATCGTGACCCGATCCTCAAAGTCTTCGAGATAGCGCTTACCGTCGAACGTTTTCAGCGTATAGCTGGTGTAGAACTTCCATGCGCCGAGGAACGTCTGGAAACGGAATCCGCTGGCGTGGGCGTGGGTGAATAGCTTCAGCACGAACGCGCGATTGTAGCGGGCTAACACGCTGGCATCGTAATAGCCTTCATCCACCAACGTTTCCAGGCGCTCCTGCTGGCTGGCAAACGCCACCGAGTTTGGGCGGACGTGGGCGGCAAAGAAAGCCTCCACCGCCTGATGGTCTTTGTCGAACTGAATGCGCCCGGCTTTATCGTACAGATTTAGCATGGCGTTCAGGGCGTGATAATCCAGCGTTGGCTGCATTACACGTTCTGCGGTTGTCGTTGCCAAAATTCGCTCACTCCTTTTCGAACGTTGTCGATATCGCCTTGGGTGCCCATCAGCTCAAAGCGATAGAGCCACGGCACGCCGCATTTTTGTGAGATGACATCACCCGCGCGACCGTAGGCGTCACCGAAATTACGATTGCCGGAGGCGATCACCCCACGGATTAACGCCCGGTTGTGCGTATCGTTTAAAAAGCGGATCACCTGTCTTGGGACCGCGCCAGCAGTGCCGCCACCGCCGTAGGATGGCACGATTAATATGTAAGGTTCGTCTACCCGGATCCGCTCGCGTTCGTTAAGCGGAATGCGGATGGCTGGCAGCCTCAGACGCTGCATAAAGCGGTGCGTATTTTCGGAGCTGCTGGAGAAGTAGACGAGCTGACTCATGCGCTGGCCACACGGTGTTCCGGATGCAGACGGTTGATCATGTCCGGGCGAAACCCTGACCAACTGGTTTCACCCGCGACCACGACCGGTAGCTGGCGAAACCCTTGATTGCGCAGGCTATCAGCCAAATCGGGTTGTAAATCGACGTTTACCATCTCAAAGTCAAAACCACGGCTTTCCATTGCCCGTTTGGTGGCGTGGCACTGAACACAGTTATTGCGAGTGTAAATAATAATACTCATGATTCGTATTTCCATTTAAAAATAAAGGATCGGCGCTATAGAGGGCGTCGGGTTGTGTGTGTCCTGATAGGAAAGATACTAGATGTAGTTTTAAAAAGATTCAACCATACAAGATATGGGAATTTTAGATTGATGATGAGCGGGGTGATGAGCGTGGCGGGGGAAGGCTAACGGGTGGTTATAAATTGCCCGATGGCGCTAAGCTTATCGGGCCTACGGGCAACAGGAGAGCACAACGTAGGCCGGATAAGGCATTTATGCCGCCATCCGGCAGCGCAAAATCACATGCGCATCCCCACCGCCAGACGGTTAAAGCAGTTCATCAGGCTAATGGCAAATGTCAGGTCGCTAATTTCTTTCGCGCTGAAATGGTCTAGCAGCGGCAGATAAACGTCATCTTCGGCGTGAGTAGTGGCAATCTGGGTGACCGATTCGGCCCACGCCAGCGCCGCACGTTCCCGTTCGCTGAAGTGGTGACTCACCCGCCAGCCTGCCAGTGCGTCCAGTTTGGCCTGCGCAACACCGGATTTGCGCAGTGCTTTACTGTGCATTTCCAGACAAAAGGCGCAGCCGTTGATTTGCGAGACCCGCAGGTAAATCAGCTCCGTCAACGTAGGTTCCAGCGCGCAGTTTTCCAGCGCTTGGCTTGCCTGAACCAGAGCGTTATAGATTTCAGGACTGAGTTCGTAATAGGGCTGGCGTAACATTGTCATGGTATTTCTCCTCGTTTGGATGACCCGCAATGTAGCACTATAATGGACTGCAACAGAGAGCCATATTGTTGCCAAAAAAGCAGACCATAAATGCCACGTTATCAGCAAATCGCCCGTCAGTTAAAAAACGCAATTGAGAAAGGCGAACTCAAGCCTGGTACCAGATTGCCCTCCAGCCGGACCTGGGCCCAGGAGCTGGGAGTATCACGCTCGACGGTGGAAAATGCCTATGCCGAGCTGGTGGCGCAGGGCTGGCTCGCGCGGCGTGGACAGGCAGGGACGTTTGTCAGTGAGCAACTGCGACCAGAAAGGGCGCCTGCATCGCCTGCCATCTTCGCCGGAGAAAATCCCAGACCGCAACCTTTTCAGATGGGATTACCCGCACTCGATCTTTTTCCGCGTGAAGTCTGGGCACGGGTGATGGGACGGCGTTTACGCACCCAAACGCGTTTTGATCTGGCGGTGGGCGATGTATGTGGCGAACGGGTGTTACGCCAGGCAATTGTTGATTATCTGCGCGTTTCACGCAGCATTGAATGCCAGCCAGAGCAGATTTTTATCACTTCAGGCTATGCGGCATCAATGACGTTAATCCTGCGCGCTCTGGCGCATCCCGGTGAGGGAATGTGGGTCGAAGATCCCGGTTTTCCGCTGATCCGGCCCGTGGTGGCTCAGGAACGCATTGAGTTGATGCCGGTAGTGGTGGATGCCGATGGTCTGGATGTCAGCGCCGGGATCCGCGACTACCCGCAGGCGCGTTTTGTACTGCTCACTCCCGCTCATCAAAGCCCTCTGGGGGTAGCACTGTCTTTGGACCGTCGCCACCAGTTGCTGGAGTGGGCGACTCGTGCGCAGGCGTGGGTAATCGAAGATGACTATGACAGTGAATTTCGTTACCACGGTAAGCCGTTGCCGCCGCTAAAAAGTCTGGATGCGCCTCAGCGGGTGATTTATGCCGGAACGTTCAGCAAATCGATGTTTCCGGCTTTGCGTACGGCATGGCTGGTGGTGCCTCTGACCCAGGTTGAACGCTTTCGCCAACAAGCGGCGCTAACGGCCTGTAGCGTCCCGGTTCTATGGCAGCAAACGCTGGCGGATTTCATGCGAGACGGCCACTTCTGGCGACACTTAAAACGTATGCGACAGCATTATGCCGAACGACGACAATGGATGGAAAACGCCCTGACCGAACAAGGATTTAGCGTCATTCCTCAGGAAGGTGGGATTCAACTGGTGATGAGTGTAGACGGAGATGATACTGCGCTGGTGCGCAAAGCGAATCAGGCCGGGTTAGCGGTTCAGGCGCTAAGCCGCTGGCGAATAACGTCAGAAGGAAAGGGGGGAATATTGCTGTCATTTACTAATATCAGCTCGGCGGAAATGGCGCAACAGGCGGCCTACCAACTGAGGTTGGCGCTGACATAAATCTGTACGTTACTTAAGATATTCGTCTCATCGTGTTCACTCGTTTATGGACTTTTCTGAAAGCGTTGCTAATGCTGAATCAGGTAAGGTAAGCCCGCAGTAAAAGATAACGAGGAAAATAATATGTATTTACGACCTGATGAGGTGGCGCGCGTACTTGAAAAAGTGGGCTTTACCGTTGATGTAGTGACGCAGAAAACGTACGGCTATCGGCGTGGCGAAAATTATGTGTATGTTAATCGTGAAGCTCGCATGGGGCGTACCGCATTAATTATCCATCCCACGTTGAAAGAGCGTAGCTCTTCGCTGGCGGAACCGGCAACGGATATTAAAACTTGCGATCATTACCAGCAATTCCCGCTGTATTTAGCAGGAGAGACTCATGAGCATTATGGTATTCCGCACGGCTTTAGCTCGCGTATTGCGCTTGAACGTTATCTGAGCGGGCTGTTTGGCGACGTTAATTCTAACTAATAACGCGACTGGCAGTGCCAGTCGCGAAGAAGCGTGTCAGGCTTTAGCCTGATGATAGCTGCTGACCTTAAACAAGCGGCGGCAATAATCAAGAAAGTAGCCATAGACAGCGCCCATCAGCATTGACACCACGATGTTCGAACTTACTGCAGCCGTAATCTGATGCCAGTCTGCGCCAACCGTCAGTAGAATAATCACATACACCGGCGACTGGAAGGTGACATAAGCCAGCACATCCGCCAGATTTTTTGCCCATCCTGCCTGCGTGGCTTTACGGGCCGCGCGCATGAACAAATCACGATACATGCCGTATGGCCACGCGATCAGTATGTTGACAGGGATAGCGACTAATCTGGAATACAGCGACTGTTCGAAGCTCATTCCAGAAAGGAATATTTCGATCAACATGTTCACGACAGAACAATAAACAACCATCGCGAACGTGTCTGCTACTGCATGACGCAAGCGTGACTGCGGAGAGAACATGTTAATGCTCCTTGTAAAAAGGGGAAAAAAGGTTTTGAATACCTTAACTGCTAGTGATTTGTCTTGCTGCTTTCGCGTTTTAATAGGATATCTGCCTGGATAATAACTGGCAACTAGCTGAAAATTTTTATTTATTGTCTTTTTGTCGATAAAATGCTCTGTAATGGTTTGTTTTTTGTTCGTTTTGGTGTTTTCGTTGCTGTGTTAATTAAAGTCTTTTTAGATCAAAGAGTTATTGTTGCTTGTTTTTCTGAATTTTTTGCGCTCCTTTTCTGAATGTTGACTGATGTGCAATATGTATACTCGTTGGTTCCATGAGATGCCGTGGCTTGTTTCTTAAGTGACGCGCTGAGATACCTTGCAGGTATATTCAAAGCTGCAATCAGGGTAATAGAATATATTGTCTGGGCGATAGCAGAATGGATGCTATAAATATCAGAGTTGGCTATTTGTTTAATGATAAACGAATAAATTAGACTGGAAATATAATAATTGGTTGCATACAATATTTAGCGTAATACCGTTTTTATGTTTTACGTTAAAGAGGTTTTGTTAATATGAGTTCAATGTTAAAAAACTTAAATAATATCCGCTCGCTGCGTGCAATGGCTCGTGAATTTTCCGTTGATGTACTGGAAGATATGCTTGAAAAATTCAGGGTAGTGACCAAAGAACGGCGCGATGAAGAAGAACAGCTACAGCGCCAACGTGCAGAACAGCAGGCAAAAATTAATGCCTTGCTGGCGCAGATGCAGGCAGACGGGATCAGCCCCGAGGAGCTGCTGAGCATAACACCTGCGACGACACGTTCAGTTAAAAAACGCCAACCGCGCCCGGCGAAATATCGTTTTATCGATCTCAATGGTGAAACGAAAACATGGACCGGACAAGGTCGCACACCGAAGCCAATTGCCCTGGCGCTGGCTGCCGGTAAATCTCTTGATGACTTTTTGATCTAATTGCGAAGGCGGTGAGGAGATCCTCACCGCTTATTTTCAGCAAACGCCGAAATCACCCTCTTCGGTATATCGCGTGACATCAGCTGCTTTCAGCGTGAATTTATCACCGCTTTCATTACTGGCTTGTACCGCCACAATTTGATCGTCATTGACTTCAACAACCTTCAGTTTTGGACCGCCCATACGCGGTTGAACCAGATCGCCAGGTTTAAACATATTGTTGCGCTCCTTTATTTATCATTTATCGCAGAACTCACCATAGATCACGTCAACCGGCGGGTACAGTGCTGTTTCAATGATTACCGCTTAATGAGTACGTCGGTTCCAGGGCATGATGTCCAGTAATCGCGCCATACCGCAAAAGCCAGTTACACCAGCGAGTATCAGCCCGGCGCCCACAAAACCGCTCAGCAGGAAGAAGGCGCTACTAACGCTATAGCCCAGAATAACGCCGAGTAGGGCAAGGCTGCCTGCGGCTATCTGCACCTGACGCATCAGCGGTAACGGTTGTGAACTGTCTTTCGCCACCGGCAACCCTGCGGCTTTCCAGCCGTCAATTCCACCTTCCAGCAACCAGACCTGCGCGGGTGCGGCGATGGCGCTTAGTTTTGTTGCTGCATTTTGTGTACGTTTGCCTGACTGGCAGTGAAAAATCACCTGCTCGGCGCGTAAATTCGCAGGCAGCGATCCCTGCTCAAGCGCGGGTAATGGCGCCAGATGTGCCTCAGGAATATGCTCGTGCAGATACTCGTCAGCATCGCGGATATCAATCAGTTTTGCACCCTGCGCGACCAGTATCTGCGCCTCGTGTGGGGAAATCGTCCCAATAGTCATGATGGCTCCTTATGGGCAATACAGTGTTTTTAATGTGGCGATCAGCGAATTCACGGCCGCATTTTTAATGGAGTAGAGGATGCGCTGGGCATCGCGCTGGCTTTCTATCAGACCTTCTTCACGCATACGCGCCAGATGCTGGGAAGTGGCGGAAGGACTAAGGCCGGTAACACGGGCTAACTCACCCGCGCTGGTACCGGGTGAACCACAGAGCATGCACAAAATCAGCAACCGTTTCGGGTTACTCATCGCTTTTAGCAGGGCGGCAGCCTGTTCAGCGCTGGCCTGGAGTTGTTCAAGTTCAGTCATATGTATTTAAGTATTGTCTAAATTAAGTATATTCTAAAATAAACGGCCAACGTACGCCAGCGTAAAGAGCGTAAAGGAGGGTAAAACAGCAGGGCGAGACGGGAGGAGTTAGCTACACTGATTAATCTTAGAGATAAAATCTCTTTTTAAACAATGATTAATTTTTGCTTGTAGGGAGTGTGTATGGGTTTCTGGAGAATCGTTTTTACTATTATTCTGCCCCCGCTTGGCGTGCTGCTGGGGAAGGGATTCGGCTGGGCATTTATCCTCAATATCGTTCTGACGCTGCTGGGCTACATTCCTGGTTTGATCCATGCCTTCTGGATACAGACGCGTAATTAATTCCTTTCTACTACGGCGCTTCGGCGCCGTTTTCTTTGTGTCCCTTTCTCCTCTGCTACACTTTTGGGTGTTGATTGTTAATTACCGAGGTGGATATGGGACTCTTCAATTTCGTAAAAGATGCAGGTGAAAAACTGTGGGATGCGGTCACTGGAAACCATGACACAGCCGATCTGGCAAAAAGAGTGCAGGAACACCTGAACAAAACCGGCATCCCTGATGCGGATAAAGTGGACGTGCAAATTAATGAAGGCAAAGCCACTGTTTCTGGTGATGGATTAAGTCAGGAAGCGAAAGAAAAAATTCTGATCGCGATTGGTAATATCTCTGGTATCGCCAGCGTAGATGATCAGGTTAAAACTTCTGCACCCGCGAGCGAAAGCCAGTTTTATACCGTGAAATCAGGGGATACCCTGAGCGCTATTGCCAAACAGGTTTACGGTAATGCCAACCTGTATAACCAGATATTTGAAGCGAATAAACCAATGCTGAAAAGCCCGGATAAAATCTATCCTGGGCAGGTTTTACGTATTCCGGAACAGTAATATTATTCAGGCTTATTGCGTCAGCAATTTACCGCTCATAGCCTGTTGAATAATCGGAATCGGCGTCAGCAAGTGCTGGCGCATTAATTCGCTGGCGCGCGCGGCATCACGTGCCAGAATCACTTCGGTCAGCGTCTTGTGCTGATCGTGTTTGTCTTCCAGCATTTCAACCGACAGTACCGTTTTACGCAACCAGATAAACCGGTAGCGCGCCGCCAGAGAGAACAGCCGTTCACGCATTTGCAGCAGATATTGTGAACCACAGCCGGCGACAATCGCCGAGTGAAACGCCTGATGGCGCTGATCCCACTCGTCGAGCATCTGTTCGCTGGCATCAATGGCTTCAAGCTTACTGAGCATATGCGCGCGCGCCAGAATTTCAGCTTCCCAGGCGTCGTCGCCGCGTTCAATGGCCAGCGCGACCAGCATGGCTTCCATATTGGCGCGGGCATCGAAAATATCGAGCAACTCCTGCTCTGACATCGGGGCGACACGATACCCTTTCTGATTAACCACCGTCACTAACCGCTCGGCAACTAACTGCGAAAGCGCTTCGCGCAGCGGTCCCACGCCTAGCTCATAGCGTGAGGTTAGCAGACTCATACGCAGTTTTTCATCAGGCTGATACACACCGCGGATGATGTCGTTCTTCAGCCAGCGGTATCCATCAATGGCCGTCGGTTGGGGAATGGCGGTCATGGTCATACTCCTGAAAGGATTTCCCGGCCTGCGCCGGGAACAGGTTTAATGCGTATTTTGCAATGGTGCTTTTTGCCACGATAGCAGTTTTTTCCAGCGTGACATAATGGGCACGGTGCAAATAATTCCTATGGCTAACAACCCGGTAGAGATAACTTCCAGCTGTTGGGCCGGGCGAAACAGCATGACCACCAACACAAAGATAATAAACGCGATGACCAGCCAGGTAAGCCACGGATAGAGCCACATTTTCAGTTTAATTTCACCGCCTCGCGCCAGCAGGATTTTGCGCATCCGCAGTTGAGAAACGGCAATGACCAGATACACCAGCAGCGCGATGGCACCGGAGCTGTCGATCAGGAATTTAAATACCTTGGCCGGGGCGTAATAGTTGACGATGACGGTGAGGAACGCAGCACCTGTCGACAGTAACACCGCCACATAAGGCGTTTTGCTGCGGTTCGTTTTACCCATAAAGGCGGGCGCATCGCCACGGCGGCTCAGGGAGTAGAGCATACGCGATGACGTATACAGCGCGGAGTTAAGACAGCTGGTCACCGACAGTAAAATGACGCAGTCCATGATCAATTTCGCGTGCGGGATATGCAGTAGCTCCAGCACCGAGCGATAAGAACCGACTTCTTTCAGGCCCGGCATGTTCCACGGGATCAGCGCCACCACCACAAAAATAGAGCACAGATAGAAGATAGAGATACGCCAGATAACCGAGTTGGTGGCGCGAACGATATGTTTATCCGGGGTATCGGATTCGGCGGCGGCGATGGTAACTATCTCTGCGCCCATAAAGGAGAACATGGTGATTAACATCGCGCTGATCACGGCGCCAAAACCGTTGGGCATAAAGCCGCCCTGATCCCACAGGCGTGAAACTCCGCTAACCTCGGCATAAGGGTAGAAACCGCTAATCGCCGCCGCACCGAGGGTAATAAACGCCAGAATGGCAACCACTTTGCACAGCGCCAGCCAGAACTCGAACTCACCGTAATTTTTGACGCTCAGCAAATTACTGCCGGTTAACGCCAGCGTGATAACCAGAGAAAACAGCCAGATAGGAATACCCGGTACCCAGGAGTGCAGAATGATGGCGGCGATATTCGCTTCCAGAGGGATAACTAACACCCAGAACCACCAGTACAACCAGCCGATGGTATAACCTGCCCACGGGCCAATGGCCTTATCGGCGTAAGTGGAAAAAGAACCGGTATCCGGGGTGGCAACGGCCATTTCGGCCAGCATGCGCATAATCATCACCACCAGCAATCCGGCGAACAGATAGGCTAATAATACAGCGGGACCGGCTTCTGCAATCGCCACACTTGAACCGACGAACAGACTTGCGCCGATTACCCCGGCAATAGACAGCATGGTGACGTGGCGTGATTTCAGCCCGCCCCCTAAATCATGTGATTGTGACACTTGCCCCATCTTTAAACCTCGTTATTGTTATTGACGTCGCTTCCTGCACCTTACCCGTAGGCCCGGTAAGCGTAGCGCCACCGGGCATCACAACATTGCCGGATGGCAGCGCTTGCGCTTTATCCGGCCTACAATTTCCCGTTTTTATTCGGGGGGTTAACCCTGCTTTGCCTCGGCAAAACACTGGGCGATAATGTCCAGCCCCTGGCGGATTTGCGCATCTTCAATGGTTAGCGGGACAAGAATGCGCAGCACGTTGTAGTAAGGTCCGCAGGAGAGCAGGATCAGTCCTTTCTCGCGTGCACGCGCCACCACTTCCGCAGTCAGTTTGGCGTCTGGTTTCGTGTGGTCGCCGTTTTCGAACAGTTCGATAGCAATCATCGCGCCCAGCCCGCGTACGTCGCCAATCTCGCGATGGGTTTCCGCGATAGCCAGCAGGCCTTCGCGCAGGGTTTGTCCCAGCTCGTTGGCTTTTTGCAGCAGATTTTCCTGTTCAAAAATGTTCAGTACCGCCAGCGCGGCGGCGCAGGCAATTGGGTTACCGGCATAGGTACCGCCCAGACCGCCCGGTGGGATTGCGTCCATGACTTCGGCGCGTCCGGTCACGCCCGCCAGCGGGAAGCCTCCGGCGATGGATTTGGCGAAGGTGGTGAGATCGGGCGCAACGCCCATCTGCTCCATGGCAAACAGCGTACCGGTACGGCCCGCACCGCTCTGTACTTCATCGGCAATCAGCATGATCCCGTGTTCGTCACAAATGGCGCGCAGCCGTTGCATAAAGGAAGGAGAGGCTGCGTAAAAGCCACCTTCGCCCTGAACGGGTTCAATCACGATGGCGGCGACGTCTTCTGGCGCGGCATCGTTTTTGAAAATGCGGTGAATGCTGGCGATAGCATCATCTTCACTGATGCCGTGCAGAGGGCAAGGATAAAGCGCGCGATACACGTGGCCCGGCATCAGCCCCATTCCGGCGGAGTACGGATTGACTTTCCCGGTCAGTGACAGGGTGTAGTGGGTACGACCGTGGTAAGCGCCGCTAAAGGCGATAGTCCCCGTACGCTTGGTGGCGGCGCGGGCGATTTTCACCGCGTTTTCTACCGCTTCAGAACCGGTGGTCACCAGCAGGGTTTTCTTGGCGAAATCACCCGGCACTTTCTTATTCATGATTTCACACAGCTCCAGGTACGGCTCATAGGCCAGCACCTGGAAACAGGTATGGGACAGCTTTTTCAACTGCGCTTCTACCGCAGAGACGATCTGCGGATGCAGGTGACCGGTGTTCAGCACCGCAATACCGCCAGCAAAGTCGAGGAATTCCCGGCCTTCAACGTCCCAGACCCGACAGTTTTCTGCCCGCTCGGCAAAAATAGGGTGGATCTGTCCTACGCCACGGGGAACGGCGTTGCTGCGACGTTGCATAAGTTCTTTGTTGGTGCTCATCAGGTGTTCTCCAGTATTTGTTTTATTAAAGGCCGATGCACATATATTTGATTTCTAAGTAGTCTTCGATGCCGTATTTCGATCCTTCACGGCCAAGACCGGAGGCTTTTATCCCCCCAAACGGGGCGACTTCGTTGGAGATAATGCCGGTGTTAATCCCGACGATGCCGTACTCCAGCGCTTCGCCAACGCGGAAGACGCGACTTAAATCACGGGCATAGAAATAGGCGGCCAGACCAAACTCGGTGTCGTTGGCCTGAGCGATGACGTCAGCTTCGTCTTTAAAACGAAACAGCGGAGCCAGCGGGCCGAAGGTTTCCTCTTTGGCGACCTTCGCGTTATCAGGCACATCTACCAGAATGGTGGGCTGGAAGAAGTTACCGCCGAGCGCATGAGGTTTACCGCCCGCGATAATGCGTGCGCCTTTATCCAGAGCGTCGGCGATGTGTTCCTGCACTTTGGCAACCGCTTTCTCGTCGATCAGCGGTCCGGTGGTGACGTCAGGTTGCAGACCATCGCCGAGATGCAGCTTGCTCACCGCCTGCTGGAGTTTTTCAGCAAAGCGCTCATACACGCCGTCCTGCACGTACAGGCGGTTGGCGCAGACGCAGGTTTGACCAGCGTTACGGAACTTCGATGCCAGCGCGCCTTCCACGGCTTTATCAAGATCGGCATCGTCAAAGACGATAAACGGCGCATTGCCGCCCAGCTCCAGCGATACTTTTTTGATGTCTTTGGCGCATTGCTGCATTAACTGACGGCCGATTTCGGTCGAGCCGGTAAATGACAGCTTGCGTACCAGCGGGTTGCCTGTTAGCTCGTTGCCGACCGCGCTCGCAGAACCAGTCACCACGCTGAAAACGCCAGCCGGGATCCCGGCGCGATTAGCCAGTTCTGCCAGCGCCAGTGCGGAGTAGGGGGTCTGGCTGGCGGGTTTAAGCACCATCGTACAGCCTGCTGCCAGCGCCGGACCGGCTTTACGGGTGATCATCGCTGAGGGGAAGTTCCACGGCGTAATCGCGGCGGTAACGCCGATCGGCTGCTTAATGACGATCAGGCGTTTATCAGCCTGATGGCCAGGGATCGTATCGCCATAGATGCGTTTGCCCTCTTCGGCAAACCACTCAATAAATGAGGCTGCATAGGTGATTTCGCCTTTGGCCTCCGCCAGCGGTTTACCCTGTTCCAGGGTCATCAAGCGGGCGAGATCGTCCTGATGCTCAATCATCAGGTTGAACCAGCGGCGCAGGATATTGGCTCGCTCTTTGGCGGTCAGCGCACGCCAGGCCGGCAGGGCGCGGTTAGCGGCGTTAATCGCTTCGCGGGTTTCATCTGCCCCCATTTTAGGTACGCTACCCAATTGCTGACCGTTGGCGGGATTGGTCACCGCGATGGTCTCGCCGCTGTTGGCGTCACGCCAGTTGCCGTCGATCAGTGCCTGCTGGCGAAATAAGGTTGGATCGTTAAGTTGCATGATTGCTTCCTGTCTTAATCGGTTTAACGGGTAAATGCGGCGTGTAATGTCTCCACGCTACGTGCCGCACGCAGCGTGCGTCCGGGGTTACTCTGGTTCTCCAGCAGCGCATGAACTTTGCTGACAATATGTGCGCCGATAGGGATTGCCGACGTTGCTGCCGGAGAAGGGGCGTTACAGGTGTGAATTGAGCGTGGAGTGGTGACAAACAGAAAATCGTCGATAAGCTTGCCATCAGGTGATACCGCCTGTGCCCGTACGCCCGCAGGCCACGGTTGCAGATCCTTAAGCGTCAGGCTCGGGCAGTACTTTTGTACCAGCCGCAGATAACCGCTTTTGCACAGCGAATTCTTCATTTCGCCAAGCCCTGAGCGCAGGTTGTTTTGCAGCACGCGGCGAATACCAGAAGAGCCGAGGATCTCCAGCGTATCGCTGAGCGAGAAGTCACGTTTACGATAGCCTTCACGTTTAAATGCCAGTACCGCGTTGGGGCCGACGGTGACGCTGCCGTCAATCATCCGGGTCAGATGAACGCCGAGAAACGGCATCGCCGGGTCGGGGATGGGGTAGATCAAATGGTTAACTATCTGATTATGTTCTGGCGCCAGGCGGAAATATTCGCCCCGGAACGGACAGATGATAAAGCCAGGTTCAACGCCGAGCATTTTTACCAGTCGGTCCGCCATCAGGCCAGAACAGCTAATCAGCGTCGCGCCTTCATATTCCTGGCCCTGACGGGTACGGACAATTACGCCCGCGGCATGCTCTTTCAGCGCGCTGACCTCGGCGTTGTAAATAATCTCACCGCCTTTAGCCTGGAAAATCTTCGCCATCGCGGCGGTGACTTCGCGGTAGCTGACAATCCCGCTCGACGGGACAAAAATGCCGCCCAGTCCGGTGATATTAGGTTCACGCTCGCGAAGTTCCTGCGCATTCAGCCATTCGCGCTCCAGACCGTTAGCGGCGGTGCGATCCCAAAGCGCGCGCATGCGCTCCATTTCCAGAGCGGAGGTGGCAACCAGCATTTTTCCGCAGACGTCGTAGCGGATGCCGTTTTGGTCGCAAAAGGCTTTTGTGGCGCGATTTCCGGCCAGGCAAAATTGTGCCTTCAGGCTGCCGGGGGTGTAATAGACCCCGGCATGAATGACGCCGCTGTTGTGGCCCGTCTGGTGGCAGGCCGGGCCGGACTCTTTTTCCAGTAGCGCGATTTTGGCGTCCGGATAGATATCAATCAGCTGCATGGCGGTCGACATGCCGATAATGCCGCCGCCAATAATCACAAAATCATACATCCGCTTTTCCTTCGCGCTTACTGATGGGTCTGGTAGTGGTTGGTCGCGTACGCAAAATAACCACGCTGGCGCATCAGTTCGCGGCGCAAGTCCGGATGCGAAGTGAAACGATCGCGCCCGTGCAGCCAGAACAGGTTGTTGATCAGCAGGAATTTACCTACTGAAACCGGAACGGAAATAATGTTCTTGCTGGTTTCCAGCGCATCGGACAGTTCGCTCAGCCAGACGCCTTCTTCATAGTCTTTTGGCTGGACGAACTGGTCGATGTAGCGCATTACCGGGCGGCCCTGCTGGTCAACGTCAAATACCGGATGGAACACTTCCTGACTGACGTTTTTGCTTGGCGGTGCGGCAAAGCGCATGGCGCGACGTGCCAGAGGATGGGTAAAGTACTGCTCCAGATGCTCCCAGTCGTCGAGGTGCAGCAGCAGCGAGTTACCGCCGGTCATGTTCTGCTCGTCGATCTTCATCATCAGCACGTAATCGGTGATTTCTTCGAGGTAGGTTCCGTCGTTGTGCAATTCCATCACTCGATGAGGCTGGCGCAGATAGCTGTCTGAGTTATCGACGTTTTTCACCACAAAACGTGCGTAATATTGACCGCTCATCGCATCAAAATTAGAGCGTCCGATGAGGTGCGCTACCGCCGTTGCCAGCTTGACCATCTCTTCCGCCTGCGCCACGTCGTCTACGCCAACGGCATTGATTAGCAGTGCGCCTTCGGCACGATCGAGCAGGGTTTTCAGCAGCAGGGGCTGTAACTGATTGCCGCACAGGTCGTCGAGGATCTTGCCCACTTTGAAGCGCAAGAAGGATTTGTATTCCAGAGCCTGAACCGGCCACTGTGCGACGGCCTGCAGAAATTGCTCAGTGGTCTCAGCAGAAAAAGTCAGCTCCAGCAGGCGTGGGGATTGGGCTGACGGTTTCAGCGTGAAACCGCTGTAGTGCTGGGCTGGATCTTCAGCGTTCGGTTTTACGGCAGTCAGTGCGTTCATCAAATCGTTCCTCTCAGTAGATTGTCAGGGAGATATGGCGCAGCTCGTTTCGTAGCCATAAATTAAAAATATCTACATTTTTGAAAAACGCGCACAGAATGAGCTTGTTTGTTTGTTATTTGTGATCAAAAGCAACAATTATTTAACATTATGAAAGGTGTGGGTTAATACGAGGAAAAAGATAAAGTATTTTAAAACAGTGGGTTAATCACGCTGCCGTTGGTGATGTGTCAGCGGCAGCGGCAAAGTCAGTAACCAACTTTATAAATACGCCCGGTTTGGATGCCTTCCACACAGCGGCGGTAGGCGTTGGCGACGGTGGTGGCGGGCACGCTTTCAAAGCCCGGGAAGAAACTGTCGTATGCTTCGGCGGACTCACTCAGCACGGTCGGACTTATCAGGTTAATGCGTTGACCATGGCCCAGTTCACAGGCCGCGGCGCGAACAAATCCTTCCAGCCCGGCATTGATCGTTGCGGCGTTTGTCCCCTGGGCGATGGGCTCGTGGGCGATAATGCCGCTAATTAACGTTATCGATCCGCCATCATTCAGGAAATGCTGCCCGGTTAATGCCAGGCGTATCTGGCCTAATAGCTTATCCTGAAGCCCCTGATTAAAGTCCTGGTCGGTCATTGTCGACAGCGGCCCAAAGAACAGATTACCGGTGGCGGAAACGATCGCATCTACCCGACCGACTTTTTCAAACAAGGCTTCGACACTCTCCTGCGAGGTGATATCGACCTGGTAATCACCCTGAGTGCGACCCACGCGGACCACCTCATGTTTACGGCTCAATGTTTCTGTAACTGCGCGACCCACTGTACCACTGGCACCAATAATGACGATTTTCATAACCACCTCCGCAATAGTGTGAGCCGCTATTCTTTAATGAAAATGAAATCAGATAAACTGGCTAAAAGTTAGATGATTACTAACCAGGGGTTTGTAATATGGATAAACTGCGCGGCATGGAAACGTTTGTCGCCGTGGTAGAGAGTGGGAGCTTTACTTCTGCGGCGACGAGGCTCGAAATGTCTGCGGTGATGGTGGGAAAATATATCACCCAACTGGAAGCGCAGCTCGGCACGCGTTTGCTGGAGCGCAATACGCGCCGCCAGAGTCTGACCGATGCCGGACGCGTCTATTTTGAAGAAGCCCGTCGCGTGCTGGAGCAGGTATCGATAGCCGAACGTTCGGTAGAGCGTCTGCGGCTGGCACCTGCGGGGACGCTGCGCATTAGCGCGCCCACTTCTTTTGGCGCTTGCGTGATCTCGCCGCTGGCCGCTGCGTTTTTACAGACCTGGCCAGAGGTGCGCATTGAACTGGATCTCACCAACCGGATGGTTGATCTGGTGAATGAAGGTGTCGATCTGGCGATCCGCATTGGCGATATCCATCAGACTGACGTGGTGGCGAAATACCTGTGTCCCTACCGTATGGCAATTTGTGCTTCTCCAGATTATCTTGCTCGTCATGGCACCCCCCGGACGCCCGCGGATCTGGTGGATCATCTGTGCCTGTCTCATACCGTGTGGACGGCTCGAAACGAGTGGATACTGCCTGGCGTGACGGGGGAGGTCAGATGGAAGCGCGATGCGATCCTGCGCTGTAACGATGGTCATGGCCTGCGTATGGCGGCAGTAGCGGGGGCTGGGCTGTTATTGCAACCTGAGGTGCTGCTGGCGCAAGAACTGGCTACGGGGAAATTGATTCGGATCCTGGAAGGGTTTACGCCGCAGCCGCGGCCAATTCATTTGCTGTGGCGACAGGATTTGCGTCCGTTGCCTAAGCTGACACGGTTTGTTGAACATGTGCTGGAAGGAACGCAGGGGCTGCGCGGAAAATAAAAATGCCGGATGGCGTTGCACTTATCCGGCCTACAACCGAGCCAAATTGTAGGCCGGATAGGGCGCAATAGCGCCGCCATCCGGCATATTATTAACCGATATCCACCTGCGGTTTGCTGTTGCGTTTACGGATCATGCGCAGCACCGGCGGGACCACGATAACCAGTACCGCCATCACCAGCAGTACTTTCGCCACGCCGCTGGCCCACAGAATATCCATACTGCCGTTACTGATAGACAACGCCCGGCGCAGGTTCTGCTCCAGCATTTCCCCGAGAACGAAGCCCAGAATCAATGGCGACATTGGGAAGTGCATTTTACGCAGGATGTAGCCCAGCACGCCGAGGGCGACCATCAATACCAAATCGAAGGTGGTGCTGTGAACGGCGTACACGCCAACCGCGGAAACTGCCGCGATAGCCGGTACCAAAAACCACAGCGGGATGGTCAGCATGCGGGTAAACAGACCGATCAGCGGAATGTTCATCACCAGCAGCATTACGTTAGCAATTAGCAGCGCCGCAATCAGCCCCCAAACGATATCCGGCTGCTCGGTAAACATGGCTGGCCCCGGGGTGATGTTGTACAGCGTCAGCGCGCCCATCATCACCGCCGTGGTACCGGAGCCCGGCACGCCGAGCGTCAGCATCGGAATAAAAGAGCCGCAGGCCGAGGCGTTATTGGCGGCTTCTGGCGCCGCTACGCCACGAATATCCCCCTTGCCAAAGCTGTCGCTGTTGCCGCTGAGCTTTTTCTCGGTCATGTAGGTGATGGCACTGGCAATGGTGGCGCCAGCGCCAGGCAGAACGCCGACGAAAAAGCCAATCACTGATGAACGCAGGGTGGCCCCTACGCACTGTGCACCTTCTTTGGCGTTGAACAACATGCGGCCCGTTTTACGCACCAGCGTCTGGCCACTGCTGGTATGTTCCAGCATTAACAATATTTCAGAGACAGAGAACAGCCCAATCACCACCACGATAAACTGCACACCGTCGGAGAGATGGACACTGTCAAAAGTAAAGCGATAAACCCCGGTGTTGGCGTCTACGCCGACGGTCGCAAGTCCGAGACCGATAAGCGCTGCCAGAAATGATTTCAGCGGATTTTGCGCCATCATGCTGCCGAGACAGGCAATGGCGAAAACCATTAAGGCAAAGTATTCCGCCGGACCGAAGGCCAGCGACCATTGGGCTAACGCCGGGGCAAACAGAATGATGCCCCCGATGGCGATAAGCGAACCAAAGAAAGAGCTGACCGCCGAGATTGAGAGCGCGACGCCGCCGCGCCCTTGCTGCGCCATCGGGTAGCCATCCAGCGCGGTCATAATTGCTGCCGCATCGCCGGGCACGTTCAGCAGGATGGAGGAGATGCGCCCGCCATATTCACAGCCAATGTAGACTGTAGCCAGCAGGATCAGCGCGGATTCTGCGGGCAGATGCAGCGCAAAGGCCAACGGCAGCAGAATCGCCACGCCGTTGATCGGCCCAAGGCCAGGCAACAAACCCACAATGGTGCCGACAAAACAGCCTATCAAGGCGATGACCAGGTTTTCCGGCGTCATTGCCACCGCGAAACCCTGAGAAAGATAAATCCAGGTATCCATCGTTTCTCCGTTAACCCAGCCAGGTGCCGAGTGGTAAGGTGACGTCAAGCAGTCTGTCAAAGGCATACCACAGCAGAATGCCTAGCACCGCGCCGGAAATTCCTGCAGCCGGGATGGTTGCGCCGAACAGCATGCCAATCACCACGGTGAGAATGGCGGTGGCGATGGGAAAACCGAGCCACTCAAAACCCCAGGCGTACATCAACAGAACAATCACCATCGTCAGCAGCTTTTGCAGCACGTGGCGACGGGGCCAACTGATGGTGTCCGGATGGCGCAACAGCAGCGCCACGGCGCAGACCAGCATCAGACTGATAATGCCAAGCGGGAAGGGACGCGGGCCAACCGGCTCATAGCTGTATTCGCTGCTGATTTGCCAGGCTACGAACAGCCCGGCTATGCAGAGCAACAGCCAGATACCTGCGAAAATACGATCGCTCATCATCTTTGCCTCTGCGTTTACTTCGCCAGACCGAAGGCTTTAGCCTGCTCACGATAATCCGTGACCTGCTTTTTCACGTAGTCGTCGAGCTGTTTGCCGCTCATGTTGAACTCAAACAGACCGCGTAGATCGCGCTGCTTTTTAAACTCATCGGTCTGCTGGAGTTTGTTAAAGGCATCAACCCACCACTGGTATTCGGCATCGCTGACTTTTGGTCCAACGTAGAAGCCACGAATGATCGGCCACACCAGGTCGTAACCCTGCTCTTTGGCGGTTGGCACATTGGCTAACTGGCCCGGCAGGCGTTCTTCAGAGAACACCGCGAGCACGCGTATTTTGTCGCCGCTGAGGTAAGGCACCATCTCACTGAGATCGCCGGAAACCACCTGTACGTGATTTCCCATCAATGCGGTAACCGGTTCGCCACCGCCTTCAAAGGCCACGTAGCGCATCTTGTGCGGATCGACATTGGCTTTTTGCGCCAGCAGCGCCGACTTCATCCAGTCCTGGCTACCGATAGAGGCACCTGCGCCAATGACCACGCTGTTGGGATCTTTTTCCATTGCTGTCAGCAGATCTTTCAGCGTCTTCCATGGCGCGTCCTGACGTACGGCAATCATGCCGTAGTCGGTACCCACACTGGCCAGCCAGCGGACATCATCCACGCCGTAGCGACCAAATTTACCTTGTGACAGATTCAGCAAGGAGCCGCCGGAGAAGGCCACCACGGTGCCCGCTTCTGCCGGGCGTTGGGCAACTATCGCGTTATAGGCCACAGCGCCAACGCCGCCGGGCATGTAGGTTACGCGCATCGGTTTTTCGATAGCGCCGGTTTCCATCAAACTCACCTGAATCAGCTTACAGGTGAGATCGAAACCGCCGCCGGGTTTAGCAGGAGCGATACATTCAGTGCGCGACGGCGCTTGTTCCGCCAGTACAGAGGTACTCATCAATAAAATGCTTGCAGTAAGGGTACGAAATAACTGTTTTTTCATTGTTTATCCTCACACCGGAAAACCGGATTTTCAGGTACGGAAGAAGATTTTTGTGATTATGTGAGCCGATGTGTAGCAGTTCGGTTGCGTGATTGTTAAAACATTAACCTTTCAATTCCCTTTCAATGCGGCAGAAACTTTACAGGATGTGATATGCGTCTCTTATTAGCGGAAGATAACCGTGAGTTAGCTCACTGGCTGGAGAAAGCGCTAGTGCAAAACGGTTTTGCCGTTGACTGCGTGTTTGATGGCCTGGCAGCCGACCATCTTTTACATAGCGAAACGTATGCGCTGGCGGTGCTGGACATCAATATGCCGGGGCTGGATGGCCTGGAAGTCGTTCAGCGGCTGCGCAAGCGCGGGCAGACGCTTCCTGTCCTGCTGCTGACGGCGCGTAGCGCGGTGGCCGATAGGGTGAAAGGGTTGAACGTCGGAGCCGATGATTATCTGGCAAAGCCGTTTGAAATCGAGGAACTGGATGCCCGGCTGCGGGCCTTGCTGCGTCGCAGTGCGGGACAGGTGCAAGGCATACAGCAACTGGGGGAGCTGGCGTTTCACGATGAAGGCTATTTTCTGTTGCAGGGGCAGCCGTTGGCGCTTACGCCACGTGAACAGGCGCTGTTGACGGTGCTGATGTACCGTCGGTTGCGGCCGGTTTCACGTCAGCAGTTGTTTGAGCAGGTCTTCAGCCTGAGTGATGAGGTTAGTCCCGAAAGCATTGAGCTGTATATCCATCGCTTACGTAAAAAGCTACAGGGAAGCGATGTGCGTATTGCTACGCTGCGTGGTCTGGGCTATGTGCTGGAGCGTAGCGATGAAGTGGGTTAAACCCCAATCGTTGTACCTGCAACTGCTGATGTTTCTGGGCCTGCCGCTAATGTTGCTGTGGGGCCTGTCGGCATTTAACAGCTATGTCAGTGCGCTACAGGCGGCGACCCAGGCGTATGACCGGACACTACTCTCATCTGCCAGGACCGTCTCCGAGCGGCTGGTGGTGCGCAATAAACAGCTGGAAGTGAACGTGCCATGGGTGGTGCTGGACAGCTTTGAACTGAATATGAACGACCGACTGTATTACAAAGTGGTTGATCCGGCGGGGAAGGTTATCTCTGGTTATGACGATTTACCGGCGATGCCGCCTGCTACCTCGCGCACGCGTCTTTACCCGGCGCTGGCATGGTTTTATCACACCGAATATCGCGGTGAGGCAATCCGCGTGGCGCGTCTGCTGCAGCCCGTCAACGAAGGCGGCATTGTCGGCATGGCGGAGATTTATGTTGCCGAAACGCTGCAATCGCGGCGTTATCTGGCGCGACAACTGCTGTTTTCCTCGTGGGTTTCGCAAGGGCTGCTGGTACTACTGACTCTGGTGCTGGTTGGCTGGCTGCTGCGCCGGGTGTTACGCCCGATGCGCCAGCTGTCATCGCTGATGGTGCGTCGTGAGCCAGGCCTGCTGACGCCGCTGCCGGAGCTGCTGCCGTGGTCGGAAACCCGTCTGCTGATTGTGGCATTCAACCGTTATCTGGACCGACTTCGCGGTCTCATCTCTCGTCAGGAGCGCTTCAGCGCGGATGCTTCCCATCAGCTCAAAACGCCGTTGGCGGTACTGAAAACTCAGGCATCGGTGGCTCTCGCCAGCGTCGAACCGCGGCAATGGTATGAGAGTTTACAAGCCATGAGTAGCACGCTCGATAATACCATTCAACTGACGGAGAGGCTGTTGCAGCTGTCTGCGGTGAAGCGCAAGGAGCAGGGGGAAAGGCATTTCTCGCCGGTTAATCTGTATGAGGTGGTGCAAACCAGCTGTTTTACCCGACTGGCGCAGTCGCGTAGTAAAGGGATCGATCTGGGCTATGAGGGGGAACAGGACGCGGTGTGGGTCGAGGGAGATGAAGTGCTGCTCGGCGAGCTGTGTGGAAATCTGCTGGATAACGCACTGAAATACACGCCGTCGCAGGGGATGGTGACCGCCCGGCTGCAACGAGAAGGAGAGGCCGTGGTGCTGGTAGTCGAAGATAGCGGGCCGGGCATAGATGAGCAGATGGTTCATCAGGCCCTGCTACCGTTTCATCGTCTTGATAACGTAGGCAATCTCCCAGGCGCCGGGATTGGTCTGGCGCTGGTCAATGATATTGCTCGTCTGCATCGCACGCATCCTCAGCTAACGCGTAGTGAGACATTAGGTGGGCTGAGGGTTCGGGTACGCTTTTTAAGCGTTACCGTATGAGGTATTCATGATGATGATATTTGTTGTTTAATTATAATAAAAAGTAATTAATTGTATTATTAATATCATTTGAAATTTTGTCGTAAGGCAGCTGTTTTTATTTTAATTACGGTATTAAACAGCAACTCTAAGGTGATTCAACGTCACTGAAACAATACTTTTGTGCAATTTATCATACATAAAACACTTTTTCATAGACCATGGGATGTTATCTGTCAATAGCGAAAATGTTGTTAAAGGTTATCTTTTTTGCTGAGGTAGATAAAACTTCTATTGATATCATCTGCATTAAAATCATATAGATACGATTTCACTGGGGAGTATTGTCACAGTAATGAGTATTATTTTTTACATTTACTGACAATGTACCATTGCGTTTTTTAGACTTGTGATATAATTAGCAACATGAAATGAGAAAAAAACAATTAAAGATCAATAAATAATGGGCTGAGATATGCTTAAAAAATCGCTAAAGATTAGCAGCCAAGGATATCCAGTCTTTTTAAAACTGGTCGATTTCATTGTTATCAATGTGACGTTAATTTTTAGCGCCCATCTGCTGGGTTTGGTGCCCTTTAACACCATTGCCATTTTGAGTCTTCTCTTCTCAATCTTTTTCTTGCTGTTTGCTGAATACATTAAAATGTACCAGCAAAAGATTAAGACGATCGGTTTACGTAATCAAAAACGCTTGGTTTTTTGTACGCTGCTGGCGATTTTTTTTAACGAACTGGTCAGTATGACGGTGGCTGAACCTGAGTCACTGGGCTACTTAGACAGACTGCCTTCCCCTTTTTATTCAGCTATTATTTACTGGTACTTCATTCCATTACCTTTTCTTTACTACATTCGTTTTTTTATTTTTAAGTATTCAACGAAAAAGAGTATACGCGTGGCGATTATTGGTCTGACCGACAATGGTCTGGCCGCAGAAACCGCGCTAATGAATGAATACGCCAATATCACATTAGATCTGGCCTTTTATGATGAGCGCGCCTTATCTCGCTGTGGCGATGTCGTTGATAAGGTTAAAAGCCCCTTTCGTGGTCCGGTGATCAATCTGGTCGAGGAAGCCAAGAAGGGAAACATAGACGAAATCTATATTGCTTTACCGATGGTTGCTTTACATCGCATTCGTCACTTTTTGGCCATGATGTCAGACACCACCGTAGATACCTATATTGTCCCTGACTTTTATACCTACAGTAACAACATGTCCAAGTTACGCTCCATCCACAATCTGCAAACTATCGGTATTTTCAGTTCACCGTTCGAAGGGGCGGGCTCGTTTATTAAGCGGGCGGAAGATTTGGTTCTTGGCAGCATCATTATGGTGATGATTTCCTCCCTGATGCTGGCGATTGCCATTGGTATCAAACTCACGTCCCGTGGGCCGGTTTTTTTCAAACAGGACCGCTATGGCTTGAGTGGGCAAAAAATTAAGGTCTGGAAGTTTCGTTCTATGCGCGTCATGGAGAATTCCGATACGGTTATTCAGGCCACTAAAAACGATCCGCGGGTAACCAAATTCGGGAGCTTTTTGCGCCGCACTTCGCTGGATGAACTTCCGCAATTTATTAATGTTTTGCAGGGAAGTATGTCGATTGTCGGTCCCAGGCCTCATGCGGTTACGCATAATGAGCAGTACCGAAAACAGGTCGAAAATTACATGATTCGCCATAAAGTTAAGCCAGGGATCACTGGGCTTGCGCAGATCAACGGGTTCCGCGGGGAGATCGATGCGCTTTATAAGATGGAAAAAAGGGTTCAGTACGATATTGAGTACATTCAAAACTGGTCGTTATGGCTGGATATAAAAATTATTATTAAAACTATTTTCAAAGGATTTGTCGGTAAGAATGCATACTAAATTACTCGTTATTACCGGAATCGTGATATCTCAGTCCGCATGGGCTGATTTAACACCGAAATCACACATTGGCTTTGCGGGGATAGACTTCCAGGGCAAGGTCGCTGTGGACTATGGTTATAATGATAACGTGTCTTATCAGCCACATAGCAGCGATGCTATCGGTTCCTCGTTTCAGAGTGCGGCGCCCGTTCTGAGTATGATTGGAGAGCGTGGTCAGGATAAGTATTTGCTGATGTACTCTGGGGATTATCGTAACTACTCAAGCGATTCTGCTGATAACTACAACGATCATTTTTTCCGTTTTAACGGTGCCTGGCGGTATGGGCTCAAGCATGGCTTAACCCTCAATCTGGAGGATTCGCTTGGGCATGAATCCCGCGGTCGTGACATCACCGAGGGTTTTTTACCGAGTCAGTTCGAGCAGTATGGGATTAAATCTCCGCTGACGACGAATTTTATCAATAGTGAATTACGCTACAGCTACGGTGCGCCTGATGGTCGCGGCAAAGCGGAACTGGCGTTGTTATACAAAAAACTGACTTTCGGTAACACCTCTGATGTTCGGGACAGCAGTGAGGACTTCTACAATTATATTCAGGAACAGGAATGGCATGAAAATAGCCTGATAGCGGAAGTTTTTGACCAATACTCATCCAGAACGCGCTTTCGCTATAGCTTTATTACTAACCAGCGTCGTTATGATAACAACTCAGAAAAAGACACTAATGAGTATTATTTGCTGTATGGCCTGAAGTCGCAGTTGACGGGGAAAACCAATGTCGACATGAATATTTCATGGCTGTATAAAACATTTGAAAACAACGCAAACTCGCATGATTTTAATGGTCTAAACTGGGACATAAAAGCGGAGTGGAAGCCGTTACAGCAGTCTGTTTTCACGGCCCACTCTGCGCAAAGCATTAAAGACCCATCGGAAGTTGGGGGATATATTTTAGTGACCCAGTATGGCCTTTCTTACCAGCATTTCTGGTTAGGTACTCGTTTTTCTACTTTATTGGACTACTCATTCACTTCGGAAGACTATAAAAAACAGAACAAGGATCGGCATGATAAAGATGGCGTGTTTAGCGTCACCATGAGCTATGACTACACGCCGTCGGTTAATTTTGAGATTAAATATCAGATAGATACATTAAATTCGAATAAGGATACTGACTCGTTTTATATCGGTCCCAACGACGATCAGGAAGTCATTAGAACGTTGGGTTATGATAATTCTATGATTATGCTTAAAGCTAAGGTTCAGATCTAAAATGAAAATAATAGAACTGTGCGCGGTTTTGCTATTCAGTATCCTGTTGGTCGGATGCACAGCGTCCAGCCCGCGATTAATGGACGATCCTGCTACTGTTCAGCAGGATTACCGGCTTGGGGCGGGGGATACGGTCAATATCGCTGTTCATGGTCAACCCGATATGACGATGCGGTTTATTTTGGATAAGAGCGGGGAAATTAATTTCCCGTTTGTTGGTGCTCTTAAATTACAAGATAAAACCGTTGATCAAGTGACTAAAGAATTAACTCAACGCCTGACCGGAGATTATTTTACATCTCCAATGGTGACGGTGAGTATTGCCGAGTTCCGCAAATACTATGTTTCAGGTGAGGTAAAAAGTCCAAATGGCTTCGCTTATGAGCCAGGGCTTACCGTCGAGAAATCTATTGCGCAGGCGGGTGGATTTACAGATCGTGCTGACCGAAAAGATATCAACATTCGCCTGTCAGGGAGCAATCAGCTGCTTGAGAATGTCGATTTAACGCACTCTGTTCATCCTGGGGATGTCGTGATTATTGGCATGGGGTTCTTCTGACGATGAAACTATCAATAGTGGAAAACGGCAAAAAACGAGAAAGCAGTGTCGAATTCTCCCGTTTTGCCAAAGAGCTGAAAAAGAACGCCTGGAAAATCGCGCTGGCCGGTATCGTTGCCGGGGTCGTCGCGTATCCGTTAATCAGCATGATGTCCTCAAAGTATGTTTCAACGGCGACGGTGCTGATTAAGGCGCAGGCTGATAACGTTTCTCCGTTTCCACAGGTTGATGGTTTCGATTCAACACGCAGTGGTTACTACGAAACACAATATGCGTTGATGCATTCACGTATTGTGCTGGAGCAAGCCGTACGTGATATGAAGCTGGATGAAAACCCGGAGTTTACCGGGGAAAAAGCCGGTGCTCAGGGGGCTGATAGCAATGAAAGTCGGCAACTGAGAATGGAGCAAGCGCTGAAAACGCTGGCGAAAAATCTGAATGTCATTGGTATTCGTACGACGAACCTGGCGTCTATTACCTATGAATCAACGTCCCCACAGGTAGCGGCTGACATTGCGAATGGCGTCGCGCAGGCTTTCATCAACTACACGGTGGAGCAGAAACGTCTGAAGGTGGAGAAAGCTCGCGAACTGAATTTTGAAAAAATGGAAGAGATTCAGAAGTCGATAGCTAAGCAAAAAGACGAGATGGACAGCTATCTGAAAAATGCCGGGCTGCTGACCTTCCGCGGTATCGATGGTTTTGAAACCGAGCAGTTAAGTATCGTAACTAATCGCCTTGCCGATGCGACCCAGCGTCGGGTTGCCGCTGAATCCGTCTATAACGAGGTGAACGGGGGAGGTAAGTCCCTTGAGAGCGTTATCTCGCTGCCTTCGGTCTCTAACCACGCTCAGATCCAGGATTTGCGCATCGCGTTGATTCAGGCGCAACGAACGTTGTCCGAACAGCGTAAAGTCTATGGGCCAAAAAATCCCGCCATTTTAAAAGCAGAAGCCGATGTTCAGTCGATCCAAAGCCAGACCGGGCGGGTATTGGGCGAGCTGAAAGTCGGTTTACGTCAGCAATATCTGGCGGCGCTGGCGGACGAAAAAAACTATCAACAGCAAGTGATTGAGCAGAAAGAGATCTTCCAGAAAATGGCGTCAAAACGGGATGCCTGGAACAGTCAAAAGCTGTCGTTAGATAAAATGGAAGACCTGTATAAATCGCTTTATCAACGTACTCAGGAGCTGTCGCTGTCCGGCGTGAATGCCGATGCGGTGTTATACGACCCTGCGGTACCCGCGTTAAAACCGGCGAAACCGAATAAATCTCTATTGTTGCTGATGGTGGTCATGCTGGTGGTGGTGTTCAGCATCATGTATTTCATTGTCAAAGCGGCAATGGATAACTCAATCGGCACCCTCAGTCGCATGAAAAAACGGCTTAATGTTGCTCCGCTGGGTGAAATTCGTCGTTTTAGCGGAACCTCAGGGCGCGCACAGGTGCGGGACATGATCATGAAGAACCCGCTTAATGCCGATATTGTGCACGGTATCCGTACCCGGATTATGC
Source organism: Citrobacter sp. Cpo032 (assembly GCF_030332975.1). Classification (NCBI taxonomy): domain Bacteria; kingdom Pseudomonadati; phylum Pseudomonadota; class Gammaproteobacteria; order Enterobacterales; family Enterobacteriaceae; genus Citrobacter; species Citrobacter sp. Cpo032. The sequence goes on from NZ_JAOWGU010000046.1 coordinate 125,545, forward strand.
TGGATAATCGACCTTTACAGACGCTCGCCGTGGCGTCGACGGAGCACGGCGATGGGCGTTCTTTGTTGGCGAATCTGTTAGCGAACTCTTTTAGTTTCGACCAGAAAACACTGCTTATTGATGCAGATTTCTTTAACACTGGTGGGCTCACATCCGAGCTGGCGTCAGCTACATCCGCAGGCTTAGCGGAACTGCTGCGCGGGGAGACAGAGCTTGAACAGGCGAGGATCAAACTCAGTGATAATCTCGACTTTATTCCACACGGCAAGAACACCATCTCATCTTTACTGATGCTGTCGTCGGAGCATGTTGAACTCTTAATGTGCGAGTTGAAATCGCATTATCAGCGCATCATTATTGATGTTGCTGCTGTGAATCAGAGCCAGGATGTTCAACTGATCAAACGTGCCGTCGATGGCGTTGTTTTCATTGTGAAAGCCGGGGCGGGGTCGGCGGGACAAATCGCCAACGCGCTGGATAAGATCGAGGAAAATAACGGCGTGGTGATTGGTGCGGTGCTCAATGCAGTTGAAGAAAAGGATCTTGAGACGCAAGAGGGTCTGCGTTCACTGAACTTCAGTACCGATCAACTGATGGCAACGCCAGGCCGCGTATGAGTCTACTGAAGAGCGCTTCCACGATAGCCGGTTCATCAGTCATCTCGCAGTTGATTGGTGCACTGTCTATTTGGTTGATTTCACACAAGTACGATATGGCTGAAGTGGGGCTTTATGCGCTCAACTACAGCATCGCCGTGGTGGGCGCTCAGGTGTGTACCTTTGCATCACAGCTGTTAATTCCTAAACAGCAGGATGATGAACTGGTGCAGAATGTTGTGTTTTGCCTGATCCAAAGCACGATCATTGCCTTACCGTACGCTGTGCTGACCGCGTGGCTGTTTCACCAGAACATTCTGTTCCTCTATTTACTGACGCTGGCAACGGCGTGGGTTTTAATCTCGGAAAACCTGTCGCTACGCACGGCTAACTTTCGTTTTCTGATCTTCCAGCGCATTTCTGTTTCTGTGGTCGTTGTACTTTCCGTCCTTCTTACGCACCATGTACAGCTGTTTTATTGGTCGTGGGCCTGCGCGACGATGGTGCTGACCATAAGCTGTATTTTGCATTCGTTTGATATTCGTTCGGTGGCGGCCAGACATCTGCGACCCGCCAGTAATTGGCATTTTTTCAAACAGAATATTCATCACATTACCAAAGTGGGCAGCGCGGAAGTGCTGGCGATGGCCAGCAGCAATTTGCCTATTATGCTGATTAACTTTTGGTTCTCGGCGCTGACGGCGGGTTATTTTTCTGTGGTTAGCCGCTTTTGCCTGGCGCCGGTGGTGATCATCGGGAATGCGGTGCGCAATACTATTTTTTCTAAATGGTCTATCGACTTCAGAAATAATACCTTCAACTATCAGGAGTATACCAGGGTACGTATGCTATTGCTGGTACTAGGGGTTATCTGTACCCTTGGGGTTTTTATTTTCTATCCGATTGTGATGCGCCTCGGCTTTAGCGAAGACTGGATAAACTCCATTGAGACGTCACGCTACATGTTGCCCTATTTATTCCCGGCGCTGGCGATAAGCCCTCTGACGGTGATAGAGCTTATTTTTGGTTCCCATCGCTATTTTCTGCGTATCCAACTGGAACAGCTGGCGATTGTACTCTTCGCTTTTGTTGTGACGCCCTATTTTTATAAAGATTATGCAACGTCGGTCATCTTGTTTTCTTCACTGACATTTATTCGCTACGCCTTCATTTATCTGAAAATGAATAAGCGAGCCAATCTCCTGAAAGACAAGCCGGTGATACTATGACGCTGAATACCGGATACTATTTACAGGTTTATACCTTTGTCACGCTGATCCTGTGTGGCCTGGTGCAATACTTTACCGGCATGCAGTCAGTGCTGTGGATACCTTTTTTCCTCACCTTATTGATGGTGGGATTATTGGTGATGCAGACGCGTGATGGCTCCTTACATTTGGATGCCCAGGAGACGATTGTCCTGGCGTTGTACTTTTCGTTTCTGGTGCTGGCTGGAGCATCGACGCTGATTCAGGGCGGGATCACCGTAGCGATTGTGGCATTTAAAAACGAAATTGCGCTGTCGCTGGTGATGATCTGTTTGCTGCTGGGCTTTTGCCGGGAATCACAGATTTACCGCGCAACGCGCTATCTGTATTGGGTGTTTTACGCACAGATTCCGGTAATGATATATCAGGTTTTACTGGTTGTTCCCCAGCGCGTTGCGGTGCGCGGCGAAGATGAGAAATGGGACTCCGTGGTTGGCACGTTTGGCGGTGACCCTATGGGAGGCGGGAATACTGCCGCAATGGGTTTGTTTTGCCTGTTAATTATGTTGTTAAAAGTCTCCGAATATAAGCATGGGCTCACCACGTTCAAGTCCATGGCGCTGCATATTGTTCTCGGTATCGGGTTATGCATCATTGGTGAAGTGAAGTTTGTCATCCTGCTATCGCCTATATTCCTGGCGTGGGTGTGGCTTTCACCGAGCTACGTCAAAGACGTTAGTAAGGTCAATCTGAAGACGTTGTTGGTTATTGTGGCGGGAATGCTGTTGCTTATTAGCCTGTCGATTGTGATCCTCGCGTACTATTATTCTACGGCGTTCGGCGGCGATCCGTCGAAAAGCTCGTTAAGTATTTTTATCGACTCCTTAAGCTATATCTTTGATCCGAACTATATTATGTCTACCGGTGAATTAGGGCGCTTTACGACGTTCCTGTTCTGGTTGAAAAATAACGATCTGTGGGGGCTTTCAGGAACGTTATTTGGCTACGGACTCAATGCAACTAACAGTGGTAGTACGGTGTCGCCGGGCTTTTTGAATATTATCTACAACTTAATTCTCGACTCGACTTCCCTGAGTATGCTGCTGTGGGAAGTTGGGGTGATCGGCACGTTACTCTTTATTAGCTTATTCATTTATATCCTGAAAGTTTGTCAGCCAAAGCCATTAATGACGCTTGAACAACTGGACCAGCAGGATCTCCAGTTATTGAGCTTTGCACCGGCGTTTAACGCTTTTGCTATCAGTTGCTTAATTAGCTTACCTTACAGCCAGATACTGATGATTACACCGATGTTACAATTCCTGTTCTATTTATCACTAGGATCAAGTTTAGTGATTCGTCGAACCGTCCTTCGCTGTGTAGGGTAATTGTATGGACCAAAAACCGTTTATTTCAGTGAGTATTAAAACACTCAATGAATCTGAATGTATTGAGAAAACGATCGACAGTATTCGCCGGCAGCTTGTTGATTATCCGCATAAAATTATAGTGGCAGATAGTCTGTCAACGGATAACACCCAACAGCTTGCTATCGATAAAGGGGCGACCGTGGTGTCCTTAACTAACCCAGACGATCGCTGCTGCGGCGTCGGGCATCAGTTAGGTTATCTGTATAGTGAAGGGGAATATCTGCTACTGATGGACGGCGACATGGAGCTGGAAGAGGGCTTTGTGGATCAGGCCGTCGCGTTTTTGCAGGCCGAACCGGAATATGCAGGCGTCGCGGGAACCGTTGAAATGGACGATGCTGTTAACTATGAATTTAAATCGCGTAAGCAGCGTATTAATAAAATTTATCCGCTCGGGGATAGTGACCATTTAGGCGGTGGCGGGTTATATCGCCGATCTGCAATTGAAAAAATTGGTTATCTTACCAACCGTAATTTGCATGCTTATGAAGAAGCCGAACTGGGCCTGCGTTTGCGCGATGCGGGTTATAAACTGCGTCGTCTGAATATTCCGTATTTTATTCATACTTCCCATACTATGCCGACCTTTCAGATGCTCAAGCACCGCTGGAAAAGCGGATACTATCAGGCTCCGGGCGAGCTTTTACGTTGTGCCTGGGGAAAACCTTATTTCGGCAAAGCGTTAAAAATGGTCAGGAACGAAGCGATTTTTTCTGTTTATCTGATTGCTTTGTTCATTGCGGCGGTGACCTTCAATCTCGAACTTTTCGACATTGCATTTCTGCCTTTACTTGCATTTATTGCCCTGAAAACCGTACAGAATCGATCGTTATTAAACGGCCTGCAAAGCGTAATGAACCTGGCCGTGCTTTCAGCCGGGCTGGTTAAAGGGGTGACTAAACCAGTACGCGATCCGTTGACTCCGCCTGACAGCAAAATCATTCATGAATAACTAAGGCTGGCGTAATGAAAGTTTTACTCGTGAATAAGTTTTTTTTCATCAAAGGCGGCGCGGAAACGGTTTATTTTCAAGAACGCGATATGCTGAAACAGGCCGGAGTGCAGGTTATTGATTTCTCTATGCTTCATGAGAATAATTTCCCCTCGGACTATACGGATTATTTCGTAAGTAATGTGGACTACCACAAAGCGAGCAATCTGCTGGGTGGTATCAAAACGGCGGTTAACTTTATTCATAATTCGCAGGCCTGCAAAAAAATGCTGGCGCTATTAGAAAAAGAGCGCCCGGATATCGTCCACTTTCACAATATCTACCATCAGTTAACACCGGCGTTGATTAAAGTTGCGCGCAATTTTGGCTGCAAAACGGTGCTGACTGCGCATGACTATAAGATTGTGTGCCCCGCGTATTCCATGCTGCGCGACGGCAAGGTGTGTGATTCCTGTATTACCGGAACGGTTTTCAATGCCTTCAGGTATCGTTGTCAGGAAGGTTCAGCCTCAAAAAGTTTACTGCTCTCCCTGGAGGCAACCTGGCAGTACATTGCACAAAACTATCAGGCACTGGATGTGATTGTTTCACCAAGCGTTTTTTTACGCGGTGTTTTGCTGCGCACGCTGCCAAATTCGCGCATTGATGTCATCGTCAATGGCGTTGATGACAGCCGTCCCCTGGCCGAAGTAAGCGATGAAGGCTATATGCTGTACTTCGGCCGTCTGAGCCGTGAAAAGGGCGTGGCAACGTTGTTGGCAGCGCATAGAAAAATGCGGAACAGCGCGCCGCTGAAAGTTGTGGGGCACGGTCCGTTGCATGATGAATTAGCCGCCAAATATCCGGATGTTGAGTTTTTAGGTTATGTGCAACAAGGGGAGGCGCTCGATAAGCTTATTAAGCATGCGCGAGCGGTGATCCTGCCTTCAGAATGCTATGAAAACTGTTCTATGGCGATATTAGAAGCGATGTCCTTAGGCAAACCGGTTATCGGGTCGCGCATCGGCGGTATACCGGAACAAATTCGTGACGGTGTCGAAGGGATTTTATTCGAACCGGGTAATGTGCATGAGTTAGCCAATGCGATGGACGCTCTGGCCGACTCGCCTGAGAAGGCGAGGAATATGGGCTTACATGGTCGTGCGCGGTTGAGTGAAAAATATGCGCTGAGTAAACATATGGATACCCTACAGGCGCTGTATAAAGAACTGCTGAGCAGGCCATAGTATGAGTAAAAAAATAACGGTTTTTGGAACGCGTGGTATTCCCGATGTATTGGGCGGTGTGGAGACACACTGTCAGAATCTTTATCCTGCCATTAAACAGCAGTTCGACGTGGATATTTGCGTAATCGCTCGCTCGCCATATGTAAATTACAAACGATCGGTATATAAAAAAGTCGAAACCTACGCGCTATGGGCACCCAAAAAGCGCTCGCTGGAAGCTATTGTCCATTCCGTTATAGCGGCGTTCAGGACACGTATCGACCATTCAGATATTGTGCATGTCCATGCTATCGGCCCTGGCCTTGTGATCCCACTCTTACGCGTGATGGGTAAGAAGGTGGTTTTTACCCACCACGGGCCCGATTACGATCGCCAGAAATGGGGATTTGTAGCCAAAAAAATATTGTTGCTGGGTGAGCGTTGGGCGGTGAGATATGCCAACGAGGTGATTGTGATTTCTGACGTTATTAATCTACTGATCCAGAAAAAACACGGTCGCTATGATGCGCATTTAATTCACAATGGCGTGAACGAGCCGAGGTTATTATCACAGCTCACCATCGACAATACGCTCTCCCGCTTTGGGCTGCAGCCGAAAAACTACCTCGTGGTGGTTGGGCGGTTTGTGGAAGAAAAAGGGATGCATGATGCCATCGCCGCTTATCAACACAGTGGTTTGACCATACCGTTAGTGTTAATTGGCGATGCGGATCATCCGACCGAATACAGCGTGCGCCTCAAAAAGCTTGCCGCCGACACGCCAGGTGTTGTGATGACTGGTTTTTTACGTGGTGACGAACTTCAGGCGGTGTTTTCGCAGGCTAAATTGTTTGTGATGCCCTCATACCATGAAGGATTGCCCATTGCGCTGCTGGAGGCAATGTCATTTTCTCTTCCGGCTGTCGTCAGTGATATTCCGGCTAACCTTGAAGTTCAACTGCCCGCCGAGGCCTATTTTAAGGTGGGAGATGTAACCGGTCTGGCTGAAAAATTAGGCCAAGGGGCAACAGCAAATAGCGTGGACTATGGTGTATATTTGCAAAACTACAATTGGCATGAAATCGCCAAAAAGACGGTTAACGTCTACCATTCCATTGATAAAGATATAGGTTAATTTTGACCAGTCCTCAAAATCGTCCTCCTGCCATCGAACGGTTTTACGCTCACCTTGATGAGCGGATAGCGCAGGAATTGACCCCTGAACAAAAAGAAGGGGTGGAAAAAGCGCTCCTTGCTACAACCCTGACTTCGCGGCATCAGATCGATATTCGCAGAAGCTTTCCTTTTTTCAGTAAGCGTTATTATCTGGTTTTTTTGTTTGGCAGAGATTTACGCCGCCAGCATCGCCAGGAATCAACCCTGTCGAGAATGTTGCTCACTTTTTTGCTGCTGATTGCCGTGCTATTCGTCACCTGCTGCATATTGCTGACGCTGTATATGATCAAATCCGCGTTAGGTATTGATGTGTTCCAAAATTTTCACGTAGGTATCTGGGACTGGTGGTTAAGCCTGAAAGACCGCTAGCGTTAACAAATTGGTGGAGGACGTCATTGCGATGAAGCGTAAATGGGTTTGTGCGTTGTTGTGCATGTTTTTCCCGCTGACGGTTATGGCCGCATTGACGACCGTTACCCCCAAAGCATTGACGGGCCCGTTAACCAATCCGGGGATTGGCGTGGCAAGTTTTCATCAGGGATACGGTGAAACGCTGGGGCTGGCGGACTATCCCAATACCGGATTTGAATACGAGCGTTTTTACTGGCGGGACCTGGAGCCAGTCGAAGGCCAGTACAATTTTGCATTGGTGGATGATGCCTTCAAATACGCGGCGGCACATCGTCCTGCGATGAATGTCGGGCTACGATTTATGGCGCTTGCCGACCCGGCGGATGGCACTAAAATTCCCGACTGGCTGATTAAAAAAGGTGTAAAAGGAACCTGGACGTCTGATAATAAGACGTTTATACCGGATTTAGACGATCCTCTGTTTATTCAATACAGCCAGCGTCTGTTGAACGCATTTGGTAAGCGCTACGATGGTAATGAGAATCTCGCGTTTGTTGATATTGGCATGGTGGGGTCGTGGGGAGAATGGCATAACAGCAACTTCCCGAACCTGAAGCCATTACTGGAGCGATACACCACGGCGCAACTGGATCGCTACGTCGCGATGCACTTTTCTGCTTTCCCGGTGACACCAAAAATAATGTTGATAAGCGGCGGTCAAAGTCTGGCGAATGCGGTGGCGCGTGGGGCTGGGTGGCGTGCGGACTGTTGGGGGGACCTGCGCGTATTTTCGGACACCTGGAACCATATGGCTGATGATTACCCGCAGCGATTGCTGGCTGCGCAGCAGAGTTATTCAGGGTTCAACGACGTCTGGAAACGTGCGCCGGTGAGTCTGGAGATCTGCTCGTATATGCAGGACTGGAAGAACACCTTTCACTATACACGTGCTGAAGTGCAGGGGATTTTTGACTGGGCGGTCAAGCAGCACGCCAGTACCATTAACCTGAAATCGAGAACGATACCCAGCGACTATCGACCGATTGTCGACGATGCGCTGACCAAATTGGGCTATCGATTTCGCCTTGCGTCCCTGAGCCATGAGTCCGTGTGGGACAGCGGACAAACGCTGACATTAAACAGTACCTGGTACAATGAGGGTGCCGCACCGATTTATCTGCCTTACATGCTGGCATTCCGGGTCGTAGACAGCGCCAATAAGGTGGTGGCACAGGGGAATTCCGCGGAGGATATTCGCCGCTGGCTCCCCGGTAAGTATCAAGTCAGTTATGCGTTATCTATGCCAGGGCGACTGGCGAAAGGGCAATATGCGATTGAGGTTGCGATGCTGGATAAATCCGGTGTCGCGAGAATCAACTTTGCCAATGAAGGGAAACAGAGCAGCGGCTGGTACCAGGTATCAACAATAACGGTACGCTAGTCAGACACAGCAGCGAGCCTGACGGTCAGGCTCGCTGCTGAGAACATTAAATTTGATACCCATTCGGGTTATTTTTTTGCCAGTTCCAGGTGTCACGCATCATTTCATCAAGGTTATAGATGGCCTTCCAACCTAGCTCTTTGTATGCCAGCGATGGGTCAGACCAACATTCGGCAATATCTCCGGGTCTTCTGGCGACAAACTGATAATTAATTTTTGTCTGTGCCGCTTTTTCAAATGCCTCAATGAGGTCAAGTACGGAATACCCGACTCCAGTACCGAGATTAATCACTTTGTAAGCCGCGCCTTTGTTCTGGCAATCCAGTGCGGCTAAATGACCGGTCGCCAAATCCATGACGTGAATATAATCACGCACACCGGTACCATCAGGGGTTGGATAATCATTACCGTACACCGACACGGTTTCCAGCTTACCAATCGCGACCTGGGAGATATACGGAACCAGGTTATTAGGGATACCGTTAGGATCTTCACCAATCCGACCTGATGGATGGGCGCCAACCGGGTTGAAATAGCGCAGGCAGGTAATGCGAAAATCGGGTTGTGCACGTGAGAAATCGGCCAGAATTTGTTCGACCATCAACTTAGACGTACCGTACGGATTGGTGGTGCCGCCCGTAGGTGATTGCTCGCTCAGCGGTACGCTTTCTGGATTACCATATACCGTCGCAGATGAGCTAAAAATGAAACGATTAACGCCAGCGGCCAGCATCTCATCCAGTAAAACCAGCGTACCGGTGACGTTGTTTTCATAGTAGGCGAGGGGCTCTTTTATCGACTCTGAAACCGATTTGAGTCCCGCAAAATGAATGACATCGGTGATGTTATGGTCGGCGAAAATGTTTTTTAATGCCTGCCTGTCGAGAACATCGGCGATATAGACAATGGGCTCTCTTCCGGTGAGTTCCGCGACCCTGTCCAGCGAAATTCTGCTGGCGTTCGCCAGATTATCGATGACTACGACATCATCGCCTCTTTCCAGTAGCGTTAACACAGTATGTGAACCAATATAACCTGCACCACCAGTGACAAGAATTGCCATACAGACTCCAGAAAAATGCTATAAACCCGAGCGATTTTCTACCAATGCCACCCGAGAATCCAGTGAATCAGTTATTTTGCCGGGTAAGGTAAGTGTTTCTGTATTTTATCATACATTTATATGCTATTTTTTTAAAGATTGCCAACAGACTGAACTTATTAACTTTTGTATCATAAACAATATAATTATTTGAGAAGTTCAGCGTGTGGACGCCGTCACTGTGGTTGATCGACGAATTGATTTGTTCGATCAGACTCTCAGCAAAATTAGCGTCGTTCAGTGTCACTAATTCTTTGATATAGATTGATTTTCCATAAGTTTCCGGCGTGCACTCCTGAGTAAGGAAGTACATTTTATTTTCGACCTGATAGGAGGCTCCTGCGCCTCGATGATGAGGATTGCTCACCTTCAACGCCGGATTAATTCGCTGCCACTGTCCGTAAAGATGATCTGCCGAATGAATAATTATTTCATTATCCATCGTGGTGGACAACAGATAACAGGTTTTATTAACTGAGATAAATATGTTGTCAGTTAATTCGGTATCAGAGATTAAAACTTTAACTTGCTTCCAGCGTGCAGGGAACTCAATTGACTGAAACAGTATTACCTCTTTTCTTTCTGAAGACTCGGGGATCATGAAGAGTTGATCGTTGATATGTATCAGATAAGGGAATGACAAATGACACTTTAAGTCGTCAAAGCCTTCAAGGCTAATATCTTCAAGTTCAACCAGATCACGGTCAAGAACGCGACATCGTAGCGTGCCTTTTGAGTTACGGAAGCTAAAAGCTTCATAGAAAACATACAGTTTATCGTCTTTTTCAATCAGAAAAGGATCGGCCTGAAATGTATATTTCTTTTTTAACTGCTGCGCAGTGGATTTGCTTAATATCTCCAGAGTGTTGTCAGGGAATAAGTGTGTACCATTATCCTTAATAAGCATGATATCCCACGACTCATGATAAAATATCATATTTATTATTTTGTTTATTTTTGCTTGCATTCGTACCGGCTCCTTTTTATCGCCTGCACCATGTATGAACAGCTGTCTGTACTCTGTGCATGAGACCTGTCGCAATATTTTATAAATGTGCGAAATCCGATGTAGGAACACCAGTAGCTATTTTAAAGCTAGTCGCAAGTCTGTGCTTTGTCTATAGCACAAAAGTAGGTAAAAGCTATCCAGAGCATCCTTGCTCCAGTGGGGGAATTACTCGAAATGCACCTGCGGGTTATCTGCAAGGGAAACGTAGGTTTTGCTGTTTTTATCCAGGGTACGGATTTCACCGCTTTCGATGTCATACACCCAACCGTGCAGACGAAGCGCATTATTGCGCAGCCCAACCGCGACACAAGGATGCGTTTTAATGTTGTTAAGCTGTGCGATAACGTTCTCTTCCACCATGGCGTTAACTTTATCGATTGGGTTATCCCAGGTTTTTTTATCGACCACGGCTTTCGCGGCATCGGCATAGTGCAGCCAGTGAGCGACAGCGGGCATCGGATCCAGGGGCTGGCTATCGGCAATGGCTTTCATCGCGCCACAATTAGAGTGACCGCAGATGACGATATCCGTTACGCCAAGTGCGACAACCGCGTATTCGATGGTTGCGGATACACCACCCGGTTCCGGACCAAATGACGGTACAATATTACCGGCGTTGCGGATAACGAAAAGCTGTCCTGGATCTTGCTGAGTAACGAGTTCTGGTACCAGGCGGCTATCGGAACAGGAGATGAAAAGTGCCTTAGGATTCTGGCTGGATGCCAGGCTGCGGAAGAGTTCCTTGCGTTGAGGGAAAATCTCTTTTTGGAAGTTGAGGAAGCCCTCGATGATATGTTGCATAGCAGTGTCTCTTGTCTCTGTTTAAGCAGGTTATGATGAAGATCACACTTTCCAGTTTAACACCAGCCGACAGAAGGGAAAGACTTTATAGCAGTTCAGCAACATCTTTGGATAATTTTGCCCCACCGTGGCAGGGCAAATCGTGTGATGTACGCTATGCGTTCTGCCATTTCTGGTATGCCGCTTTTAGCCTGTTCATCGCGTCTACCAGTACCGGGCGCGGGCAGCCAACGTTGAGTCTCATATGCCCCTCTCCACCGGGACCGTATTGCGCCCCAGGTGACAGGCCAAGCCTGGCGTCATGCACAAAAAAAGCGCTTAGCTGCTCATCGCTGAGATCCATTTTTTCCGCATTCAGAAACAGAAGATACGACGCGCCGCCATACACTATTGAGATCAAAGGACAGTGCTTTTCAATTTCACTTTTCACAAACGCTACATTGTCGGCCAGATAGGCCAATAATTTCTGGTGCCAGTCGGCACAATGGGTAAAAGCGCTATAAATGGCCGCCTGCTGCAATGAATGCGTCTCGGCAAGGTAGCAGTTATCCAGAAAGTGGTAGAACTGATGGCGTAATTCATCATTCTTAATAATGGCGATTCCGCCCTGGATCGCCGCCGTATTGAAGGTCTTGCTGATGGAAGTAAGCACGATTGACCGACTATCTGGCGCTTCATCAACAGTAAAAAACGGCAAATGGCGCTTTCCTGGTAGGGTTAAATCACTATGCACTTCATCAGACAGAATGATGACGCCAGCCTGCTGGCAATAGTGGCTTATTTTTTCCAACGTTTCCCGCGACCACACCATTCCACCTGGATTATGCGGTGAAGGGAACAAAAACATTTTGCACTGCTTGAGTTTCTCGCTGAAATCATGCCAGTCAAATTCATAGTGCCCATTTTTCTCAATGAGGCGCGTCTGAATCAAATTCCTACCGCTGGTGTTTACCAGATTAGGATAGGGATCATAGATTGGCGTACAGGTTAAAATATTATCGCCTGGACGGGTAAGCGCCATTAAAGAGAGTACGATAGTTTTTATAACACCGGGAATAAAATGTAACCAGTGTGCCTTGATATCGGCATCATACTGTTGTGCATACCAATGAATAACAGATTCTTTCCATTGTGGATAATCCAGGTTATAGCCTTGCACAGGCTGTGACACCACCGAACGCAGCGTGCTCATGATTGGCTCTGGTGTCGCAAAATCCATATCTGCAATCCACAGCGGTAATACATCGGTGGTACCGTACATCTGTTGTAATTGCCCGTATTTACGACAATTAACATCCCTTGTGACAATATCATCAAACAAAGACATTGTTGACTCCTGGAAAGTCTCTGAAAATAGTGTAAGCAACGCAAAAGCGAAGAATGTTTATGTATATCTAATGGATATATTTAATTTACCCTGGTGATAGCTAATATTTAGCTATTTAGTAGTCTATGATTTTTGCTCAACCATATTCTCAGTGGCTTCATTGGGCTCATATTTAGCAATGCCAATACCGGTTACCGCCCACAGTAGGGCAAAGATGACGCCGCTGTAACAGAGGATTGCCCAGGGCAAGTAATCAAGCGTGGCAACGCCCAGCATAGTGGCGCAATAAACGCCTGAGGCAGACCAGGGGATAATCGGTTCGACAACGGTTCCGGCATCTTCAGTGGTTCGCGAGAGGTTTTTTGCCGCAAGACCTCGCTTTTTGTACTCCTCTTTAAAGGCATCACCGCACAGCAGCAACGGTAAGGTCCCATTTGCCGTGCAGGCACAGATGGTAAATGTCGTCACAATCGTGGTAGCCACCAGGCGGAATGTGGATTTAACGCCTTTTGTCAGCGCGTTTATCACGGTGTGCAGAGAGCCTGTCGCACTCATTGCCCCGGCAAAGCTGAAGGCGCTGAAAACGGTAACGAAGCTGCTAAACATTGAAATAGCGCCGCCTCGCTCCAGTAAGCGGGAAACATCGGAAGACAGTGTCGGCAGATTATCTCCGGTAAGCATTGCGAGCTTAAAGCCACTGACCACGGATTCGCCGACAGAGGATGCCGTGAATTGCTGAAAGACTAACGCCAAAATCATTGAGACTATCGTAGATAAAAAGAGCATCGGAATGGGCGGTCTTTTTGACAGTGAGCCATATAAAACGATGATCGGCGGGAGTAGCAGCAGAATATTAAAGTGATAAATCTGACCAATAGAATTCATTAAGTTGGTGATATTTTCTGGCGCGCTGGACGAGGCATCAATGCCCATGCCCATATAGCTGTAAACGACGCAGCAAATAATAAAACCCGGGCCGGTAGTCCACAGCAGGTGGCCGATATGCGAGTACAGGTTTACCCCGGCAGCCAGTGCAGCCATGTTGGTTGAATCAGAAACCGGTGAGAGCTTATCACCAAACCAGCAGCCTGAAACAATAGCACCAGCGGCAATGGGCAGCGAGACATTCAGACCAATCGCTACGCCAATCATGGCAATACCAACGGTCCCGATAGAACCCCAGGAGGTACCGGTGCATACTGAGATCAGTGCTCCCAGCATAAATGCCGAAATATAGAAATATTGAGGGTTAATCCACTTCAGACCATAATAAATCATCATTGGAATAGTACCTGACACCATCCATGCGCCAATTAAGAAACCGATACTGGCGACGATTAATATGACCGGCAGCGCTTCAGATATTTTATTGCAAATAGATTGTAGAATGTCATCCCACGTGTAGCCGTGAGCGATGGCGATAAACGAGGCGGCTGCCGTTCCCATCAGGATCATGGGTTCAGCACGAATATTGAAGATAAAATATCCGATGCTAATCCCGCCCAGCATAACTACCATGGGTAAAACTGACCAAAAGAAAGACAATGGCTTTCTGTTGTTGGGGGTACAGTTATTTAATTCCATAATTTCATCCCAATCATTAATGGTTGAACACGTCAAATAAATACCTGCTACAGGTCACTCATGTCTGAGTAACATAGTTGCCAGAGTTCATGGCTGAACCCTATTTTATTAACTGTTGCAGATTATCTTTTTTGACCTGCTATTCTGGTACTTATATTTTAGTAGTAAGGTAAGAGAACGTTTGTTGAATAAATTACCCCTCGGCATAAGGTGAATGATGTCGGCATTGTTGACTCAATTTTCGATACTGCTGTGGCGGCATGCCGACGTATTTATGGAACGAGCTGTAAAATCGACTGCTGGAGCGAAAACCTGCAATTGTAGCGATATCCAGAATTGTTTTATCCGTATCACTGAGTAAAGCCCGCACATGGTTGATGCGCATCGCGGTAATATACTGTTTCATCGTCAGTTGCATCACCCGATGAAAAATACCCATCGCATAATTGGGATTGAGCTTAACGTGTTCGGCAATAGCATCAACCGTAAGCTGTTTGTCGCAGTTGGCGGCAATAAACTCCAGCATCTGGCTGACGTAAAACTGTGAATGCCGTGAAATACTGTTTTTCTGGGTGCGCGACGTTTTGTTACCCAGTACCGGCCGCCAGCCAGCGAGGCTAAAGCGCTTGAGCATCAGCGCGATTTCATCAATGGCTAACTGGCGAATTTGTTCGTTATCGCTATTGAGTTCATTCTGCCAACGCCGTACTTCAAACGCGCTCAGCTGCTGTGAAGCCAACGAAGTAATCACCATCCCGTGGGTTACGTGATTAATCAGCTCCCTGTCCAGCGGCCAGGATAAAAACAGATGCATCGGTAAGTTGAAGATGGCCATCTGTTTACAGTGTCCGGCATCCGTGAGTTGATGGGGAGTACAGGCCCAGAACAAGGTGATAAAACCCTGTTTGCTCTTCACCACTTCGTCATTAAAAAGATACTCCACATCACCATCAAATGGCACGTTCACCTCAACCTGGCCATGCCAGTGGCTGTAGGTCATAGCCAGCGGCGCCCGCAGTTCGACATCCATACGCTGATACTCGGAATAGAGCGCCAGCGGACTTCGCGACTTTTTCTCATAGCTGCGACACATATGGGGGTCGAGCGGCAGCTGCGGGGTACTTTTTGCCATTATGGTTGGGTTCCTGGATAGTGATTCCGGCCATGGGGTAACGCCAAAGCATGAACATAGCTTAACCGAAAAAAAACGTCGTTTTCTCTCCATTTTCGCGAAGTTATTCCCAAAAACTCAGATCCTGTGCCTGTCGCTTGCCGATCTGAGATAGCGGGAATGGCGAGCTGTAATCTCAAAAACGCTCAATCTGGGGAGTCCATGGCAAAACAACATCGTTTATTTGCCCATAAATCGGAGTTGAAGCGATAGCCAGTATTCAGCAAATACCGTACATTTTTATTTGTATCCACAGCTTAAGGAATCATCATGTCCAGGCTTCGAACTTTGGCCGCGGCGGTAGTTGCCGTTGCTGTGATGACGATGTGTGCCACTCCTGTGTTGGCTAACCCCGGTAATGGCAACGGAAATGGTAACAGTGGCAATCATGGTAATAGCGGGAACAAGGGGAATAGTGGTCATAGCCAGAAAGGACACGCGGACCAAAAAAATAACGCACAATCAGAACAGCGTAAAAATTATGGTAAGCCGGACCATGTTGATAGTGACATCAGCTATAACGTGGCCAGGCAGTATGCCGTCAGATACGGTCTAACGGGCTATAAGTCACTGCCTCCAGGTATTGCCAAAAATCTGGCGCGAGGAAAACCGCTTCCTCCGGGGATCGCCAGGAAGAGCGTTCCGCCATCAATGTTGAATCAACTTCCGTATTACCCGGGCTATGAATGGCAGGTTATTGGCGATAATCTGGTGCTGATTGCACTGAGCACGGCGATTGTCACCGCTGTTATTAATGGTGTGTTTGATTAAGTTTCAACGCCATGTCCAGACGAAAGGCCATGTTATTAACATGGCCTTTTTGTTGTGCATTATTCACTAAGGATCACCTGCATAGTCAAAGAATTATATTTTGCAAATTTCCCAGTTAATATCTGATAGTTCCGACACGGATCACAATCGCAGTTAAATAAGTTGGCTTGCCGTTGGAGCATCTCCATTATGTGCCTTTTCTTAACAAGGATTACGTTTTATGAACATTCGGCCTCTCCTCGCCTTCACTTTCATCGGAATATTGTGGGGTGCGGGATCTTCACAGGGACAAGCAAAAGAGTGGAATAAAGAACCTGTGGCTGTTTTACAGCAGGGTGCTGAGGCGGGAGATGCGCAGGCGCAATTTGTGCTTGCAACCGTGTACTTAAAAGGTAAAGAGGTAGAGCAGAATTTCAGTAAAGGCAGCGAGTGGCTGACCAAATCGGCTGAGCAGGGTAATGCGAGTGCTCAGCATCTGCTTGCACTGATGTACTATGAGGGCAAAGGCGGCCTGAAAGATGACAAGAAAGCGGCCGAATGGTTTAGCAAAGCGGCGGCTCAGGGGAATGTCGATGCCCAATACTATCTCGGTGTGCTGTATTTCGAAGGTAAGGGCGTGCAGCAGAATGACAAGAACGCTGTTGAATGGCTGACCCGTGCGGCTGAGCAGGGCAATCTCGATGCGCGTTATTTGCTCGCCTTAGTCTACTTTGATGGTGAGGGCGCGCGCTGGTATGACGGTAAGGTCATTGAGTGGTTTGACAACGAAGTCGGAAAAGGCAATAAGCAGGCCGTAGAGTGGTTAAGCATTGCTGCCGAGCGCGGAAACTATCATGCCATTGAGTGGCTCCATCGTGCGGTTGAGAAGGGCAATCCTGACGCAAAGCGTTTCCTTGAAAGTAAGGCGTCGCTATTAGAGGGCTACAACACCGTTAAGTCATTGAGTAAAGCGGCTGAACGAGGGGATGCCAAAGCGCAGGGATTACTGGGCAGAAAGTACTTTGAAGGTGATGGTGTCGGTCTGGATACTGACAAAGCTTTCGCGCTGTTTAAACAGTCCGCCAGCAAAGGGGACGCGCTGGGCCAGAGCATGCTCGGCGCGATGTATTACCTTGGCGAGGGGGTTGGTGTGGCTCAGGACCACAAAAAAGCGTTTGAGCTGTTTAATCAGGCTGCTCTTCAAGGGGATATGCTGGCCGAGGGCATGCTTGGCATGATGTACGCAAAAGGAGAGGGAACGGCCCAGGACAGTAAAAAAGCGGTGGAGTGGCTGGAGAAAGCCGCGGCCCAGGGAGATGCAGGCTCGCAGAAAGATCTTGGCTTGATGTATTTAGAAGGTAATGGCGTCGCTCAGGATGATAAAAAAGCCGCTGAGTGGTTTGAACAGGCCGCAAGAAAGGGAAATGCGGAAGCTCAGGGGATGCTGGGAACCATGTACCTTGAAGGCAAAGGGGTAACTCAGGATTATGCTCAGGCGTATATCTGGAGTGCGGTGGCCTTCGCTAATGGGAATTCTGATGCGCAAAATGGACTGGATATCGCGCAGAAGAACCTGAATCCGACAGACCTGAAAGAAGCTGACGACAAGGCCAGACGCTATTTCGAGCAGCATCGAAATCAATCGGCCCTGTAACGCATTCGGTTGCACAGTATGGTTTTACGTGAGCCTCTTCGCTAAGAGGGGGGGGCTCACAAACCGTACAGTTTTATTTTTCTATAGAGCGTGGCAATGCTGATCCCCAGTTCTGTCGCGGCTTGTTTTTTCCCCTCAACGCTTGAGCCGAACCGCTGGATGACGTTTTCGATAGCTTCTCTTTCCGCCTGTTTTCCTTTGCTGGCAAGCTGACAGGGTTGCGCGGTCATCGTCGTTTTCCTACCGTCAGCGGCGGTGAGCAGGTAAGGGGGAAGATGGCTGGCGTTGATCCCGGCGGCTTCTCCGCGCATCACAAAAATGTATTCGATCACGTTGCGTAATTCACGAATGTTGCCCGGCCAGTGCCAGGCATAAAGGCGGTTAATAACGTCATCAGGCAGTTTTTGCGGTGGTCGCTGGTAACTGACCGAGAACTCATCGGCAAAATACTGTGCGAGGACCGCAATATCAGCCCGGCGTTCACGCAGGGAAGGAAGTACCAGAGGGACCACGTTCAGGCGATAGAAAAGATCTTCGCGAAACTGATTATTCTCCACCATCGCATTAATGTTTTTGTTGGTCGCGGCAATAATGCGCACATCAATATTGATGGTGTTATTAGAGCCAACGCGGGTGATCGCCTTTTCCTGTAATACCCTGAGCAGCTTGGCCTGCAGGTGCAACGGCATATCGCCAATTTCATCCAGAAACAGGCTGCCGCCGTTGGCCAGTTCAAATTTTCCCATTCGTCCTTTGGGATCGGCCCCGCTGAATGCGCCACGAACATAACCAAACAGTTCGCTTTCCAGCAGTTGTTCGGGGATAGCCGCGCAGTTGATTGTCACGAAAGGCGCGGCTTTACGTGGACTGCTTTGGTGAATGGCAAAAGCCACGACCTCTTTCCCCGAGCCGCTTTCCCCGGTGATGAGCACGCTGGCGTAACTGTTGGCGATTTTACCGATGGTGCTTCTGAGTTGCTCCATTGAGGGAGAGTGACCAATCAGTCGCACCTGCATATCGGACTCATAAGGGGATGGAGTAAGGTTACTCAGGTAGTCGTGTGCATCACGAAAGATAACCATGGTTAAGCGATCGTTATCCTGCGAGGAGAGCGAAATTTGTTTGCACAGTACATGATGTTTCTGACCTTCAAGCGTCAGCCACGCTTCTTCATCGCCGTACAGGCTGTCTCCGGTTGTTTCAATGGTCAGTGGTAATCCCTGAACCTCACGGTTGAGGATGCGATCGGCTGAATGATTGGCATGCCAGATAAGACCCTTGCCATCAATCGCCACCACGCCGCGGTCCATAGCATCGATCAGAAGCCGAAATGCGCCAAGCGTTTCCTGCGCGCGTAAACGCTCCAGGCATTCAAAGACCTTACTGGAGATCATTACGGCGATTTGCTCAATAAAGGTGACAAATTTATCAATCTGGCTCAGTAACGTGTCACGCTGTGCCTGGGTTGAGCAAATAATCCCGATCACGCCAATCACGCGATTATTGAGAAAAATTGGTGCGTTCAAATCCAGCATTTCAGAACAGTAGTGGTGTTTTTCACATAACTGACACAACGGATGCTCGCCGGGATTTTTGATCAGTACCGTTTCTCGCACCTGCAATACGTGACGATAGATGTAGCCATTTTTGGCCACGTTCTCATTGAGCATATGCCGGTATTTCCCGGTACCCGCGATGCGCATTAAAGATTCATCAATGATTTCAACGTCCGTGCCCGTTATGCCAGAAATAGCATCGGCATAATTACATATATCATCCTGAATATTGCTGAGTACTGAAATCATGGTACTTCTCCGGCAGTGTGTCGCATTTCTCAAGGAAAATGATAAATAGGCGAAGCAATGCAAAAATGATTTGCGAAAAATCAATCTATCACGCTGTTTTTGGATGTTTTTCTTATTTTATCTTCAGCGATCACACTATTTATCAATAATGAGAATTTATCAAAATGAGACGATAAACTGACGCAGTGATATTTTTTGGTGTCAATTTTTATTTCTATTTAATTTATTGAAATTAAAGCCTTTATTAAAATATTCATAAGAATTTACTCGGTTAATAAAAAGCTGGTAAGCATTTTGCTCTATTGCCAATACCGATAACGGAAATATCTCTGTATTGCACCGATTACAGGGAATGAAATACCAGGACAATGAGGTTTTATGATGCAGGAAAACTTATCATTTTTTATTAACCAGACACCGTTTACCGAACATCCGAACGCGCCGTTGGCACCGTTTAGCCGCCAGGAACTGGTAAAAGCGTTGAATTTTCATCGGTCTATTCCGGGTTACGCGCCGACGCCGCTGTATACGCTACCGGCACTTTCACAAAAACTGGGCGTAAAAAATATCTACCTCAAAGATGAATCTCAGCGTTTTGGCCTGAAAGCCTTTAAAGCGCTGGGTGGCTCCTATGCGATGGCGTGCCATATCGCTGAATTAGTTGGTAAGGATATCAGCGAACTGCCCTTTGACGTGATGACCAGCGAAGAGGTACGCCACGATCTGCAAACCGTCACGTTTGCCACTACTACTGATGGCAACCACGGTCGCGGCGTGGCATGGATGGCGCGCCAACTGAAGCAAAACGCCGTGGTTTATATGCCGAAGGGTTCTTCGCAGCAACGTCTGGCCTCTATCCGTAACGAAGGCGCTACCGCTGAGATTGTCGATATGAACTACGACGATGCGGTTCGTATGACCGCAGAGCAGGCCGAAAAGTATGGCTGGATAGTGGTGCAGGATACCGCGTGGGAAGGATACGAAAAGATCCCGCAGTGGATTATGCAGGGCTACGGCACGCTGATGCTGGAGGCGATAGATCAGCTGCATCAGGTTGCGCCGACGCACATTTTTGTGCAGGCAGGCGTCGGCTCGTTTGCCGGAATGGTGCAGGGAATGGTGACGGCAGCCTGGGGGGAGAATCGCCCGAAAGTGATCGTCGCCGAAGCGTTAATTGCCGATTGCCTCTACCGCTCAGCCCGTTCAAAAGAGGGGGATGCCATTGCGGTGGGCGGTGATTTACAAACCGTGATGGCCGGTCTTGCCTGCGGTGAAGCGAACAGTATCGGCTGGAAACTGCTGCGCGATTATGCCAACGCATTTGCCTCCTGTCCTGATGAAGTTGCAGCGTTGGGCATGCGCATGTTGGGCAACCCGCTGGCAGGCGATCCACAGATTATTTCGGGTGAGTCAGGTGCGGTTACTACCGGTCTGCTGGCGCTGCTGATGACCTCGCCTGAACTGGCGCAAACGCGTGAGCAACTGGGGTTGGATGCGCACTCTCGTGTGCTGTTAGTCAGCACCGAAGGGGATACCGACCCACAACAATATCTGGATATTGTCTGGGGCGGTCAGTACCCGGGCATCAACAAATAATTCCCTGATTGAGAGATATAACGGAGAAACCCATGTTATCTGCAAACCGCATTGAAGAAGTCATTAAAAACTGTCAGGCGCTGATCCAACAAAAAAGTTATTCCGGTCAGGAAGGGGAAGTGGTTAATGCCATAAAAACAATGATGCAGCATTACCAATTCGATGACATCCACGTTGATAAGTACGGCAACATTGTTGGCGGCATTGTCGGCACCCAGCCGGGGAAAACGCTGGTTCTCGATGGACATATCGATACCGTGCCGGTGAACGAAGAGAAGTGGTCCCGCAATCCATACGGCGGCGATATTGAAGATGGCAAAATTTATGGTCGCGGCACAACAGACATGAAAGGCGCCGTGGCGGCGATGATCTCCGCCGTGGGCTTTTTCGGTCAGGACAATCAGCGAAATTTTGCCGGGAAAATCTACGTTGCGTGCATTGTGCACGAAGAGTGTTTTGAAGGTATTGCTGCCCGCCTGGTCAGCGAGCGCTATAAGCCAGACTACGTAATCATCGGTGAAGCTTCCGAGTTAAACCTGAAAATTGGTCAGCGTGGTCGCGCTGAGATTGTGGTCGAAACCTTTGGTAAGCCCGCGCACTCCGCTAACCCACAGGCGGGGATTAACGCGGTGTACAAAATGGCGCAATTGATCGACAAAATTCGTACGATCACGCCGCCAACGCATCCGGTTCTGGGGCCTGGCATTCTGGAACTGACCGACATTAAATCTTCGCCGTACCCGGGAGCCTCGGTGGTACCGGATTACTGTCGCGCAACCTACGATCGCCGTTTGCTGGTGGGTGAAACCAAAGAAAGCGTGATTGCTCCGCTGGAAAATGCGCTTGCCGAACTTATTGCTCAGGATCCGCAGTTTAAGGCCCGAGTGTCCTACGCGGTGGGTCAGGAGTCTTGCTATACCGGCGCCACGATTGAGGGAGAGCGTTTCTTCCCTGGCTGGGTGTACGACGAGTCAGACGAATTCGTGCAGGCAGCGTTGGCGGGCGTTCGCGAGGCTGGCTTTAATCCAACCATTACGCAGTACTCATTTTGTACCAACGGTAGCCACTATGCGGGCGAAGCGGGAATCAAAACCATCGGCTTCGGTCCTTCACGAGAAAACCTGGCACACACCATTGACGAGTATATCGAGATCGATCAGTTAACCGGCTCGGCCAGCGGCTATTACAGCATCATCCAGACACTCTATCGCCAATAAAAATAAAGATAACCACCTCTTACCTTACAGGCGGTGTCGCTCAGCAGCACCGCCATGGAGAATAACGATGAAAACCATTTTCAAAAACGGAAATGTAATCGATGGGACGGGCAGTGAAGGCAGAATTGCCGATGTGATGGTTGATGAAGGACGTATTGTCGAAATCGGTCAAATTGAGGTTGGCATCAATGAACAGGTAATTGATGCAACAGGAAAAATTATTTGCCCTGGCTTTATTGATACCCATACGCACTCTGACCTGTCGGCCATTATTAACCCCGCGCTGTCGGCAAAAATTCGTCAGGGTATCACCACCGAACTGTTGGGCCAGGATGGCGTCGCCTTAGCACCGCTACCTGAAGAATATATTCCAGCCTGGCGTAAAAATATCGCCGGACTGGACGGTGACACCGACAAAATTGACTGGAAGTATAAAAATACAGACGGTTATCTCAATCTGCTGGCATCACGTCATCCGGCGACAAACCTCGCGTATTTAGTTCCTCATGGCAACGTGCGCATGGAAGCGATGGGTCTGGATGGGCGTCCTTCGACCCGTGAAGATGTGGCGAAGATGTGTGAAGTCCTTGAGCGAGAGCTAAAGGCTGGGGCATTTGGACTTTCCACAGGACTTATCTATATGCCTTGCGCCTTTGGTGATACTGCCGAAATGATTGAACTGTGTAAGGTCACGGCGAAATATGACGGGATCTTTGTGGTGCATCAGCGCAGTGAAGCTGACGATATTATCAACTCAACCCAGGAACTGATTGATATCGCCAAAGCCACTGGCGTCTGGCTACATATTTCGCATATGAAGGTTTGCGGCAAGAAAAACTGGGGGCTGATCGACCAGATGCTGGGCATGCTGGAACAGGCGCAGGAAGAGGGAATTCGTATCTCTTTCGACCAGTATCCGTATGTGGCGGGCAGTACGATGCTTGGCGTGATCCTGCCGCCCTGGGTTCACTCCGGTGGTACGGACAAATTACTTGAGCGTCTCGCCTCGCCCGAACTGCGCGCCAAAATGATTGATGATATTCAGCAGGGTATTCCTGGCTGGGATAACTTTATCGATTTTGCCGGCTTGGACCAGATTTTTGTCACCAGCGTGAAAACGGCAAAAAATCAGGATGCTGTCGGTTTGAACCTCGTCCAGTTGGGCGAGCTGCGCGGAAAAGATCCGTACAACGCCACCTTCGATCTGCTCTTTGAAGAGGAAAACGCCGTGGGGATGGTCGACTTCTACGGTACCGAAGAGCACGTGATTAAGTTTCTCTGTCGACCTGAGCAAAACGTCTGTACCGACGGCTTAATGGGGGCTGGCAAACCGCACCCGCGCGTGTTTGGCGCATTCCCTCGCGTACTCGGTAAATATGTCCGTGAAGAGGGATGTCTGAGCTGGGAAGCGGCAATCCGCAAGATGACGGGGAAACCTGCTGAAGTATTGGGTTTGCAGGATCGCGGACTGCTGAAGGTGGGTTATGCAGCGGATATTGTGATGTTCGATCCGAACACAATTACGGATAAAGGCACTTTTGTGGAACCCAATCAGTACCCGGAAGGGATTGAAATTGTCATGGTTAATGGGCGCATTGCCTTAATCAATGGCACGGAAAGTTATGCCTGTAGCGGTACGGTTATTAGAAAACAATATTAATAAATAACGCTAAACACGCATGGATCTATCGCGACTATTTATGGCCGCGGTAGATCACTACACCCTAAGGACATCACAATGAACCTACAAACGTCTTTACCTTCAGGTAAACCCAAGACCTGGAAAGCAAGATATACCGTCCTGACCCTGATCTGGCTGGCGTGGCTGCTCTCTTTTCTCGACAGAATGGTGATGAGCGTTTCGCTCCCTTATATTGGCAAAGATTTAAATCTTGATACGACTCAACAAGGTTTAATTATTAGCGCCTTTTTTATTGGTTATGCTGCGTTTCAAATTCCCGGTGGATTACTGGCGGATAAATTTGGCTCGCGCAAAATCATGGCCATTGGTATTGCATGGTGGTCTGTGTTCACCAGCTTAACCGGCGCTGTGCTGACGCTGCCGCTGATGTTAGCAGTACGATTCTTCTTTGGTATCGGTGAGGGGTGTTTCCCGTCGGCCTCATGGAAGATGATATCAACCTATTTCCCGTCGAAAGAGCGTGGTCGCGCCACGGCGATTCAGTCAACGGTTAACACCTTAGGCCCAGCGCTGGCGGTAGTTGTGGCGGCAAGTATCATCGGGGCATTTGGCTGGCACATGGTTTTTATCGTGCTGGGTATTCCCGGTCTGTTTATCGCGGCAGGTATCTACTTATTTACACGTGACAACCCGAAAGATCACCCTGCCATTACGCAGCAAGACCTGGCTGAGCTGGCTGCTGACGATCAGGGGAGCCTGCAAAACACCAGTGCTATCGCGTTTAAAGACGTACTTAAAATGCCGGTGCTCTGGCAAATGGCCAGCATCTGGTTTTTGTTTGATATCACCTTCTGGGGTTTTTCAACCTGGCTACCAAGCTATCTGATTACCGTACGAGAGTTTTCTCTGGCAAAGACCGGTGTCATGGCAGCCATTCCCTTCCTGTTCGGGGCAGGCGGAACATTATTAGGCGGTTATTGCTCAGACAAATTCAAACCCCAGCGTAAAACGCTGTATGTTGTAACCTCTGTTATTGCCGCGGGATTCCTGTATCTGACTTTCAGCGTGAGCAGTGCAGATATGGCGGTGGTTTATCAGTGTGTCTCAGCCCTGTTCATGTTCTTTGCCATGGCGACGTTCTGGGGCATTCTGATGGATACGATCCCGAGCAACATCATGGGGCGGGCATCCGGTATTGTTAACTTTGGCGGCCAGATGGCGGGGGTTGTATCAGCGCCTATCATCGGCTGGCTTATCCAAAGTAGTGGCGGAAGCTATAACAGCGCCTTTATCTTTATGATTGCTGCACTGTTGTGCTCAGCTGTCGTTACGCTGACAGTCAAAAGCTCGCACGCAGTGGGAGCGTTGCCCAGTAAAGCCTGATTAATGTCTCTCTCTTGTGGCTCTGCTGTTCCAGAGCCACATTAAGGATGACGGAAATAAGTGATTAAGAGCCTATCCCATTAGGCTCTTAGTGGAAACTCAGGAATCGGTTTGATAGAAATGCAGAGGATCTTTTAATCGTTTTCTCTAAGGAAAACAGTATAGGATTTTGTAAACTACAAAAATGAGATGTTTTGTTATCTCTTTTATCTATAACAGGAAAGGGGTAAAAAACCTTATTTTTAGGGAAGCATTCTGTATAAATGCTCATATGGTTTAATACTTCGCTGTTCAATGGTTTGGCCTTGTTACATATCTCGTTGGCGAATGCGCTGCATTTGCTGCAATTACAACGACATGCAGAATATTCAGTCGAGGTGAGGGAATCATTATTGCCAATATTAAATCCTAGCTTTCCTCGCCGGATATAAGCATCCATTATTCCACTGGCTTCATATTTTAGCAGTAATCCCTCCCGTTCACTCCGCGTTAAAGATGGCGATAATATATAACTCAGCAACAAGGTGGTTCTTTCATTTATGGATGGATATAGATTTAACTTGTTGATCTGTTTCGTCTTAATGATGAAATAGGACGCGATGACAAAGCCAAGGCATCGAGCGGTACTCATCTGCAGATCCCAGTTGTCTTTTTGTACGGTATATTCGTAAGTTACAGGCATGAGTGAATGTTCGTACGCTAGAAAGTCGGCAATAAACTCCATGGTCCTGATATACGGAAGTTGGTTGCCATTCATCTTGATGTATTGATGCTGGCAACACATCAAATGAACCAATTCATGAAAGAAAACAAAGTTCATAAAAGAGCGGGCGGTGTTAAGAGATACCTCTACTGAATGTATGTCAACGCGATTGGCTATAATGCATAGCGCTGTATCGGCTAAGGCTGTGTGTT
Organism: Citrobacter sp. Cpo032; assembly: GCF_030332975.1. Taxonomy (NCBI): domain Bacteria; kingdom Pseudomonadati; phylum Pseudomonadota; class Gammaproteobacteria; order Enterobacterales; family Enterobacteriaceae; genus Citrobacter; species Citrobacter sp. Cpo032. The sequence continues at coordinate 151,860 of NZ_JAOWGU010000046.1, forward strand.
TAAATATGGAGGCAAGATCGAGACTGATGTTTAAGTTGTATGTTCCTGCAACAATAATTACCCATGAATAGAATCTGTGATTAATTGCAATATATGCAATATCTTCGTGGATAACTATCTGGATTAATGGTTCATTTTCGTTCACAAAACCCCATACGGTTTTGTTCACTGGGATGAGTGAGTCTTTACCCAGCCAGGCTTCGATCATCAAATCCAGCTCAGTAAATGAATACCATGTAATATCGGTATCAATATTTTCAGGTGAACACCAGGATTGATAAGGCCATGCGTCAGGCATTGTGTCAGGGAATACAACATTGTTTAATGATTCTCGTATTTGATTCATTTTGCTATACGCCATCAATCAATTGCTTTGCTTACTACCAGAAGAGAAGCGTAACTTGCTGTTCTGGTAACCTATTTTTCTCCTTAGAATGTGAAAGTGATGCTTTTAACGTTGGCCGGTTTTTCTTCCCGCCAGGTTGTGCCAGTGTACGATCCCTCTGGATTTACAGTTTCTCCAAAATTCAGGTTAGTAAAATTGTTATCACCCGAAAGTATGAAAAAATGCTCTATCTTATTTTTTTAGCAGCGCATCGATGTAACCTGGAAATTTGAAATGCGCTATTTCTGCTCTATTTAAGCATAAAGACAAGTGTAGGATAATTTCATATAGAAATAAAATTAACAAAAAACTGTCGTAGGCAACGTATTGAAAAATAATATCTGTTTGTAATGTAAAGTTGCTGGCATAGAAATGTGCATGGGAATGTTCAACGTAAGCGGCTATTTGATGGCAGCTTTCCACCATGCCACCCTAACGGAATGATCGTCAGATGAGGGGTGTTTTTCGTATTTTTACGGTTCTAATGCTTACTACCCTATTGATATTAATAGCTTTGTTAAGAATGAACCCTAATAAATGAAAGACCTGTCCTACATGTGTAGGAATTTTCCTTTACGTTGTGTTAATGATTTGATATTTACAAAGGTTCAAGGTTTAATTTTTGTAAATCAAAATGTTATTTTTATGATTTATTCATTCGAATTATGAAAAAATAATAAAATATACGCGTGGCTATGCTAGAATTTTCCTCTTAAAGTCTTGCGTTTATCAAACATAATATTGAAGACTCATCTGCTCTATAGCCATCGCCTCTCTTTATTTATCGGGATTCTTATACGCAATGAACGCGATAATCGTTGACGATCACCCATTGGCTCGCATTGCCATCCGCAACTTACTCGATACCAATGGTATCGCTGTGACCACCGAACTCGACAGTGGAGATCAAGTGGTTCAAACCGTTGAAAAAACCAAACCGGAGCTGTTGATTATCGATGTGGATATTCCGGGTATCAGTGGCATCGAAGTGCTGGAGCAGCTGAGAAAGCGGCACTATGCTGGTGTAATCATTATCATTTCAGCCAAAAATGAATTTTTTTACGGCAAACGTAGCGCCGAATACGGTGCTAACGGATTTGTGAGTAAAAAAGAAGGTATGAATAATATTCTTGCCGCAATCGAAGCAGCAAAAAATGGCTATAGCTATTTTCCCTTTTCCCTTGAGCATTTTACTGGTTCATCCGTCAGCGAGCAGGATAAGCTTGATACGTTGTCGAACCAGGAAATGAGAGTATTGCGTTATATCCTTAATGGCATGGATTACAGCACAATTGCCAGCAAAATGAATATCAGTAATAAAACGGTAAGTACCTATAAAAGCCGGTTGATGGAAAAATTAGATTGTTCATCATTAATGGAAATTTATGATTATGCGCAGAGAAATAAAATAGGATAGAGTAATGCTGGAACGCTTTTTTATTTTTTTGATGGTCATCTTTACCATCGGGTTGTCTACGGGTGTAAGCTCAGCTCGGCAAGTTGAGCTAAAAAGTAACTATAATACCTCAGTGCAAAATATCGGCTTGAACAGGGAAGAAACAAACTGGTTAGCGCATAAAAAAACCTTGGTTGTTGGCACCTGGTTACCGGAAGTCTCCCCCATTGTTTATCAAAATAGCGGTGAATATTATCGAGGCGTCAACGCGGATTACCTTGCGTTAATGCAAAAGAACCTCAATCTAAAAATCATTATAAAGCAGTATGATAATGAGCAAGAGGCGCTGGCCGCGCTCGCCAATAACGATGTTGATACGCTGATAACCCAACTGTCCCGACGCCAGGATGTTGGTGGAAATCTGTTGCGCACTTCGGCATTGCTGACCACGTGGCCGACGCTTGTAACATCGCTAAAAAACACTCTGCTGCCGCTGACCTCGAACCATCAGGTTAGCGTCGCGTGTGTACGGGATTGCCCTTTTCTCGATGTTATCCAGGGGGCTTTTCCTGAGGCTAAAGTCTCATTTTATGACGACGAGTATCAGGCTATGGCGTCGGTAGTGAATGGCGATAACCAATATTATATTGGTAACAATATCACCAGCAGTCATTGTATCTCTCGATACTTCTCACAATCACTGGTTATTACGCACTACTTTGATAAGCAAGAACAATATAATTATTTTGTCGTTAACGAAGATCAGCCTGTATTAAGAAATATTCTTGATGGTTTCATTACGTCAATCAGTAATGAAATTCATATGCAAGTCATGCAGAACTGGCTGAACCGAGGCAACCTTGCCTATCTGAATGCGCCTATTCCTTTCACCGATCAGGAAAAAGCGTGGTTGAAGAAAAAGCATGTTATCCGCATTTTAATCAACCCAGATTACTCGCCCTATACGCTGGTCGATCGCAGTGGTGAGTTACGCGGTATTATTGGTGATTTGCTGAATATTATTCATCTGCAAACGGGGCTCGATTTTGAACCCATTTTAGCTAGCTCTAAAAGTGAGCAGACAAAGCAAATAAGCGGCGAACAGTGGGATATGTATCCCACTATCACGCTAACTCATCAAAACCCGCCCAATTCGGCCTTTAGCGATCCGCTGATGAATGTGGCATTTGTGATGATCACTTCCCGTGAGGAAACCGCCGAATCGCTACTGGAGAAGCCGATACGCATTGCTTTGCCTGCCGGGCATGTGCTGGAAAGTGAGCTTAAGCAACGCTATCCGCAGGCCACCTGGGTGAATGCGGATACTGGCAGTGTTGCGATGGCCATGGTCAAGGAGGGCAGCGTTGATGCGGCAATCGCTACCGAATTGTCGGCAAGATTTATGGTCGATCATTACTACCAGAAAAATATGCACTTTTTTAGGCTTCCAGATATGCCTGGTGCGTCGGTAAGTTTTGCAATCTCTCCCCGCGAGCCGGTGTTGAAGTCTGTTATGGATAAAGCGCTTCAGGCCATACCGCCACGTGAAATTTTGCAGATGACGGAGAGGTGGTCGAAAATTTCCAATACGCAGGTCGATTTCTGGAGTCGATATAGCAAACAATTCTATCAACTGGGGATATTCGCGCTGCTGCTGATAGCAATTAGCCTGATCTGGGGGATCTCACTCTCCCGTGAGGTAAATAAAAGGAAACAATCGCAGCGGCTACTGGAAGAGCAGCTTCATCTCAAAGAAGCATTATCTCAAGAACTGGAAAACGAAAAGAATAAAGCGATTGAAGCAACCAAGGCCAAAAGTCGCTTTCTGGCGAGTATGAGCCATGAGTTACGTACTCCGGTAAGTTCGATTGTTGGCTTTGTGGAATTACTGTCGAGTTCAGAACTCAGCCCGGCACAGCGAAAAGAGGCGATTGCCCTTACCGGGGCGACGGCCCAGTCATTGCTTGGGCTGATCGGTAAGATTCTGGATGTGGATAAGATTGAGTCTGGTAAATACCAGGTAGTTCCTCAATGGACGGATCTCTCGCAACTCATTGAATTGCAGTGCCACTCTTTCGATGCCTTAGCCAGACAGAAAGGCATTACGCTTGCCTGCGTTAGTCAGTTGCCGGCGAACGAGCGGGTATTTGTCGATCAGCAGGCTTTGCGGCAAATTCTCACCAACCTGGTGGGTAATGCGTTGAAGTTTACCGAGCAGGGCAGCATTCATGTGACGGTCCGTTTGATGCCTGAGGGGGAGAATCACGGTACCCTGACTATTGCCATTAGCGACACCGGTTGCGGTATTAGTGAAGAGGAGCAGGCGGGGCTGTTTCAGCGTTACGCTCAGGGACGCTGCGGGCGTCAACAAACCGGTTCTGGACTGGGGTTATTTATCTGCAAAGAACTGGTGACGTTGATGGGTGGGACGCTGGAGTTGATGAGCGTCCCGTTGCAAGGAACCACGTTTACCATAACGCTGCCGGTTGAAACAGCTCGACAGTCGATTGTATCGGATGGCGATGCGCCCGGTACTCTGTTACCGCTTCCGTGTCTGTCTATTTTGATAGCTGACGATAATCCAACCAATCGCCTGCTGCTCAAGCGACAGTTGAATGCCATTGGCTACAGCGTGGATGAAGCGTGTGATGGGGAGGAAGCAGAAGCCAAACTAGCGAAGAAATCGTACGATCTGCTGATAACCGATGTAAATATGCCGAAAAAAGACGGGTTTGATCTCGCGGCTTCGCTACGTCGTCAACAGCCGAATTTACAAATATGGGGACTGACGGCCAGCGCACTTCCACAGTCACGCGATCGATGCCTGCAAAATGGTATGAACTTGTGCCTGTTCAAGCCTGTGTCGATTCAGACACTGACCCATGAATTGAGTAAAATCGAAACCGGTTATTCGTCTCCTTGTACAATCCGGCATTTGAAATTCAATGTGTTGACGGAAAATACCGGCGGCGATCGCGCACTGATGAACGAGATTCTCGAGACATTTCGCGAGGCAACGCTGAATGATATACAAGCGGCTGAGAAAGCCGTTCTGCAAGATGAACCTCAGCTGTTTTTGCGAGCTCTTCACCGGTTGCATGGCTCGGCGCAAATTCTGGGTATCACTGCGCTACAGAACCTGTGCGAACCTTTCGAATCCAGACGACATGACGATCTTCCTCTGGCAGTACGCGAGGAGGCATTGCAGAAGATTATTGCTGTTATGCGGGAAATTGAGATTGAGATAGACAGTCTGATTAGCCATTAATCCCCCTGATCGGGTAGCCGTAGCTGCCCGATCAGGAGAGAAAGTCCTGGTTCAACACTCCGTAGTGCTGAGTACTACTGGCCTGCGCCGATCATCTCGCTATCGACCACAATGCCATCTTCAGCACCTTTTAACACAAGGTTTGCTTCATAGTATTTACCGGAAGTCAGCAGTTTTTGCGCGCTGGCAACGGCTTTACGAGTCTGATTCAGAGGCATCAGGTATTGGGTCTGAAGCACGCTGATACCAGCCAGTTGCAGAGTATCCACTGCACCTTTCCAGTCGCCTTTGGCCATTTTGCCATTCGCTGTTTTGATAGCGGATTCTTTGGCCGGAGTCGCAATATAGTCTTCTGATAGCGCGACCGTAGCGTTAATAACCACGTACTGATCGTCAATCATCTTGGCTTTAGGCGCAGCTTTTACAAATTTCGCCCAATCTTTGCTGTCGCCTGCCAGCAGGGAAGCCGCGTCATCGGTTAATTTTTTAGCGCTGTCAGGCTGTCCATGAAACAGGGCCAGACGAGCAAGCTGAATATCACGCATCGCATTTGCGCCTTGCACTGCGACCTGCATAACATCGGCAGCTTCTTTTTGTACATTTGCGGTAGCAGCTTGCGCCGGAGTGGTTGTGGTAGCAGTAGCAGCCATCACTGGTGCTGAACCCATCATGGTTGCAAGCACACCCGCAAGAATAATCTTTTTCATTACTTTCTCCTGAATAAATTTGGTATATGTCACCAAACGCAATAAGCATATTAAATAATGTTAAAGAGAGGAATCAGAGCCAAGATAGAATAATGACCGTTTAATCCTACAAGTGTCAGATGTCTGACATGTGTAGGAATATACGCATAGCGACATTCTCTTGTTCTTATATACGCTTCCTTAGTGGAAGTCTTATCATTCCACTGTAAGTAACATATGTTGAGTGAGTAATAATTCTTGTGTCAACAGGTTACATTGCGTTTATGTATAACGGAGGATATATGTTTGTTTTTAATCAGCGTAGCCTGAGAGCGTTTAATGAAAAAACACTCGTTCATTATAAAAAGCACGCGACGATTATGGCGGTGTTGATGTTGATTTGTGGCATCTGCTGCTTGATTTATCCGATTGCTGCAGGTGTTTATTTAAGCTATGCAACCGGTTTTATGTTCCTGGTATGTGGTTTCTATTCTATTTATAGCCTGTTTAGCTCAGGTAAAAAGCAATTGAAAGCCAAATTTACCTATGCCTTTTTTGCTATCGCGTGGTTACTGCTGGGTTACTGTTTCCTCGTGAATCCTGTGATAGGCATGAATTCTCTGGCAATGGTATTTTGCTGCCTGTTTATTCTGGGGGGTATTTTTCGTATCGCCTCTGGGGTCAAACTGTTCCGTAGTCCGGGTTATGGATGGAACATTTTTATTGGTATTTTTGACCTGCTTATTGCCGGCGTATGGCTGAATATGGATCCCGACAGATCGTATGTATTTACCTCAATTTTTATTGGTGTCGAGATGATCTTTAGTTCTTTAGCTTTTATCAGTCTGCGTAGAAATGCGACGCTGGTTAAAACTGATAAGCTCGCCGATAAAAATTAATGCTAACTCTGGAGCGCATAGTGAATATTAAAATGATGGTTTCTGCGGCTATTCTTGTGACCTCTGTTATGGCACCAATGACCCGTGCTTTGGCTACTCAGGCAACGGAAGCTGCGCCACAAGATATGACCTGTAAAGAATTTGTTGATATGAGTCAGCAATACAAGACGGCAATTGCCTTTGTGATTGTTAATAAAAATTCTGACTTTAAAGGCGATGATTATGTTCCCCTGCATGAGGTGGAAACGGAAGCTGTACCGAAAATGGTTAAAATGTGTCATCAGCATCCGAATACTAAACTGGGTGAACTGGCTGTAAATCTGAAAGGTTCCGGTCTGCACTATTGATTAACCGTTTTGATAGCCTGGCTTTAGTTAGAATTGACAACCTCTGTTCCTACCCTCAGTCGTTCCTTATAAAAAATCCGCGTAATGCTTACCCTGCTATCCACGAGAAACTCGCTGGATAGCCGTGCCCGCTAATAACTGTAGACCTGACAAACGAAGCCCCATCCCTGGGAATTGAATAATCTAAACCCAGGGAGAGGGCAGGGGATCAGCGTCGAGCTTTAAATCGCGTTAACGTATTTTCAACGAGGACAAAGAACACTGGAACAAAATAGATTGCCAGTACCGTCGCGGCCAGCATCCCTCCGATAACCCCCGTACCGACGGCATTTTGCGCACCAGAGCCCGCGCCGTTGCTTATTGCCAGCGGAATAACCCCCAGGATGAAGGCCAGTGAGGTCATCAGAATTGGACGTAAGCGCATTTGCGCGGCTTCCACCGCAGCTTCAAGCGGCGTTTTCCCTTCTTTCTGCATAATCTCGACGGCAAACTCGACGATCAGAATGGCGTTTTTAGCCGACAGCCCCATGGTGGTGAGCAGGCCGACCTGGAAATAAACATCATTGCTCAGGCCACGCAGATCGGTAGCCAGCAAAGCGCCGACCACCCCGATTGGCACAACCAGCATCACCGAGAACGGGATCGACCAGCTTTCATACAGTGCCGCCAGCGCCAGAAACACGACGATCAGCGAAATGCCGTACAGCATTGGTGCCTGGTTTGTGGATAGCGCCTCCTGATAAGACAGACCGGTCCAGGCATAGCCGACGCCTGCGGGCAGTTTATTAATCAGCGATGCCATAAATTTCATCGCATCACCGCTGCTTTTCCCTTCAACCGGCTGGCCCAGAATTTCCATTGCTGGTTGACCGTTGTAGCGTTCAAGGCGAGGAGAACCGTAGGTCCACTCGGTGGATGAGTAGGCGGAGAGCGGCGTCATGGAACCGGAGGCGTTACGTACGTACCAGTGGTTGATATTGTCCGGCAACATACGGAACGGCGTATCGGCCTGGACATACACTTTTTTTACGCGCCCCTGGTTCAGGAAATCATTGACATAGCGACTACCAAACGCGGTGGAGATGGTCTGATTAATATCCGATAACGCAACGCCCATAGCTTCAGCCTTTTTGGCGTTGACGTGAATGCGGAACATCGGTGTATCTTCCAGACCGTTCGGACGCACCCCGTCGACCTCACCGGAGGACTGGTTGGCCAAAGCCAGAAGCTGGTTGCGCGCCTGCATCATTTTTTCATGCCCAAGATTACCGTTATCCAGCAGCTCCATATCAAACCCTGATGCGGTACCCAATTCCGCGACTGCGGGTAAATTGAACGGATAAACGACGGCATTATTAATGGTGCTTAAAGCCATCATTGCCCGGCGAATGATGGCGGTAACCGAGTTTTCTTCGCCAACACGTTCTGACCACGGTTTCAGGCTGATAAACGCCAGACCGTTATTTTGCCCCTGTCCGCTGAAGCCAAATCCGCCAACGGTAAAAACAGACGCGACATTTTTCTGTTCTTTTGTCAGATAGTAATCCGTTATTTCCCCAAGCACTTTGCTGGTGTTCACCATCGTTGAACCCGAAGGCAATTGTGCCGTGGTCATGAATACCCCCTGATCTTCTTCAGGCAGAAACGAGGTCGGAGTGCGTAAAAACAGCACAATCATGCCCGCGCCAATGACTAAATAGACGACCATATAACGGCCTGTGCGACGTAGCAGTCTACGGGTGCTGTCCGTGTAGTGCTGAGTGCATTTCTCCATGAAGTGATTGAAACGGGTAAACAGAAAATGTGTGTTTTCCTTTTCTCCTTCATGGGATTTCAACAACATAGCGCAAAGTGCAGGCGTCAGGCTCATTGCCACAAATACCGACAGCAGCATGGAGGAAATTAAGGTGATGGAAAACTGACGGAAAATCTCACCCGTTGCCCCGCTCATAAATGCCATTGGCATAAACACGGCGGATAAGACGACGGCAATACCGACCAGTGCTCTCTGGAGCTGACCCATCGCTTTATGCGTCGCCGCTTTTGGTGACAAGTGCTCTTCGGCAATAATACGTTCTACGTTCTCAACCACCACGATGGCATCATCGACTAACAGCCCTATCGCCAGCACCATGCCAAACATCGTGAGCGTGTTAATCGAAAAACCGGCAACGTCGAGTATTGCAAAGGTTCCGAGGATAACCACCGGAACGGCGATAGTGGGGATAAGCGTCGCACGGAAACTTTGCAAAAACAGATACATGACGAGGAATACCAGAATGATTGCCTCGATCAAAGTATGAAAAACACCCTGAATCGAAATCTCGATAAACGGCGTGGTGTCATAGGGATAAACGGTTTTCATACTAGCCGGAAACCAGGCCGATAATCTGTTCAGCTCTTGTTTGACCGCCTGGGACGTTGCCAGGGCATTGGCGCCAGCGGCAAGTTTAATCGCAATCCCGGCGGCGGGTTTGCCGTTGTAACGTGCAACCGTTGCATAATTTTCCGCACCCAGCTCAATGCGCGCGACATCGCGCAGCAGAACCTGAGAACCATCTTGCTGAACTTTAAGGAAGATCTTGCCAAATTCATCGGTTGTTTGCAGACGCGTCTGGACGATTATCGACGCATTTAACTGCTGATCGGCTGACTGAGGCATGCCCCCCAACTGCCCGCCAGATATCTGATTATTCTGCACTTTGAGCTGGGTAATGACGTCCTCGGGAGTGAGGTTATACTTGTCGAGCTTTTGCGGATCCAACCAGATGCGCATGGCGTATTGCGAACCGAATAACTGTACGCTCCCCACCCCGGCAGTGCGGCTTAGCGGATCTTTAATGTTCGAGGCCACATAGTCGGCAATATCATATTGGCTCAGGCTGTTATTATCAGAGATAAAACCGGCGACCATTAAGATATTACTGCTGGATTTATCAACGCTGATCCCTTGCTGTTGTACTTCCTGTGGCAAGGAAGGCATCGCCAGCTGCAGTTTATTCTGTACCTGAACCTGCGCAATATCGGGTGACGTACCCGTTTTGAAGGTCAGGATAATCGAGGCATTACCTGCCGCATCGCTGGTGGATGACATATACATCAGGCCATCAAGACCATTCATATTTTGTTCAATCACCTGGGTGACGGAGTCTTCAACGGTCTTTGCGTCTGCCCCTGGGTAGGCAGCGCTGATGGTAATGGTTGGGGGCGCAATTTGTGGATATTGGGCGACAGGCAGGTTCATTATCGCGATACCGCCCGTAAACATCATGATAATAGCGAGCACCCAGGCGAAAACCGGGCGCTCAATAAAAAAGTTGGCCATGAAGAAAGTGTCCTTAATGCCTGAAATATTACTGTTCAGCTACCGTGTCAGATGTGTTCAGTTTTGAAGGGAGGACCCGGGCTTTGATTCCCGGACGAATTCTTTGTAATCCGGACACAATGACCCGATCGCCAGGACGTAATCCCGCGGTCACTAACCATTGATTACCAACGGCCTTCACTGCGTTTATTTCACGCAGTTGCACTACGTTCTCCTGGTCAAGGATCAGCGCGGTGGCTTTTCCTTGCTCGTTATGCGTAATTCCTTGCTGGGGGACCATCAACACGTTTTGTTGACTGCCTTCGTCCAGCAACGCCGTGACATACATACCGGGTAAAATTTCACCTTCAGGATTGGGAAATACGGCGCGCAGGGTTACCGAACCGGTGGTCTCATCAACAGCGGGATCGGAAAACTCAAGCGTACCGGTATGGCGATAGGGCTTGCCGTTTTCCAGCATCAGCTCAACCGGAATTTTGCCTTGTTGCTGGGCGATTTGGCCGTTGGCTTTCTCTTCTTTCAGGCGTAAGAAGTCCTGTACTGACTGGGTTAAATCAACATAAATCGGATCTAATCTCTGAACGGTGACCAGCGCGTTTTCCTGATTGGCAGTAACCAGGGCACCCACGGTCACGGAAGATTTGCCGCTAATGCCATCAATGGGCGAGGTAACATTGGCGTATCGAAGATTGATGGTGGCTTGTTCAAGATCCGCTTTAGCGACGGCAACATTGGCTTGCGCTTCATTAAGCTGTGAACGCGTCGTGTCATAGTCCTGGCGGCTGACGTAATTAGATTTTATTAATGCTGACTGCCGATTGAGTGTCAGACGAACATTATTGGCGGTAGCCTGTGCCTTTGCCAACGCGCCTTTGGCTGAGTCCAGTCGTGCCTGCAGCGGGGCAGGATCAATTTGATACAGTGATTCTCCTTTGCTGACTTTATCACCTTCAACAAAGTTGCGTTTTATGATGATCCCACCAACCTGAGGGCGGATTTCGGCGATCTCGAACGCAAGCGCGCGACCCGGAAGTTCACTTTTAATATTTACAGAGGAGGGCGCTAAGGTAACAACGCCGACCTCGGGCTCCATGGCGGTTTTTACTGCAGGTTTATTATCGCAGGCGGTGATGATGATGCTGCTAAAGAATAATGGTATCAACAGTAAGCATTTTCTGTTCATAGTAATCCCTGAATAATGTGTAAACACAAATGTTCTTTTATTGCATGCAGGGTGGGGGAGTTGTCGGTAAATAACAAAAGATGGTCAGGCATGAGAAGGGTAAAGCCCATTTCTTCGCTAAAGAATTAGCGGTTAAAAATTATATGTAACAGGAAGAATGCATGTTAAGCGTAGGATCCCATGAAGCAGGATGGCGCAATAAGATAAACGCGGGGTGATGAGAAGGGTTGTTTGCCAACACCTGACTCCGGAATATAGTCACGCCATCTTACCTCTGGGATTATTTCACTAGCTCCGGAGTTACCTGAGTGACTGTACTGGCGTAGTAAGGCGCTCCCCACATCGGCTCAGGCCAGAATGCGCCGTAACCATAATCCCACATGTTATAGGTGGTGTTGACAGACTCAGTTAAATGCCAAACCTGGATTCCTTGTAAATCAACTTTAACAAAGTTGTACGGGACTTTGTTGATGAATCCTGACTCATCTCCTTGAATTGTTCCCAAAATAGTCACGAAATGGTTTCTGTAGTTTACCGGATCGAGGAAACCTTTCTGCTGGGCAAGAATACGTCCCTGATAGCTCGCGTCTATTTGTGGCTTAGCAGAGTCATTCAGTGGCAAAACGGCGATTTCCAGCAACGTATCTTTTTTGGTGTTAATCACATTGATGACTTTACCGCCAAAGCGGGCCTGCTGTCCGGTATATAAACCGGGCTGGTTATGCACGGAGATAAAGTTTTTTTGGATATCGGGTTGATTATTACCTTTGATATTCTCAGGAATGGAAGCACATGATGCCAGGGTGAAAGCAAGGGCAATAATCATCAACCCTTTTGTATTTTTCATTTTACTTTCCTGCTTAAAAAAGACAGGTCTATAGTAAACCTTTGCGTATTATTGTCAGCATGCGCATTGTTGATTATCTAATATTAATATAATTGTAGCTTATGGTAATAACGGATTGTATTTTATCTGGTCGCTGAATGAGGACGATATTTTCAACGACCATAAAAGTAACGGCTGGCATCACGGTTTCACGTCACGCTGGCGGGAATGTAATAAAGCGGATCGTCAATTTTTGCGGTGCTCATCACCCGACAGAATGACCGCGTTCATTACTCCCGTCACCCAGACGGTAAGCCAGCGCCACCACTAGCGACTGCACCAGGCACAGCGTCGCAGACTGGGATCGAAACGCGTCAACCTGCGCCTCTTTCACCACAAAGCAGAGATCGCTGAACGTGGCCAGCGGGCTTATCTGACTGTCGGTAATCACTATCTGGCGCGCGCCGGCATTGGCCGCAGTTTCGCTGACCATCACTGTTTCTTCCGCATAAGGCGAGAAGCTAATCGACACCACAATATCGTGCGCTTTGATGCGGTTAATCTGCTCGCGCAGCATTCCGCCCATTCCGTCGAGCAAAATAGGGCGACACTCAAGATGGCTCAGGGCGTAGGTGAGATAGGCCGCTACGCTAAACGAACGACGCAGACCAGCGATGTAAATGGTGTCGGCTTCTGCCAGCAATTGTACGGCGCGTTCCAACATTTCAGGTTCGGCACGGGCTGCCAGCTGCTGGAGCGCCTGGGTATTCGAACGGGCGAACTCCTGCAGGATATCGAGCGGGGTTTCCGGTACGGCTTCGCTTTCCATCTCACGGAACATGCGCGCGCGGTCGCTGTAGCTGGCGGTTTCCTCTACCAGGTTCATACGAAACAGCTGTTTCATTTCGTTGAAGCCGGTGAAGTCAAAGGCGTTGGCGAAGCGGATCAGCGTAGAGGGTGGCACTCCGGCACGTTCAGCAATGACGGCAACCGTATCAAAGGCCACGCTATTGGTATTATCCAGCACATAGCGGGACACCTGCTGCAGCCTCTTACTCAGGCTATCGTAGCGATCGCGGATTTGCTGCTGCAGCTCGTTCAGGCTGGTTGCTGTTGTCATTTTACCTCCTGGTACATAGTTTTATGATTCTAAACGCAAAACCGCGTCTTTGAAATGTCACTCATTCATCTGGCTGTAAAAACGAAACAAAAGCTTCAGGCTTGTCGTCCGCTGAAACGTTATGCCAGTGCACGCTAATCATGCGATTCCGCTTGTTAACATAAAAACCCATCCTTGATCACATTAATCATTATTTATTTTATTTCAACTTAAAATGGAATGTTTGTTTCATATATAGTACACAGATAACAGTGTTCAGGTAACAGTCACGTATCAACAGCGAGAGGTTAAGGATGGAGACAGTAGCGAATTTTATCCACGGCGAATGTGTCACCGGTTCAGGCCAGCGCGTTCAGGCAATCTTCAACCCGGCCACCGGCGAACAGATCCGCCAGGTGGTGATGAGTACGACACAGGAAACCGAGCAGGCCATTGCGGCAGCGCACGACGCATTCCCCGGGTGGGCGCGCCATTCTCCGTTAAAACGTGCGCGAGTGATGTTCCGCTTTAAGGCGCTGTTGGAAGAAAACATGGAGAGGCTGGCTCGCATCATCAGCGAAGAGCATGGCAAGGTATTCTCTGACGCAGTTGGTGAGCTGACCCGCGGCCTGGAAGTGGTGGAGTTTGCCTGTGGCATCCCACATCTGCAAAAGGGCGAACACTCAGCCAACGTAGGTACCGGCGTCGATAGCCATTCGCTGATGCAACCGCTCGGGGTTTGCGTCGGGATCACGCCGTTTAACTTTCCGGCAATGGTACCGATGTGGATGTTCCCCATCGCGCTGGCAACCGGGAATACCTTCGTGCTGAAACCCTCAGAAAAAGACCCTTCTCTCGCCCTGGCTCTGGCCAAACTACTGCAAGACGCCGGATTGCCAGACGGCGTGTTCAACGTCGTGCAGGGGGACAAAGAGTCCGTTGACGTGCTGTTAACTGACCCGCGTGTGCAGGCCGTGAGCTTTGTCGGCTCTACGCCGATTGCGGAATATATTTATCAGACAGCGTCAGCCCACGGAAAACGTTGCCAGGCGTTAGGTGGCGCTAAAAATCACTGCATTTTAATGCCGGATGCCGACATGGATATGGCGACCAGCGCCATTATGGGGGCCGCTTACGGCGCGGCGGGTGAACGCTGCATGGCGCTTTCGGTTGTGCTGGCGGTAGGGGATAAAACGGCAGATGAGCTGTGCTCGCGACTGGAAAAACAGATTGCGGCGCTGCGTGTCGGGCCGGGGCTTGATCAGACACCTGAAAATGAAATGGGGCCGCTTATCTCCTCTGTACACCGTAATAAAGTGCTCGGTTATATCGACAGTGGGGAATCGCAGGGGGCCAGCCTGCGCGTGGATGGTCGACGTTTTAGCGTTAAAGGCCATGAGCAGGGTTATTTTGTCGGGCCGACCCTGTTTGATAACGTCACGCCGGAGATGACCATCTATAAAGAAGAGATTTTTGGACCGGTGCTTTCTGTGGTGCGCGTAGCAGATTACAGCAGCGCGGTGGAACTGATTAACCGTCATGAATATGGTAATGGCACGGCAATTTTCACACGTGACGGCGGCTGTGCGCGTCGCTTCTGCGAAGAAGTGCAGGCGGGCATGGTGGGCGTAAACGTTCCAATTCCGGTGCCGATGGCGTTCCACAGTTTTGGCGGCTGGAAGCGGTCCATTTTTGGTGCGCTGAACGTTCATGGTAACGATGGCGTGCGCTTCTACACCCGGATGAAAACCGTCACCGCACGCTGGCCGGAGATGCTGCAGGACACAGGGGCCGCGTTCTCCATGCCAACGCTGGGCTGACAGGAGGGTTTATGCAAACCGAACGTATGACCATGGCTCAGGCGCTGGTCAAATTCCTTAATCAACAATATATCTGTGTCGATGGCGTGGAAACGCCCTTTGTCGAGGGTGTCGCCACCATCTTTGGTCACGGTAACGTGCTTGGCATTGGCCAGGCGCTGGAGCAGGCACCCGGTCATTTGCAGGTGATGCAGGGATGTAATGAGCAGGGAATTGCGCACATGGCGACCGGGTTCGCCAAACAGCATCGGCGCCAGCGTATTTTTGCCGTGACGTCATCGGTTGGGCCGGGAGCGGCAAACATGGTCACCGCAGCGGCAACCGCGACGGCGAACCGTATTCCGCTGTTGTTGTTGCCTGGCGATGTCTACGCCAGTCGTCAGCCGGACCCGGTATTGCAGCAAATTGAGCAATACCATGACCTTGGCATCAGTACCAACGACTGCTTCCGCCCGGTCTCGCGTTACTGGGACCGGATTAACCGACCGGAGCAGTTAATGAGCGCGATGCTAAACGCGATGCGAACGCTTACTGACCCCGCAGATACTGGTGCCGTAACTATTTGCCTGCCACAGGATGTGCAGGGGGAAGCCTGGGACTATCCGCAGAGCTTCTTTGCGCGCCGCGTTCATTTGATCGAACGTCGACCACCCGACCCGCAGCGTCTGGCGATGGCGCGAGCGCTGATTGCCCGCAAACGCCGTCCGCTGGTGGTATGCGGCGGCGGGGTACGATATTCCGGCGCGCATGAGGCGTTTCGTACGTTTGTTGAAACGCTGCAACTGCCATTTGCCGAAACTCAGGCCGGAAAGGGAGCGCTGGTTAGTGACCACCCACTTAACCTCGGAGGCATTGGGGTAACTGGAGGGATGGCAGCGAATCAGCTCGCACCGCAAGCCGATCTGGTGATCGGCATCGGTACGCGCCTCACCGACTTTACCACCGGTTCGAAAGCGCTGTTTTCTCATCCGGAGGTTGAGTTCCTGCTGCTGAACGTGGCGGAGTTTGACGCACTGAAGCTTGATGCCACTGCGCTTATCGCCGACGCCCGTACCGGGCTTACGGCATTAACTGAAACACTGAAAGACTACCGCAGCGATTGGGGGAAGGAGGTCGCGCAGGCGCAAGAGGCCTGGCGCGATGAGTGCCAACGTTTATGGGAGCGCGACTGGCGTCCCGACGACGAACCCGAAGTGGCTGGGCATCTTGACGCTCAACTGGCGGAATATGGCGACACGCTAAACACCCGGTTGACCCAGACGAAGGTGCTGGGGCTTATCAATCAGCACATTGAAGATAACGCTATCGTCGTAGGGGCCGCCGGATCGCTACCTGGCGATTTACAGCGTATCTGGCAGGTCAAAACCCCGGACAGCTATCACCTGGAATACGGTTACTCCTGTATGGGCTATGAGATTGCGGCTGCTATTGGAGCCAGGCTGGCGAAGCCGCAGCAGCCGGTATATGCCATGGTGGGGGATGGCTCGTACATGATGCTGCATTCCGAACTACAAACCGCCGTCCAGGAGGGGATAAAAGTCACTATCCTGCTGTTTGATAACGCCAGCTTCGGGTGTATTAACAACCTGCAGATGGGGCATGGGATGGGGAGCTTCGGTACGGAAAACCGTCACCGTAATCCGCAAACCGGACGGTTGGATGGGCCGTTGGTGAAGGTCGATTTTGCTAAAAACGCGGAAAGCTACGGCTGTCGGGCATGGCGTGTACATGACGAGCAAAGCCTGCTGGCGGCGCTGGAAGCCTCGCGTGCGCATTCGGGACCTGTGCTGCTGGATATCAAAGTCCTGCCGAAAACCATGACCCACGACTATGCCTCCTGGTGGCGCACTGGCGATGCGCAGGTGGCAGAATCTCCGTCGGTGCGAAAAGCGGCTGATCAGACGTTTGAGCAGGTGAAAAACGCACGTCAGTACTAAAAGCGATTAATGCCGGATGGCGCTGCGCTTATCCGGCCTACAGCGGATTCCACCCCCCTGGCCTGATAAGGCGCTAGCGCCGTCATCCGGCAACCTGCGACAACGAAATTTTCATTTCATTTTTCCTTTCTCTTCATCCATCGCCTCCTTCCTGAACGGAAGGGGGCCAATTCCTGCATCTTCCCTGTTGTTATGTTGTGATATTGATAACAGATTTTATCTCACTCATCTCAAAAGTGTTAACTTGCACCCAAAAACATAATTTTCACTATTTATAAAAATGAAATAAATGTTTTATTTAAAGGGTCGTTAGTTCATCGCATTCACCAACACCGGGAGCCGTTATGTTTAACATTGCTTTACTGGGCGCTGGCCGAATTGGCCAGGTACATGCAGCTAACATTGCCAGTCACAGTGCCACTACCCTCTGGTCCGTCGTCGACCCGAATCAGGAATTTGCCACCCGTCTTGCCACACAGTACCAGGCTCGTTTGCAAAGCCTGGATGAGGCGATGACGGACCCTAACGTTCACGCCGTGCTGATTGCCTCCGCGACCGATACCCATGCGGATTTGATTGAAATGGCCGCCCGCCACGGCAAAGCCATCTTCTGTGAAAAGCCGGTCCACCTGGATCTGGCCCGTGTACGCGACTGCCTGAAAGTGGTCAAAGAGTACGACGTACCGTTGTTTATCGGTTTCAACCGCCGCTTCGATCCACAGTTTCGCCGTGTGAAAACTGACGCACTGGCCGGGCGTATCGGAAAGCCGGAATCGCTGCTGATCATCTCCCGCGACCCGTCTCCGCCTCCTGCGGAATACGTGCGTGTGTCCGGCGGTATGTTCCGCGATATGACCATCCACGATTTTGATATGGCGCGCTTTATCATGGGCGAAGAGCCGGTTTCGGTGTATGCCCAGGGCAGCAATCTGGTGGATCCGGCGATTGGCGAAGCGGGCGATATCGATACCGCGTTCATCGTACTGAAATATTCATCCGGTGCGATGGCGACCATCGTCAACAGCCGCCGTTCTTCTTACGGATACGATCAGCGCCTTGAGCTGCACGGCTCTGAAGGGCTGCTGTGCGCGGGCAACATTCTCGAAAATCAGGTGCAGCACTACGCGAAGACCGGCTGCACCAGCGCGTTACCTGAACATTTCTTCCTGCAGCGTTATAAATCGGCCTATGCCGCGGAATGGGAACACTTTGTTGCGGTACTGCGCGGCGAAGCGGTCCCTGATTGCAGCGGGGACGATGGCGAGCGTGCGCTGTATCTGGCGGATAAAGCGCTGGAGTCACTGCATAGCCAGCGTGAAGTTCTCCTCTGATTGTCACCACAACCTACCCTACACAGAGAGACATAATAATGAAAAAACTGATCTTAGCTGTCCTCATCGCCATGACATCCGGGGCAGCCATTGCTGAAAACGAGCAAATTGTTTTCAGTACGCCAAACCTGGCGATGCCATTTGAAGTTCACATGCAGCGCACGGCGGTGAAAGCCGCAAAAGAGATGGGCGTGAATTTACAGGTCCTGGACGGGCAGGGTAGCTCGCCAAAACAGGTCGCTGACCTGGAAAACGCCATAACTCGTGGCGCACAGGGCTTTATTGTTTCACCAAACGATGTCAACGCGGTGTCCAGCGCGGTAGATGAAATTCAGGATGCGAAACTGCCCGTTGTTACCCTCGACCGCTCCGTTGACAGCCAGAAAAAAGTGCCGCACTTCGGCGCGAACAACTACAAAGGCGGCCAGGCGATTGGCGACTTTGTCAAAACCAAATTCCCTGACGGGGCAGACATTATTCTGCTGACCGGCCAGCCAGGCTCCTCCTCCAACATTGAACGTACTAAAGGCATTCGCGACAGCCTGAAGGCGGGTGGTGAAAAGTACAAGATCGTTGCTGATCAGACCGGTAACTGGATGCGTTCTGAAGGGATGCGCATTGTCGAAAGCGTTCTGCCTTCGTTGCCGAAGCGTCCGCAGGTGATCCTCTCCGCTAACGACGATATGGCGTTGGGCGCGATTGAAGCGTTACAGGGACAAGGACTGAAACCGGGTGAAGTTCTGGTCACGGGCTTCGATGCCGTGCCGGAAGCACTGGCGCGTGTGCGCGACGGCTGGCTGGCAGTGACGGCGGATCAGCGTCCTGGCTTTGCGGTGAAAACGGCCATGAGCCAGTTGGTGAATAACGTCCGTGAGAAGACGGCGATCACCGGGGCTGACTACCCGCCAACGCTTATCACCAAAGAGAACCTGCAGCAGGCCGAGCGTATTAGTGAGGCCGGTAACTGATATGTCCGCAGCCGCCGCACAAGTGGCGGCTCTCTATGAGGAGGAGCAGACCGATGTCGCAACCCTTACTAAAAGTGACCGACCTGGCGAAAAGCTTTTCCGGCGTTTGGGCGCTGAGCAGCGCACAGCTGACCGTCGGAGCAGGCGAAATTCATGCGCTGTTAGGTGAGAACGGTGCCGGAAAATCGACCCTGCTGAAAGCGCTGGCGGGCGCACAGCCGCAAACACGCGGGGATATTTGGTTCAACGGCGAAACATTGCCGGTAGAAGACTCTCCGGTTGAGCGGCAGAACAAGGGCATTATCACGATTTATCAGGAATTTAATCTGCTGCCCAATATGACCGTCGCCGAGAATATGTTCCTCGGTCGCGAACCGCGTAAACGCAATCTGATTGTTGACGAAAAGGCGGTAAATCAGGAAGCGCAGGTGATTCTGGATTACCTGCAACTGAACGTTGCGCCAACCACGGCCGTGGCCCGACTGAGCGTGGCGCAGCAGCAAATGGTGGAAATTGCGCGGGCGCTGACGCTGAACGCAAAGCTGATCATTATGGATGAACCTTCCGCCGCGCTGAGCGACAGCGAAGTAGAAAGCCTACACCGTGTGGTGCGGGAACTTAAAGGGCGTGGCGTGAGCATTATCTACGTCACCCATCGCCTGCATGAAGTTTTTCAACTCTGCGACCAGTTCACTGTTTTCCAGGATGGACGATTCACCGGGAATGGCGCAGTTGCACAGACCACCGTAGAACAACTGATCCGCCTGATGGTGGGGCGCGATG
Organism: Citrobacter sp. Cpo032; assembly: GCF_030332975.1. Taxonomy (NCBI): domain Bacteria; kingdom Pseudomonadati; phylum Pseudomonadota; class Gammaproteobacteria; order Enterobacterales; family Enterobacteriaceae; genus Citrobacter; species Citrobacter sp. Cpo032. The sequence goes on from NZ_JAOWGU010000046.1 coordinate 172,113, forward strand.
TGGCCTTTAATCGCCGTCCGGCCAGCGAAACTCACCATGAAGATAAACCTGTGCGTCTGGCGGTGAAGGGGCTTAGCCGCGAAAAACCGCCGCTGGATCCGCATGGTATCGCGCTGCACGACATTAGCTTCCACGTGCATGCTGGCGAAGTGTTAGGCATTGCCGGACTGGTGGGTGCCGGGCGCACCGAAGTGGCCCGCTGCCTGTTTGGCGCCGACAGTTTTACTTCCGGCAGCTTTGAACTTGATGGCGTGCCATATCAGCCGCGCGATCCGCTGTTTGCGCTGGATCAGGGGCTGGCGCTGGTACCGGAAGATCGTAAAAAAGAGGGCGCGGTGCTTGGGCTGTCGATCCGCGACAACCTGTCGCTCTCCAGCCTCTCGTCACTACTGCACTGGCGCTGGTTCGTGAATACCCGCAAAGAGGATGCCCTGATCGAGTCATACCGCCAGGCGCTGCAGATCAAAATGGTCAACAGCGCGCAAGAGGTGCGCAAGCTCTCCGGTGGGAACCAGCAAAAAGTGATCCTCGCGCGCTGCATGGCGCTTAATCCGCGAGTGTTGATCGTGGATGAACCAACGCGCGGCATCGATGTTGGCACCAAATCAGAAGTCCATCAGGTGCTGTTTGATATGGCGAAAAAGGGCGTGGCGGTGATCGTGATCTCCTCCGATCTGCCGGAAGTGATGGCGGTTTCCGATCGGATCATCACGCTAAGTGAAGGCCGGGTGACCGGCGAGATCCACGGCGACGACGCCACCGAAGAGCGGCTAATGACGATGATGGCCATCAACCACAACGCCCTGAATGCGGCATAACGGAGTGATTCATGACGCAGATTATTTCTAAAACGCAGGTTCCAGCCAAACGCGGCGGACGTCTTGATCCCATTGCCTTTTTTGAGCGCTTTGGGGTACTGATTTTCATGATCCTGCTGCTGATTTTCTTTCAGTTGCAGAACAGCAATTTTCTTTCTGAACGCAATATTTTCAACATTCTGACCGAAGTCTCCATCTACGGGATCATGGCCGTCGGTATGACGTTTGTCATTCTGACCGCCGGGATCGACCTCTCCGTAGGTTCTATTCTGGCAGTGTGCGCCATGACCGCGGCGTATGTGATTAAAGGGGACAACTTCACCACCGTCGACCCGAACGCCTGGGGCGGCATGAGCTGGCTGATTGGCCTTGGTATCTGTATGGCGATGGGCACTGCGATTGGTTTTCTGCATGGCCTCGGCGTGACCCGCCTGCGTCTGCCGCCGTTTATCGTCACCCTCGGCGGGATGACTATCTGGCGCGGCCTGACGCTGGTGATTAACGACGGCGCGCCAATTGCCGGTTTCGACGCGGGATACCGCTGGTGGGGACGTGGCGAACTGCTCGGTATCTCCATTCCAATCTGGATATTCGCGCTGGTGGCGGTAGGCGGTTATCTGGCGCTGCATAAAACCCGCTGGGGGCGCTTCGTGTACGCCATCGGCGGCAACCCGGAGGCGGCGCGTCTGGCAGGGGTTAACGTGAAGCGCGTGCTGGTGAGCGTCTACGTGTTAATTGGCTGTCTGGCAGGACTGGCGGGCTTCATTCTCAGTGCACGGTTGGGCAGTGCGGAAGCGGTCGCCGGGATCTCTTTTGAGCTACGCGTCATTGCCTCGGTGGTCATTGGCGGTACCTCACTGATGGGCGGCTACGGGCGTATTGGCGGCACCATTATCGGCTCGATCATCATGGGCATCCTGATTAACGGTCTGGTGCTGATGAACGTCTCGGCTTACTACCAACAAATTATTACCGGCTTAATTATCGTTCTGGCGGTGGCGTTCGATACCTACGCCAAGAGCCGTCGCGGCGCATTGTGAGGATCATGATGAAAGAAGTTCGTATTGGATTGATTGGCACCGGGTATATCGGCAAGGCGCATGCCATCGCCTATGCCCAGGCCCCGACGGTGTTTAACCTGCGCGGCAAGCTGGTGCGCGAAATGGTGGCGGAAGTCTCTCCAGAGCTTGCCGCCGAGCGGGCGCAGGCGTTTGGCTTCAATCGCTCAACCGGAGACTGGCGTGTGCTGGTGGCTGACCCGGCCATTGATGTCGTGGATATCTGTTCTCCTAATCATCTGCACAAAGAGATGGCGCTGGAAGCGATTCGCCATGGCAAGCATGTGTACTCAGAAAAGCCGTTGGCGCTGAACGCCCACGACGCACGTGAAATGGTTGAAGCTGCACAGCGGGCAGGAGTGAAAACGCTGGTGGGGTTCAACTATATGAAGAACCCAACGGCGCAGCTGGCGAAAGAGATCATTGAGCGCGGAGAAATTGGTGAGGTGATCCATTTCTACGGCACCCACAACGAAGACTACATGGCCGATCCGCTTGCACCGATCCACTGGCATTGTTTTAAAGAGACCGCTGGGCTTGGGGCGCTTGGCGATCTGGCGGCGCATATCGTCAATATGGCGCAGTACCTGGTTGGGGATATTCAGCAGGTGTGCGGCGACCTGAAGATCGTTGTGCCACAGCGTCCGGCTCAGGTCGGTTCCTCGCAAATGGTGACGGTAGAAAACGAAGATCAGGCCCACGCGATGGTGCGCTTTGCGGGCGGTGCGCAAGGGGTGATTGAAACCTCGCGCGTTGCCTGTGGCCGCAAGATGGGGTTGTCGTATGTGATTACCGGGACCAAAGGAACTATCAGTTTTACCCAGGAGCGCATGGCAGAGCTGAAGCTCTATCTGCATGACGATCCGGTCAACCGCCAGGGGTTTCGCACTTTACTGGTTGGCCCGGCGCACCCGGACTACGGCGCGTTTTGCATGGGAGCCGGGCATGGTATCGGCTTTAACGACCAGAAAACAGTAGAAGTACGCGACCTGGTGGACGGCATTGCTGCCGATGCGCCGATGTGGCCGGACTTTGAAGAGGGCTGGAAGGTGTCGCGCGTGCTTGACGCTATCGCACTCTCGCACCAGGAAGGCCGCTGGCTGAACGTGAACGACATTGTCTGAAGAGGTATCAACGTGGAAAAGCAGTTTGATGTGATATGCATGGGCCGCGTGGCGGTTGACCTCTACAGTCAGCAAATTGGTGCGCGCCTGGAAGATGTGTCGAGCTTTGCCAAATATCTTGGTGGTTCGTCCGGCAACGTGGCTTACGGCACGGCACGCCAGGGGCTGCGCTCCTCAATGCTGGCGCGGGTTGGCGACGAACATATGGGGCGTTTCCTGCGTGAAGAATTAAACCAGGTAGGCTGCGATACCAGCCATCTGATCACTGATAAAGACCGCCTGACGGCGCTGGTGTTACTCGGCATTAAAGACCGGGACACCTTCCCACTGATTTTTTACCGTGATAACTGCGCGGATATGGCGATTACCGCCAGCGATGTTGATGAACAGTACATCGCTTCTGCTCGTTGTCTTGCCATCACCGGGACGCATCTTTCTCATCCGCAAACCCGCGAGGCGGTGTTGACGGCGCTCGCTTACGCCCGGCGTCACGGCGTGCGTACGGCGCTGGATATCGACTATCGCCCGGTGCTGTGGGGGCTTACTTCCTTAGGCGACGGCGAAACGCGCTTTATCGCCGCCGAACAGGTCACCCGCCAGTTGCAGGAGGTGCTGCATCTTTTTGATGTAATTGTCGGCACCGAAGAGGAATTTCATATCGCGGGCGGCAGTACCGATACGCTGCAGGCGCTGTCGCAGGTTCGCGGCGTGAGTCACGCGACGCTGGTTTGCAAGCGTGGTGCGCTCGGCTGCTCGGTGTATACCGACGCCATCCCGGCCCGGCTTGACGATGGCCTGACGGTGACTGGCGTGCGCGTGGAGGTGCTGAACGTGCTGGGGGCAGGGGACGCGTTTATGTCCGGTCTGCTGCGCGGCTACCTCAACGATGAGGGATGGGAGCAGGCGTGCCGCTACGCCAACGCCTGCGGTGCGCTGGTGGTGTCGCGTCACGGCTGTGCGCCGGCGATGCCGAGCAAAGTGGAGCTTGATGATTATCTTTCTCGCGCTGCAGAGGTTCCACGTCCGGATCTCGATCCGCATCTCAACCATTTGCATCGCGTGACGACTCGCCGCCGCACATGGCCGGAACTGTGCGTGATGGCCTTCGATCACCGTAGCCAACTGGAAGATATGGCGTTGCAGTGCGGCGCGTCTTTGAAGCGTATTCCGGCATTGAAACAGCTTATTTTGCAGGCCAGCCGTGAAGCGGCCAACAGCGCCGGGCTGGAGGGCAAGGCCGGGCTACTTTGCGATGGTACGTTTGGTCAGGATGCGCTGAATGCGATAACCGGAGAGGGCTGGTGGATAGGTCGCCCTATCGAATTGCCGGGGTCGCGCCCGCTGGAGATGGAACACGGCAATATAGGCTCTCAGCTCATTAGTTGGCCGCAGGAACATGTGGTGAAGTGTCTGGTCTTTTTCCATCCGGAAGATGCCCACGCGTTGCGTCTGGAACAAGAACAGAAAATCGCTGAGGTGTACCGCGCCTGTTGCCAGTCCGGTCATGAGCTGCTGCTGGAGGTGATTTTACCGGCCAGTATGCCGCGCAGTGATGAACTGTATTTGCGCGCCATTTCCCGCTTCTACAACTTAGGGATCTACCCCGACTGGTGGAAACTCCCACCGCTGACTTCTGCTGGCTGGACGGCGTTGAGTGACATTATCGAACGGCGCGATCCGCACTGCCGTGGCGTGGTGATCCTGGGTCTGGACGCACCGGCAGAGCAACTGTGTGCTGATTTTAAAGCGGCTGCGGGTCATGGGGTGGTAAAAGGTTTTGCCGTGGGACGCACGCTGTTCGGCGACGCTTCCCGCGCGTGGTTGAAACACGATATTGACGATGCGCAGCTGGTGACGCGCATTAAAGATAACTACCTGCAGCTTATCGCCTGGTGGCGCGAGCGCGGACAAGCATAATTCAGGAGAAGATGATGACGGTACAATTAGGTATTAATCCACTGACATGGACGAATGACGATCTTCCTTCACTGGGCGCTGAGACGTCGCTTGATACGTGTCTGAGCGAGGGCAAAGAGGCTGGATTTGCTGGTTTCGAACTGGGCAACAAATTCCCGCGTGAGGCGCGACTGCTCGGCCCCATTTTGCAGCACCACGACCTGCAACTGGTTTCCGGCTGGTACTCCGGACGTCTGCTGGAACGCAGCGTGGAGGAGGAGATTGCCGCCGTGCAGTCACATCTGACGTTACTGCGCGAACTGGGAGCGAAGGTGCTGGTCTTTGCCGAAGTCAGTGGCTGCATTCACGGCGAGCAGCAGACGCCGGTACATCTGCGTCCGCGCTTCCCGCAAGAGCGCTGGCAAGAGTACGGTGAAAAGCTCACCGAGTTTGCGCGCTACACCCAGCAGCAGGGGGTACAGATTGCCTATCACCACCACATGGGAACGGTGATTGAATCTGCTGAAGATGTGGATAATCTGATGACGAATACCGGTGATGAAGTTGGCTTGTTGCTCGATACCGGGCATTTGACCTTTGCGGGTGCCGATCCGTTGGCTGTGGCGCAGCGCTGGGCATCACGTATCAACCATGTTCACTGCAAAGACGTACGTGCCGACGTGCTGGCGGATGTCAAAAACCGCAAAACCAGCTTCCTTGATGCGGTGCTGAGCGGCGTCTTTACCGTGCCGGGAGATGGCTGCGTTGACTATCCGCCGATCATGGCCTTGCTGAAGGCGAACCAGTATCAGGGGTGGCTGGTGGTGGAGGCGGAGCAGGATCCAGCCATCGCGCATCCGCTGACGTATGCGCGTCTGGGCTATAACAACCTTAGCCGTCTGGCACGGGATGCCGGGCTTATCTGAGGAGGTGATATGTCACGTTTATTATCACGCTGGCAGCAGCCGGACGCGCAAGGGTGTACGCAGTCAGTGACACCGGAAAGCGCCGGTTGGGGATATGTTGGCTTTAGAGCGTATGAACTGGAGGAAGGGCAGCAGCTTACGCTGCCCGCCGTCAGCGAAGAACGTTGTCTGGTACTGGTTGCCGGACGCGCGACCGTCACCACGCCGGGCGCAACTTTTACGGATATCGGTGAGCGGATGAGCCCGTTCGAACGGATCAAACCGTGGGCGGTTTATGTCACTGCTGGTGAAACCATACAGGTTCAGGCGGTGACCAGACTGGAGCTGGCAGTCTGCGCTGCGCCGGGGAAAGGCACGCACCCAACGCGGCTGATCGCACCTAAGGATATTGACGGGGAAGCGCGCGGCAAAGGTCACAACCAGCGCTACGTGCACAACATCTTACCGGAAGATAAACCCGCAGATAGCCTGCTGGTGGTGGAGGTGTGGACCAACGAAGGTTGTACCAGTTCTTACCCAAGCCATAAGCATGACACCGATAATCCCCCACAGGAAACCTATCTGGAGGAGACTTACTACCATCGCCTCAACCCGCCGCAGGGATTCTGTATGCAACGGGTCTACACCGATGACCGGTCGCTTGACGAGTGTATGGCAGTCTATAACCGCGACGTGGTGATGGTGCCGAAAGGGTATCACCCGGTGGCAACCCTGGCGGGATATGACAGTTACTACCTTAACGTGATGGCCGGCCCGGTTCGCAAATGGATGTTTACCTGGGAAGATGAACATGCGTGGATTAACAGGGATTATCCGGTTGATAAGTAAGGTCATGAATGGCTTTTTTAACTGCGAGTCGTTTTTTTCCCTCCTTTTGATGAGTAAAAGAGGGAAGAATGGGATGACGGTTGGCGCTATTTAAGTGCTCATTATTCTCATAGATCGCCTGGCCATGAGAATAATGCAAGCGTCGATATATTTGGGGTTATGGCAGTAGCCGGGGTGATCTCGAGAACACCCCGGCTATCTTTTGTTTATATCCCGATCAGGAATTTGGTTGATGGTTCTCAACTACCCAGACGGTGAGTACTTTTTCCAATGTTTTATCTCCCATCGTTGCCTTCGCTCTCACCCAACTTACACCGGCCGTATCCGTTCTCAGTTCAGAGTAAGCATTCCCTAACTTAAAGTTGGTTTTATCCGGCGTCATCGTAAAGGTTCCGCTGCCGGGTTTGGCTTTGCTGCCTGCGCTAAATTCGACACTGCCGTTTAACGGGTTACCGAATTTATCCTGCAACCGGGCCATAAAGCCTACCGGCTCAAGGTTGGCAACGGCATAGCCAGGATCCTGCTCCAGAGTGAGTACTGGATTCTGGGCATCGGCATTCAGCGTTAGCGAAGCATTTGCCGAGACATTGCTACCGTGTTCAGCCAATGTGGCGGTCAGCGTGTAACGACCCGCCTTATTACCGTGGACATTTACAGTCGCAGTACCGGAACCATTGGTGGTGACAAGCGTATTGTCAATCACCAGAGGATCGCGTGGCGATGGGCCTGTAGCCGTAATTTTCAGCTTACGGTTGCTGACGCTGTTCCCTGATGTATCGGTCAGATGCAGGGTAAACGCCACGTTATCCACATCACTGACTACGGCGGATGTCGTTGACGGTTCGATCGTCAACGCGGCATTTTGCAGATCCGATACCACCTCAATCGCCTTACTCGCCGTAACGCGTTTACCCTCTTTGCTGAAGGTTGCCTGCAATTGATAGTGCCCGGCTTCTGCGGCAATAAAGGTTGTTGATGCCATTCCTTTCTCATCCAATGTCAGTTCGGACTGGCCCAGTTTTAATCCACTGGTAGGGGAACTGGTCAGGTGCACGTCACCACTAAATGGGTTGTTTTCACCGTCGACAACCTGTACCTGAATTTCATGTGCCGCTGATGCGTTTGCCACAATGCTCTCAGACGGTGCGGTCAAATTCAGCACTGCGCTGTTAATATCAGGTACGAATTCCAGGTCAACGCTTGAGGACTCAACGCTGTGCTGCCCATCTGTAACCCTGGCATTAACGGTGTAATGACCTGCCTTAACCGTAGTTAACGTTACCGTCGCGTAACCGTCTTTATTGGTGGTGATTTTCTCCGGGTACACGAGCCCTTGTGGCGTTACGATAAGCTCCACTTTCTGCCCTTCAACCGACGCGGCGGTATTGTTGAGCATGATCTCAAGCGTGGCACCATCGCGGCCGTTTGCTGCAATATTGGTGATTGCGCCATTGTCTTTGGCTGTCAGAGATAATGTTGCCCCCTCCATTGCAGAGGCAAATGTTACGCTTAGCGATGAGCTGATGTTCCCCGCGCTTAGTGTAATATCATAAGTTCCCGGCGTTGAACTGGTCAGTGAGAATCTTGCTTCACCTTTGGCATCGGTCTTCACAACGTTCTCCCCATTCGCGATCTTAACCTGTGGCGGTAACGCCAGGGTGACCGTGTATCCGGACAGCGGGTTCCCATAACGGTCGGTCAGGGTAACGACCGCGACATTACTCTGTTTACCATCCGCCAGCGCATTGTCCTTGGTCAGGTTAAAAGCCTGCACCACCGGTTGCGTTTTGTCGGCAATCCAGTTGGCTTGTTTTTCCAGCCCAGAGAAATCATGTTTTTGTGACTTCACACCAATGCGTGTCGCCTGAGCCAGTTCAGACGTTGCCTTAGCGCTGTACACGCCGTCTTTCTCTTCTACTGCAGTAAAACGGACCTCGCCGCTGGCTGAAACTGCATAAAAACGTAAGCTGTCGTCGCCGGTGATGGCATTCCCGTCTTTATCTTTTGCTTCTAACGCCAGGCTAATCGGGTGTCCAACGACCTGCTCCATGGGCATTACCGTGAATGTCGATTTTGCCGCCTCGGCGGAAACCGCTTTTAGTTTCACCGTCAGGGTTTCTGTTTTACCCAGGACTTTAGCGGTGATGCGCGCCGTCCCCGCCGTTAAACCCGGCGTCAGCGTGGCGGTATACACCCCGGAGCGGGTTTCCTGCACTTCACCAAGCTTTGGAGCCTGTGCCGAACGCTCACGATTTCTCTGTGCGTCAGGCGTAAACGCTAAAGACAACTCAATGTCATGTGCAAGCCCTGTTAACGGATTACCATTGGTATCTTTAAGCACCAACGTAACCGGATGCTGTGACTTCCCGTCAGCCGCGATGATCGGTTGCTGCTCGCCGTTCAATGTAAAATCCATTGTGCCGACAGAGGCTGAACTCCCCGTCACCGTCACGTTCATCACCGCATAGTTAGAGACATTTCCTTTAACATCTCGCGCCGTTGCACCGATTTGCCAGTGATTAGTGCCGCCTGGTGTATAAGCGGGTAACGTCAGTTGCCATGATGTGCCGCTACCGGAAATGCGTCCGCCAGCGGCGGTAAATGCGCTATCGTTCCACTCTACCGACTGAATGCCCCAGTGGGATTTATCCAGCGAAATAGTCACCGGAATAACGGCGCCACCTTCCCCCTGTACGCTTTCAGGCAGGCGGATTTTCAGAACCGATTTTTTGCGGTATTCCAGAACAATATTGTTATTTCGTTCGACAAAATCGTAGCGTCCGTGCTGAACTTCGCGCATTAACGCAACATTGTCGCTGTCCAACTGCTTCGCCAGCGGGATGCCGGGGCGATAGTTAATCTCTATGCCGAAGCGTGAATCATGAGTATTGCTCTGCCCCTGCTTGTGTTCAGCGGAAAGCGTAACTAGCGGAACCGGCGTATAGCTGATCCCGCCTGTAAAGGCGTACGGATTTTCCTGAAGATGATCGCTGCCAAAGAGGCCGACATTCTTGCCGTAATACTTTTCATATTTAAGCGATGCGCCCAGTTGCGGATACGATGGCAACCAACCTTGGGTATAGATATCCCAGCCATCTGCCGGACGTTCCTGATAATCATCCAGATCGTGGGAATCCTTCCATTTTGATAATCTTAAATAAGCATTTGCGCCTGCGCGTAAATAATCTCGCCAATACTCAACGCCTGCACCCATACGTGCGTGATGACGACTTAAATCGTAGTCATAAAATAGGTTTGCGCCCAGCATTGAATTATCCGCCGTGAAATAGCGATAACCCATGCCGATATTAGTTTGGGTTCTGTCATCGGTACGGTGAAGCGATGTCTGGCTAAATAAAACATGCTGCTTTGTATCAATCCACGGATAAAGGAAATCGAACGCCGAATCTTTCAACGAGAAAGCGTCATCGACGTTGAGTTGAATACGCGCATTACCGTACTTCTGTAGCCACTCTACCACCTCCTTCGTTGCCTGTGCTGAGACGGTATTAGCAGCAAAACTGCCCGCATGGCCGTTTTCAATACTTCTGCCAGCCTGCGCGGCGAGAGAAGACAGGCCGCGCAGTTCTTGCTGTTCTGCGGCGGCCTGCGATGCCTTAACGGCTGACGCATGGCTGATGGTTGGCGTGAAGCTAAGAAGGGCAGGATACAGAGCCTGCAAAGCGATTGTTGACCATGCGACAACCTTATTAACGGGGCCTGTTGCCCCATTGCTCCGCGAAATTTTCTTATTTGACATTTGTAACTCCAATATCAATTAAAAAAATCAAAGGTTATTTCATGTACTGAACGGGATGCGTAATATATGTATTTAGTAGGAAAATTCAAGAGTTATTCATGGAGAAGTTAACTGGATATTTTTACACTATGCGGCGTTGTGGGCTGGCTAACGATGTCGAACGTTTAAATGACAAATGTATTTAAAAAATACGTTTCTTTTTATCGTGACGATTTTAAGCTTGTAGGGATATTATTTAACCATGGTCGTTCACTGTTAAATAAAAAGAGTTATCAGGAAATTAATCTGCCTGTTCGTATTCAGCTATCATCACGTTCTACGGATCTAAGTCTGGAACGTGTCAACGCTTTCAGGACGGGTCAATAGACACAAAAAAGCCCTCAGCTTGCGCTGAGGGCTTTCACCGGTGTTTGGTGGGCTGGCGTCCCTGTGCTTTTAATTATAGTGTATTGATATTTAATATTTTTGTTTAAATTAATTTCGTTATGGGTTCCAAAAAGGAACCATAAAGTAGAACCACAGAACCTCGCATGGTTCCAAAATGCCGAGCGACTTCAAAATAACACGCTCTATGGCATACTAAATGTAAGTGTGGCTGGATATTTAGCGTCTGATTACTGAGAGGGTCAATAAAAACTGCTCTATCTCAAATACTGTAGTGGCCCATAAACTTGTCCGCTTGAGTCGATGGTGTACCTCGTCCGTTCAGGCCCGGAGTGGCCAATTAGCAGAGTATTCATGTCTGCTATGAGCGAGGATCGGACGTAAAACAACTGTAAAAAACTATTTAACTCAGGCAGACATGTCAAGATTCAGTGAAAATGTCTAATCACTGGTTCGTTAGAAATGCCCATATGTTGAAAAGGCTGCTGCAAAAAAGGCTCTCGCAGCGGCCTCTTTAATATAACGTCATTGTGTGCATCATCTTTAATTATGGGTTTAACTCAAACTGTTCCCCGTTTATCAATTTTCGCAATAAGTCAAGTGCCTCAGATGAGTATTTTCCGACACCACTTTTCCCAGATTTAATGAAAACATGATAATTGTTGTCTGATGCTTTAATGTTGAAGTCGGTTAGTTTTCTTAATTTTTCGAATTCTTGATTAACATAGTGCCACGATCCCATGTCGAGAATCCTTGCCAGATCAGACATTGTATATGGGAAACTAGCATTTAGTGCCTGCCCATTATTGAGTTCAGCGATACCATACATTTTTGCTAATGCATCATCATGCTCTGCAATATTGCGGAACATCTCAAAATCGTATGGAAGTTCTTGTTTAACAAGGGATTCTGATGCGAATGTGTACGTTCTGGCTAGAAATGCACGCACAAGTTTTGGATTAACACTAATTTCCGGTGTATTAGATGATAACGCATCAAAAATCCAACCAAAATTATTTGCGTATATCACCTTGATTCGAACGCTTTTATTCTCACCAACACCGATTAGCAATTCCTTTTGATGAGAACCAGTGGCCTCGCAGTCCTTACTGAAGGAGACAAGATAAATATTTGGAATCAATGCATTATTGGGAGCGATGATTTCATCTATATCAGAGAGAATTGCCTTTATGTTTTCATCATTGATACTGTACCCAAAGAAAAACAAGGGGTGTTCAGCAAAATATGTTAGCAACTTAGCACTGATATATTTCTTACGTTTATAGAAATCAACATAATCTTCATTTGTAATAACAATACTTTCAACTTCATGACTGCTACCATGAATTTTCATGATTTCGCCATAAGATGAATAATTCACTTTAACAACGTTATGACCAACTATTGCCTGATAATTGTCAAATATTTTTTCTAATGTGTCGTCATAATTTGTTGTGATTATTGCATGAGGTTTTACTTTCCTTAATTTCTGAACTTCCTCTGTATATTCCATGTTCGAGAAATCAACGGAGTTTGATAATTCATTCAGAATGGATGCAATTTCATGCTTAATATAAATATCTTTTGGAGTCGTTCCTTCAAAGTATGTCTCTGGATAGCGATCCTTGCCATCATCCCAAGCCCATTCAGCATAGAAGTCACAAAAATCGCTAGCAATCAGAGGTTTGTTATCACCCTTTGTTTGGCTGTAGTAACCATAAGGGCGTTTGATCAAGGGGCATATTTCCGCTAGTTGCTCTAATAGACCTTCCCAGTCAGGCGCTTTTATATATCGTTGTGAAATACCTGCACCCATGAATAAAATGGGTTGGACTTGTAAGTTTTCAAGGCAAGATTTAACATCTTCGATTATTTCTTCTTGATATTCCGTAAAGTCCATATAGTTACCTCAGGGATAGGTGATTGCTATGTGATGCACCGCGAAACGGTTCGGGGCTTTGTGACACCCAAACTTTACCCCGGTTTCCCAGCGTTTCCTTTGTATATAATATCATTGAAGTTAATTGCGTTTCTCAGAAATCTTCTTAGGATGTGATTGCAATAACGGCAACACAGCGCACACATCGCGGCTGATCAGTGAGTATGAAGTGGTTTACTGAATTTGGCCGCCTGAATCGAGAGACAAAATGTCCGCTCCTGGCACTAAGCAGAAGTTCCCGAACAACGTAAGCTGGCATATGCCCTCGTTCCTCCGTGGGGACTATCGATCTATTTGCCGGTTGTGTTTAAGCAATATCGCCAGCGGCGTGAGCTCTCAGTGCATTCAATCAAGCTCACAAATCACACAGTCTTTACTTTTTTTAGATTCCCTAATGGTTTCGCGTCATAGCCTCAGCCAGATAAACATGAGCTGCTTTAGGGGGATATGCCTTTCCGAGCATAAAGGATACTGTTTCTATGAAAACTGATCGCGAGAGCACGATTAGGAGATCAGAACCTGATTTGACATTGATACTGGCTATCAGCGATGGGCAGTTCTCGAATACATCTGACAATCATTTACCTCATTAAGTTTTATTTCCAGAAGTGCCGTGATCCAGCACGAGTGCTGATAATCAATATCACTTGGGTAATGATTGACAAGTTCACTAAACAACGAGCAGATATTTTAAAATTGCCTGCAGCTTCCACATCACCAGGCAGAGGCGTCAGACCCTTAGCACCATACGATTCATAGAGTAATTCCCAATATAGTTGATGCTGAATTTCTTTGTTCATGTTGAGGCAGTATATTGAAACAATGAGAATGAATCACACATATAAGCTCTCACAATCTTCCGCCGTTTTTGACTGTTGCAGATATACTTTTAGCAGGTTTTAAATGCCTGGAGATTTCTTTCTGTTCTCGACGGATTTTGTATGAATTAATTTCTTCATAATCCTTGTGTTTATTTATTTTTGATAAATCAACCAAGAGATTATTTCTTATCATCCACTTTACAATTCGCTTGTCAATATCTTTATAGAGAGGGCCGCCTTTATATTTATAGAAGTGAATATCATGAATTTCACTGATGAAATCAAGTATGGATAAGATTTCTTTATAATCACCAATGTAACTGTTAATGGTGAAATGGTCTTTATTAAGTTCTATTTTGAATCCATGTTCAGAAAGGTAATACAAGAAAAAGGCTGAGTCGAGATCACAAAAATCTACATGCAGCGTTCTTCTGTCAAATTTATCAATATGCGAGAGAATGATATCATGTAATTCATAATCATATATATTTTCAATAAATCCTTTCCCTGAATGATCAATTTGATTGACATTGCATCCAGCATCTATTGCTACGGATAAAACTTCCGGGGAAAGGGGCAGGAAGAGAATATTCATTCCTTTTTTATCGATGTGATTTATATCACAACCAGCATTAATTAATTCTGTCAATCCTTCAGCATTCCTGTAATGTTCAAAAATGCATGTGTAGCCATTAGTATCCGTATGCGAGGTGTCTAAACCCAGTTCAATCAGTTTCTTCAGTATTTCTGGATTTTTTTGATGAAAGAGCGCATTTTGCCCATGTCCGTTGATATGGTGTATATTAATTCCATAACTGAGCAGGCAATCCATGGCTTCCAGGGTTCTGCAGGCAAAAATGGCATTGTTGCCGTTACTGTTAACAGCATTAATGTCATAGCCTATTTTTAAAGCTTTCTTTATATCATCAGGTGATCTTGCATTGAAGAATGATTCAGAAATGGCAAGGTCTAATGCCTTTTCTAATAATCCCTTTTGTAATAAGGACATGACTAATTCCATAAACACCCCCATGAAAAAATGTTTAAGTCATTAGATATCAGAAATTCTGTGAAATGCAACAGCTGGGGAAAGGTGTTCATGATGTGCGGAATAAAAATTTCCACAAACCACCCGTGGATACATCAGAAACACCTGCAGTAAATTTACGCCTGTAACCTGCCGTCCGGACTATAGGACCAAACCTTCGCGGGAGATGCTACCATTACATCGGCAATGTTGAACCGGATTTTACATCACACACGTCGTACAAATAAAAGGAGAAGGCTATCGGCTGAAGCAAAAACGGAAAGCCGGGGTTATCGCTGAAGCTAATCCTGAGTAAACAAGGTAGATCAACATTAGACCGTCGGTGGTGGCGGTATGCGGATCACTTTTTACCCGTTGTTGACCCCTGGCGCTCCCAAACCATTTCCAGTGCTCTGATGGTAAGTTTGTTGTCAGGTGAGAATTGAATTTCATTGCCCACCCCTCCGGGTTTTCTGGCGAACAGGTCGAGAACAACGACAAGATACGCCCAGAGTAAAGTAAGAGGCAGGGCGTAGTCGGTCCATGTCCCTGCCTCTCCTTTCCTGACAGGACGTAGACCCTGGCAAGTTGCATCAAAAGATAACAAATTTCTCAGTTCAACTTCCTTCTGGCTAGGTTAACTTGCAAGCAGGAACTGCTTTTCATCGATTAGTGAATACGGTAGTTTTTTCAAACTAACTGAACTCTATTCGTATGACTTAAATCTTTAAGAAGGCAGGAGATTTGAATTTTGAAAAACTGGTCACCAGAGCATACTAAAGAAATCAAAGCTTGGCTTGACATAGATAACTATCGCAAGCTCGAAGACATCAGTTTAAATGCCTTGTATCACGAACTTTGGGCAAGAGCACTTCTGTACAAGCCTGGGCCTACTGACGAAGAAAAGAAAGGGCTATGGGTGTACATGACTGAAATTTTCAGTGGGAACCCCCATCTTTTCAAAGGGAAGCATCTCGATTATCCAACAGTTAACGATACTCTCTACAGTCCTCCACACATTTTTATCACGGATATCACCAGGCTTGCTGAACTTAGTGTGATGGCTCTTAGTGTGAATCTTTTCACCTGGGAGGAAGGAAACGATGAATATTGTGTTAATGCGCCTCATCACGAAGCTTATGTGTCACAACTCTTGTCTCCCTTATGTGAGAAAACGGTGTTGCTTGAAATCGATCTTGGTAGTGGTACTGACGATGAAATAGCCGAATCGATAAAAGCGGCCCTGCCACAATGGAGATCGGTAAAAGGAGTGGAAGTTAATGAAACCGGTATCGTTCGTTTCGGCTATGGAACCATTAAAAAAATCATAAATTACAGGTTGGTTGCGATGCTGGACATCTTACTTTGGGCAAAAAGGAAAGAACTAAGAATCTCAGATGATCGCCTCTCCCGGCTTCTTTATACTGATGAAGATGAAGAAACAACTACCCGTTTAGGGTATCACATTAAAGACTCAGATCGTCCGCTTGCGATGAAAGCTGCAACGATAGACTTCATTAGGCAGTTCAATTTTTTCATGAACCGAAATCCCCACCTGAAAAACATGAGAGTTTCAGATGTGATGAAACTCTCTGATTCTAACTGATCTCGAATTCCCGAAGTCTACTACTGCAGGGCAGACCGTAACCCTGCAGTTAGGAAGCTCGCTCCTTTCTTTTCCCAACTGTTCGTATAGTGATCCCATCACAACGACAAAGGGAAAACAAAATGAACAATCAAAATACCCGCCTAATTCGCTTGCCAGAAGTTATGAACAGAACCGGCTATGGCAAGGCCTGGATTTATCGTCTAATCAACGAAGGTTTATTTCCACAACCAATAAAAATTGGTTCGCGTGCAATTGCATTTGTCGAAAGCGAAGTTGATGAATGGATCGCATCTGCAATTGAACGTTCACGTAAAAATGCAGCCTGATTACGGGGCTAATGATGAGTGTATTAAATTTGGTGTGTAAAAATAAATGGTGCTATTCAACAATGAGTCGAGGGCCGCCTGATATTTTATAAGTAGTATTAGGTTAGGCTTTGGTATTAAGAAGTAATAACAATAGTCATTACTGGGAATTATGATGGCATTTTTACTGTGACATTATAAATTAATAAGTACAGGAGATTTAAAATGAATAATTCAATCAGAGTACCTGAAGATAAAGATTTTGTATGTGCATTTGTGACTTCACCGGATAGCTTGTATGAGGCTATTGAAACCTATCGTAATTATGTAGATCCAGTCGAAGAGATAGAGTTTGAGCACGTCCTTCTTTATTTGTTGTGTTCTATACTGGTCGAAGGTGCTACAGATGTTACCATTAATGATGAAGCACGAATGTGTATTGAGCACCTTGTCAATGATAAAAATATTATCAGAAAGAATAACACAGGTAAAAAGGTGTAAGGTCTGTAATAAATTATCATGGGTACAGACAGCACAAGTCTGTACCTTCTTATTTTAATCCTACTGGTAATGATATATAAAAATTATGTGCTTTTGATAGCGGTCATGTGGTTTTGCTATAGTAAGCATTGCAGGATAGGAATATCCTAAACTTTCATTCTCTGCCCTTTGTTTTATTTAAGATAACTGAAAAATACAGGGTTTAAACGATACTGGTATTTAAACTCAGTAGGTATAATAACATTCGTATCAATCAGTTCATCGATGGCCCGATAAAATCGGGCTGGCGTAATATGTATATCTTCCTGTTGTGCGATGGATGTTGCACGGTGAAAGTTCAGGTAAACAGTGTTTTTATCTGGTGTGTATGAAGCGATTAATGTGAGAAGCCAAAACACATTGTGAGCAGTATTGTTCAGATTGCGTTGTTCATCTGATAATTTATTCTGGTAAAGGTAAGCAGGGAGTCTTTGCTTCATAAAGATATCCTTTATTTTGTTAAGTTTTTCGCTGGTGTGGGGCGTAAAATCACCGCGCTGTTATGTCTTTTAAAAGGGAATGCCGTCAGTTGGATATCTGTTTCTGGATTTTTTTACAGGCTTTGTTTTGCGCCCTGCGCGATAAAAGTTGAATGAAGTGGCAAAATCTTCAGTCTCAAGTCTGGATTTACTGAATTTATCCATCAGATCTTCATTGAAACGATGAGGAATACCTTTTACGCATAAATTAGAATTCAGGTAAACCTGACCATCTTCAGCATTACGGATCAGTATTTTCCTCTCAAATAATTCCCTGAATGCACGTGAAACATTCGATTTATTCAGTCCTAACTCTCTGGCGGTACGTGACTGTGAAAAGTCAGGGATAATATTTCCATAATCAATGACTGAGAAGAGATAAATAACAATTCTGAATGCCGTTGGTGTCAGATCCATTCTGGCGAGCGTGGCCGTATTATCTTTAAAGACCATCGAAAAATCGTCACGAAAGGATGTCTTTTTACAGGCACTTGCTTTAACTTTTATTTCTTCCAGATCTTCGGGCATAACATCTAATGCTTCTGCAATAATTGCTTTTTGTTCTTTAGTTAACATAACACTTGTGTTTGACATAATGGCTCCTTTTTTATTATTGTGATAACAGATATGGCATATTAAATTTGTTTGTCAATATTATTAGTAATAAAGTTTAAAAATATTATATTTATTGCTCTGTGATTATTTTTTAGTGAAATATTAAGGGTTGTCAGAGTTATTACGAAGGGTGCTAAATTTCACCATCACCTGTTATGTTATTAATAATTTTTGGTTCTGAAAGATACAACCAATATTCTATCTTAACTTGTTGATGTGATTTATTAATTTTCTTTTTGTATTTGCAAGATAAAAGAGTGATAAAGAAACAAGAAACCGAAATTTAGCTTTAGACTGACACAAAATTCCATTGTACACAGTTTGATAAACACTGCTATTGCTGATTTTCCTTCGTAATATTATTCCTTAAGTGAAGCCCGCGCACCTGTGTGTTGCGCCACTGGGCTTCAGAACATTGCTATAGTGTTTAACTGTCAGTAGAAATACGCTTCGCGCAGGAGTTCAGACAGTTGGGTTTAGCTCTCAGCACAAATACGCTTCGCGCAGAGATTCAGACTGCTGAGTTTAGCGAAAGAGTGGACCCGACTACATGATTTACCCGTTAACTTAATACGGCTCACGCCGGAACCCCTTCGGAAAAATCCTTTTTGCTTCAGCGTGTGAGTGCTGAGGGCACTCAGCGGCGCTGCAAGGGAGATTAAACGTTGGGTTTTCATCTGACGGGTAAAAATAATTAACATATATCTGTCGTCGGGGGCGTGAGCCAGTGCGTAGCACTCTCTCAAAAAAATTCCTGAAGGGGTTTTATCTGAAATCTGGAAACTACCTGGCTTTTGAAAAAAGGAAGTGGTAATGCAATCGATCGGACTCAACATTGCTACAGCGAAAGCTGTTTCCAGTATTATAAGAATAAATAGTTGTCATTTTAAAATAAAATATTTTCAATTTTGTATTGATTTAAATTTTAAAGCTGATAGTACTTAATTATAAAAACAAAAAAGGAGAGGGTTATGAGTAATATTTGTGTTTCATCTCAGGAAGAAAAGTTTATATTTGTTGTTGATAAATATATAACACACCATCGCGACAGTGTTAATAACAATAATTTTTACAGAAAACTTTATGTGCTTTTCGCTGGATACCATCTGAAGTATTTTTATTCACGGGCGCAATATCGCAATTCGTGTTATCACGTTGATAATATCATGCAGATGTTTATGGGTGTCGTTTCTACCCTGAAGGCCCCTCTGCTCAGGCAACTCGCAAACAGTGATACATTACTGCATTGCCTGAATTCGCTCGTGAATTATATTTCAGGCAATCTGGACGAAGCAGAGCATATTTATGCTGATTTGCTGGCTCAGTATGAAAAGAAACGCATTGCAGGCTCTCTGGCTTATACTCCGCCAGTCTCAGTGATCAGGAAAAGACTTTGATAGCGGCAGCAGCGTGTACAAGGAATGGGATGCTGAATGGTGGAGAGAAATGGAGCTGGCGTTTCCGGCAGGTCATAATCGAGTATTAAAAAGGCAGGAGCCACCCAGTTGGCGTCCCGCCTGTCGTGATGGCTTTAAGGTGGGTTTACTTATCAACGACCTGCCAGCCATCATCCGTTTTGACAAGGGTTACAGCAGCAGTACGCTTTTCGTTATCGACAATAGCCGTCACATTGCATTTATAGCTTTTATCAGAGACTTCTACGCAGTCATGCTTTTTGACTGATTTTAATTCGCGCAGTGCGTCTTTCGGGACATCTTTACCTGCTATGGATTTAACGATGGCATTCGTCTGCTCCACTACCTTATTCATCGCAGTGTAAATATCCTGCTCAGACGGTTCACCGGTACAACCGCTCAGCAAAAAAATGGACGCGATGAGTGTGGTAAATGCATATGTTTTCATAAAATAATCCCAGACTGTAGAGTACGTTATTGAATAAGACCGGTTTTCATCTTGCTGCTGTTTTCAGAGAACGTCCACTTGCTGACCGTTTCGCCTTTAAATTCGATTTCCAGCGTTTTGGCCTGCGTCTGTGAACCCCCTGTCAGCAGCCCAATCATGGGAATGAATGTGGTGGCATCAAACTGATTGTTATCCATGGAATAAGTCCATTCTTCATTGCCACTATCAAGTGTGGTTCTGGTTTCGGGCTCACCTAATGCGGTAATGATTTCTGATTTCGTTGTTTTATTCTTGATGATTTTAGACTGCAGACTTTGTGATGTTTCTTTTTTCAGTTGCTGATTGCCTGATGTTGAACAACCAGAAATAAGGAAAGAAGAAATAAAAAACACAGAAATCATGAATCTGTTCATAAGTTATCTCATATTAATTTTTTATGTTTGCGGTGGTGTAAAATTAATATCACCGTATAAAAACAACTCTGTCTGCATATTTCTTTTTAATAATGCAGATAAGAATAATGACGCTGGCAAAAAACGTAATGACTGAGACAGGAGTGCTGCCGGTTAATGAAAATACTAACCAGGCGATAGCTAATGCCACGAATTGAAACAAGAATGCCACACTGAGCGGGCTTTCACCATAGGCCACTTTTGCATGACAGCCTTTGCAAACCCGCACACCATGTGGGCTTTGTGTAAAGCAGAAGGGGCAGCTAATCATTTTATTATCCATCGTGACTCCAAGGACTGATTTAAGATGATGTATTTTTGAACATTTTCGATGAATGACCCGCTTTAGTAAAATTGCTTGTACCGATCGATGATTACCTCATGATAGGTTATGACTATCATAACTGCATTATCGATCTATACAAACGATCAATTATTTATTGACAATCATTTTGTTATGGACTATCACACCTTATGGTGTGTGGTGCTGGTTATTCCTAACTGATTGTTCCTGAGGAGAATGAGTGGCTGTGAAAGGAACGGGTGCTAACAGGTGCAGATGAAGAATCTTGCGGAAAGGATGTGTTGTGGCATGCAGCAGTGACAGTCCCCTGGGCTTTAGAAGTACAACAATTTGGTTGAGTAATAAAAGCCACACCTTCAGGCGACGCTGGAGGGGTATCTGGCCGGTTGTATTGTACAGTTTGCTCCTGAGCTGAATGATACCCACTGTCTCCTGTTGTCTTTCCAGACGAATTTTTTCTTCAAGCTGATGGATTTTCTCCAGAATCGTTTCCCGGTTTGCAGCCTGTTCTTCAGACTCGCATGATGGCATTGGCATTGGCATTGGCATTGGCATTGGCACTGGCATTGGCACTGTTAATGGCACAGGTGCAGGTACTGTTGGCTTTTGTGCTTGTTTCAGTAAAGTCAGATGTTCCGGTACGAAATCAATCAATGTTTGCAGGGAAGACCAGCCATATTTTTTACCCAATTGAGAGGCTTTAAAGGCAATACCTTGGTACTGAAATGAAAAGCCGTTCATTTTTCCCGTTGAGGCGATATTGGGTTTGCAGCTGACGTCTACCTTTTCCAGCATAGCGATAAAAGTCAGCAAATCAGGGCGGCCGGTTAACGCATTATCAATCAGGCTCTGCAGAGTGAACCTGGGGCAGGGAGTTGTCGTTCTTTCAGCCATCATCAGCTCGTTGCGGGAAGGCTTTCTTTTCTCCTGACTATGACTACTGATTGCAGATGTGGTTTGAGTGAGTTTGTGGACTTTCTCCAGCTCGCTGATAATCCGGGTACTGATAAGATTTTCATTTTTCCCAAGGTACAGCTTCCCACCGACCATGTTAATTCTGTTAGCTATTATATGGATATGCTGCCCGTCCGAATCATCGTGCATGATATAGCAGCGAAGATGGGTTTCAGTGAATCCCATCCGGGTCATATAATCGTCAGCGAATGCCGCCCATTGTCTGACTGACAGTGTTTCTCCCTTTGGCAGGCGAAGCGAATTATGCCAGACAGGTTTGGCGACACCGGGGCGCAGTAGTCTTGTGCCTTCAAATTCACTGATAAGTTCAGCAGCAGTGCTTCCCGTCATGTTGCCACCGATAATATAAGGCGTGATTTTGTGGTGAGATCCTGACTTAAGGCTATAGAGAACCACACCTGCAAACTGTTTACCCCGCTTTATTTTCTGCATGCCTTTCACTGGTCTTGCTCCAGAAAGGTTGATGGAATAAGGTGATCCCTGAGAGTTTTGATTTGTCTGCGCAGGGCGAAGAGTTCTGTACGGGTCAGTTCGCTGTCAGGGCTTTTGCTGTCGAGATGATTCAGCAGGCGGTTTAAATCCTGTGAAAGGTAGCCGAGTTTAATCCATGCTTCACGATTGATTTCAGGTAATACCGGTGGGAGTTTGTTGAGGGATGCCATTCTTAGCCATTCCCCTTTTTTATAAGGGCCTCTTTTACTATCGAGAATAGATAATTCTTCTTCGTTTAACCGAACGCTGACGCAGTGATTTCGAACTTCATTAGGTGAATATTTTGCTGTATGGAATTTACCTCTTCTTGAGCTTCTTGATAGATCTTCTTTACTTTCGTTTTTATGCATATCTAACCTTTTTAAAATGTGTTCATGATCTACAGTTAGCGCATTGGTAAAATAAGTCAAGGCAGTGTCGAAATTTATAAATAAGAGAGGTGGAGCAGATTGCTAATTAGGTAATCTGCTCTGGGTAAAAATAGGGTTCATATTAAATTCATTATGACAGTGAGGAGGGGCGGAGGTTACAATCTACGTTTTACTGGCATTAAAGAGATTGTTTGTTTCATAATTTCGCTAAGTTTCTTTCTCTCATGTTCTGCTATATATTTACAAATCTCATCATGTCGAATATGCTGTTCCAGTTGTTTTTTATCTATTTTGATGTCATTGCGGATAAACCATTTAATGGTTTCAATGTCCCCGCGTAAATCATAACCTCGCAGTACAATATGGCGAAAATGTGTGTTGCTGATATCTGTCTTCTTCTTTAGTTCACTGAAGAAAGAGCTCATTTCATTTTCATTGGCACTTAGATAAACCTGGCAGTTATCAGAGATAGTAAAGTTAAGGTTTTTCTTCTGAAGCAAATCCATTATCTGCAGACTTTCGCTGTTGAGGTAGTTGAAAATTACTGGACTGCTATCCTTCATACTAATATGACGAATGAGCATTTTGGCTTTGAAATCGCCTAATGAATAGCAAATTTCAAAAAAACCGTGACCCTGGTTATCTCTATGGTTTATATCGCAACCGGCCTGTACCATCAAATCAAAGATAGAGTGATTTTTTACGTAAAAAAGTATTGTTCTTCCGCATTTATCCACATTGTTGACATTAATTCCAGCATTGATCAGGGTTTTGCAACAGGATATATTATCAGCTAACGAGCATAAACAGGTTTGGCCGAGACCATTTTTGTGGTGTATATCTACGCCGGAATCAATCAATTTTTTCAGTATGTGAGGATTTCGCTGGTTAAACAAAACATTGTGACCATAGTTGTCAGCATGGTTAAAATCTATTCCTGCTTTAACCAGAGTGTCAATCATTCTTGGGTTTTTACAGTAAAACAGTATATTTCTTCCAAACGAATCCAGTGTATTAATATCGGAGCCTGCATTAATGCAAGCCTGAATGTCTTTGGGAGTTTTACAAGAGAGTAATGCATTTATTGCGTTGTTATTCATAATTTTTCTCCTCTGTTAAGCGACTAATCTGATATAGTTGTCATGGTTGGTTTTATATTCCTTTATTTTTTTAATGTCTTCGTAAATTCGAGCGAGTGAAAACCATGAGATCTCTTTCAACATGTTTTTGTTGCTTACATACAAAATGTTACCACCGCGAAATGAAAAAGCATTATGGAATGTACTTTCATTCGTCGTTTTGAGAAATCGAATGAAATTTTTTATTGTCTCTTTTTTGTTCATGTTATAAGAGGTGAATGTATAGATAGAGAATACGGTTAAAATATTTCTCTTCGAGACCATATGTCTTGAGAAATAATCGAAATAAAATCTTTGCTCCTGAGTGTCACTTTTGCAGAAAAGTGAAAATTGTGGATTATATAATCTATAAAGATCTGCGTTCTTTTTTGTTTTGGCGAGATAGTTAGTCAGGCTTGGATAGTTTGTTTTATTCATTTTAGTTCTCCTTTATTTAATTAACAAAGGAAATATATATTATTAAATAAACAAAATGCAAATATATTTTTATATTTATTTAATTAAATAGTTATATTTTTATTATATTTCATATAAGGTGTTGTTTTTCATTGTTATATTATTTTATCAAAAAGTGCTGTGTTTTATTTGATTGATTTGGTTTGAGAGTAGTGATTGATATTGTATGAATTGGCGATGAGGGTGTTTTAAAAAATAAATTTATCAAAGTGCTAAGGTGCAGTGTGGGGCTTTGTATTAAATTAATGATGTTAGCGCCCCTTGGCTATCTAACTAAAGGTTAAAGCCAAGGGGAGAGTGTTCAGGCAGATTCAATTCATAATCTTTTTTTTGTAATTGCTTTATAGGTAACTGGTTGAAGCGTTGTTCGTAAAACCTTTTGCTCTCTCTGTGATTTTTCCTGGAGGATTTCTTCATAGAAGTAGCGTTCTTTTAGCGATTCTATATCAACTTTTATATCATTACGTATTAACCATTTAATTAGCAGTCTTCCTGCATAGTGCGTCAGTAGATATGTACTGCTTATGTAAAACCAAACATGACTAATGTCTGTCAGCTTCTTTAGTTGTAAAATTAATTTTTTAGCGTCGGCATTTGTTGGTGTTATGATACATTTATCACTTATCTCAAATTCATTTTTTTGTTTTATAAGCAATGACAACAGCTCAATTGATTTAAATGTAATGTTCTTGAATACAATTTTTGAACTGTTTGTAAGGTGAATATTACGGATAAGGAAGCGCATGTAGTTATCATTTTTAGATTCCCAGTGCGTATATTTACCAGCTATGCTATTATTTTCTGACTGCCAGTGATCGAATGCTGTCTGTCCACTTATATTTTTATGATTAATGTCGCAACCAGCCTCAATTAGTGCATCGTACACATATCCTTCAAATGGAATGAAAAGAAAGGAATTGCCATAGCTATCTTTGGCATGGATATCTAGTCCTGCTTTGATAAGATATTTTATTAACCCAGGTGAAACATTAATATGCTGTATGGCAAGGGTGCCTGACTTGTTTCTGTGGTTTACATTAATTCCATTGCTGACAAGAAGTTCCACCGTCTCTATATTTTGAGCATAAAACAATGCATTGTTTCCGTCATTGTCTAAGTGGTGAATGTCAATGTCAGCGTCAATCATTGCCTGTATAGCTTCGGGTACATTACAGGTAAAAAGAGCAGTTTGACCTTTGTCATTACAGATATTTATATCCACGCCAGCCTTAAGGCAACGAAGGACACCATTTTTTGACTTTACACGGAAGAGGTTATTTTTATTACTTTCGTTTGGTTTCATTTTTTTATCTCCTTTCTGTTGTTTTCAAGATATTAATAACACCAGATTTTACGGTATTCAAATTTATTTTTGTTTTATTAAGGATGTATCTAATTTGGTTTGTTTGAGGTTATTCTTAGCTTAATGGAACATGGGCCGATAAGGTTATCCTATGTGATGTGGATTAATTATTTTTATAAGATTATTTATCTATGTTTTGGTTTGTGTTTGGATTATTTAAGTAAGTAAAAAGATATTTTAAATGTATGGAAGAATATTGCAGATGGGAGCTGACCTGCATAAAGAACATAATTAGAGGCTAAGATATTAATACTTTGGAAAGTTATGCTATAGGATATATAAAAGATCAAGTAATATAATGGTGATTATTCGTGTTCTTATTGATATTGGAAATTAAATGAGTAGTGTTTTTTATGAGGTTTTTTGCTGTTGATAATGCTTATTAAAATTGGAAGAGCATCCTTTAAGTTATTCGGCTTGAGGATGCTCATTTAAAATTTATGCAGCGGAGTCTTTTTCAACAGCCAGGAAGGGCGAGTTATCAAGTGCTGCAAAAGATGCTTCATTATTTAGAAGTCGGATAAAATATCTCTTTTGATCTTTAGTATTAAGGTTTATTAATCCTCCTGTTAGATCAATATTCCGTTGAAATACAGGGAATTTTTGCATAACTTGTTGTATTTGAGGGACTGAAACTCCCGTTTTTACTAAGTTCCCTTTTGAAACCATAGCAAGTCTACGCATAAATGCTCTGTCTTTATACATATCCTTGAAAATATCTAGTGGCACTGGCATACCTTGTGTATTAACAATTCCAAGGTTTATTATTAATGGCGTTGAGTTATTTGCAAGATTATCTATTACACTTTCTAATCCATACATTCTTTCAAGAAGCTTAATGTTTAGCGCATAGTACTTATTCTGAAAAAAGAAGAAGTCAATAGTGTCATTTATATCAATACTGTCATGAGTGATCTTATCTAAGGTTCTGCCATTTAGACTCAAGAAAGATTTTTTTGTTTTCTTATGTAGAGAAACAGGATATTTATGTTGGTAAATGACTACGCTGTTTCCATTACCATCACAAAGGTGGTAAATTACGGCTTTTACCGATGTGAGGCTTTGTGTTGCAAAATCAAACTGTGTTGCATTCCCATTGACACCGAAATTTAGCACGTTGTTCATTTTAGTAAATTCAATTGGGAGGTGATTAATTGTTAAGTGATCATATTCGAAAACTTGCTTATCTCTTTCTAATAAAGTGGATACAAGTGGAACTGCCACTTTACCTCTGTTAGGTTCAATAATATTATTGATTAAGCTTTTAGAAAATGAAGTGGTCAGATCTTTTTCAGCATCAGGTTCAAGGTTAACCTTAAATATATCTATCGTACCTTGAACATCAGCAACAAAAAAAGCTTCACCAGAGATGCGTTTCGATTTTAAAATATTTTCAATGTTAGTGAACATGTCATGACCTCTACACTATTTTAGCCAAATAAGTTTCATCGTCGATTTTTATATACTTTATATTATCTGTACTCTTTAGAACACTGCGGCAGATTACTGTGCATTTTTTCACTCCACGGTCATGAACATTAGCTTTGTATATTCTGAATCCGAGTATTGCAAGTGATGGGTTAGAATAAAACCGGTTTGTCTTTACGTATATTGCGCCGATTACAAATATCATCAACCCTAAATTTAATACAGTTCTCTTACTATCGACATCAGTGAAAACTAAGGGCATTATATAAGTGGTTAAAAACTCTAAATGTTCATGGTTTTCATTGCTAATATCCGAGACAGTGCATGCAACAGACCAACCCGAACCAAAGCTATTTGCAAGGACTATTAAAATAATTGCACCAATAAAAATGAAAATCAAACTAACTATGAAAACGATATTTCTCACTTTCAATGACGAGATTGAGAAAGTAAAGTTTTCAGTAAAAATATAGTCCCACACATTTTTTATCAAAACCTTATCGTAGGACATAATTAATAATGATAAAAATAGAAGCCATAGTGATAGTATATATAGTACTGTTTTAAGATATGGCCTGCTATCCATTAGCTTCTCCTGTATAACTTAAAATAGTTTGTATGTTAATAATCTAGGGGAATAATTTTCCTAATTCTCCAGCTAAAAGTTCAGCCTGCTTCAAAATGGTCTCTGTGGCGAGCAAGGACATATCGGGTGGATAACCATATTTTTTGAGCAGACGTTTTACCACCACGCGAATTTTTGCTCTTGCTGCTTCTTTCACTGTCCAGTCAAGACTGACATTGTTGCGGATAGCCTCTGTAAGTACGACTGCCAGTTCTCGTAGTTTTTCCTTTTCCATTAACTCGCGAGCACTGTCGTTATCTGCAACAGCAGAATAGAAGGCATATTCATAAGCGCTGAGGTTTAACTGGCTGGCAAGGCTGTCAGATTCCTGGATAGTCTTGGCAAGCTTGATTAGCTCATCAATTACCTCCGCTGCGGTCAGTACCTTGTTCTGGTAGCCATTGATTGCAGAGGTCAGCATATCAATCAGTTTTTTGCCTTGGGTGATACTTTGATTCGAGCGAACCTTAATCTCGTCAGAAAGCAGTTTTTTAAGCGTTTCCAAAGCAATATTTTTGTGTTGGTAATCCTTCATTTCCTGAAGGAATTCTTCAGAAAGAACGGAAATATCTGGCTTTTGTATCCCAGCAGCGTCAAAAATATCAACAACTTTATCGGTAACCAGAGCCTGATCGATAGTCTGTTTTACCCGAACTTCCAGACTGTCATTGTGTTCTTCTTCTGATCCGGCTGAGTTTTCAGTAAATTTATTCAGTCTGGCTTTTACGGCCTGGAAGAATGCTACTTCGGGTGCCGCTTCCATTGCTTTATCGTGCGGTGTCGCCAATGCAAATGCCTGCGACAAGGCTGCAACCGCAGCCAGGAAACGCATTTTACCTTTACCGTTATCCAGCCCTAAAATATGGTTTTCTGATTCAAGAATAATTGTCAGGCGTTGTGAAGTAGTTGCGGCAAAGTAAGCTTTGTAATCGTAGCCATGCATCATGCCTTCCAGGATTTCCAGCTTTTCCTGCATGAGCGTTACAGCTTCTTCCTGAACCTCAGCAGGATCTCCACGTCCACCTGCATCAGAGTAAAAGGAGAGGGCTTCTTTTAAATCAGAGGCAATGCCCAGATAGTCAACAACCAGACCGCCTATCTTATCTTTATACACACGGTTCACACGGGCAATTGCCTGCATGAGGTTGTGGCCTTTCATTGGTTTGTCGATATACAGCGTATGCATGCTGGGAGCGTCGAAGCCGGTTAACCACATATCACGCACTATCACCAGTTTCAGCTTGTCGTCGTCATCCTTCATACGATTAGCCAGAACCTGACGTTCTTTTTTTGTGGTGTGGTGTTTAGCGATTTCTGGTCCGTCAGCAGCAGAAGAGGTCATGACGACTTTAATCACGCCATCATTTAGATTATCGCTGTGCCATTCAGGTTTTAACTCTATGATTTCTTTATAAAGTTCAGCAGCAATACGACGGGACATGGTGACAATCATGCCCTTGCCATGATCGGCATTAGATTTTAAGCGCTGTTCAAAGTGCTGAACCATATCCGCCGCAATAGCTTTAATACGTTTTGAACTGCCAATCAAACCTTCGATTCTGGCCCATTTAGACCGTTCTTTCTGGGTAAGCGTCAGCTCGTCTTCGTTAAACTCATCGTCGAAGTCTTCAATTAGCTGGCGACCTTCGTCACTGATGGCAATTTTGGCAAGACGGCTTTCATAGAAGATACGCACGGTTGCACCGTCTTCTACAGCCTGTGAGATATCGTAGATATCAACGTAGTTACCAAAAACCGCAGGTGTGTTTACGTCCGTTTTTTCTATGGGGGTTCCGGTAAAGCCAAGATAGGTCGCATTGGGCAAGGCATCACGCATATATTTGGCAAAGCCATAAACGGTACGTTTACCTGTTACGTTGCCTTCGCTGTCTTTCACGTCGACTTCTTTGGCGCTGAAACCGTATTGTGAACGGTGGGCTTCATCAGCGATAACGACAATATTGGTCCTGTCTGACAACAACTCATAGATATTGCTGCCATCATCAGGCTGGAATTTTTGAATAGTGGTAAACACCACACCACCAGAGGCTACGCGCAAATATTCTTTGAGTTCTTCCCGGTTGTCGGCCTGTTTTGGTGTCTGACGAAGTAGCTGTGTCGCGGAAGAGAACGTACCGAACAGCTGATCATCTAAGTCGTTACGGTCAGTGATCACAACAACTGTCGGATTATCCAGCGCCAGCACAATTTTCCCGGTATAAAACACCATCGAAAGCGATTTACCGGAACCCTGAGTATGCCAGACTACGCCCGCTTTGCGATCTCCGGTTTTTTGCGCATTAACAAGATCTTTACTGTTACGTCCCTGCTGGCGCAGTGCCACTTCGGCAGAGGGGGAGTCCGCATTCACCGCTGAGGCACGAATAGTGGAAAGAACTGCTGCATTGACCGCGTAGTACTGGTGATAAGCTGCCATTTTTTTAACAGTACGGATACTGATAATCCCTTTGCTGTCTTCATGTTTGCTGGCCTCAAACACGATAAAGTGGCGGATCATATCCAGCAGCGTTACAGGATTAAGCAACCCCTGTAATAAAACTTCAAGCTGTGGTTGGGTACTGGTGGCTTGCGTTTTACCGTTAGCAGTTTTCCACGTCATATAACGACTGAAATCGGCAGAAACCGTCCCCGCTTTGGCTTCCAGCCCGTCAGATATCACATTAAAAGCATTGTAGTTAAACAGACCGGGGATTTGGTTCTGATAGGTTTTAATCTGATTATAGGCACCTGTTACCGTAGCATTTTCGTCAGCGGCATTTTTAAGTTCGATAACGACTAATGGTAGACCGTTGATGAATAAAATAAGGTCCGGTCGGCGGGTATGGTTGCCTTCTTTGATGGTGAGCTGATTAATGACCAGAAATTCATTATTAGTGGGATCGTTAAAGTCGATCAGGCAGGCCAGCTCTCCTTGTGTATTACCATCCTTGCTGACTTCGATATTGATTCCTTCGGTCAACAGGCGATGAAAGGCCAGATTGTTTGTCATTAGGTCAGGTGTGCTGATCTGCATCATCTGTTTCAAGGCTTCCTCACACTTTTGTTCACTGAGGTGAGGATTCAGGCGTTGTAGGGCAGTACGCACCTTATCTTCAAGGATAACCTGCTGATAGCTACGTAATGTATTGATTCCACTTGGTTCAATGTCCGGGCCGTAAACATATTCATAGCCCATCCCTTGCAGGTGCTCAATCGCCATTACTTCAATATCGGATTCGGTCATCTTTGCCATGCGTACTGTCCTTATTGTCGCTTTATCTGAGAGCGGGCTGTGCACCCGCTTAAATAATTTATGCTACAGATTCAAGTTTTTCTTCTGCATACTGAACTCGTACTTCACCACTCATCAGTTTGGGAAGCAGGGTGTCGCGGAGAGTTTCTAGTGTTTTAATTTGCTGAGTGTTCGTCTCTTTCTTACTAAATATCGGAGATATTTCTTCATTAAATTTCTCAATTGAATTTAAAGAAGGAAACTTCAAGTTTACAGACTCGAAAGTTCTTGTCGTAATAGTGTCAAATACGCTGCCATAAGCTGCTGTCAGCAAATCATCGACAATAAATCCAACCAGAAGATATATGAAGAAAGGATAGTTTCCAATTTTTGAAACAATGCCATAATTGGATTGACTAAAAGCCATATCTCTTGCTAAAAGAGCATACTTTCCCACTGTACCACGAGCACTTATAACGGTTGAGTTTTTAGGCAGCAATTTAGCTGAACTGTTTTGAAGTCCCGCTAAGCTTATAGACTTTTCTGTGCTATACAGATAGCCTTGATGAGCTGCTGAAATATCTCCTCCGGAAATCCAAGGTATCTCATCAGTCCAATATTCAGCAACTGAAGTTTTTGGCGTTCCACCTCCAACTAATGTGAATATATCTAGGACATTTTTTTCTTGCCATTCATCATTGCTATCCACATCAAACCATTGCCTAAACAAGGTTTCAGCCATAGATTCCAGAGTTTTATTCTGACGATGAAGCAGGTCTATTTTTTCATCAATAGAATACAATACAGAACTTATAGCAACTTGCTCATTATAAGGTGGCAGAGATATTGGGATTTTTTTAAGGACAGATGATTTAATCCCGAATACAGTTGTGCCCGAAGCTCGTGATTCAAGTTCATATTGGCCTTGCTCTGATTGCAACCAATATTTAAGAAACTTATTATCAAGGATGTTTTTATACCCTCTAAGGGTAATAATTCGTTGAGCAAGCGCGATATTTTTATTCTTGATTAATGCAACTTCACCCAGTGGAGCCTCGGTGGTTAAAACAACATCGTTGACTTCTGGATAGCCGCGGGTCATCCAAAGTGGATAATCCTCAACCGAAATAAATTCGGTAGCAGTGTTTAAACGCCCATCTTTTATAATTTTAGCCGTGATGAGTGGTATACCTGAATCTTTTTTATCAGGAGTTTTTCCTCTATAATCAATGAAGTATTCAACAACTTCATCTAAGTTTTTAACAACCCACTCACTCATAAAACCACCTTCGCCAGATTATCAGCGATAGCTTTATTAAGACGTGCTTCTTCTTCCAGTTGGGCTTCAAACTCCGCTTTAAGGGTCGTAAAACGTTCTTTGAAGTCGAAATCGTCTTCTTCATCAGCAAGGCCGACATAACGACCCGGAGTCAGCACATAATCGAGTTTAGCAACTTCATCAATGTCTACTGACGCACAGAAACCAGCCACATCTTCGTAGTCGCCACCTTTGTTACGCCAGTTATGGTAGGTATCGGCTATGGTTTTAATATCGTAGTCAGACAGGACTTTGGTTCGACGATTAATTAAATGGCCTAAGTTACGGGCATCAATAAACAGAATTTCTTTACTGCGATCACGATAGTGGCTGCTGTTTACACGATCTCGACGCATAAACCATAGAGCGGCGGGGATCTGGGTGTTCAAGAACAGTTTTGCAGGTAAGTTAACGATACAGTCAATAACATTGGCATCTTTTACCAGTGCGGCACGGATATCACCTTCACCAGAACTTTTAGATGTTAAAGCCCCTTTTGCCAGTACAACACCAGCCTGACCTTTTGGCGACAGGTGATACAGAAAATGCTGCATCCAGGCAAAGTTAGCATTCCCGGTAGGTGGGATACCGTATTGCCAACGGGCATCGCCACGAAGCTGCTCACCGGACCAGTCAGACACGTTAAACGGTGGATTGGCAATGATAAAATCAGATTTTAGATCTTTGTGGGCATCGTTAAGGAATGAGCCTTCACTGTTCCAGCGGACGTGTTCTGAATTGATACCCCGGATAGCCAGGTTCATTTTTGCCAGACGCCAAGTGGTCTGGTTGGATTCCTGACCGTAAATCGAAATATCGTCAATATTTCCCTGATGCGCTTCAACAAATTTTTCTGACTGAACGAACATACCACCGGAACCGCAGCAAGGGTCAAAGACACGGCCTTTATAAGGTTCAAGCATGTTAACAAGCAGGCTTACAATGGATTTTGGTGTATAGAACTGACCACCTTGTTTACCTTCTGCCAGTGCAAATTCACCAAGGAAGTATTCGAATACGTGGCCTAATACATCAGCAGAACGCGCTTTGGCATCTCCCAGTGCAATGTTGCCAATCAGATCTATCAGTTCACCCAGCACAGTTGCGTCGAGGTTCTGGCGAGCGTAGACTTTCGGCAGCACACCTTTTAGCTGTGGGTTACCCGCTTCGATAAGCTCCATAGCATCATCAACCAGCTTACCGATTTCGGGTAGCTTTGCCTTAGATATTAGATAGTTCCAGCGTGCAAGCTCAGGGACAAAGAAAATGTTGTAAGCGGTGTACTCGTCTTTATCTTCCGGGTCAGCGCCTGCGAACTCGCCTTCACCAGCCTTCAGCAACTCATAATGAGATTCAAAAGAATCAGAAATATACTTAAGGAAAATCAGGCCCAGCACGACATGCTTGTACTCGGCTGCATCAATGTTCTTACGTAGCTTGTCAGCCGCTTTCCACAGGATGACCTCTAACGGGTCTGTTTTGATTTCTTTAGGTTTTCTGGCCATTAGCGTAACCTTATGAAGGGGGAAGATGGCCCTATTTTGCCTTAAAGTTCCGCTTGTTACGAGCTTATACAGCGATTAATTATTATCTGGTTTTAGTGTGTTTGTTTAGCTCAGCAAGTGCAATGACTCATGGAGTAAGTGCATTGTAGCGGGATTGTAGCAGGTCATTGCCGTCAATGGAGCCACTGTCATTGGCATAATTGCTGCATAGCCGACGCCACGCGCACATTCGCCAGTTCACTGGGGTTCATCGTGTGTACTACACCAGTACGCATCCGTAAAGTAACGGCATGGAAGAATCGTTTGTAAAGACGTTCAAGCGGGATTACGTGTAAGTAAATGATCTGCCGGATGCAGTCTCAGTGATGGACAAAATGGCAGAATGGATAGAGGATTATAATAATCTGCATCCACACAAGGGGTTGAACATGAAATCGCCACGCGAATATCTTGATGCCATATTAGCAGTTAATTAGCCGTGTCCGTTTTAGCTGGGGCAACTCCATTATTCAAAAAATCTTTCTTAGTGCATATGCATGGGGTGAATAGATGTACAGACTATGACAAACCATATCTATAATTTTTAATGTTTAAAATTCTCCGTTACATTAAGACATTCCTTGTACATTAAATTCCATCTAAGGTTAAATTTTTAATTTAATAAGGTCGCAATCTAAAATGATGTGTGTGGGGTCATTTGTAAGATGATTTTTCTATTTTTGATAGTGGTAGTTAAGGTGGGTGTTTATCTATTCAAAAATATAGATGTTCAAGGTGGTGATGCTGCCAACTTACTGATTTAGTGTATGATGGTGTTTTTGAGGTGCTCCAGTGGCTTCTGTTTCTATCAGCTGTCCCTCCTGTTCAGCTACTGACGGGGTGGTGCGTAACGGCAAAAGCACCGCCGGACATCAGCGCTATCTCTGCTCTCACTGCCGTAAAACATGGCAACTGCAGTTCACTTACACCGCTTCTCAACCCGGTACGCACCAGAAAATCATTGATATGGCCATGAATGGCGTTGGATGCCGGGCAACAGCCCGCATTATGGGCGTTGGCCTCAACACGATTTTACGTCACTTAAAAAACTCAGGCCGCAGTCGGTAACCTCGCGCATACAGCCGGGCAGTGACGTCATCGTCTGCGCGGAAATGGACGAACAGTGGGGATACGTCGGGGCTAAATCGCGCCAGCGCTGGCTGTTTTACGCGTATGACAGTCTCCGGAAGACGGTTGTTGCGCACGTATTCGGTGAACGCACTATGGCGACGCTGGGGCGTCTTATGAGCCTGCTGTCACCCTTTGACGTGGTGATATGGATGACGGATGGCTGGCCGCTGTATGAATCCCGCCTGAAGGGAAAGCTGCACGTAATCAGCAA
>NZ_JAOWGU010000047.1:0-234414 GCF_030332975.1 Citrobacter sp. Cpo032
AGAAATGAATATAACTTTGCACCACCTGAAGGCAAACAGCTAAGTTCCAGCCAAAATATGCCTGTCTGGATTGATATTCCTCCGCCTACACGAGAAGAACTGATTGCTGCTGCTGATGCGGAGAAGCAAAAAAGAATAGATTCAGCCAATGATTACATGAACAGTAAGCAGTGGTCCGGTAAGGCGGCGATTGGCAGGCTGAAGGGCGACGAACTGGCGCAATACAACCTGTGGCTAGATTATCTGGATGCACTGGATGGAGTGGATACTTCCAGCGCACCAGATATTGAATGGCCTATGCCTCCGGGGGAACAGGCCAGCTAACACGCTCTGGGTCGGCTGTCACATCAGCCGACTTAACCTCATTTTTATACGCCATCCACGCCGACAGTTTAGCCCTGCTGGCGTCGCTGATTTCACCCAGCAGCAACTCTGTACGCCAGTCCAGCATCACAGCGTCAGCATCTTTTAGCAGTCGCTGACGCTCATTTTCAGCGTTCTGAATCAGTTCTTGCTTTGTGGGGACAGGAATATCAACCCATACCGGCATTCCGTCAGAATTGATACCCAGGCGTTTTCCTGTCGGGGGTATACCATTGTATGTATCGCGTATGTCTCCAGAGACTTCTATTACATCTTCGGGGAGAGTTCCTGCTGCCTCATAGTTGTTTCGTAAGACATCGGGATAAAATGCTAATGTACTGCGTGAAAATAAATACATAGTTATCTCCCTATTGCTATATATGCACCATTTTGTGGGGTCAGGCCGTTTGTTCCTGCCCGGAAACGGGTTAAAGATGCTTCAGTGTCAACAATAAAATTAACACTCGTATCTACAGCTCCGTTTCCTGTGTGTATTGCAACAGGAGGAAGTAATAATTCGTTTGGAAACGGAATAGGATAATTCGTTACTGGCCAGTTTGCTTTGTCTCCAACACCGGCAGTTAAAACATCAAACTGGATGATGTGTCCGCTGGGAAGCGTAATCCAGCGGCTACCAAATGCAAATGACGACATATCCGGTATCTGGTCCGCGTCTGTTCCTGTGTTCTTTTTGGCGGCGCTCCCCAGTTCAAGATATGACAACACTGATGACTTGGTGCTTGCCGCGATTATTGCCCTTCCGATATCAGAAAAATCGGTCATCGACATTACGTCTGGGCCAGAAAAATAAGGGAGTTTATTGGCTGCGCCAGCCAGCCTGGCAAGCGCTGTCAGGGTGTTATCTGCATCCTGCTTGCCTTTGAGTAAGTCGGGTACACCAAGATATGCCAAAACATCTGAGGTCGTGCCACCTGCGATTATATCTCTGCCAACTTTTGTAAAACCAAGGTATTCGAGAAGGGCAGAAACTGATTTTCCAGACAATGCGGTCAATGTGTTATCAAGCGGCTGCTTACCTGCCAGCGCGTTCGTCATGGTGGTGGCAAAGTTTGGATCGTTACCCAAAGCCGCCGCCAGTTCATTCAGCGTATCAAGTGCTTCTGGGGAAGAGGCAACCAGTGCAGCAAGTGCTGCTTTAACAAATGCAGTGGTGGCCAGTTGCGTATCATTGGACGCCTGCACAGCGGTTGGTGCTGTCGGTTTGCCAGTTAATGCCGGACTGGCCAGCGGAGCATAATCGGCGACTACGTTTTTAACATGCCCGGTAGTGGCCAGTTTGGTGCTGTTATCCGTTTTGGTTAGCGTAGGCGCGGTAGGTGTACCGGTCAGCGCCGGGCTTTCCTTTGGTGCATACTGGGTGTGCGGGTCCGGCGCAGCAATATGATCTGCCAAATTCTTATCACCGCTCTCAACCTGTTGTTTCAGGTACGACGTTCGTTTGGCCAGTTGCTTCGCCTGACGGTTAGAAATTCCGTCAGGCCCGCCCAGTACGGGGTCAGAGACCTCAATCTGGTAGATGCCGTCTTCCCACTGTGGGGTTTCAGGTAGGTTTGCCATAATTAACTGCTCCCGTGGTTATAGCTGCCGTCATAGTTGACGGTGTTGTTGTAGCGAATTGCGACAGACTGATATTCCAGACTGGCAAGGTGACAGCGGGCAGGAGCGAACGCAGCGAGGGTCTGTCGCAGCATTGCCGCCTGGTCGTTAGTGATGGGCTGCCGGAGGATAACGCGGTAAACAGCCCATGCCTCGGCGTCACCGTGAACATAGTTACCGTTGTACGTGTGTCTGCCGTCGTAGCCGATTTGACCGGTCCCCTCAATTAGGTCGACCTCGCCAAAACCAAAGCGGCGGATGATTTCCCGAATTGACCACGGCGTCCCCTTGTAGCGGTGCAGCTCGATGGCCGATTTAATCAGGGCGCGTCGCACGTCATCCGCTTCTGCCAGCTCCCAGCCATCACCGAACAGCGAGAACTGCTCCCCCAGCCACGGCAGCGCGGAGCTGTCGACGATATCCACCAGGTACACCATCAGGGCTTCCAGGTTAATGTTGTCCAGGCGCCCGGCCAGTCTGCCCAGCGTTCTGAGGCTGATATCCCCCTCAAGCGGCGGTGGAAGCTGCAGCGGCTCAGCCATCGGCAACCCCCGTCATGGTGATGTTGATGGAGGTACAGTTGGCCCACTCGTTTTCCGCCACCACAACCAGCGCCAGACCGGGCAGCTCAACCTGATACACCCCATCAACGGACAGCACGGCGTTAATCTGCCCTGGCACGATATCCAGCCCCAGCTTTGCCCGACGGGCCGCCACCCAGCGCTGAATGGCATTATTTGCGGCGTCTTTTATCGAATTGACGTCCTGACCGCGATAAACCGTGATGCGGGCGTCGATGGCGTAGTCCACCTGGACGGGCTTTCTGGCATGAACGGTATCGGTGAGCGGTCGGACTTTCTCATCTGAGCAGAAGCTCTCGACCAGCGTGAGGATGCTGTCGTCCGGCAGGCCGGTGCTGAGCAGCGGATACAGCTCAACGGTACCGGGCACCGGGGAGAGAACGGCGACGTCGACAATGCTGGGATGTGCTCCCATGGCATGAAAACGGTATGCGCCACGGCTACCGGCGTTGGTGAAGGATTCCGGGGCCAGCCTGATGCGCTCACGCAGCCGGTCATTGTCTTCCTGCTCTGAGCCGCCAGAACTGGCGGACAGGTTGGTGACCTGCAGGTCGACGTTGTCAATCTCATCGAGCAGCTGGCTGACCTGAGCAGGCTGCCAGCCGTTACCGGCATCACCGGGTTCGGTACAGGTCGCCGTAACGTTGACCAGCAGCAGACCCGCCTTCAGCACCACGTCCGCGTCGGTGGCGAAAATAACGCTGTCGGAGGCGCTGACGCGGGTGCCTGCAGGTATCAGCACATCCATCACCATCGCTTCGTCGACAGCGAACTGGAGAGGGGTGGATGCAGACTGCGCGGCCAGACGGTACACGCCAACCAGCTCACCGAGGTAATCAATCATCGGCTCACGGGCAAAGGCGACCAGATTCTGCTTTGCCGCCTCCTGTACTGCCACCCTGACCAGCATTTCGCGGTAGGCCCACAGGTCAATCAGCAGACGTTCGGCCTGCGCCGGATACAGCGTCTTGCCGGTGTCAGCCTCATACTGCGCAATCATTTCAGCCGTGATTTTGTCGGCATCGCGTTCAATAAAATTGGGTTCTGTCAGCGCCATAGCAGTTCCTGAGTCCGGGATTGTCCGTCCGAGCCTTTCCAGCTCACCCGGAGGGTAAGATGTTCACCGTCAACGGCGGGTTTAACCGACGTCAGCTGGCAGCGAGGCTCCCAGCGACGAATGGCATCGACGGACTCACGCACGACGTGTGGAATGGCACGCTCAACGGGCCAGTCGATATAAAGGTGCAGATTGCTGCCGAACTCCGGGCGGTGCGGGTCGCTGCCGCGAGGTGTGCGCAGAATGATTTGAATGGCCTGCCAGATATCATCCAGCCCCTGGACGATTTCGCCGGGGGCCTGCAGGGCCGGTTGCCAGAATACTGAGGTCGTTTTCATGGGGGCAGTATTGCCCCCGGAAGGGATAGCCGATATTAAAGGCGTTTAAGAAGATGTGCGGGACTGGTTGCCAGTATTACTGGTCCGAAGTGATACTGCCGGTGGCGTGGGCGCTGCCTTCAATCTCCAGATTGCCGGTGATGCGGGCCGCAGCGCCTTCACCACCAGAGGCTTCCAGCCCTCCTTTGAGAACGGTTTTCCCGCCAACGGTCAGATTGCCGGGAATTTCGGTTTCCTCAGCATCGATAACAGCGCTCTGCGCTTTGACCGTCACTTTGTTCAGACACTCAACCGTAATGTGCTCCACGCTGCCCCGGATGGTGAGCGTATGAGTGCCCCGGTGGTAGCTGAACTCGGCCCCGTCGCTGAATATTGTCCCGCGAACGTCCTTGTCACTGAACGAGGGTTTATCAACGGCTGAATAGACCGCACCGAGGATCACGCCATCTTCGCCATTTTCGTCCAGCAGCACCTTGACCTGTTCCCCCACATCCGGGAGCCAGTAGTCTTTGTTGTTCTGGGTGTTGGGCTGCAGGACGTCCAGCCAGTTGGTGCGCATGTTGTCGCACTCGGGCAGCCGGACGCGGGCTTTCACGCCAGCAGCATCGACGGCGCTGACGGTACCGGTCTGCAGGGTTACGCCTGTCATTTTTTCTTCTCCTTTATTACCGTGGATGTGCTGCCGTCAGGCTTGTAGACGGTGAGCGTCTGGGTCTTGCCGGTTTTGTTACCTTTCTTCGCCTTACCCCGCGTCACTGGCCCCCGCGCCACGTCCAGCTCGGTCACGTAGCCGCTGCTGCGGTCGAGGGTGTGGCGGGCGGTGGTTATCAGCCACGGCCCGGACAACTGACCAAATCCGGACAGCTCAATTTTATTACCCGCTATCAGCTGGGACGCTCCCATGAGGGTCAGGGAGCCACTCTGCTGATATTCATTGTGACGGGCCAGCGCGGAATCTGCCTTAATGCGGGCGCTGTCCGGGTCACTGACGCGGCTGTTGACCTGAAGACGGTCGGCGCTGGTGACCTTGCCGCCTTTGGTTTGCTTGCTGCTCTCACTGGTGCCTCCGTCAGCCTCATACACAATCAGCTTTTTCGTGCTGCTCTTCTGGTGCTTGACCCTGGCGGATTTGTAGACCCGATTGATGGTATCGCGCAGCGAGTAGCGAGCCACGTCCTGTGGCTTCAGCTGCTTAACCGGCTCCTGGCTGCGAAGTGTGGCCAGATGCGAAAATATCAGCTGGTCGCTGACAATCTTCACCGCATAGCCGTACTCGCTGGCGAGCCGGTGCAGAAAGGCCACGTCGGTCTCGGCGTACTGCGTCACCCGGTCAATTTTGATAGCCTCGATGCTGCCCACCAGTTTCAGTTGATGCTTTTTGGCAATGCGCCCGGCGATGGCCGCCAGCGTGGTGCTCTCGAAACCCCGGCTTGATTTCGTCCGTAATGCGCTGTTGACCGAGGTGGACACGCCCCGGATGGAGACCACGGACGCGGGCGAACTGACCTCTATCTCGTCAATGGAGAAGGTACCGCAGGACAGCAGTTTCTCCCCCTGATAGCCCACCTTCAGGGTCAGCGTGTCGCCTTTGCCCGGATACCACGCATCCAGCCAGCGACCATCGGTATCATCCAGCTCCACCTCGATGGTGTCGGACTCATTTTTGATGTTATCGCTGTACGTAATGCGGGTGACGTATGGGGTGATATCGCTGGTGATATTCTTTTTCAGATACCACAGGGTGAACACCGGCGACAGCACCTCGCTGACGCCGCCCGGGGCAGACGATGTCTGCGTGCTGCTTACCTCAGCCATGGCGGGGTATCCTCTTCTGTTGTGGCTTCTTCAGCCTCAATCACCGGGATAAGCAACAACAGCCCGGAGGGAAGCACCGGCGTGATGGCCACGTGCGGGTTAGCGGCAATAATCCGGGGGTAGCCCATCGGGTCGCCGTAGTACTGCCATGCAAGCGAGTCCCAGCGATCCCCGTTACGGGTGACATGTTTAAGGAACATCAGACACTCCTCGCCATAATTCTGGCTGCCATGGTGCTTAATCCCGGCGACATGCGGGTAAAGGTGGTACTGGCGGAGTTCAACTGACCAGAAACCGCATCCAGCGCCGCCGCAATATTGCTGCCGTCGACACCGTTCAACAAAGACTGCGCCTGCTGAACATACGCAGCGGCCTCACTGGTGGCCCGGGCCAGACTGACGGCCTCCGGCATGGACTCGGCCAGCGCATTAAACGCCGGGATACTGCTCCCCAGTGACCCGGAGATATTTCCCAGCCCACTCATCAGCCCCGGCACGCGGGTCAGTGCCACGGTCGGGTTATCTTTCATTTTCTCCGCAATCCGCACTGCGCTCATGGTGGTCTGGAGCGCCGATTGCGCCTGTTTTGCGTAGTTGACGCCGTCCCGGACAAACTGCGCCACACCGGAAGGCGATGGAACCGCAGAAGACACCGCGCCGGTGCCCGGCACCTGCGTGCGGATGGCAGGTGGCTTCAGGGGGTTTTTAGGGTCGCCGATGTACTCCCTGAGCGATGCGGTGGCGTTGACTGCCAGCACGTTGCCGGTGCTGTCGGTCTGTTCGCTGGTTGCGGTCACGTCGGTTATCACAAACCAGCCGCGATAGTCGCCGTTGCCAAACACCAGAGCCAGCGCCTGATGGGCCTTCATCGCCGTTCTGAGGCGGGCCAGCTCGACGTCGGGCACGCAATAATGCTGGTGAAAGACCAGGCTTATCTGGATTTCGTCCAGCTTGTCGCCGATGAACTGCAGGCCGGGTTTCCCTTCGATGCGGGGGTGCTCGGCATAATCGACACCGAACGTCGCTTCGAAGCCGTCCCAGTAGGTAATCAGCTCAAACTCAATATCGCCCAGAACCGCAAACATCAGCTGTACCTCCGGCGTTGTTGCTGGGCCAGCAGGCGCTCCAGCATTTTCTCCAGCTCGTGTACGCTCATATTCAGCGCCCCG
Source organism: Citrobacter sp. Cpo032 (assembly GCF_030332975.1). Classification (NCBI taxonomy): domain Bacteria; kingdom Pseudomonadati; phylum Pseudomonadota; class Gammaproteobacteria; order Enterobacterales; family Enterobacteriaceae; genus Citrobacter; species Citrobacter sp. Cpo032. Next base: position 6,940 of record NZ_JAOWGU010000047.1, read on the forward strand.
GTTAACCCGGCGGGCGTCGACGTTTCTTTGCCGTTAAGGTAAAACTGGGGATTAAAGTCGATGTTAATACCGCCAGTAGCTCCGCCTCCGGCAGCAGTACCGGCTCCTCGTCCGCCATACCCTGCGGCCATAATCTCTGGTGACGGAAGGCGGGGGACGTCCGGGGTCATTTCTTCAGCCAGCCGCTGTCCGGCCAGCGCTGCAAGCGGAGTGGTTCGCTGCAGGCCAATGGCGGCACCCTGCGCGATGTTGTCACCGAATCCCATAAACACCCGGCTCGGCGAATGGATACCCAGTTTTTCTTTAAACCAGCCGCCGACGTTGTCGCCCATGTCGGTGACGGTGGTTTTGAGCGTTTCCCACTTGTTTTTGATGCCGTTAATCAATCCGTCGATAAGGTTACTGCCGAAGTCTGTGAACTTTGCGGGCAGGTCAACGCCCAGATATTTCAGGGCGGCGGCAAAGGCTTTATACAACAGGCCAACCGGAGACCAGTTCATCAGCAGTTTGCTAATCCCCACGATACCGCCATTAAACGCCATTTTAATGTCAGTCCAGCGCTGTTTAAACCAGCCGCTGACCGCACCCCAGTTGCGATAAATAAGGTAAGCTGCTGCCGCGACGGCGGTTGTAGCGAGACCAATGGGATTCATCAGCAAAGCCCGCCCCATCCAGAGAACGGCCCGCCCGACGAGCATGATGCCGCGAACAAGGCTGCCAGCCAGTACACGCCCCAGCGTTCCGGCCCCTTTAGCAACTGAGCTGAAGCCAGTCACCAGCCAGCGGAGTTTACCGCCTTCCCCCAGCGCCAGCGTAAGACGTAGCCAGTTGGCACGCAGCAAAATTAAATTTTTCCAGACGTTCACAAAGGGGGAAATCAGCAGGTTCAGCCCCAGTTTGAGGCCGATGGTGGCCATCTTAAACGCGAGCAATGCGCCTATTACCTGAATCGTACCGCTCACGAGTTGCGGGTTGGCTGCAATCCACTTACCGACGCTGTTCATTAATGGGATGAACGTTTCTCCCAGTTGGATCAACGCCGGGCGTAATGATTCACCGATGCTGATAGCCGCGTCGTTAAAGCCAATCTGCGTTCTGCGCCAACGCCCTTCAAGCGTATCATTCTGTTTCGCTGCATCCTTGTCCAACGTAGACATTGCAGAAGGAGTATTCATTTCCTGCTTGTTAGACTGGTATTTATCCCAGCCCTGACGCATCGACAGCAGATGGTTGACTGTCTGAATATCGGTGAATACTTCCGCTAGTCCGAAGGACTCCATCAGCTTCTGCTGGCCCTCCTGATCGCCTCTAGAGCCTGCGGCTTTCCATTGCTGCACGAATGCCTTGCCTTTACCGTCAATAAATCGGTTGGCAATCATGAGAGATGCTTCATATTGAGAGAGACCCTGGGCTACATAATTTTGCATTGACCCTTGGTAATCCACACCTGCCTTGGCGTATTTCTGCGTAGTATCTCCGCGTCCCATCGCCGCCAGCCAGTTGGACATATTAGTGACGGCTTCTTCTGCTGAACCGCTGCCTTTACCTACTTCCAGACTGGCGACAATTTGGGTTATGGCGTCTTTACCGTAAATACCACGGGCCGCAAAGGCTTTTGCCATGCCGGGTAGTGCTTTAGCCATATCCTTCAGTTCAAACGAGCCGAGCTTGGCCCCTGTCGCTGCGATACCAAATGCCTGTTCCAGCTCTTTGGCATCGGTAATTTTGAGGGCATCACTGAAGGCATAGGTCATTTTTGCCAGGTCAGTCATATCGGCTTTTGTCGCGGTGGCCGCTTTACCCAGCATCCCGGCAAACGTAGCAGCCTGCTCCGGTGCCATACCATCAGCAACCAGTTGGCCTACTCCTCCCATCAGGGATTCCTGTAGCTGGTTAATCTTCAGAGAAGCCTGCCTGATGGCCTGACCTATCGCTCGTTCCTGCTTTGCATCCAGATCGCCGGTGACGCTGATATCGCGCAACTGGGATTCAAACGAGGCATATTGTTTGACGGATGCCATGACAGGAGCGCCCAGCGTTCTGCCGATAGCGTAAGTTTCTGCACCCTGACCATAGAGCGCCATGCGGTTGGCCTTCAGTGCATCACTGGTAGCGGATGCAGCCGACAACCGGCGCTGCTGACGCTCAACCTGCTCCATTGTCCGGCCAACCCGTTGCAGTGCATTGTTCAGGTTCTGCATGGAGGAGGTGCCAAGGTGGCCGTAACGCGCTATTTTTTGCGTCAGATTATCCTGCCGCTCCTGCAGACGGCGGGAGGTATCATTAAGGGAGTCAAGCGCACGACGAGTACCGCTCATTGCAGAACGGAAGGTGCTGCCAATCATCCCACCGATAACAACGCCGACTGAAAACTGACCCGACATAGTGGTTAACCTCTGGGGTGAATGCAAATATGTGAGGGGATAATGCAGAACAGCCACCACTGGCGGCTGCTCATACTACGATTTGTCGCCGTACTCGCTGGCGATCTGTTCTTCAGCCTGTTCCAGCCACATTTCCAGATCGTCAATATCGAGAGCGTCAATTTCCCCCGGCTGGAACCGGAACCACCTCGCCAGCAGCCCCTGCGCCTTTGTCATCGTCTTCGGATTTCTTACCCACCCCTGTGATTTTCTGAAATCGTTTCTGCAGCTCCACATAATCAGCCAGATCCATATTGTCCAGGTCTTCCGGCAGGATGCCGGAACTGCGGGCAATCAGGGATTCATCCCAGTCATCCGGGTCTTTAGAGATTTTTCGAACCAGCTTCAGATCTTTAACGGTCAGACGTTTGAGTTCAATGCGCTCAATGCGTGTCCCGGCAGTGGTAGTGAATGGATGGGCTGGGATGAATACTTCGGGTTGTACCTGTGACATGTTCATGCTCCTGTGTGGTTTCAGAGCAGTATGTCCAGTTGAGGGGATAGCGGATATTAAAGGGGGTTAAGAAGAAAGGGAGCCTTGCGGCCCCCTGAAATATGACTACCCGCCAATATTGATGCGGTAATCGGTCAACTGGTCAACGCCGCCGACGCGGAAGATGTTGGCCAGATAATCCAGCTCCAGCAGCTCTTCGCCATCCATCACCTGTTTGATGTACGTGCAGGTGAAGGCGCTGGAGAATTCCGCATTCTCATGCTGTTTGAAGGTACCCAGCGGGTTCTTCTTGAACATGATGGTCAGGAACGTCACCAGCGGCACTTCATCAATCAGGCCCTGAGAGCTGTAGCGCTGAACGCTGGAGCGGCACTGCAGCGCCAGCGACTTATACGGGTTAGCGGCAGACAGCATCGCATCGCGGTAGAAGCTGTTCCACTTAATCTCTCCCTCCAGCTTATCGAAGCCTGCCGGGAGTTCCACCTTGCCCACCATACCCAGCGCTTTATGCTCCTGCATGGTCATGGATACGTCGGGAAGTTTGACCTCCTCGGCCCGCCCCAGCAGGTTAGCGCCATCCAGATAGATGTTGGCATTAGTGATGCGGTTGATCTCAATCTTTGACATCAGCTATTCCCCTTCAGGGTTAACAGGTATTCCGAGGTGATCTCGGTCTCAAACGTCAGTCGCTCCAGCGGCGGCGGTGGCGTGTATTTGTAGCTCAGCAACAGGTGACCGGCGGCAAGCTCCGTCTCTTCGTTACGGGCGGGATCAAACCAGCATTTAAAGCCCAGCAGCGCACCGTCGCCAATCATCTTGCGCCCGTAGGCGTTGACCGATTCCGTCAGCGCATCAATCAGCGCCTGGGTAATCGGCATGTCGATGTACTGCTGGCTGAAGTAACGCAGGGACTCGTTGATCACATCACCGGTGCGACGAACGTTCTCAAAGTTGCGCATATGGGTGACCGTTGGCCATGCCGCCGTCCGGTTGCCCCACAGACGCAGGCCGCTGCCGTAGCTGCTGAAGACCGTCGTGATGCCCTGTTCGTTGAGCAGATTCACCTCGCTCTGCGGGTCGTCAATCATGGCTGACAGCTGGCGCTCCACACCGGTGATACCCATAATTTCCTGGTTGGAGGACGACCACCAGTAGCCCTTGTCCAGGTCGACTTTGGCACGCAGACCCGCAGCACGCTGGCTCAGTGGTTCCAGCCGTTCGCTGTTGGTGGCCGCGTCGTACACCTTAACGTGCGGATAGCACAGACGGACACGGTCTGAACTGGTATTAAAGTTGATGGTACCCACCGGCCCACGACCCGCCAGCGCCTGCGCAAAGGTGGTCCCAATCGGCGCGTCGATGTAGGCCACTGCGCCCAGCTTTTCAGCCATGGCGATAAGCTCCACCGAGACGCTGTTCTGGGTACAGAACACCGGGGCAATCAGGATTTTGGCGAAGTAGCCGAACAGATTGAAACTGTCGTTCAGCAGCTTCATGCCGGTACGGTTGCCCGCCGCATTGACAGCACCGATGATATCCGCTGCCGTGACCTTCGTCGGGTCAGCGTAGTTATAGCTGGCTTTCACTTTGGCACCCGGTGCGATGCTTTTCCCGAGGTTCGTCAGCACGCCGGTCTGCGCATCAAGCACATAGTCCTCACCTTCAGCGTAAGGCTGGCCATCGCCCTCGGGTTTCAGAACCAGCTGTGCGACGACAGGGTTAGCGAGCGTTGCTTTGCCGGTGGTTTTGTCAAACGTTACCACTTCATCGGCCACAGCGGTTTTATGGGTAGCCGGGTCAAGGACGTTAATCACCAGCACCGTGCCCGCACCGTGGTCGTAGATAGCGTCCAGCGCCTGCGGAATGGTGAAGCCGGTAAGCTGGCTGCCAAACGCGGCGGCATCCTTCTCGGACAGGCACTGTACCAGGGTGTTGATGCTGCCCATAGGGGCGGTACCAATCAGCCCGATAACGGCAGATTTTACCGTTTTAACCGGACGGGCACCGTTCTCCACTTCAATGGTTTCAACGCCGTGCAGATAGTTAGCTGACATGGCTGTCCTCCGCTTTCGTATCAGTGTCGTTACCGTTGCGGCGTTTCACCGGGATAGTCTCGGGTGGGCTGGCGGGCGGCGTATCTTCGGCTTCTGGTGACAGATGCTTCAGCGCCACCAGTACCTTCACATAATCATGCTCCTCCGGCAGGGAGACTGTCTTCCCCGGCCAGAGCAGGACTTCAGTTCCGTCCGACAGCGTGACGCCACTGGCCGGGCCGGAATAGCGGTAATTTTTCGTCGCTTGTGCTTTCATCACTCGCGCTCCTCGTAGTTCACTTCGGTTAACAGTGGGCCGGACGGTAAATCGCTGTCTTCGATAAAGACGCTCTCCGTCGCAAAGTCGAGCGCGTACTGCCACAGCCCCTTAACTTCACCGATAAACACTTCACGGGTCAGCCAGATGCGGCGGCGGCAGTTCGGCGGGGTGTATCCACCGAGGATGCGGCGCACCATGTCCAGCACATCCACCGCCCCCTGCTTACCGTTAAGTTGACGAAAGATCACCGTGACACAGAGCTGGATTGTCTGGGGCTGGATCACCGCGCCAATATCGTTGGGTTTGTCGAAGCGCGACCCGGCGTAGCTCACCAGCAAGGCTCCCTTCGGATGGTTCAGGCGGTATTCCGCCGGTTTCTCCGGGAAATACTCCACCGCCAGCGTCGGGAGCTTCTCCTTCAGGCGGACAACAACCGCATCAATAACGGGCAGAACGTTCATCAGTATTTCTCCAGTAAGCCATCGCGCCCGCCAAAGGTAGGGCGGCGTGACCGTGCCCGGATTTCCCCGGACTCCGGTACATCCTTCTGAGTGGACTGCAGCCCCAGCGTGAGTTTTTGGTCACGGATGGCTTCCAGCTGGCGGCAGGCTGCTTTGTTGTCGTCCTTGACGGTATCCGGGATAGCGCCTTCCGGACGGCGGGCATACAGACGATAACGGGTCAGCGTGACAGCAATATCCCGCAGAACGGTCGGCACCTCCGCCAGCGGCAGGGTATAGCGCCCACGCAGGTGGGCATCTATCAGTTCACCGGCGTAGCGGATGCAGCTCTCGACCACGGTCGCGTTGACCGGAGGTTGCTCATCAAACCCCACCGTCTCATTGGTCAGTTCGATGAGCGTCCGCTCCGGCATCTGCTCCAGCAAATCGGAAAGCGTGCAGTACATGTCACACCCCGCGCAGAATGCGGATGGCGTCACCGGCTGCCAGCGCTTCATCCAGCGCAATCCCGGCGGATATGCCTGCCGGAGTATCTCCGGCTGCGGGAACCTGAGGAACGGCGCAGGCGTTCGCATCCGACTGGACGTTCTGCCCTTTGGTCACTGCCGCACCGGCTTCCACGACAATGATGCCGAGAACGTTCACCGGCACAATATCACCGGCGGCGGCATCGACTTCCGCTACGCCGAGCGCGACAGCACCAGCCTTGCAGGGGGCATTATCGGCCCCGACAAAGCGCTGTTGCGTCAGGGCGGCAAACGCCGTCACCGATGTGGTCAGAATGACCTGTTGAGTTGCACCCATGATCCTCTCCTTATTTCACGATGTTGCTGATGAGATACCCGGCATCGCCACCGACCACGGCAACTTTGTAGATATCGGTATAACGGCAGTAATTCACCTTGCCGCCTGCGCCGTCGTACTTATCGGCAACTGGCATGCCTTTACGGCGCAGGGTGTAGCCGAACGACGGTTCGTTTTCATCTGCACTGGTGGTTCCTGGCTGGGGCTTACCGACGTAATGCAGCATCAGGTTGTCGGCCCAGATATCGGACGGCGTTTTGTCCTTATCCTGCGCATCTTTCATGGAGGCCATGGATACCGGTTCGCCGACCACCACGTCTTCCACCTGGAAAAGGTCTTTCAGAATTTCGAGGGTGATCCGCTTACGTTCGTTAGCGCCAATCGCCGCCTGAATCGCCGGGTGGAACTTCAGCAGCGCCATGACGCTGGCTCCCATAGTCATCAGGTTCGGACGCAGGCCGGTTTTGTTACGCACTGCTTCGATACCGGCTTCAATGACACCAATCGGATCACCTTTACCGCCAACCCAACGCTCAGCTGCTGCTAAGGCCTTGACGCTCCCCTGTACATAGACTTTCGGATCCTGAGCCAGGCGGGCGGCATACAGCTCGCGCTTCAGGTTGACGCCATTCGTTACGCGGCGAATGGCCTTGGATTCTTCGTTGAACATTGACTCGGCTTTTTCGCGATAGTCCACCGGCGCGGCCAGATCGTGTTCATTCAGTACCAGGTCAAGGCTCCCGGTTTTCTCACGCACCAGAACGTTACTGTCTGCCCCCACGGCTCGCTGGGTTTCGAACTCAACAAATGCCGTTTTGCCGAAGGTAGGTACTGTCACACCTTCTTTATCGGTCTCAACAATCGGGAAGATGCGCTCGCCGATGAAGGCCGCATTTTTATAACCGCGTGCGATGCTGGTCAGCACCGGATCAACGACGCGCTTACCCTTTAAATAATCAGACATGTTCTCTCCTTAATTACAGGCAGCGGGAGACAGCAGCGTCGTAGCTGATGCCTTCTTTTTTCGACAGGTCCAGCGCTTTCTGATGCAGCGCCAGACGGTCCGGGTCGGCTTCAGCAAACTCCGCTGAAGTCGTTTTGGTATCTGTGTCCACGCGGTCTTTGGTCGCATGTTCACCGAAATTCAGCACAGGGGCAGTGCCGTCCAGCAGCGTCTTAAACGCCGCTGCCAGTGGGGTGCGGGTATCGCCTTCGGCAAACTCAACCGGCTTGTCTCCACCGGCTACCGCATCAAGAATGGCGACCACAACCGGCTTTGCTGCAGGAGTCAGACGGCCAGCACCGACCAGCTTCTCGGCAAAAGAAACGTTGTCCGCGTGCAACTTATCCAGCTTGTTCTTCGCTTCCAGCGCTTCCCGCTGGGTCGCTTCGGCTTTCAGACGGGTGTTTTCCGCCTGCAGCGCTTTGATTTCGTCTTCGGTCATTGCGTTACTCTCTTTTTGAGGGGATGGATTACGTTCACTGAAATCGGGGGTTTTGACTGGTTCATCGCGATAAGCCTCATCACGCAGTGAATCCAGCTGCCACGACGGGATGATTTTGTCGGTCTCATCAATCCCGAACCGGGCAATCAGGAAATCACGCAGACGGCTCCACAACGAGGCGTTGGTGATATCGCTCCAGTCGGCAAACTCGACGACGCCTTCTTCTTTCTCGCCAAACGAGACCTGCTTCAGCCCCTTAATGGAAGGTGGTTGTGCGCCCAGAAAACCGACATGGCGCAGGTAAAGCACACCCGGCTTCGGGTTATTCGGTGAGTCAGGGAGATAAAACGAGGCAGAGACCTTCTTGAAGCGTCCGTTGCCCACCAGTTCGGCAAACTGCGGGTCGAGCTGTTCAGGCTCTGCCAGCAGGTCAGCGCCGCTGAGTGACAGGGACTTCACCCAGCCCCACGCCGGGTCTTCGGTTTTCGGGTGACCAATGACGAGAGGAGCTTCGTGGACGGATGGATCGTAGGCTTTGACGCAGGCGGCAAGGTCGCTCTGCGTGAACGGCAGTTTCGTGCCGTGCATATCGGTATGGGTACCGGCTTTAAAAATATGAATGGCTGACATTTTGCTGTCCCGCGTTACGTTGTCGGAGACAGTCTGCGGAAAAGCACGCAATAGCGCTTTTAATCTGCTTTAGAAAAAACTGGGGGAGAGAAGTACGGCGAAGGGAAACAGGGACGATTAAAGCGGTAAACGAGGGGGCTGTAAACCTTTATAAAGGCTCCGGAGCGGGTAACGCGGTAAATCACCCGCCCCGGAGGGTTAAATTCAACGGTGGGCCGCTGATTCAAGATGCCGGACAATCGTATCCAGAACCGAGGTCTCAGCCTCTGGTTGCAGCTCACCGTCGCCGGTCAGCGGCAGATAAGGGCGGGCTTCCAGCTCCACGGAATGTTTACGCCCGGCCTCGCCACCGAACTGATGAATCGGGCCATACACTTTGTTGGTACCGAGCATCGCATGGCTGGCGTCATAATCGGTGGAAATACTCCCTTTCAGGCCACCGGCATTCCCCTTGTCCTGCAGCGTCATGCCGTCCCGCTCCTGTGCAGCCAGCGAAGGTGTCCAGGCCGGGCGACCTTCATCTTCGAAGTTCAGCAGCGTTTCCGTCAGGAGGGTCCCGGCGATTTTACGCATCGCGGGCGTGAGGTCTGTCGCTGCCAGCTCCAGCGCACTGAGGCTCTGGCGCAGGGATTTATCGTTAATGGTGATAGTGACCAGATTATCTGAAGCCATCGTTATCCTCTCAGTTCCTGCTGTGCCAGTGGGTGAAGCGTGCCCTGATAGCGGGCAAGGTCAGGACGGTACGCCGCACCCGGCGCGTATGACCAGCCGACGTCGGTGGCCACTTTTGTGGTGCCGGTGTTGAAGGTGGCGACGTTCTGCATCTCTCCCGTCTTCTCTGATACCAGCTTCAGCTCCCACCCCATGGCAGAACCTGAATTCGTCACCTTCAGGCCACGGGCGCGAACCTCGGCGGCGCTCAGGGCAATCACCCCACAGCGACAGCGCCAGCCGTTCGGCGGGTAGAACGCCTGCCAGAACGGGTCGTCATAGGGCAGCACCAGACCGTGCAGGACCAGATGGCTTTTGCGGGTGTGGCTGTCGTTGATACCGGTGTACATCCAGTACGGTCTGTCGTCGATGTTCTCCATCTGTTCGGCCCAGCGTCCGGCGCTGTAGAGCACCGACATATTGGTGCGAAAGATGGTATCGAGCCGCCACGGGCTGCCCTGCTGGATGGTAACCGGCTCACCGGTGACCGGGTCGGTGGTATCGCGTGGCCCCCACCAACCTTTGCGCTGCAGCTCCGGCTCCAGTTGCTGGCGGAACCAGCGGTCAGTCTTCCCCTCATCCAGCGCCTGCTGCAGGGCGCTCCTGATATCTTCCAGAATATCCAGCCGGGTCACTTTGGCGACGGTAAAGGCACGGGCATGGGCCTCCTGCCACATCTCCTCCCAGTCCCAGGTGAAGCTATACCCTTTGGACTTCAGATAGCCGATCGCCCGTTTCGGCGGCAGCGTCATGCAGTAAGCCAGCTCAGCCGTGGTTACGCTCATGCAGACGCCCCCAGATAGCAGCAACAAACATGATACGGGCCAGCCGTTCCTGCAGGTCATTCGCATTCATCTGCGGGTACAGTTCAGCCAGCGCCCCCAGCAGCTCTGACGGGTTAACACCGTCTTTCACCTGCTTAAAGAGTGGTTCCAGCACCGGCGTAAGCACACCGTTTAACGAGCCACCGTTCATCAGAATGTCCAGCGCGTCATCAAGGTCCTGCTGGGCCTGAATATCAGCATCAATGGCCTCGGCGAACGACAGCGGCGGCGCGTTCTTCTGGCGCTCTGATGGTGGTGTCTCGTCGATATCCCCGTCCTGCAGCTGGTACTCACGCTTGAAGTATTGCGGGGTGAAGACCACACCGGCGCGGCTGAGTTTCTCGTCGCGGGTTGCCTGGGTATCGTCGACCGTACCCTGTTCCCACATCTTCCAGACGGGGCTGGCCACGTCGCCAAAGTTCATCGAGACCGCCATCCTGATGGCCTGATTCACCGCGCTTTCCACGATATCGGCGTCGGCGTCCCGGATATCATCGGTAACCTCCAGCCCGGCTGTGGCTGATGCCTTATTCGCTGTCGCCTCAGTAGTCTGGTTCTGTCCCAGCAGGGCGATAGAGATTTCACTGCGGGCGAGCGTTATCAGGTTCTGATAAATATCGCTGCTGTCGGCCTTGCCTGCAGCCTCTTTGATCTCAATAGACGAATCATCAGGAATAGCGGCCACCGCGTCTTCGATCATAGATTCCATGGAGTCCAGCAGCAGGTCAATCTCACCCTGCGCTGTCCCGCGCGGATGTTTGCCGATGACCCACGGTGAACCGTACTTCTCGGCAAAGCGTACCCAGAATTTCATGCCACCTTTTTTGAAGGTGACCGGCCAGAAGCACATGGACAGGTCTGGAAAGCCATACGGGTTATCGTAAGTGGCATCCTGTCGCGGCACCACAAACTTACTCAGGGGAACCGCTTCACCGTCCAGCCCGGCGTCTTTCGCGCGAAAGCGCAGCAGGTTGTCATTGTCGAACTGGAACCACTCAGGCGGCTTACCCACGATATCGTTGATGGCCCAGGACTTCACCGAACGGCCCCACATGAGTTCGCAAGGCTGATACCCGTAGAGCACAGCGTCGGTCATCTCGCCGATGATGCGGGACATATCAAGATCGTCCAGCATATCCCGGATGAAGCTGAACACCCGCGCCGGGGCGTGGCCACGCTCCAGACCGCGCTCCAGTGATTTGACTGCCGCCTTGCGTCTGCGGATACAGCCACCAACCAGCGGGTCGGTACGCAGTTCACGATAGATGCGGATATCCCGCCCCTGAGATTTCAGAATGGGGTCAGGGTTCGGCAGGTACATCCCCAGCCCAAAGAAGTCGATGGAACGGCTGCGCGAGGCAATCTGCTCCGTCAGCGTTTTATCAGGTTCGGCAAATGAGACAAACTCAGTCGGGGAAACCCAGATTCCACGGGCCATCAGTAATCCTCCAGCATCCGGGCAGCCTGACGACGACGGCGTGAGCTTGCCTTCACCGGCCCTTTGTTAATTTCACGACTGGCAAAGTACGCCAGTGCCAGCGAGACAGCAGAGTCCCCGTGGCGCTTGCCACTGTCGGCTTTTGCCTTTGACCGCTGTTCAGGTACGCGGGGAACGCCGTTCACGACCTGCACGGCCCGCAGGTCATCCAGCGTGTCTTCATCCTTCGGCAAATCCACCAGGTTACCGTCCTCCAGCGCGGCCTTGACCGGCGGCATATGCTCCCGGTACCAGCCTTCGGTGGGCATAACCTGCTTAACCCGGCTGGAGCCGTAGCGCTGCATGGCATATTCCGCCAGATAGGAGCCGTTACCACGGGCATCAAACGCCGCCCCCATCAGGTTGGGCAGACCGTCCATCAGATACCAGGTGATTTGCTCCTGCTGTTTAAAGGGGACGTTGCGCAGCTCCATCACGAACGGCACGCGGCGGACCAGGTTCTTCTGCTGCAACAGGGGATAGTCCACCGACAGGTCACCGCTGCGGCCAAAGTCACGGCCCAAAAACGAACGGGCATCGGGAGGCAGCGCCTCCAGCAGCGGCTTCAGGTTTTTCTCCAGCCACTCCTGTGTCTCGCTCCACCGAACTTCGTCAGACTGCAGCTCATAGCCCTCCGGGCAGGTCAGGCGCAGCACCGGCGTGTCAGCCGACATGCGGGACTCAATCAGGGCGCGTGAGAGCCATGCTCCGCCGCCGTTCGCCGGAATGCAGTCAAGCTCCTCAGAAGCCCCGGTCCCGTAGAATTTGTACACCGATGCAATCCAGGCATCTTCTGCGTTCTGTGACCATGCCTTCCCGGTACGCAGGCAGACGCGGCGGAACAACCCTTCAGAGACGGCCTCTTTGAATGGAATACGCTGCACGCTGCCGCCCTGACGCCCGGCCCGGATATCGCCGATAAGCGTATTGAACGGGTTATCATCACCGTCATGAGTGGAGATAACGCGCACTTTACCGCCCCAGATAAGCATCGCCAGCGCCGCTTTCAGCAGTTCATCCAGCTGTTCGTGGAACGCGGCCTCGTCGATAACGATGATGCCCTGACGGCCACGCAGGTTAGACGGACGGCTGGAGAGCGCGACAACGCGGAAGCCGGAGTCGGGAAACTTGATGGTGTAGGTCTTGATGTGCTTGTCGTCTTCGTCCTCTTCCCAGAAACCTTCCTCAATTTCGCTGGCGGCATAGTTGAACATACGCGCCCACATCGCACAGGCCTGGATGTACTCGACGGTCATGTCCTGGTTGTAGGCGATGTAATAGACGTTCATGCCACCGGCTGTCACCGCTGATGCCGCTGTCAGGACATTATCGGACGCCTCGGCCCAGGTGATACCGGTTCGGCGGCTCTTCTCGATAATCTTGAGTGGAGAGGTATCAGCCACCCACCGCTGTTGATAGGGCATCAGTACGACGGGAACGTCGGAGGCTGAGGTGTCGGGTACCACTGGCGGTAATGGATTCACGATGCGATCCCCAAAATTTCGCGGCGTATTGCCTGAGCCGCCTCATGTGACAGACCACCCTTGCGGGCAATTTTCTCGGCATTGCTCGCTGCCTGCTGCGCTCTGGCGCGGACTTCGGTCTGGAACTTCTTCAGGTTGACCGAGGCTCGGGACAGCGTGGCTACGTTCTTTGCAACCTTGGACAGCAGAGCCACACGTTCTTTAGGGTCGATTTCTTCTTCGTCCTCCTGCAGCAGGACAATACTCTCGAACAGCTCGGTCTGAATCAGGGCAATCACCGCCTCAGAACGCGCGTCCTGATCGTCAGCGGCTCCCTCGGTCAGCATCCGGGCCGCTTCGGTTGCCGCACGGATGGCACCATAGCGGCGCTCAATCTTCTGCCCATAGCGATGGATAGCGGATTTGCTGATGACGTATCCCCGATCGCGCAGCAGGGTCTCCAGTTCGGTATACCCGCTGAAGCCGGACTCGTTCAGCGCCCGCTCAAGCCAGCGGCGAACATCTTCCGGCAGCTTGTCTATCGTGCTGCGTCTGGCCATCATTCACTCCAGTATTTTTCCGGACGGGCGATGCCGGGACCGCATTCCACGGTATATTCCACGATGTCAACGCCGAGGCGGGTCAGGTCGGCAAACCAGTCGCCGGAGGGCCTCTTCTCCAGCTCAACCATTTTTCGGTCAGACAGGTAGTCCAACTCACGACGCAGCTCAAGCGAGGTGGTGTCGGGATAAATCGCGCGGGCCACGTCCAGCAGCAGCGTTTCGCTGGCGGTGTACGGGCGGGTTTTATTCAACGCAACCAGCAGACTCCAGCGCAGGGATTCCCGGCGTACGCGGGCGATATCAACCATGTTTACCTCCGGTTATACGGTACTGCTGTACCACTTCCAGTTTGTTGTAAACCGCATCCAGCTTGGCCTCAATGACCGTCTGACCACGGATATAGTCCTCACGACGGACATACTGAACGGGTAATTCAGCCTGAAATCGCAGGAATTCTTTTTCCAGCTCGCTCCAGCTGGAGGTGGAGTTCTGCAGTGCCTGTTCCAGTGAAGTGAAACGCGCTGCCTGACGTTCTTCCGCTTTAGTGAAAAGCCACTTGGCCATCCCTCCGACAAAGCTCATGAAGGTGATGAGGAAGCCCACCACCGTCCAGAATTCAACCTGCAGCGTCATTTCTGTAATCCTTCTCGTTCGTCCAGCAGGCCGTTTATCTGGCTTCGCCAGACCCGGCACTGTTTTGCGTTGTCGATAATGTTGGCGAGAACGTCGCGCTGGCTGACGCCTGAGTCGCGTAGCCTGGCCTCAGCGGCTTCAGATTGCCGGGGCGCTTTGCCAGTGCCGGTGCCAGCGGGGGCAGTTGCGCCTGAATGACCGGCGTCGACGGATGCGTCGTCGTATCCGAGCGCGGCGTTGTACTGGCGCACGAAACCGCGAGTAAACACGCAGTTAATGGGATGGCTCTTGCCTTTTTCATCAATCCAGCGCTGTGTGACTTCATTAATCTGCCCCTGTAGTTGTTGGTTCTGGCTCTCAAGCTGAGCGATTTGCGCAAGATAACTCCCTTCAGCCAGATACCCGCTGATAACCCGATCCTGATAGCGCTTCGCGGATTCCCGCAGCGCTGCGTTCTCAAGGGTTGTCTGTTCGGTTTTGTAGGTATTAAATGCGGACTGCAGCCGACTGAGCGCCGCGTCACCGTCACGTTTTGCGTCTTCAGCACCGTCGTGATAACCCCAGCGGTTAAGCCCATAAAGCGCACCCACCAGGACAAGTGCCAGTACCATACCGCGCCACGGTAGTCTTTTAACCAGGTTCCACACAGCTACTGCCTCCCCATGTGAGATAGCGCGGTGCCAGATCCCGCAGGATGCGCTGGGGGTAATGGCGGTTCTCGCGCCAGTTTGCAGCGCTTCGTCCGGCATTCACCGTGGCGACATGACCAAACCAGCGAGCGCTGTCCAGCCCCTTCTGCGATGCCAGCCGCTTGTCACGCTGCACCCAGCCTAAGCCTCCGTTATAACCCGAGAGCGTCATGGCCATACGTTCGCAGTCGTTGGTGGCACTGACGCGCTGCCACAACCAGCGGTCATAGCTGACCAGCGCCCGGATAGCCCAGGCCGGGTTAAACGGCTCACGACTGTTAAGCCCCGGCATCAACTGGCTTATCCAGTCGGCAGTGGCAGGCATAAACTGCGCCAGCCCCTCAGCGCCAACTGGCGATACGGCATCAGGTCGCCAGCCGCTTTCCTGATGCAGCTGCGCCGCAAAGTCGGCCACCGGCGCTGACAGCCCCCATTCAAGCCGGGCATTGCGTATCACATCACTGCGATACTGCAGCGCGGCCTGCGGAGGCTGAGCTGCTCTGGCTTCGCTAAAGAAACCACCGCACCACAGCAACCATGCAAGCGCCAGATTCGCTACAAGTTGCCACCAGAAACTGTATTTATCGTTACGCGGTTGACCATGCCTGATGGCGGTTACGCCCAGCCCGAATGCTAAAAGGATGATGAGAGTGATTTGAGGCCAGTTCATGTTCACAGCCCCATAGCCACGGCCAGACAGACTGCCGCAACAATCAGCGCACGGCGAATCAACGCGGCAGAAAACACCATGTGGAGGCCGGTCTGGACGGGAAAACGACCATCAGCCATCAGCTTTTCGTCATGCTTCAGGTACTGACCGGGACGGGCTTTGGGGAAAAGCGAACGGTCAAGCCAGTAGCCCAGCACTGCTGCTAGTGTTATGAGCGACAACTTGTAAACCACCACCGGCAACTGCTGGGGCGAGACCAGGCCGATGGTGCCGAGCAGCAGCACAGCAGTCAGCAGCCAGCCGCTGAGACGGGGTGTTTTAACAGGGGGAATAAGTTTTTTGATGTTTTTCATGATGCGTCTCCTTGTGTGGTGGAGACAGCATCACAAATGTCAATTAAAGGGGATTTTAAAGCACGTTATAAGTGCGGGAACAATGCAAGCAGTCAGAATGGTAGTTGCATCTTAAATAACGACAGATTCGTACCCGCATCAGGCATTACTCATATCTTTAACTTTTCGTAGCTTGCTTGCCTGAAAATCCAGAACCGGAGAAAACAGGCGCTGCCAGAATCCCACAACAACCATCTGGTCAGTGGGGTAGTCCATCGACAGGATCTGCTCGTTATAGCAGATGCTGTCCAGTACCCGGAGAACTGGTGGTTCATCTTTTTCAATAGATAAACGCTCAGCTGTAATAGCCTGTAAGCTCTCTTTTGATACGTTGGTCACGAGTATCATTTTCTTCTCCAGCTCAAAGAATTTGCGGGCGAAATCAAAATGAGCACGGGCGCGTTGTGATGAACCAACGACCAGATTGATGGCAGAAAAGACGGTCACAATAGCGGCTGAAAGCACTGCTAAATTCGTATTAGCCTGAGACAACACACCATAGATAGCCGTTGAACCAAAAATCAGAGATAACACATTAGTGGTTTGATCCAGCCGATCAAACCAAGCCCTGCGGCGGTTATGGTAGCGAACGGACCGTCTTACATCGAATAGCAGACCTTCCCACTCATGAGCCAGATTTGTCTCCACTGTTATCTCCTTTTCCAGGGCGTACCGGAGGTGAAAAAGTATTCGTCACAATAGTACCCCTGCGTTCGCCATAGTCCAAAGAATCATTGTTGTAGTTTTTTTGGGATGGGCTGCGTGGGCAATTGTCGGACTCATGTTTCTGAGAGCCAGGCTTGTTTAAGTTATGTTTATCATTCATTCGTGACTTTCCTTTTCAGCGTAAATTACCAAACCAGTAAACTGCGTTAATAGCATGCAGACATCCCGAAACTGCATCCTGACAGTGAAAGAACGACCAGCCCGGTGCGTCAACACCGGGCTGGTCATCAACCCACAGAGTGTGCTGTGAGCCAACCAGGGTTCAGTCAGTCTCGCGAGACCAGACTAGCCTGCCATATTTTCACTGATTGCAAAAGGCTTACGGATAATGAAAGAAAAATCTTTACCCATCGTCCCATGGATTGGCGGTAAACGTCGTCTTGCCAGGCACATTCTGCCGCTGTTTCCGGCCCATACTTGCTATGTGGAACCGTTCTGCGGTGCAGCGGCGCTCTATTTCCTCAAGGTGCCCAGCAAGACCGAAGTCATCAACGATATCAACGGCGAACTGGTAAACCTCTACCGGGTGGTAAAACATCACCTGGAAGAGTTTGTCCGCCAGTTCAAGTGGGCGCTTGTTAGCCGTCAGATATACAAGTGGCTGCAGGATACGCCGGAAGAAACACTCACCGACATTCAGCGGGCCGCCCGGTTCTACTACCTGCAAAAGCAGGCTTTTGGCGGCAAGGTGGCTGACCACACGTTTGGAACCTCCACAACCAGTGCACCACGCTTCAACCTGCTGCGGATTGAGGAAGAGTTGTCGATGGCACACCTGCGCTTGTCCAGAACACTGATAGAACATCTGGACTGGCATCAGTGCATAGCGCGTTATGATCGCCCACATACACTGTTCTACTGCGACCCGCCATACTGGGGCACTGAAGGCTATGGAGTGGATTTCGGGCTGGAAAACTATGACCACATAGCGGAATTAGCGCGGAACATCAAAGGAAAGATGATTATTTCGGTCAACGATATCCCAGAAATGCGACAAGCGTTCAACGACCTGAATATTCAGACCGTCGATATCAGCTACAACCTGAAAGTCACGGGTAAGGCTACACAACGGAAAGAATTGGTTATTTGTAATTTTTAACTGTTAGAACAACTGAAGTGGTGCCGTACTTACAACCTACAGCACCACCTCAGTAGTTAATTCAACCTTGGGCATGTCCAAGAATCACTATTAGGCTTTGGTGAAAACACCTTCAGGCATCCCTCTCGTGGGGCCTTGCCATCATTTGTCATAGGAACATTTTCCTTATCAAGTTTCACGATAAGGTCTCCTCCGGGAACATCGGTTTTATCGAGAAAAACAGCCTGACAGGCGGATTTAGATATTTTCACTTCATGGACATTATTTGATATGAACAAAAAACAATTATGACCAGAGGCTATGTAGTCACCAGGAATATTATTCTCGTCTTTGATATGAAATTGAACCGTTGTCACCGGACGTTCGCTATCCTCGGATACTTCGAATTTTTCAAAACTGCCCGCATACTTATCTAAACCGGGGAGCTGTTGACGAATAAAAGGTAATTCACGCTTTACAACCGGGTTGTCAGTTTCAACGCTGAAAACCGGCTGCTCCTTGACTGGGGTGGACGTATCAGCAGGATCGGCATTATCTCCACACCCAGCTAAGACAAATACCAACGGTAAAAATAATTTGCGCATAGTCATATCCTTACACCTTTAATGTTCTTAATGGGAACAAATTAGCCCACATTTTTTAAATTATTTAGCTGTGCGGACAGCTCCTGGATCTGTTTTTCCATCTCAATCACACGCTGTTTTTCTTCAGCGCCTCGCATAAGATCTCGTCGAACCTCAGGGTCTAACTGATTTAATAGTTCAAGCATTTTAAGGTCTGCTTGACTGAAGCTTTGAGTTGCTGGTTCAACCTTCGATACCTCTTCCTCTCCCTTACCTGTGAGTAACCAGTCAAGAGAGATTCCTTTCTCTTCCGCAAGATTTATGCAAATTGAATAAGGCACAGAGTTTCGCTTTCTCCAACTGGCTAAAGTCTGTCTGTTAACATCCAGCGCCTTGGCTAGCCCGCTGTCGCTATCAACATTAAACAGTGACATGAGTCGCAGAAGTACTGCATCAACGGCCTTTTTATTCATTTCAAATAAATCTCACTTGAGTTATTTATTTTGAATAAGTACACTTATTCGTATTGAGTACATCATAACCCAATAGGAACACGGTGCATATGAACAAACAGCAGGTTCGAGCACGACTGGTTGAACGGGGCAGTAGCCTGCGCCAGTTTGCGCTTAACGCGGGCTATGAGCCACGAACAGTCACTCAAGCGGTAAGCCGCTGGGCTGGCAAAAACGAACTTCCTCGCGGACGTCTGACGTTTCGCATTCTGCGTGATTTGTCAGTCGTGATCGGCAAGGAAGTTACACCAGGCATCCTTCAGGAGGCGTCATGAGCAAAGCAAATGTATCCAGTTCCGGGGCCCGCATTCTACGCGTTCTTAAAGCGCTGCGTGGTCACGCTCTGAATGGGGTTTCTAATGGTGAACTGGCATCGGCTTTAGGCGAGTCCCCGGCGAATATTAATCGGGCACTTAATACCCTTATCGAAGAGGGATTGGCCCTGAAACTGGATAACGGGCGTTTCGCCCCTGGAGTCCAACTCTTACAAATCGCCATGGCGCACAGCACCGAGATGGCGCGGGCACAGGATCGTATCAATGAAATTAACCAGCGTGTTATGGCTGGCAGTCGCTAAGGAGTTGAAATGGGACGCACAAAATCACAACCAGTTGAACTAATGGAAGATGCACCGCTGACCGATGGTCTCAGCGTCAATCTGAATGTCATGACTGCACATCGCCTCGAAATCATGCAGCAGTTCGGTGATGGCCTGCCATATGACCGGGAACGCTTAATCCATGAAGCAAAGTTTTATATGTCACAAAGTGCTGAGGCCATGCTGGAAGCAGGTAAGCGCCTGATCGCCCTTAAAGAGAATGAACCTTATGGAGATTTTGCCTTAATAGTCCAAGACCGGCTGGGGCTGGAGCCTCGCATTGCAAGAAAAATGGCACAGGCAGCAGTTAAATTTCTATCTCCTCAGTTGGAAGATAAGCGGAAAACGTTTTCCGATCTGGGCCGTTCAAAATTATATGAATTAATGCTGGAAGACGATGAAGAACTGGCCGAGTTAGCCGAGGGAGGAACAGTTGCAGGACTGACGCTTGACGATGTTGAGCGTATGTCTGTGCGCGAACTTAAAGTGGCACTGCGCGAAGCCCGTGAAACCAACGCAGCACAACAGCGTGTACTGGCCGACAAAAACGAAAAAATCGACTCGCTTTCCACAAAACTGGAAAAGAAATCCCGTATCCAGCCGCCTAAGCCTGACGAAGAAGTGAAGAAGCTGCGGGCGGAAGTGACAGCGTTAGCGGTTGAGGCGGAATCAGCCATCGCTGTCCGGCTGTCCAGCGCTTTTGAAACGTTATGCGCCTACTGCGCTGAAAATGTCATTGATACGCCCAGAGACTTTATGGCGGGTCTGGTCTGCGAACTGGAGAGTGCGGCCCGCAACCTTCGCTCCACCTTTGACCTGCCGGATGAGCCTACAGGTAACACTGCCCCTTCATGGCTGACTGCCCCAACGCCACAGATTAACGGGCAGGAGGCATAACCGATGAGTGCCGCCCTGACTGAACGACTGGTTTATGTTGCCCGCGCGGCACGTGACGCGGGGCATGGTAAGCGCGGTGCAATTTACGAAGCTGCATGCGCCGAACTGGGCCTGTCCCGCGCCACTCTGCTACGTAAGCTGAAGGAGGTATCAGTGACTGACAAACGCAAAAAACGCGCTGACGCCGGGCGCAGCGCCCTGAGCCGCGACGAAGCCGCGCTGATATCGGCCACGCTACGCGAGGCCACCCGTAAGAACGGTAAGCGCCTGTATTCCATCGCGGATGCAGTTGAGACCCTGCGGTCAAACGGCTTTATCTCCGCAGGCAGAACAGACGAGACGACGGGCGAGTTTTTCCCGCTGTCCGAGGACACCATCAGCCGCGCCCTGCGTAACTATGGCCTGCACCCTGAACAGCTGGACGCGGCAGCACCATCCTCCGAGATGGCCAGCCTGCACCCCAACCACGTCTGGGAGATTGATGCATCGCTTTGTACGCTTTACTACCTGAGCAATGGTCACAAGGGACTTCAGGTGATGGACAGTGCGAAGTTCTACAAGAACAAACCTGCCAATATCGCCCGCATCGCCAGTGACCGCGTGTGGAGTTATGAGATTACCGACCATACCAGCGGCTGGATTTACGTTGAATACGTGATGGGCGCGGAGTCCGGTGAAAACCTCTGTTCTGTCCTTATCAATGCGATGCAGGAGCGCGGTGGCGCGGATGTGCTGCACGGCGTACCGAAAATACTCTACCTCGACCCCGGCTCTGCCAACACCGCCGGTATGACGAAAAACATGTGCCGCTCGCTGGGCGTTGACCTGATAGCGCACAAGCCGCACAACGCCCGCGCTACCGGACAGGTGGAAAAGGCCCGTGACATTATCGAGCGCAAGCTGGAGCCGGGCCTGAAGTTCCAGCCAGTTCACAGCCTGGAAGAGCTGAACGCGCTGGCCGTGAAATGGCGCAGCCACTTTAATGCCACGGCTGTCCACAGCCGCCACCGTAAAACCCGCACGGATATCTGGCTGAAAATTACCGCTGAGCAGCTGAAGAAAGCGCCATCAGTTGAGGTCTGCCGCGAACTGGCGGTATCAGCACCTGAACTCCGTAAAGTCACGCCAAAACTGCGTGTCTCGTTCCGGGGTGTTGAGTATGACGTGTCGGCGGTACCGGGCGTACTGGTCGGTGAAAAGCTGATGATTACCCGCAACCCATGGCGCAGCGATGTGGCGCAGGTGGTACTGACCGGCGAAGACGGTCACGAAACGTTCCTGCTGATTGATGAGATCAGGAAGAACGAGTTTGGCTTTGCCGA
Source organism: Citrobacter sp. Cpo032 (assembly GCF_030332975.1). Classification (NCBI taxonomy): domain Bacteria; kingdom Pseudomonadati; phylum Pseudomonadota; class Gammaproteobacteria; order Enterobacterales; family Enterobacteriaceae; genus Citrobacter; species Citrobacter sp. Cpo032. The sequence goes on from NZ_JAOWGU010000047.1 coordinate 28,609, forward strand.
AAGCGCGGCGGTGTTTGGCGAAAGCTATAAATCCCTGCCGGAGACCCCGGCGCAGACGGCAGCAAAAGAAATTGAAAAGCTGGTCACCGGCACAGATAACGCCGCCGATGCAGCAGCTGCGCGTAAGGCGAAGGCGTTGCCGTTCGGCGGGAAGCTTGACCCTTATAAACATATCAACGACACCACGCTACCGGCCTATATGCCTAAGCGCGGTCAGACTTCAGACGTGCGCGGCCCGCGTATCGAGCAGCGCCCGCTGACCCATGTGGAGGCGGCGAAAGCCCTGCGCGAGAAGTTCTCGGCCATCGGTCAGATGTGGACACCGGAGCATTACCGTCAGTTAGCGGCACAGTACCCGGATGGTGTACCGGAAGCAGCACTGGATGAGGTGATGGTCACGCTGACCACCCCGGCCCGCAACAGCGTTATCAGCATCGTTAACGGCAACTGAGGAGGACAACATGCTGGTACTGAAACAACAACTTAAAGAGGCCCGTATCCCGCAGGCTGTGGTGGCAAGAGCCGTCGCCGTCTCCGAGGCAACGCTTGCCCAGATTGTGAACCATAACGAGTGGCCCCGCACCAGCCCTGAGGAAGTGCGCCAGCGTCTGGCGTCTTATCTGGAAAGTCAGGGGATTGATACAGCTAAGAGTTTTGATGCTGCACAGGGCGCTGCCACGCCCCGTACAGCGGGTACAACCAACCTCAGTGAGGAAGAGAACATGTTACTCAAAAAACAGGTGTTATTTCCAGCAACTAAAAAAGCATTTGGCCTTTTCCGTGACCCGTTCGCCGATGAAGCCATGCAGGGTGCGGATGATGTGTTCACCACGCCGGATATTCGCTACGTGCGTGAGGCGCTGTACCAGACTGCCCGCCACGGTGGTTTTATGGCGGTTATCGGTGAGTCCGGGGCGGGTAAATCCACGCTGCGCCGTGACCTGATTGAACGTGTCAACCGTGAGAACGCGCCGGTGATTGTTATCGAGCCATACATCATCGCCATGGAAGACAACGACGTGAAGGGTAAAACCCTGAAGGCAGCAGCTATCGCCGAGGCCATCATCAGCACCATCGCGCCGCTGGAGAACATCAAACGCAGCCAGGATGCCCGTTTCCGCCAGTTGCACCGCGTTCTGAAAGACAGCAGCCAGGCTGGCTTCAGCCACGTCCTGGTGATTGAGGAGGCCCACAGTCTGCCCATCCCGACGCTGAAGCACCTCAAGCGCTTTTTTGAGCTGGAGTCCGGCTTCAAAAAACTGCTGTCCATCGTGCTGATTGGCCAGCCTGAACTGGCGGATAAGCTGTCCGAGCGCAACATGGAAGTGCGTGAAGTCGTGCAGCGCTGCGAGGTGGTTGAACTGCTGCCTCTGGACAATAGCCTCGAAGAGTTTCTGGCGTTCAAGCTGCAACGCGCCGGTAAGCAGTTTGCCGACGTCATGGACACCAGCGCTGTGGAAGCCATCCGCGCCCGCCTGAGTAATCTGGGCAGCAACCGTAAAAGCATGGTCAGCCTGCTGTATCCGCTGGCCGTCAGTAACCTGGTGATAGCCGCCATGAATCTGGCTGCTCAAATCGGGGTTCAGCAGGTCAATGCTGACGTCGTCAAAGGGGTTTAACCATGAAATCCATTACCGATATCAACCAGCAGATGGGCAAGGTGCAGTCAGCCATTATGGCGCTCAATGCCATGAACACCACCGTGCAGAGTGTGATGATTGCAGGCAGTAAGCCGGTTATCCGTATCGCCCGCAATGGCCACTGTACCCGCCTGCTGGAAGAGGGAAAAGCAAGTTATACCCATGTTGGCCATGACTGTTCATGGCGCTTTCGTCAGGGCGTCTTTGAGTTACATGGCTGCCGTATTACCTGGTCAGAGTCATTACATTAACCATAAGGTGAACAAAGATGAGCGAAGTAAATAAAGAAGACTACATGAAAGACCGCAAGGGGCGTCTGGTGCCGATTAATCAGGTATCTGACTATGACCTCGCTATGGACTCTTTCGTCCGGGAGCAGGTCGCGGCGGCGAAAGTCAAAAGCGCTGACCTCAGCGACTTCAAGCAACGCGCTTTCGACGAGTGCTATGCATGGCTTGACCTTGTGGCTGAGAAGTACGGCAGAACGCGCGGCGGGGCTAAAGGTAATGTGACCTTCAGCAGTTTTGATGGCAGCGAGCAAATCACTATTCGTGTGCAGGAAACCCTGACGTTCGGACCTGAACTGCAGATTGCCAAAGAGTTGTTTGACGAGTGCGTCACCGAATGGTCACAGGGTGCGAACGACAACCTGCGGGCCATCATCAGCGATGCTTTTCAGGTAGACAAAGAGGGCCAGCTTAATACCGGACGTATTCTTTCCCTGCGCCGCGTTAAGATTCAGGACGTGCGCTGGAACCGGGCAATGGAAGCTATATCGGAATCACTACAAGTGGCAATGTCTAAAACTTATATTAATTTCCGGGAGAAAGATAAAGGCGGGAAGCTAATTAATATCCCGTTAGATATCGCTGCCATTTAATTTTATTTCAATTTCTTTTTATTTCGGCGTCAGCGCCGTGGGCTTCTGCACGCCGAAAACAGCATTGAGGAATAAATCATGTCCATCAAATGTACCAACTGCCAGAAAGGTATCACTACCCTGAAGTTCAGCAATGCCAGCGTCATTACCTCTGGTAAATACCATGTTCCGGCAGTTCTTATCACGCTGGTATGCCCACACTGCAGCCAGCATTACTACACCGAAGTACCGGCCATGGAGTTCATACCTTGCGAGGAAAAACAATGAAAATATGGGTAATAAGATTTTTGTATCTGGCGATGCATATAGTTACGGGCACTTTGGATTTAGTCGGCAAATTACTTTACTGGTCTCTTTTTGCTACCGCTGTTGGTGCCGGACTTACTTTCGGTTCTTTGTTGGCTTTTTTATACATCATTTACGGGGGGTAAGTATGGACATATCGAGTGATGCTAAAACCTTTTTAGAAAGAATAAAGGCTCTCAACGCAGATAACCGGCGAGACGTCAGGGTTAATCTCGGCGTACTTAAAGCGGCACGCAGTGAAATCCTGTCTCATGTAGAGCTAAACGGAAAAGGCGTAATGACAGATATGGTTCTTAATGCACTAAACAGCGCAATTAATAATGGCAGGTAATCTATGCAGCAGAATAATCAATTAACAAATGACCGCCTGGCCCAAGTCTATCGAAATCTGAAACGCTGGGCTGAGCACGATAACGCTTTAAATAGCTATATCAGCGGTCAAAAGATTGACCCAATATTTCATGACTGTGTTGTAGCACTGGCTGAGCTGTTGGAGCACCGCAAATCAGGTAAGCCAGAACCTGTTTCATTCGATGCGCTCAACGCTGCAGTAGCAGAGGTTACTGGCGGTAATCAGCACGCCTGGAATGGTAATATTTACAAGGGCCATCAGGAAGTTCCATTTATCAATTACAACTCTCTATCGCGCATTGTTGAGAAATTCAGGATACCCCTGCAGCCTGTGCCGGAAAAGATTATTCCAGACAATGATAACTCCTATGACTACGTAGAAGGCTGGAACGCCTGTCGTGTCGCCATGCTTCAGGCTAAACCTGCAAACACCAGAGGACCAGACCATGCCAGTGACTGATAAAGAAAAAGTGCTGGAAAAGTTAAAAAAACTGCTGGCGCTTTCAAAATCTGATAATCCCCATGAAGCTTCGCTGGCACTGCAGCGCGTTCAGAAACTGATGCAGGCATACGGTATCACCCGTGATGATATCGCGCTCAGTGATATAGACGAGAGCATCAGCAGCTACTGGGCTGCAGGAAGTATTAATCCTCCTCGTTACATACTGGGGCTGCTGGGCATCATCCAGGCCGCTTTTGGGGTTGATTCTATTATCCATTCAGGCCACAAACCCAGCGTTGGCTTTTATGGTAATAAAGACCGCATTGAGCTGGCGTCTTATACCTGGGATGTTCTCGCCAGACAACTCATTGCAGCGCGAAAAAACTATATCGGGCAGCAGAATAAAAGGATTAAAAGCACGACAAAGACCAGCCGGGGCGACAAGTTTGCCGAAGGCTGGGTACTTGCCGTGCGTAGTGAAGTGCAACTCTTTGCTGTGACCCGCGAGGAACGGGAACTGGCCAGCCTCTGGCTCGTGCAAAAATACCCGGACTCCAGCAAAACCAGTGGTCGTGGGGCCGGAAAATCGCGTGATGCGGATATGTCTCGTCACCATGGTTACCGGGAGGGAGAGCATGTCAGGCTACATCAACCCGTCAGCGGACAGGAACAGCGAAAACTGAGGAGCGACTTATGATGGCTGAAACCGTTGTGTGCGCCCTCGTCTGGTATAGCCTCGTGGGCTGGTGTACGGCTGACCTGCATCGTTATTCCGGTTTTTATTCCCGGTACAACGGCGCTAAATACTGGATTAGCTGGGCGGTGATGTTCGCGTGTTGGCCTGTGGCGCTTCCTTTATATGTTGACTATGTCAGAGGGCTGGCAAAGGGGGACATCGACGATGACTAAACAACGTCTCATCCAGCTTATTCATGTTGCCCGTAACGACCTGCAGATGGACGAGGATACCTATCGGCAGATGCTGCAGGGCCTGACAGGCAAAGCCTCCACGAAAGGCATGGACGTCACCCAGCTTAACCGCGTTATGGAGTCTATGAAGAAGAAAGGCTTTCGCATTAAGCCTGCGGGTAAATCCCGACCGGGTTTACCGCTTGATACCCATCCGCAGTCTAAGAAATTACGGGCGTTATGGCTTGAAATGGCCTCAGCGGGCATCGTCCGTGACAGTTCCGAGCAGGCGCTGGCTCTATGGGTTAAGCGGGAAACAGGCATCAGCGCGTTACGCTGGCTCAGCAATGAGCAGGCAAGTAGCGTTATTGAGAAACTGAAGAGGTGGCAGCGCAGAGCTGCGGGGGTGAAGCAATGAGCGACCTGAATCAGTTTCGTAGTAAGGGGCCGGAACTGTTGGTGGAACTGGCGCAGCACACTTCTGAAACCATCCGCGAGATTATTGATATTGAACCAGCGATTGCCGACCAGATTGGTCAGGCCACAGCAAATCGCATGATGCAGGTCTGGGGTGGGCAGAATGTCTATTTTCCGATGGGGATGGTCTGGAAGGTCAGTCAGCGTGACCGGGAAATCTTCCACGAATTCGACGGGCGCAACCATCACGAACTGGCCCGCAAGTTTGGTGTTTCACTACAGTGGGTTTACAGCGTGGTGAAGCGGGTCAGAAAAGAAGAACTGGATCGGATGCAGGGTAAGCTGTTTGATGGTGAACCTGATGCCGATACGGGGAAAAAGGAGTAATATCTGTAATCAGGCTGGCGCGAGTTCTGTTTTTTTTCGGGCCGGTCTGATTTTCACATACTGTAAGGTTATTGCATATTTCATCCAGTCTCTTCCCATGCTGGCCCGGTTCTTCCCATAATTATCTCACTTATTCCCTGTCATTTATCTCAAGTCTAATCACCTTTTGTCCACGAACGTGATGCGTTCTGGGAAATGAAGGAAAGAGGGGAGGCATACAAGCAACCTGCTAACTATGCCGAAATCCATATGCCGAAAAACAGCGGGGCGGGGCTGATTATTGGTCTGCTCTGCATCGGGTTTGGCTTCGGGGCTATCTGGCATATCTGGTGGCTGGCGGGATTGTCATTCCTCGGGATTATCCTGACCTGGGTTATTAAAAGCTTCGATGAAGATGTGGATTATTACGTACCCGTCGCCGAGATAAAAAAAATCGAGGATCAGCACTTTGCAGAAATAAACAAAGCCGGTGTGACATATGGTAAGTGAAGCCCTGGATTCATCCTTCCGCACCCGTGCTGAGCACGGGCATCAGGGTACAGGTACCAGTAAGGTCTTCGGCTTCTGGATCTACCTGATGAGCGACTGCATTATCTTCGCCACCCAGTTCGCGACTTACGGCGTCATGGTTCATAACATTGCAGGTGGTCCGGCGGGTAAGGATATTTTCGAACCTCCGTTTGTACTGGCGGAAACTGTGCTGCTTCTGTTTAGCTCGATTACCTATGGTTTTGCTGTTATCAGCATGGATAAAGACCGCGAGGGCGGTGTACTTGGATGGCTGACCCTGACATTTCTGTGTGGTCTGGGTTTTATCGGAATGGAAGTCTGGGAGTTCAGTCACCTGACTGCTGAGGGTTTCGGCCCACAGCGCAGTGGCTTCCTGTCAGCGCTGTTTACTCTGGTGGGCACCCATGGTCTGCATGTGACATGTGGACTGATCTGGATGCTGATCCTGATGTATCAGGTTGCCCGACGAGGTCTGTCAGGATTCAGTCGCCCCCGTCTGATATGCCTGAGTCTGTTCTGGCATTTCCTCGATGTCATCTGGATTTGCGTGTTCAGTATTGTTTACCTGATGGGAGCAATGCCATGAGACATTCTGCAGACGCACAGGGCGTAGCTTACGGCAATACGATGTCTTATATAACCGGCTTTCTCCTGTCGGTCATTCTGACGGTGATCCCGTTCTGGCTGGTTATGGACAGTGGTGTTTCCGCAGGGATCATCGCAGGCGGGGTCATGACGTGTGCCGTTGTTCAGGTGCTGGTACATCTGGTGTATTTTCTTCACCTGAATGCTTCTTCTGAAATGCGCTGGAACCTCGTAACCATTGTCTTTTCCGCTGCCATTATCTTTATCATTATTACCGGGTCGTTGTGGATCATGTGGAATCTCAATCATCAGATGATGTGAACAGGGCTTTGGCCTTTCTGTTATTCCTGTCTGCCTCATTGTGGGGGGCTATATATGGACATAAAAAAAATACGGAAGGAAAAGATAAACCGACTTGTGGTGTATGAAATTATGCAATGGATTGATGAGCATCTGGAGGAGCCGCTGAAGGTTGAGGATGTTTCTGCAAAAGCTGGTTATTCAAAATGGCATTTTCAACGGATGTTCAAGGAGGTGGCAGGAATAAGTCTAGGGAAATATATAAAGCTTGAAAAACTAAGACGTGCTTATTTTTTACTGGAGAATACGGATATACCCGTCATAGAGGTGTGCTTTATGCTCGGGTTTACCAGTCAGCAGGTATTTACCCGAGCGATGAGAAATGAAATGCATCATACACCAGGGGCTGTCAGAAGGAATAAACCTGTTCTGAAAAAGAGTTCTGGTATAAAGCGTGATGAGTTATAACCCTCTGTGAATATCATACCCCTCATTGTTTTGTTCTAAAATTACAGGGCGGATTTTAATACCAACTGACAAGGATAAATGGAAGGGGAAATACCATGAAGAAGATACAGAAAAATAACAACAGCATCTGCGTTGTCAGATGCTGTTGTTATCGTAATCCTGATTAGTTTTTTGCTGACTCAGGTAGCTTCATGACTGATATTTTTACTATATATATATGGGGGAACATAGTTTTCCCGGCACGTATAAAGATAATCAGACCACCACTGCATCATCGCTTTACGGGCTTCCAGATGTTCAGCTTTGTGGATATAAGCTATCCGCACGCTGTTGCGTTCCTGATGACTCATTTGGCGTTCAACAGCATCCTTCGACCAGAGTCCGGATTCCATTAAGGCGCTGCATGCCATTGCCCGAAAGCCATGGCCGCAAATGTCCATTTTTGTGTCATAGCCCATCAGTCGCAGTGCCTTGTTGACTGTATTTTCACACATTGGCCTGTAAGGGTTATGGTCACCGGGGAACACTAGTTCCAGATGACCTGAGATTTCCTCTACTTGTTTCAGGATAACGATGGCTTGCCGGGATAATGGAACAATGTGGGGCGTGCGCATTTTGGCTCCGCGTCCGGAATAACGAACACCGGGAAGAGCTTCGCGGGTAGCGGGGATGGTCCAGATACAGTTCCTGAAATCAAACTCGCTCCATCGGGCGAAACGCAGTTCACTGGAACGGATAAACAGGTGAAGGGTCAGAAGGACCGCTTGACGGGTTAACCCTCGTCCCTGCTGATAACCATCAATGCGCCCCAGCAATTCCGGCAGGCGTTCCAGCGGCAGGGCGGGGTAGTGGCGCTTAACGGGGGGCGCTGTCACGCCGTCAAGGTTTGCCGCCGGGTTGCTGTCAATGAATCCCTGATGAACCGCATGACGCATGATGTTACAGAGGTGCTGCCGCGTGCGGGACGCGACTTCCAGCAGACCTTTTTTCTCAATGCTTTTCAGCAGGTCAATGAAATGACGGGGTTTAAGTTCCGTGACGGACAGATGTCCGATAACCGGAAAAATATGATTGTGCATGCTGGCAAGCAGACGGTCAGCGGTATTCTGCGACCATTTTTTATTGCTTTTATGCCACGCCAGCGCCACTGTCTTAAAGACCTTTTCCGGTGAGCGGGCGGCTCTTTCGGCTATACGTTGCTGAGCGGGGTTAATGTTCTGCGCCAGCAACTTGCGGATACCGTCTCGTTGTTGCCGGGCGTCGGAAAGGGATACATCGGGATAAGCGCCTAAGCCAAGGCGGGATTCTTTACCGTTAATTCGATACTTAAGATACCAGAGACGTGAGCCGCCTGGATTGACCAAGAGGTATAGACCGTGTGAATCGGAGACTTTGAAGGATTTTTCAGAAGGCTTGAGACTGCGGATTTTCGTGTCGTTGAGAGACATATGGGGGTCACTCCATAATCGAACCAAACTGACCCCAAATCTGACCACCAAATTCTCCCGATGCGGAGGATAAAATCAAAATGCATCGGGAAGAGTTTTCACGCTAACCTGTTGAACCAACATCATATAATGATTCGCAAGGATGCATGAAAGCAGGAAATTGGCTCCTCTGACTGGACTCGAACCAGTGACATACGGATTAACAGTCCGCCGTTCTACCGACTGAACTACAGAGGAATCGTGTGAACGAGGCGCATATTACTGACCTCACCATGAGGTGTCAACAGTAAAATTAGCACGTCATTTCAATTGGTTAATTAATCTTCAAATTCAGCGTTAATGCACATTTGGTGAGCGACAATGACCACCTTAGCGGGTATTGCGTAACCGCTCCATGGGGTTCTGGCGGTAAAACTGAATGAAACGTTGCCATAAGGCCGGAAAACGTGGTGCAAATAATTCAGGGGCACTGAAGAAATACTCCGATAGAACGGCAAAGCATTCGGCAGGATCGATCGCTGCGTAGGCATCTATACTGCATGCGGTTTCACCGACCAGATCAATTTCATCCTGAATGTTATTCATTGCGGCATGCAGGTCGTGCTCCCAACTGGCAATATCTCGTAGAGGGATCGCCGGAATACCACTGGCACGGTCGCCATTACGCATATCAAGCTTATGCGCCACTTCATGGATGATCAGATTAAAGCCGGAGGCATCAAAAGAATCCTGAATGTCGAGCCAGTTGAGGATTATTGGACCTTGCTGCCAGCTTTGCCCGGACTGTACAACACGTTGATTATGTACCAGCCCAATATCGTCTTCCCATTCATCGTCCACGACAAACGGGGCAGGGTAGATGAGAACTTCATGAAACCCGTCGAGCCACTCGATCCCCAATTCCAGAACAGGCAAACAGAAAAGCAGCGCAATGCGCGCACTTTTTAGTGGATCCAGTTCAAACCCCTGAAGCGCTACCAATCTTTTTTGCTGTAAAAAGCGCTCGGCCAGGGCAATAAGCCTGGCTTGTTCTTGCTCGGTGAGATTCACCAGAAGAGGAATAGCCAGGGCGTCGTCCCACGGCCAGTCGTCACTCCGGGTTGTTTCTTGCTCTTTCCAGGGCCACTTAATCATCGTTTTGCTCGCAAACTCGTCACTTGAACGAAATTGACGGAACGGGGTCTGTTAAAATGCCAAATTACCTGGCATCATGGCAACCGCCAAAACGGAGAGATGCCAGAGCGGCTGAATGGACCGGTCTCGAAAACCGGAGTAGGGGCAACTCTACCGGGGGTTCAAATCCCCCTCTCTCCGCCACTATTCAAGCACTTGCACGCCTCGCTTTCAACGACAGTTCTCATGGATGTTTTTTTCTTTGAGTATCCTCACAAGTTTATCGTTGTAATGCCCGCGTGGTAAAAAAATACGTTTCGTATAAATAAAAAGCCCGCTTCATATGAAGCGGGCTTGCTTATTTTTGCGTCAATTAGAACTGGTAGACTAAACCAACGGCAACGATGTCGTCAGTTGCGATACCATTGCTTTCATAGAAGCTGTCGTCTTCATCCAGCAGGTTGATTTTATAATCAACATAGGTGGACATATTTTTGTTGAAGTAGTAAGTCACACCCACATCAACATATTTGACCAGGTCTTTGTCGGTGTAGCGTGGGGTGCCGTTGCTATGGTGATCCCAGCCGCCTAAGTCGACGCCTTTAGACTGCAGGTAAGCGATGGAAGGGCGCAGACCGAAGTCGAACTGATACTGCGCAACAACTTCAAAGTTCTGTGTTTTATTAGCGATCCCGCCTTTAGCAACATCTTTGCCTGTAGCATCTTGATAAGTTCCGCTACCGTATGCTGTCATGTTACGGGTTTCTGCATACATAGCAGCCAGGTAAACGTTGTTAGCGTCATACTTAGCGCCAATAGTCCAAGCATCTGCTGTTTCGCCGCCTGCGTATTTATTCTCATAGCTACGATCGCCACGGCCAGCAGCAACCTGATTGTTAGAACGGTCAGAACTGGAGTATGCAGCGCCAAGACTTAAACCGAAGTCGAAGTCATAAGAGGTGGACAGACCGAAACCGTCGCCGTTTTCTTTAGACAGTTTACGGTTCTCACCGTTACCAGTACCTTCGCCTGCTCCTGCACTTTCATTATTACCCTGGTATTGCAGGGCGAAGTTCAGGCCATCAACCTGACCAAAGAAACCTTTATTACGGTAGGTGGCTACGCCGTTGGTACGGCCGGTCATGTACACGTCGGTCTGGGTGTAGGAGTCACCGCCGAATTCCGGCAGCATATCGGTCCAGGCTTCTACGTCGTAGACCACGCCGTAGTTACGACCGTAGTCGAAGGTACCGTTCTCACCAAAGCCTAAACCGGCAAAGGCCAGACGAGTCCAGGAATTTGCGCCTTCACCTTCGGTGCCGTTGGCCTGAATGTTATATTCCCACTGACCGTAACCGGTCAGCATTTCGTTGATCTGTGTTTCGCCCTTGAAGCCTACACGCGCATAGGTCTGATCGCCGTCGCTGCCAGCATCATCAGAGAAATAACGCAGACCATCGACTTTACCGTACAGATCCAGTTTATTGCCGTTCTTATTATAGATTTCAGCCGCATTTGCTGCGCCTGCAGCTAATAAAGCAGGGAGAAGCAGTGCCAATACTTTTCTTTTCATTATGTATTCCCTTTGCATGATAATTAAAATGAATATGTAGCACTATCCGAGTGACTACATTTTGATACTATCTATGAAGTTCATTTTATTTAAAATATAACATGTAACAAATGTATTTAAAATATTTCAAAATATTTCTTTTGCATCTTTATATAATTATGCGTGTGTGTTAATTACATTGGCATTCGCCATATGAATTGTTTTTAATCAATGTTTTATATGTTTTTATCTATTTATTTGTTATGTGTATTTTATTTGTTTTAGATGTTTGTTTTTAATATTCATATAAATTATTTTTCGATATTGGCGTCGTGGGTTTTATAAATTCATGTGGATTTTGTTTTTAGTGCAATAATAAAAGATGATTATGTAATGAGGCGGGCAGTGGTCTGCAATGAAAATTGTTGCTAAGGTGATTTTCTTTCTACAAAGGGAGATAGCATGAAACTGCACGACTGGCAGTCGCGATTTGAAGCCTGGTTAGCTGATAACCATTCTGGACAAGATGCTGCACATGACATCTTTCACTTTCGACGTGTGTGGATGACGGCGCAAAAGCTGAGTACAGATGCAACCGTAGACTGGCTGGTGGTGCTGACTGCGTGCTACTTCCACGATCTCATCAGTCTGCCAAAGAACCATCCTGAGCGTCATTGTTCGTCGGTACTGGCAGCCAAGGAAACACGTCGTGTTTTGATGTGCGATTTTCCGGATTTTCCACAACAGCGGTTATCGGCAGTGTGTCATGCCATTGAGGCGCACAGTTTTAGCGCCAAAATCGCGCCAGAAACCCTTGAAGCGAAAATCGTGCAGGACGCAGACCGGCTTGAGGCGCTGGGTGCAATTGGTTTAGCGCGCGTATTTGCCGTTTCAGGGGCGTTGGGGGTTGCGCTGTTTGATGCGGAAGATCCGTTTGCCCGAAAGCGTAGCCTTGACGATAAACAGTACGCGCTCGATCACTTCCAGACCAAGTTATTGACGTTGCCGTTGACGATGCAAACCGAGCAAGGGCGGCATTTGGCACAACATAATGCGGATTTTTTACTGACGTATATGGCGAAGCTGAGTGCGGAGCTAAAAGGAGAATACGAAATGCTGGATCTTGACGCGATTCAACCCTTTAAAGCGCGCTAGTCGCCAATACGGCTGAAACGTCAACCGTGCTAATTTATGTTAATCTGTCGGTTATCCATTTCTGCCGGTTAAATGTATGCAGGATAATTTTTCAGTAGCAGGCTCCATGAACCCGATGACAGATGAAAACGAGGCCGACGTGCAGGTGATGTTGGCCAAGTTGCTTGAAATATATGACGTGAAAACGCTGGTTGCTCATCTGAATGGCGTTGGTGAGAACCGCTGGAGCCCGGCCATCTTTAAGCGAGTGGTTGCTAATGAAACATGGCATCGCCTCAGCGACCGCGAGCTCATTCATCTGAATACTTTGTTGCCGAAACCACCTGCGCATCATCCGCATTATGCCTTTCGCTTTATCGATCTTTTTGCCGGTATTGGTGGCATTCGTCGCGGCTTTGAAGCGATTGGCGGGCAGTGCGTGTTTACCAGTGAGTGGAACAAGCATGCGGTGCGCACCTATAAAGCGAACAACTACTGCGATCCGCTCCAGCACAACTTTAATGAAGATATTCGTGATATCACACTCAGCCATCATGACGGGGTGAGTGACCAGCAGGCGGCAGAACATATTCGCCAGCATGTTCCTGAACATGACGTGCTGTTAGCCGGATTCCCTTGTCAGCCATTTTCTCTGGCTGGTGTATCAAAGAAAAATGCGTTAGGGCGGGCACATGGTTTCGCCTGTGATACGCAAGGCACGCTATTTTTTGACGTGGTGCGCATTATCGATGCGCGTCGGCCCGCCATATTTGTGCTCGAAAACGTCAAAAACCTGAAGAGTCACGATCAGGGCAAAACGTTTCGCATCATTATGCAAACGCTGGACGAGCTGGGTTATGACGTAGCGGATGCGGCGGATAACGGTCCGGACGATCCGAAAATCATCGATGGGCAACATTTTTTGCCTCAGCATCGCGAACGTATCGTGCTTGTCGGCTTCCGACGCGATCTGAATTTGAAATCAGACTTCACGCTGCGGGATATTGTCACGCGTTATCCGCCGCGGCGTACCACGCTGGCGGAACTGCTTGAGCCGACCGTCGATGCGAAATATGTACTGACGCCGGTGCTGTGGAAATACCTCTATCGCTATGCGAAAAAGCATCAGGCGCGGGGCAATGGATTTGGCTATGGCATGGTGTATCCCGGTAACCCTGATTGTGTAACGCGCACGTTATCTGCGCGTTATTATAAGGATGGAGCGGAGATCCTGATTGACCGTGGTTGGGATATGGCGCTGGGTGAAATAGATTTTGACGATCCGCAGAATCAGCGCCACCGCCCACGCAGACTTACGCCCAGAGAGTGCGCGCGTCTGATGGGGTTTGAATCTCCGCAGGGCTATCAGTTCAGGATCCCTGTGTCAGATACCCAGGCTTATCGCCAGTTTGGTAATTCGGTGGTCGTTCCGGCATTTGCGGCGGTGGCCAGGTTGCTGGAGCCGAAAATCAGGCAGGCAGTTGCTATTCGCGAGAAAGAGAACCAGCGTGGCAGACGTTCACGATAAAGCAACACGCAGTAAAAATATGCGGGCGATAGCTACCCGCGATACCGCAATTGAAAAACGCCTTGCCAGCGTGCTGACAGAGCAGGGGGTAACGTTTCGCGTGCAGGATGCGACGTTACCCGGTCGCCCTGATTTTGTGGTGGATGATTATCATTGTGTGATTTTTACTCATGGCTGTTTCTGGCACCACCACGATTGCTATTTGTTTAAAGTCCCCGCGACACGAACGGAATTCTGGCTGGAAAAAATAGGCAAAAATGTCCAGCGCGATGCGCGGGATTGTGAAAAGTTGCAGGCTCTGGGCTGGCGCGTATTGATTGTCTGGGAGTGCGCCCTGCGTGGTCGCGAAAAGCTGGACGATGAAGCGTTATCTGAACGTGTCATCGAGTGGATCTGCGGCGGTGGCGACACCGCGCAGATCGACACACTCGGTATTCATTTACTGTAACGTTTTTTCCGACGGGGTAGCAACGGCCTCCGCTTTAACAGGGAACAGGTATTTCCCCAACGTTACCAGCACCACAGCAAACACGATCACGCCGAGCGCCAGCCATTCGATAGGGGCCAGTCTTTCTCCCCCCAGACCGGTACCTAACAGCACGGCAACAACCGGATTGACGTAGGCATAGCTGGTGGCTAGCGCCGGGCTGACATTGCGGATCAGGAACATATACGCATTAATGGCAATAATGGAGCCAAACAGGGCCAGGTAAGCCACCGCCATAAAGCCTGAAAATGTTGGCATGGTGGTCAGTTTTTCCCCGGAGAGTAGCGATGCGCACATCAGCACAATACCGGCGGCTAACATTTCAATGGCTCCGGCCATCATGCCAACGGGTAGCGTAATGCGTGAACCGTACACCGAGCCAAACGCCCAGCTTATTGAACCGATCAGGATTAAAATAGCGCCCCACGGATTGCCACTTAAATTGCCCCCGCTGTTCAGCATGATGATCCCTGCTAGCCCAATCGCTATCCCCAACCATTCCAGCTTGCGCGTTTTGATGCCAAAAAAGTGGCTAAAACACAGCGTAAATAACGGGACGGTGGCGACCACCACGGCGGCAATACCGGAAGGGACATTTTGGTGTTCTGCGACGGTGACCAGACCATTACCCACAGCCAGCAGCAGGATACCAATTAACGCGGCGTTCAGGATTAGGCGTAAGGGGGGCAGCTTATGCCCACGAATAAGTAAGAAACTTGTTAATAAAATTCCCGCGGAGAGAAAACGTACGGCTGCCATCATTAACGGCGGCCAGCTTTCAACGCCAATGCGAATAACGAAGTACGTGGAACCCCAAATGATGTACAGCGCGAATAGCGCACTGAAAAGCGGTAACAATTGCCTGAAACGCATAATCCCTCACGGTGGAAATAAAAAGGTGCAACATAGTAAACGTCAAAACTATCTTACTAGCGAGATTTATAATTACGTGTTGATGTTAAAAACTTGTTGACCAGAAAGGTCAGTTTCAGCATGGCGTGTTTTACTTCATACTTATGACTGCAAAAAAATAATATTGAGGGTGAAAATTTTGGCAGGAAGTAGCTTACTGACCTTACTTGATGATATCGCCACGCTGCTGGATGATATCTCAGTGATGGGAAAACTGGCCGCGAAAAAAACCGCGGGCGTGCTGGGGGATGATCTGTCGCTTAATGCGCAGCAGGTATCGGGCGTGCGGGCGAACCGCGAACTCCCGGTGGTCTGGAGCGTGGCGAAAGGGTCGTTTGTTAACAAAGTTATTCTGGTGCCGTTGGCGCTATTGATAAGCGCATTTATTCCTTGGGCGATCACCCCCTTATTAATGGTAGGCGGGGCGTTTCTCTGTTTTGAAGGCGTGGAAAAGGTTCTGCATACCCTGGAGGCGCGTAAGCACAAAGAAAGCCCGGAAGAGCGTCAGCAGCGTCTGGCTGCTCTGGCCGCACAGGATCCACTCACCTTTGAGAAAGATAAAATCAAAGGGGCAATACGTACCGACTTCATTTTGTCTGCCGAGATTGTCGCAATTACGCTGGGTATTGTAGCGGACGCCCCCTTGCTGAATCAGGTGTTGGTGCTATCTGGTATCGCGTTAGTGGTGACCGTGGGCGTGTATGGCCTGGTCGGGATTATCGTTAAGCTTGATGACATTGGGTACTGGTTGGCAGAAAAGCGCAGCCTGCTTGCCCAGTCGCTGGGGAAAGGGTTGCTGGTGGTTGCTCCCTGGCTTATGAAAACACTTTCTGTGGTCGGCACACTGGCGATGTTTTTAGTGGGAGGCGGCATTGTGGTACACGGAATATCGCCGCTGCATCATGCGATTGAACATTTTGCTCAGCAGCAAAGTACATTGATTTCGCTAATGCTTCCGACCCTGCTTAACCTGGTGCTCGGCTTTATCATCGGTGGAATTGTCGTTCTGCTGGTAAAAGCTGTCGCCAGAGTGCGCGGAATTTCGCACTAATTGTTACAGGACTGATTACGCAAAACGCTTCTTTGTCATCTAAGGTGTAAAGGTTTCTCTTGATACAGGAGGCAGGTATGGTCTTTTCTGTCAGTGAGGAAGTCACCTCCAAAGAGGGTGGCCCACGTATGATCGTTACCGGGTATGCCAGCGGAATGGTGGAATGTCGCTGGTACGACGGCTTTGGCGTTAAACGGGAAGCATTCCGTGAAGATGAACTGGTGGTGCCTGGCGAGCGAAGACAGCTCTGTCAGGATGCCTGAACATTTGGCTCGACCGTAACCTGGTGATCTCTAACCCATTAGTTATATTTATCATTCCGGTGAGAATTATTTACTTGTCAGGCAAAAAAATTGCAGATAAGGTTTGGTTCACATCAGATTTTCTGGTGTAACGAATTTACAAGTGCTTCTTGCATAAGCAAGCTTGATCCCGACCCGATAAGGGCCGGGATTTTTTTCGCCCTCAGTCAGCGATTGATTTCCGACACGCTAAAATCATGGATATCAAGCTCGAACGCATCGGCCAGTTCATGCCATGTATGGTAATCACGCCCGTCAACGCTGACGCGCTCCGGGTCATCCTGGCTGCGATGAATTTCACTCTCGCAGATTTCGTTGATTGCCTTTAGCAGCGCGTCGACATCGACGCTGACTTCACGTTTGGCCGTATCGCTGTACTCTTTCGCGGTTTTCATCCTCATACCTCTCAACCGTTAAGGATACCGGGGGAGCGTACCCAAACATCAGATACGCACAACTTAAGTATAGACCGTCGATAAAACCCGCAATCGCGCGTGCACAGCGCTGCCAGAAAAAGGAATTTGTTCTACACTGGCACAAAGCCACAGGAGGAAAACTATGAAGGTGAATGATCGGGTCACAGTCAAAACGGACGGCGGTCCTCGTCGACCGGGCGTGGTACTGGCAATCGAAGAGTTTAGCGAAGGCACTATGTACCTGGTTTCGCTGGAAGACTACCCGCTCGGTATCTGGTTCTTTAATGAATCAGGTCATCAGGATGGTATCTTTGTGGAAAAAGTGGAGTGACATGAGTTCCGCTGTTTGATTCTGACTGGTGGGGTCGCCACCAGTCAGAACGTCTTAGCGCATATTCACAAAGATACCATTGGTGACGTTATCCGTAAGCCTTACAACGTGATAGATAACTTGCTTATTATGCGTTTTAATCTTTCGTTTTATATTCCCCTTATGGGATGACACCGTCTTGGCTTTGATATTCATTTGATCTGATATCTGTATTGTTCCCTGACCCTCCATCCACATACGCAGCATGCTGGATTCGGTTCGACTTAATGATAATGTCGGCAGATTCACATCAATAGCAATATCTACTTCCTTTTTCAGAATATCGCCAAGTAGTTTATCCAGTGAGTCAGGTTTAATTGATTTAGAACTAATCAATAAATTTTTTCTGACGAGTAGATATTCATCAAAATGCACGTTGGCAATTGCCATAAACACAATAAATAATGTGCTGGGATGCTGATTAATGATTTGCTTTATTTGCTGGCTATTAGCAGGATCGTGGATAAAGCAGTCCTCATTAATAAACACCACAGCGGGTTGTTGAGAGACACAGGCGAGACTGAGTTCATCAACGTTGGAAATGTTGTTGATTTCCCTTTTTTTCACTCCCCGACTTACCAGATATCCGGTTAACCCTAGTCGGGTGTAACTGCATAAATCCATAATAATCGTTGACATGGCATACCCTCACTCAATGCGTAACGATAATTCCCCTTACCTGATTATTTCATCACAACTAAACGGAATAATAACGACCCAAGATGACGCTTTCGCTGTTTTTCAGGCGAATTTACTATCCCGTAAAGTTGCGTATAATTTGCCAGGAAACATCTTAAAGTAAAGTGAATGTTGCGTTATGTGAGTGAGGCAAAAACAAATAAGCCGCGACAGAGATATCCTGGTGGATGTTGTCACTTTTTAAATTTAGGACAATCCTTAGTAAAACAGGATAAAAATTAAGGGTTATTATTTTCCTGGCATTTCGCTGACGATATCGGCCAGTAAATTAAAAATTTCACTGAATAATCGTTCGCAGAATGGCGCAATTAATGGCATTAGCGCCGCCATTAGTGAAATACCTACGGTCAGAGTGAGAGGAAAGCCGATGACGAAAACCGACAGCTGTGGTGCCATGCGATTTAACAAACCAAGTGCGAGGTTTAGCGTGAGCAGTAGCGTCATTACCGGCAGGGCCAGCATTAGCCCGTTGAGGAAAATCAGGCTACCCGCCCGTGCCAGTGCAAGAAACGCATTGCTGTTCACCGGATTGCCGCCGATGGGCAGAGTATGAAAAGTATCTACCAGCAGCGAAATCAGCCATAAATGGCCGTTAAAGGTCAGGAACAGCAGCATGGCGAGCATGTCGATCAGTCGTGCCAGAACCGGCATATTCAGACGGCTACCGGGATCGAAGAACGTCGCGAAGGAAAGGCCCATTTGCAAGCCAATTAATTCCCCGGCGGTACGTACTGCGGCAAACGCAAACTGCATGGTGAAGCCTAATGCGATACCGATCAGGATTTGTTGCATTGCCTGCCAAAGCGCGCCAACAGAAAAGATGGGGACGTCAACGGCGGGAATCGATGGGGCGATAACGACGGTAATCATCAACCCCAGCCCCAGCTTTACCCGTTTGGGGATGGCTCGTTCACTGAGGATGGGGGCCGTTGAGATGAGCGCCAGTATGCGCAGCAAAGGCCAGAAGTATAAATTCAGCCAGTGGAGCCACTCAACGCTGGACACCTGCAACATAACGTTGTCTACCCGATGATATAGGGGATATTGCTGAACAGCGTACGCACGTAGTCGAGCAGCAGGTTAAGCATCCACGGGCCAGCAACAATGATGGCAATAAACACCGCGACAATTTTGGGGATGAAGGACAGCGTCATTTCGTTAATCTGGGTCGCCGCCTGCAGAATACTGATGATAAGACCTGTGACGAGAGCGACTAACAGCAAAGGCGCGGCAAGGGCCAGGGCGACTTTCATCGCCTCTGTACCCATCATCATGACCGATTCAGGAGTCATTTCGCGCCTCTAACTGTAAAAGCTTTGTGCCAGCGAGCCGACAAGTAGCTGCCAACCGTCTACCAACACAAACAGCATCAGCTTGAACGGCAACGCGATTGTGGCGGGCGGTACCATCATCATCCCGAGCGCCATCAACACGCTGGCGATCACCAGGTCGATAATCAGAAACGGAATAAAAATGGTAAAGCCTATCTGGAATGCTGTTTTCAGCTCACTGGTGACATAAGCGGGCAGCAAAATTCGCATCGGCACGGCTTCTGGTCCCTGTAACGGACCGCTGTTTGCTAAGCGCGCGAAGAGTGCCAGATCGGCTTCACGGGTCTGGCGCAACATAAACTCACGCAGCGGCTGGGCGCCTTTATCCATGGCTTCCTGCATGGAGATCTTCTCTTCGCTGAACGGTTGGTATGCGTCAACGTAGATTTTATCGATCACCGGCGACATGATGAAAAAGGTCAAAAAGAGCGCCAGGCCCAGGAGCACCTGGTTAGGTGGTGCTGAGGGGGTACCCAGCGCATTTCGCAGTAGACCAAAAACGATGATGATGCGGGTGAAGCTGGTCATCATCAGCAAAATTGCAGGCAGGAACGTCAGCGAGGTGATGAACACCAGCGTCTGCACGGGCAACGTCCAGTTTTGTCCGCCGCCCGGCAACGGCTGACTGACCAGACCCGGGAGTTGGGCGAGGGCAACGGGGCTGAAAAGCCACAAGCCTGCCAGCGTAAGGGATAACAAACGGCGCATCAGGATCTCCCAGGACGCTTCAGCAAACTCTTCATCATGGCCTGGAAATCCGCAGGGGAGGCCGTTTTTTCTTCTGCATCGGCAGGTGCCGGGGGCAGGGTATGCAGGACATTAATCTGCGAGGCTGTGACGCCCAGTACCAGACGGGCATCTTCGACCTCGACAATCACCACGCGCTCACGTGGACCCAGTGAGGTGCTGGCCGTGACTTTCAGCCCACGCGTACCGGCACTTTTGGGGGCAAACCCCAGACGTTTAATGACCCAGGCCGCCGCCAGGATCAAGACGATGATCCCGAGCAGCGCGCCGCTTACCTGCACCAGCGGTGAGCCGGGAACGGCGGCGGGTTGAGAAACGGTAGCCTGGGTATTCATGATTAACGGCTCAGGCGGCGCATACGTTCAGACGGGGTGATAATGTCAGTGATACGCACACCGTATTTATCCGCAACTACGACAACTTCGCCTTGGGCAATCAGATAACCGTTGATCAGAATATCCAGCGGTTCGCCTGCCAGACCATCCAGTGCGACAACCGATCCCTGCGTCAGACGCAGCAGCTCTTTGATGGTCATGCGGGTACGGCCCAGTTCGACGGTCAGCTTGACCGGAATGTCCATGATCAGGTCGATGTCCTGCAAAGCACCGCTGACGTCGCCGCCACCTAACTGCTGGAATACCGCATCGGCCGCACTTTTGGTGGGCGTGGTTTTTTGCTCGTTTAACGCGTCAGCCCACAGATCGTCCAATGCGCCAGTGTTCTCATCGGACGGATTATTCATATCACTCATTTGGGCTGTTCCTCATTCAGCGAATTCAAAATCGGGTTTATCAGATGTTCTACGCGTAACGCATACTGACCGTTTACAGTGCCATACTGGCTGGTCAGCACAGGCACGCCGTCCACATGAGCAATAATGCGGTCGGGTTTTTCAATCGGCAGTACATCGCCGGGTTTCAGTTTTAAAATCTGGGATAGCCGCAGCGGGATATCGGCAAAGTTTGCCACTAGCTCCAGCTCAGAATGCTGAACCTGACGCACCAGATTATTGCGCCAGTTCTGATCTTCATTACGTGAATTTTCCAGCGGCGGATTCACCAGCAGCTCACGCAACGGTTCAATCATGCTGAATGGCAGACAAATGTTAAATTCACCGGTCAGGTTGCCAATTTCAACGTGGAACGGGGTGTTCACCACAATGTCGTTCGGAGAAGTAGTGATATTGGTAAATTTCACCTGCATCTCCGAACGGACGTATTCCACTTCCAGCGGGTTGATGGCCTTCCACGCGTCGCTGTAGCTTTCCAGCGCCAGCTTCAGCATGCGGTTGATAACGCGCTGTTCCGTGTGCGTAAATTCGCGGCCTTCGACTTTCGTCGGGAAACGACCGTCACCGCCAAACAGGTTGTCTACGGCGATAAATACCAGACTCGGTGAGAACACCACCAGACCCGTACCGCGCAGCGGCTTCAGGTGGATTAAGTTCAGGTTGGTCGGAACCGGTAAGTTGCGCGCAAATTCATGGTATGGCTGGATACGTATCGCACCCACGGTAATATCCGGGCTACGGCGCAACAGGTTAAATAATCCCATTCGGAACTGGCGCGCAAAGCGTTCGTTAATGATCTCCAACGCCTGTAAACGCTCACGTACCACGCGACGCTGAGTGTTGGGATCATAAGGACGAATATCGCTTTCTTTTGCGATACCTGAAATGGGTTCGTCTTTGGTTTCGCTATCGCCGTTGAGCAATGCGTCGATTTCAGCCTGAGAAAGAATACTGTCGCCCATGTCTTTACCGCAGAATAAAAGCTGTATAAAGAACGTCGGTGACAACCTGTTTCGGCTGCCCAACAACGAGCGGAGTCGCCAGCGTCTCTTTGATGGCGGTAATCAGCTGTTGCTTACCTTCCTCGGTGGCGAGTGTGGCTGCATTCTGACGAGAGAACAGCAGCAGCAAGCGGCTGCGCACTTCCGGCAGATATTCGTTAAGACGTGAACGTGTCGCCTCATCTTTCATGCGCAGCGTGATACCGATATACAGTACACGATCTGCATCACCCAGATTGACGGTAAAGGTATCCAGCGCAAAGAACACCGGGGCTGGCGGTGGAGGCGGTTCCGCTTTGACGCTGGCGGACGGCTGCTGCTGCATGCGCCAGTAGCTATAACCCGCAGTTGCGCAGGCGGCGAGGGTAATTAATACCAGCAGAGGGATCCAAATAGCGCGTTTACTTTTTTTGTTAATCGCGGAGTCAGTCATCAGATACGGGCTTCCTGTTTCGGTACAGCTTATGGGCTGATTATCCCGTGTCCTGTCCACGACAAAGCGTGGAAAAGACGCGGATAATCATGCTACCTCTGGCGTTAGGCGAAGATGTCTACTGCGCCATCGCCGCGGGCAGCGGCTTGCAGCGAGGCTGGGGTTGCCAGTATTGCGTCATCTTCAGCGGCAAAAATGTCTTGTCCTTGAGCGCGACCAGCCTGCTGTTGCTGCCCGGAAGACTGCTGATGGCCAGCGAAGCTTTCACTGCTGATGTTGCTTTGCCCCAATTGGATCCCGCTTTCAGCCAACTGCGTACGCAGCATCGGTAATGCGGCTTCCAGTGCGGCGCGCACGTGACTGTGCGGTGAAACCATTTGCAACTGCGCGAGGTTGTCGTCCAGCTTGAGGGAAATATGTACCTGACCCAGGTCCTGCGGATGCAGACGCAGCTCTGCGCTTTGCTGGCCCTGGCGCGTGAACAATGTGACGTGCTGGCTCAGCGATTGCTGCCATTCATGGCTACCTAACGGAGCGCTTAACACCGGCGCGGCCGTCGGTAACGGTTGTGCGTGTGTCTGTGGACCACTTAGCGGGGCCGCAGTCATGCCAATGCTGGTCGGTGACGGGGTGCTATCGATTTCAGCTCTGGCGTTCGCCGCCGCCGTCAGCGGGGTTAGTGCTGGATTGTTTGCCTGATTAGCACCACCGCCAGCAATTGTGACATCCGCTTTGCCTTTTTTGGCATCACCCGGCAGCAATTCGTCTGCATTATCAGTCGTCGCGCCGAGTGCAGCGCCACGTGACAATGCGGAAAGCGTGGCATCAACCGGGGCTGGTGCGCTGTCGACGGCAGGCGTAGCCAGCGGTTGTCCTGGCAGCATGGCGAACAACGCACTTAGGTTGGCGAGATCGTCATCACTCAGCGTGGTGTTTTTTTCGTCCTGCTGAGCAACTTTGCCCAGCGTCGTCAGGGCATTAGCTTTCAGTGAAGGTGTGAGAGCAGACAACAGTTGCTGAGCGTCTGTCATGTCGGCAAGAGAAGACTCGGTTTGTAGCTCCTGTTGCGCCAACAGATCGGTTAATTTGACCGACTGTGCGGCATCGCCATTTTTTTGCAGTAATCCTTTCTGCAGCTTACTGCTGGTCGCCTGTAAGTCGGCAAGCGACAGCGGAGCGTCTTTACCCTGCGCGTCGCCCGCACCTAATGCGCCAGCCAGCAGCGCTAAAAAATCCTCGGGTGAATCTACCGCTTTGCCTGACTGAAGACCTGCGGCTACGTCGGTGTCGGTGGTAATCAGTTGGGGTAAAGTAATCATTCGGGTTTCCTCATAGCTGCGCGCTGAGCAAATTCATCCATTTTTTTCTGGTCCAGACGGTTTTCGGCCAGTAACGCCGCCGAGGTTTGTCTGTCCTGCAACGTCTGCCACGCCTGTAATCGTTGTTTTTTGTCGCGCCAACTGTTCAAAGCCATGTCCACTTTTTGCGTCCACTGATTGAGCTGTTGGCGGTGTTGCTCAATCGCTTTTTCCAGCGTCTGAATAAATTGCTGGTAGTTAATCCAGCGATTGCTGGTAATACCCTGGCCCATATCGGTATTCAGATTGTTGCGATACTCATGCTGATAATCGATCAGCATTTTTAACTGTTCTTCCGCCTGCTGACAGCCACGACGCATCTCTCCTAATAAGACAGCGGCGTCATCTACCTCTTTTTCAGCCAGGTCTTTCAGTGTTGCTAACGCACCATTTTGTGCCATGACCTATGCTCTCCTGCTTAATCACACACCAGGGAAAATCAGTTCTAAAGCTTGTAGAGAATCTTCCCAGTCAGCCCGTTCAAAGATGCCTTGCTGTAAAAACGCTTCCAGCTGTGGCCATAAGGCGATGGCTTTATCCAGCATTGGATCGCTGCCTTTGGCATACGCTCCCACGCTAACCAGATCGCGGTTACGCTGGAAGCTGGACAGCAACTGTTTAAAGTTGCGCACCCGTGCGTAGTGTTTTTCACTAATGAGCGCGGTCATGGCGCGGCTGATCGAGGCTTCAATATCGATGGCCGGATAGTGACCCGCCTCGGCCAGATGGCGGGACAGCACAATGTGGCCGTCCAGAATCGCGCGCGCGGAATCGGCAATCGGGTCCTGCTGGTCGTCACCCTCGGTCAGTACGGTATAAAACG
The DNA here is from genome assembly GCF_030332975.1 of Citrobacter sp. Cpo032. Taxonomy (NCBI): domain Bacteria; kingdom Pseudomonadati; phylum Pseudomonadota; class Gammaproteobacteria; order Enterobacterales; family Enterobacteriaceae; genus Citrobacter; species Citrobacter sp. Cpo032. The sequence goes on from NZ_JAOWGU010000047.1 coordinate 53,299, forward strand.
CGGTAACTGAACCGCCGCCGTGAATACCGTTCCCGGCACGTTCAACCAGCGCCGGTAATTTGGCGAATACTGACGGCGGATAACCTTTGGTTGCCGGTGGTTCGCCGATCGCCAGGGCTATCTCACGTTGCGCCATCGCATAGCGGGTGAGGGAATCCATAATCAGCAATACGTGCTGTCCGCGATCGCGGAAATCTTCGGCGATGCGCGTGGCGTAGGCCGCGCCTTGCATACGTAACAGCGGCGAGACGTCTGCCGGAGCGGCAATCACCACCGAGCGTGCGCGACCGTCAGCGCCGAGAATATTTTCAATAAAATCTTTAACTTCACGGCCACGTTCGCCAATCAGGCCGACGACGATGACGTCGGCCTGGGTATAGCGCGCCATCATGCCGAGCAGGACGCTTTTACCGACGCCGGAACCTGCGAAAAGCCCCATACGCTGGCCGCGACCAACGGTTAATAACGCGTTGATGGGGCGTACGCCAGTATCCAGGACGTGTTCAATTGCGGTACGTTGCAGCGGGTTAAACGGTGGCGTAATCAGCGCGCCGGTTTCGGTGGTATCCGGGGCGGGCAGTCCGTCGAGCGGTTTGCCGCTACCGTCCAGCACACGACCCAGCAGAGCAGGGCCAAGCGGTAATTGCTTCCCGCTTTGCAGACCTTCTCCGGCAATGTTCTTCGCGTATACGCGTGCGCCGGGCAGAACGCTTTCGACCTCTTCGAGCGGCATCAGAAACAGACGTTGACCGTTAAAGCCTACGACTTCGCTTTCAACTTCCTGGGTTTCGTTGCCATCCTGACGTTCAATGACGCAGGTGGCACCCAGCGGCAGCTGTAACCCCGTAGCTTCCAGCACCAGCCCGGTTGCGCGGGTCAGACGACCGTAACGACGCACTGCAGGCAGCAGCGACATTTTCTCTTCGAAGTTGTCCAGCGTATTGAGCCAGCGAGTCAGGCGAGTGGTCATTACACGACTCCCGGCGCTGCCAGACGGCAGAGTTCTTGCCAGCGTGTGGCGACGCTGGCATCCAGATCGCCTTCGTCGGCTGAGACTTTACAACCGCCGTGATGCAGCGTGGGATCGCCGCGCAGCCGCCAGCCGTGCAGGCTGAGAGTGGCACCGAGCATCTCCTCAACACGCTGGAGATCGTCCGGATGTACGCGCAGCTGCGGTTTACCGCTAAACAGCGGTTCCTGTTGTAATAACTGTTGGATCTGCTTAATCAGCGCAGCGTTATCCACGATAGGCGTCTGACCAATCACCTGACGCGCAGCTTCCAGCGCCATTTGCATCAGGCGCGAGGCAATGACGCTGTCCAGTGCGTCCAGCGTATTCTGAAACTCGCTCACCAGTTGCTGCATACGGGCATGAATCGGCGCATGCTGCGCACGCGCCTGGTTCTGGCCTTGCTCCAGCCCCTGGCTCAGACCTTCCTGATAGCCTTGTTCATGACCCTTTTGTCGACCTTCCGCCAGCCCCGCGTTATACCCTTGCTCATGGGCCTGCATTTGCAGCTGTGCGAGCTGTTGTTCAAGCTGTTGCTCTGCGGAAAGCTCGGGTTCTTCCGTCTCTTCGGACAGCGGCGTTTCGCTGTGGTCGGCCAGCACGAACTCTGCCATCGGTGGGGCGAGATCGTCCGGAGTCCAGACTTTCCACGGCAGTTCGTTAGACATAGGTATCCTCGCCGCTGCCGATCACCATCTCGCCGGTTTCCGCCAGACGACGCACAATAAGCAGAATCGCTTTCTGTTCGTTTTCCACCTGCGACAAGCGCACCGGACCGCGGTTGGCAAGGTCGTCGCGCAGAATATCGGCAGCACGTTGCGACATGTTGCGCAGGAACTTCTCGCGTAGCGGCTGTTCGGCACCTTTCAGCGCAATCAGCAGCGATTCGGAATCCACTTCCTGCAGCAGACGCTGGATACTGCGATCGTCGACGTCCACCAGGTTTTCGAACAGGAACATCTCGTCGATAATTTTCTGCGCCAGTTCGCCGTCGAACTCGCGTACGGCGGTGATAACCGCTTCTTCCTGCTGGGTTTTCATCAGGTTGATAATTTCTGCCGCCGTTCTCACGCCGCCCATTTTGCTGCGCTTGAGGTTCTGGCCATCGAGCAGACCGTTCAGTACCTCGGTCAGTTCTGCCAGCGCGGCAGGCTGCACGCCGCCGAAGGTGGCGATACGCAGCATCACGTCGTGACGTAAACGCTCGTCGAACAGTGCCAGAATATCGGCGGCCTGGCCCCGTTTGAGGTGCACCAGAATGGTGGCGATAATCTGCGGATGCTCGTCGCGGATAAGGTCGGCGGCGCTTTGCGGCTCCATAAAGTTGAGCGTTTCAATGCCGCTGGTGGTATCGCGGGTTTCCAGAATATCTTCCAGCAGGCTGGAGGCGCGTTCCTCGCCCAGCGCTTTCACCAGCACGGAGCGCAGATATTCGTTGGCGTTGATATTCAGCGCGGCAAACTGTTCTGCTTCTTGCTCAAACTCGGCCAGCACTTCCGTCAACTGTTTGTTGGAGATCTGGCGTACGTTCGCCATCGCTGTACTCAGCGCCTGAACTTCGCGCGTGGAAAGGTGTTTAAACACCTCTGCCGCGCGATCTTCGCCAATGGTCATCAGCAGGATGACGCTTTTATCGGTACCGGTAAGGGCATTACTCATGATCGTTACTCATCCACTGGCGAATGACCAGCGCCACGACGCGCGGATCGTTATCTGACATTTCACGAATACGCTGGCTCATCACTTCTGCACCCAGACGCTGATTCGTACGACGCTGCTGGGTCTGTTCGTCTTTGCTGAGGCGAACTTCTACCGCTTCTTCGGTTTCCTGACGAATACGCGTTTGTTCTTGTACCGCTTTTGCTTCTTCGCTGCGGCGAACCAACTGCGGACGAACAGCCTTACGCCACAGGATCCAGGCAACAAGCAGAACCAGTAACCAACGGCCTGCGGTCATCAACTGATCAATAAAGAACGGCTGTTTCCAGAACGGCAACTCGCCCATGGAATCGTCGGTCGCCGTGAACGGAGAGTTCACCACGTTCAGGGTATCGCCACGTTTGTCGGAGAAGCCCATCGCTTCGCGGGTCAGGTCCTCAATCTGTTTCATCTGATCGGCGGTTAACGGCAGCGGTTTGCCGTCCGGCAACGTTTTATAGTTGACCACCACTGCAACCGAGAGACGCTGCACATCCCCGACGTTCATTTTGGTGTGGCGAATGGTACGGTCGACTTCATAATTGCTGGTTTCATTGCGCTGCGTACTGCGTGGTCCGGCATTATTGCTGTTATTTGCCGTCTGCGTGGTTTGCGCATTTTGCTGATTAGCCGGAGGGTTGGCGATTGGCGCGGTATTCGCCGGTGCTGGCTGATTAGACAATGCGCCCGGTACGCCGCCTGGCGCTCCGCTTCCGATCTGCTCGCTGACGTTTAACTGGCGTGAACGCAGCACGGCCTGGGAATCATCACCGTTTGGACGGTACTGTTCTTCGGTTTGCTCTTTATTAGCAAAATCCAGCTGGGCGGTGACCTGCGCATGTACGTTACCGTTGCCGACAATCGGCGACAGGATCGATTCGATACGACGTTGAACGCGGCCTTCGACATCGCTGGCGTATTTCAACTGCGCATCGTTAAGATCGCGGCTGCTGGTGTTCGACTGAGTTAACAGATGACCCGCCTGGTCGACCAGCGTAACGTTGCCCGGCGGTAACCCGGCGACAGCGCTGGAAACCAGATGCGTAACTGCACTGATCTGACCTTCATCCAGTGCACGGCCCGGTTCAAGGTTAACGGTCACGGAGGCTGAAGGCGCTTTTTGCTCACGCACAAACAGCGACGGTTTCGGCATTGCCAGATGCACGCGGGCGCGTTTTACCGGTCCCAGCGTTTCAATGGTACGGGCTAATTCACCTTCCAGCGCACGCTGGTAGTTGACCTGCTCGCTAAACTGGCTGATACCAAACTTTTCCTGATCCAGCAGTTCAAAACCAACGGCGCCGCCTTTCGGCAGGCCTTGCTGCGCCAGACGTAAGCGTAGTTCGTGGACTTTATCGGCAGGAACTTCTATAGCACCGCTTCCCTCTGTAAAACGATAGGGAACGTTCATCTGCGTCAGTTGGGTGACAATCGCGCCACCATCCTGATCGGAAAGATTGCTGAACAGCGTGCGATAGTCAGGCGCTTTGGCCCACAGGACCATCGCCACGATGATAGCGACGGCAGCGGCTCCCGCCACAATCAAAGGAATTCTGGGATTCGCGCGCAGGCGGTTTAACCACTCGAGAGGTTTAAGCTGGGTTGCAGTCGATGCTGTCGCACTCATCTCGCACCTCGTGGCTTATCGTGGACGGCGTTTTTTGCAAAGTGGAACAAGACTCACTCCCGGGTCAGCAAACTCGAAAAATTGACGGTCTCATTATTTGCGGTTTCGAATTTTTCTATGCGTTAAAAACCGTGGTTTTTTATCGTTATTTAACGCCTTTATCTTATTGACTAACTGGTAATCTCAGCTACGTAAAAAATCATCCAGGGGATCAGAATGTCGGCAATACAGGGGATTGAAGGGGTCATCAGCCAGTTACAGGCCACGGCGATGTCAGCAAAAATGCAGGATATGCAGCCACAACCGACCGTGAGTTTTGCCGGACAACTGCATGCGGCGTTAGACAGAATCAGCGATGTGCAAACCGCGTCCCGTACGCAGGCGGAGAAATTTACCCTGGGTGAGCCGGGTATTGCGTTAAATGATGTGATGACCGATATGCAAAAGGCGTCGGTATCGATGCAGATGGGTATTCAGGTGCGTAACAAACTGGTGTCGGCGTATCAGGAAGTGATGTCGATGCAGGTGTAGGGACAACGTGCTGGGAATGTTTGCCGGATAAGCGCAGTGCCATCCGGCAACCAGTTACTTCTGAATCAAATAGCGGATCGTTGGACCATCCTGCTGAATATCCAGCACCGTATAGCCGTGATTACGCGCATCCAGTGGTATATTGTTGATTGACTGCGGGCAATCGCTCACCACTTCCAGAATTTCACCTTTCTTCAATTGCGGCATCGCTTCCAGCGTGGCTACAGCCGGATATGGACACGGTTCGCCGACCATATCGAGGCGATAATCAGGCACGATATTTTTCATACAGACTCCTTGGCAGGCGTCAGCCCTGCGCGACGGAAGAAACGTTTTTCCCAGCCGATAATCAGCATCAGCGCAGCAAACAACAGCAGATAGGTCACCAGCAGACCGCCGAGCGGACCGAAGGTGTTGAGCAGATTCACTTTGTCCCAGTTTGTGGCAAGCGCGGGAGCAAAATCATCCCAGTAGTAGGCCAGAATGGTCGATCCAATAACGTTGCCAAGACCAACCCACCAGTAATGCACCTGGCCTTCGACGGCGCGATACATCCAGCCGGTTTCACATCCGCCCGCTAAAACGATGCCAAAGCCAAACAGCAAGCCGCCGATCACCGCATTTGGACCCGCCCACATGATTTTAGGCTCGACGCCCAGTTGCACGTAGCTAAAGATACCGATGGCGCTGACCGCCATCCCGAAGATGATCGCTTTTGCCATATGGGTGCGACCGGAAATCCACAGGTCGCGGAAGGCGGAGGTGAAGCAGATTTGCGCCCGTTCAATCAGCAGTCCGAACCCGACGCCGAACAGCATCGCCAGACCGAGCTTGGGGTTATCCATCGCCGTGAGTAGCGCCCAGCCGATCATGCCGATAAACACCAGCATGCCCAGGCGGAAACGGCGACGGGCCTGATCCGGCTTTTGCGTTAACGGCGAAGCGGCGGAGACTTTCTGCATTTTGACCGGAATACGGAACATTGGCAGCAGGGTAAAGCGTGCACCAAACCAGGAGCCAATAGCTGTGGCCAGCGCAAAAAACCAGGCGTGTAGCGAGAACTGCGGAATGCCGGTGAAGAATGCGGCCAGGTTACAGCCCATTGCCAGCCGTGCGCCGAATCCGGCGATTGCCCCGCCGACTATCGCCTGCATAATGCGCACTCGACTGCGCGGCATGCGTAACTTGACGTTGTTGGCCCACAGTGCGGCAGCAAAACAGCCGCCGAACATACCGAGGATCATCATTCCGTCGATGCGGGTCAGGGGCGAGCCTTCGAGATGGATCAGCTTGTAGTATCCCCACTCTTCGGCGTGCACACCAAACAGTTGCAGGATTTGACCACCCCAGCGGGTGAATTCACCGGTAACGGCCCAGAAGGTTCCCGTAATGCCGAAATAATAAGTGGAGAGAATACCCGCTGCGATGACCGCAGGGGCGGGGGCCCAAAATTTAATTAACCAGGCCTGTTTGAAGTGTTGCCATGACATGCGTTGTGCCTCTGAACTCAGAAGGTATGTAACAAGAAGTGTGGATACTACACCGTTCAGAATTTTTGACTATGAGTAATAAGAGGTAATACCGTCTGGATCAATCTTTCTCAACGCTGCCGAAAGGCTGGCGACATCAGGCCTTTAATGCCACAATCCCATTTTCTTCGCATGCAGGATGAATGATGAAAAAATTAGCAATCGTTGGTGTATTTCTGGCGCTTACCGGATGCGCCGAAGTAGAAAATTATAACGACGTGGTGAAAACGCCAGCGCCAGCCGGTCTGGAAGGATACTGGCAGTCAAAAGGTCCGCAACGCAGCCTGGTGAGTCCGGAAGCGATTGCCAGCCTGGTGATAACGAAAGAGGGCGATACGCTGGATTGTCGCCAGTGGCAGCGGGTGATCGCGCTGCCGGGGAAACTGACGATGCTCTCTGGCGATCTCACCAACGTGACGGTGAAACGCGAGCTGTACGAGATCGAGCGCGAAGGCAATACGCTGGAATATGACGGTATGACGCTGCAGCGGGTGGATCGCCCGACGCAGGAATGTGCTGACGCGTTAAAGAAAACGCCGCTGGCAACACCGCTGCCATAAGCCGTACGCCCCGGTAACCATCGGTCACCGGGGTTGAGCTTTACAACACGTCTTCAATCACCCACACGCTGACGCTCCCGCCGTTACAGAAAAACGTCGCTTCGCCGTTTTCATCGGTTACCACGCTTTCTTCACGATTTCCCAGATAGTCCCGCCAGGTTTTATTGCCATAATTGGCGCCGAGATTGATGGTCTTTTCTCCGTCATCGCCGTTAGACAACACCACCACACAGCCGGGATCCTCATCCGTACCGCTGCGGCTAAAAGCGATACAGTTAGGATGATCGAAAAAGAGCGTCTGTACCCCATGTGCGAAGCGCTGGCGTGCGAGGATCAGTTCATCAAGTTGTTCAATGATCGGCATGTCGATAGGATAGGTTTCGCCATCGCCGCCGGTGTCTTCGTAATGCGCTCCGTAGAGGTCAGGGTAAAATACCGACGGCACGCCGTTTTCGCGTAACAGGATCAGCGCATAGGCCAGCGGCTTAAACCACGGCTCGACGGGGGCTTCGAGTGCCTGCAAGGGTTGGGTGTCGTGATTGGCGACCAGCGTGACGGCATGAAAAGGGTCGGCCTCCACCAGAGTGTCGGTGAAAATCTGGCTCATGTCGTAATCGCGGCCCTGACGGGAGGCCTCGTGGAATTTCATCTGCAAAGGGGCGTCGAACAGCATGGTTTTCCCCTCCACCTGATTAATGTAGGTTTGCAGCTTGTCGACTTCGTGGGACCAGTATTCCGCCACAATAAACAGCGGCTTGGGTGCAACCTCCTGCACGTGCTCAATCCACTCTTTGTAAAACCATGCCGGAATATGTTTCACAGCATCTAAACGAAAACCGTCACACTGGGTTTGCTCCATTACCCAACGCGCCCAGTATTTGAGCTCCTCAGTCACCGCGTGATTGCGAAAATCAATGTTTTCGCCCATCAGATAATCAAAATTACCCAACTCATCATCGACCTGATCGTTCCAGCCTTCTCCGGTGTAATCGTTAACGATTTTAAAAATCCCGTCTTCGGTTGGATTCTCGATATGGTCAATGCCGCTGAAGCATTTAAAGTCCCAAATGAATTGCGAATACTGGCCAGCGCGGGCAGGGAAGGTATAGCGCGTCCAGCCTTCGCACTCGACAATCTCATCATCTATTTGCGTGCGATCTTCGGCGTTAACGCGCTGGACGCGGATCTTTTCTTTCTCATCAGCGCCCATTTTGTGGTTAACCACCACGTCCAGCAGTACGGCAATATCATTGTGCTTAAGTGCGTCAATCGCCGCCAGCAGCTGGTTTTTATCACCGTATTTGGTGGCGACGGTTCCCTTCTGGTCAAACTCGCCCAGGTCAAACAGATCGTACGAGTCGTAGCCAACGGAATAGCCGCCGGACGCGCCTTTATAAGCGGGGGGCAGCCATACCATATTGATGCCGATATCATTGAGTCCGCCTGCACGTTCGGCAAGCTCGGGCCAGAGTTGACCCCCATCAGGGTAATACCAGTGGAAGTACTGCAATAACGTGGGATTTTTCATCTTCCGTGCTCCAGAAGTCGTTTGGCCGACCTCTGGAGTATGGAAGATAATTCAGACGAGACGGGAAATTATTGTGGCGAGGTGGGGGCGTCGGGTACCAGCAGCATACCGGAAAGACGACCATAAGCGTTATTCAGCGTCTTTTGGCGTGTCGACTGGCCGATGAGGTTGCTGAGCTCATCCAGTCGCTGCTGCAACAACGTTTTGAGTAATTGTTCGTTATCCAGCGTTTGCTTAATATACCCGGCCACTAAGTCCTGAATACTTCGCGTAATGCCCGGTGGAGTTTGCTCTTCCATGACCACTTCAATACTTTGCAGATAGGTAACTTCCTGTTCCAGTAAAAGGTCCCATTCACCGCGCTGCGCCAGTTCCAGCAGCGAGTGACTGAGTAGCGCGATGCGCTGCCAACGGTTGATAAACTCCACGGCTGAGGTCATTAACGAGACTCCTGGGACGACGCTTTCGGTGAGATCTGTTTCCAGGCATCTGCAATGTTGCCGAGTAACTCTTCGACTTCTTCAATGGCCTGACAATCATTACGCAAGTTAGCTTGCAGTAAACGGCGGATCATATAGTCATACAGCGAGGACAGGTTGGTGGCGATTTCACCGCCAGTTTCCTGATCCAGGCCTGCTTTCAGACCATTGTCGATAATGTTAATGGCTTTACTTAACGCTTCACCTTTGGCGACGATATCGCCCTGTTGCATAAACAGGCGAGCTCGCACCAGGGCGCTGTTCGCGCCATCAAACAACATTTCGATCAGCTGATGCGGATTGGCGCTCATCACGCCACTCTCTATGCTGACCTGTGCATAGGCTTTGGTACCGCTCGCGGTATACATGCTTACCTCGTGTTATCAGGATTTATTCATCGCTGTAAATTGTTGGCCCAGGTAGGTACTGGTGTTATTCAGTTTGCTCATCATACTATCGAGCTGGGTAAACTGCGCCGTATAGCGCGCAACCATGTCGTCAATGCTGGCGCTGACTGACAGGTATTGTTTGGTCAGTTTTTTCAGCGTGGCGTTAATGGTGTCTTGCGCATTATCGATAATGCCGTCATCAGCCAGATAACTTTTCACTTCAGCGGCAATTTTGGTGGTGATACCGGTTTCTTTACCGTCGCCAGCCAACAACTCACGTACCGAAGCGGTGTTTTCGTCCAGCGCTTTTTTCAGTTTGGTGTCATCGATGGTCATCTTGCCGGTTTTGCCATCTTGCTTGATGCCAATTTCATTCAGCGTCTTAAAGGCGCCTTCGCTACCAGAGTTGGCAAACTGGGCGCGAATACCGGTCTGAATGGTACGTACCACGCTGTCGCCCACCAGAGCACCGTTATCCTTGTCCTGACCTTCCGCACCTGCGTCTACGGCTTTATATTTGGTCAGCGTATTAAAGGTATCAATCAGTGAGTTATAGGCATCCACCCAGCCTTTAATCGCTTCCGTGGCTTTCTCATTGCTTTTCGTGACGGTGACACGTGCGTCGGTGACTTTTTTGGTCAGTTCCAGCGTCACGCCCTGCGGGGCATCGGTGATTTTGTTACTCTGGCGTTCAATAGGGATCCCGTTCATGGTTAATTGAGAGTTTTGCGCAACTACTCGTTCATCCATTTTACCGGTACCGGTTTTGCTGTCGTAAGCCAGTAGATCGTTAAGCTTGCTGTCGCCGTCAACAGAGATAGTCATTTCGCTGTCCAGACCTTCGGCGGCGGTCAGCACCAGTTTAAACTCATCGTCTTTCACCTTGACGATACTGGCAGAAATCCCGCTGTCGGAATCGTTAATCGCCTTGCTGATATCGTCCAGCGTGGTTTTGTCCTGCGACAGTTTAATCTCCAGCGGCTCTTTCCGACCCGGCTGCTCAATTTTAATCGTGCGCGTGGCAGAACCGTCACCGAGAGCCTCTTTGTTTGAACCAACCGTTGCAGTACTTAAAGATTGCGCCTGCGCCAGCTGTGTAACGCTGATGGTATAAATCCCCGGTGCCGCGCCGGCTTCGGTGGTCACTTTCAGATCTTCAGTGCTGCTGGTCACATTACTGCTTCTGAACAGTTCAGGTTTATTTAACGCGGTATTGGCCGTCTGGAATTTTTCCAGCGCACTCTTCAGCGTACCGTAAGCCGTCAGACGGGCGGTATTGTCGGTTTGTTGCTGAGTGATTGGATTTAAACGTTTTTTCTCAGCGATAGTCAGGTTGTTTAGCAACGTGTCCAGTGGTAAGCCTGAGCCTACGCCTAATGATGTAAATGAAGCCATGCCCGATTCCTTGTGATTGCAAACAATTGTTAAGCGGGTTATCGGCAATCTGCGCGCAAAGTTTAATGATAGTTTTGTCAAAATAATGCGCGGAATAGTGGTGCATATAGAGGGTATTTCACGGACTAAGAAAAAAGAGAGCGGAAAGTAAAAATTTTCTAAAGTTCGAATTTAAGGTGCCGATACAAGGGTTACGGTGAGAAACCGTGGGCAACAGCCCAATAACATCGAGTTGTAATTGATAAGGAAAAGATCATGGCACAAGTCATCAATACAAACAGCCTGTCGCTGTTGACCCAGAACAACCTGAATAAATCTCAGTCTTCCCTGAGCTCCGCTATCGAGCGTCTGTCTTCCGGCTTGCGTATCAACAGCGCGAAAGACGATGCTGCTGGCCAGGCGATTGCAAACCGCTTCACCTCTAACATCAAAGGTCTGACTCAGGCGTCCCGTAACGCCAACGACGGTATCTCTATCGCACAGACCACTGAAGGTGCTCTGAACGAAATCAACAACAACCTGCAGCGTGTGCGTGAACTGTCCGTGCAGGCGGCGAATGGCTCTAACTCAGACTCCGATCTGAAATCTATTCAGGATGAAATTGATCAGCGTTTGAATGAAATCAATCGCGTTGCAGAACAAACTGATTTTAATGGTAAAAAAGTTTTAAGCCAGGATGGTCAGCTAACTATTCAGGTTGGCGCAAATGATGGTGAAACTATTACAATTGATTTGAAAAAAATTGATAAAACTGAACTGGGTCTAGATAAGTTAGATGTCAGCAAAGGTATTGCAACCACAGTCAAAGATGGCGCAAAATTAAAAGTAGATTTTGATGTAAAAATTGGTGATTTCAGTGATGCGGCTGCTACAAAATTAACCGCTAACCTTGCGTTAAAACAGGATAAAGCTGGTAATTATATAGTTTTTGATTCAGCAAACACTAAATATTATGATGCTACAGTTGATTCCGCTACTGGTAAAATTGATTTTGAATCTGGCGCAGGTAAGGAAACAACAAAAGATACATCGAAGCTTACTGATGTGACTTCTTTGTCTAAAGAAGTCACGGTTAATAGTGGGCTAGCTGATAACAAATCCTTAGTAAAATATAAAGGTACTGATGGTAAAGAACAGTATGCTGTGCAAACAGTTGATACTGCGGGAAATGCAACTTTCAAAGCAGCTGAATTTGCCCGAGATGGTAAAGTAACGGAAGGGGCCGATGTCAATCTGTCTGTTAATGTTGATCCATTATCAAAAATTGATGATGCACTGAAAACCGTTGATGCTTTCCGTAGTCAATTGGGTGCTGTTCAAAACCGTTTTGAATCTGCGATCACGAACTTGGGTAACACCGTCAACAACCTGTCTTCTGCCCGTAGCCGTATCGAAGACTCCGACTACGCGACCGAAGTGTCTAACATGTCTCGTGCGCAGATCCTGCAGCAGGCAGGTACTTCTGTACTGGCACAGGCTAACCAGACTACGCAAAACGTCCTCTCTTTACTGCGTTAATCCACCGATTGGGTTACATAGTAGTCAGAGATAATAAAGGCAGCGAAAGCTGCCTTTTTTCTATACTGGAGTCTGAAGAATGCAAGAAATTACCGTTACCGAACCGGCTTTTGTTAAGACCTTCCAATGCTCTGGAACACAATGCCGCGATCATTGTTGTAAAACATGGCGTATAACCCTGGATAGGTCAACGGTGAAAAAATATATTTCCAGTAAAGATGATCGTATCAGAAAAATCGCTAAGGAAAATATTATTCTCCTTAAAAAGGATATCGGTAATTGGGGATTAATCAAACTTAATGAAGATAGCGGGAACTGCCCTTATCTGACTGAGGACAGTCTGTGTCAGGTACAGAAAACGTTGGGTGCGAAGGCATTAAGTACAACATGTAAAACATTTCCGCGTAGTGAGCGTATCTACAAAAACGATGTAAGAAAAGCATTACATCTGTCGTGTCCGGAAGTAGCGAGTTTAGTCCTGACCGATCCCAATGCGATGGTTCTGAATGAGAGCACTAAAATTGTGCCTAATGCTTATACTGCACCGATGTTCTCTCAGCAACAAAAACTGCTTAATCTTTTCTGCCTGAGTCTTGTGGAACAGGCAGAGAGTGATGTGAATGTGGGGCTATATGCGCTTATAAAACTTATTTTATGCGTTAAGAAGTTTAATCAGATTGATAATGTGGCGCTGTCTGAAGTTGAGCAAATTTATCACGCGATTATGGCTCAGATACAGTCAGGTGAAATGCGAGAGGAGCTGTCGAAATTTTCTGCTGACAACAATGTTAAAGTCAATTTAGTGCTCTTGCTTCAGGATTATTTCCGCAGTCTTCCGGTAAGCCGCGCCAATGGTGTACTTAACTATTATATCCAGTGTCTTTTGAGAACATTGACCCTGGAAGAAAATCATTCTGTTGGTGAAGGGGTTGCTAAACTTGAGGCTACCTGGCAGAAGGTTTACGAACAACAGGATGAGGCTGGATTCGACCTTAAAAATTTTATTTTGTATAAAATTTGGGAAAACAACTTTCCCAATCAAAAGAACGTAGACCCGTTACGTTCTCTGTACATGATATGTGTCGAATACTATTTTATCAAAATACTGATTGCCGCGAGCGCCTACGAGAGAACGTATCTGGAGAAGGAGGATGCTATCAATATCGTCTATAGCTTCCATTCGCTAAGCCAGCATAATCCGACCGTGCATGAAAACTTCCATAAGCACATCGAGACCGTGCGCACAGGGGATGACCTGTCGATGATTCATCTCTTGACATAATTTTAACGGGGATGCGTTAAATCGCATCCCTCGCAAGCTAACCATTTGATTTATGTTTGATTATTTCTGATGCGAAATAACGCCATCAGCTACATAAGTGAAATAACCCTTCTTTTATAGCCTTATTCCTCCGATAGAACCCCCTGCAGAAACGGATAATCATGCCGATAACTCATTTAACGCAGGGCTGTTTATCGTGAATTCACTGTATACCGCTGAAGGTGTAATGGATAAACACTCGCTGTGGCAGCGTTATGTACCGTTGGTGCGTCACGAAGCATTGCGCCTTCAGGTGCGTTTGCCGGCGAGCGTAGAACTGGATGACCTGCTACAAGCGGGCGGCATCGGGTTATTGAATGCCGTTGACCGATATGACGCTTTGCAAGGAACGGCATTTACCACTTACGCAGTGCAGCGTATTCGTGGAGCAATGCTGGACGAACTACGTAGCCGGGATTGGGTGCCGCGTAGCGTTCGGCGTAATGCTCGCGAAGTGGCACAGGCGATGGGACAACTGGAGCAGGAATTAGGGCGCAACGCGACGGAAACCGAAGTGGCGGCGCGTCTGGCTATTCCTGTGCAAGAGTATCGTCAGATGTTGCTCGATACCAATAACAGCCAACTCTTCTCTTATGACGAGTGGCGGGAAGAGCATGGCGATAGTATTGAGCTGGTGACGGAAGAACATCAGCAGGAAAACCCGTTACAACAGCTTCTTGAGGGTAACCTCCGCCAGCGCGTGATGGACGCGATCGAGGCGTTGCCGGAGCGCGAAAAGCTGGTGTTAACGCTGTACTACCAGGAAGAGCTGAATCTGAAAGAGATTGGCGCGGTACTGGAAGTCGGGGAATCACGGGTCAGCCAGTTGCACAGTCAGGCCATCAAACGTCTACGCACCAAGCTGGGTAAGCTATAGGGGTACATCATTACCCCTGAACAATGCCGCATTACGAATTGACTACCAGGAGTTCTCATGACGGTGCAGCAATCAAAAAGACGGCCTCTAAGCCGCTACCTCAAAGATTTCAAACACAGCCAGACGCATTGCGCCCATTGCTTTAAGTTGCTCGACCGGATCACGCTGGTTCGTCGCGGGCAAATTGTGAATAAAATCGCCATCGCTCGACTGGACACTTTGTTGGATGAAGCCGAGTGGGAGCAGGAGAAAAAAGAGTGGGTGGCGCTGTGTCGTTTTTGCGGTGATTTGCATTGCAAAGAGCAGAGCGACTTTTTCGACATTATTGGATTTAAACAATTTTTGTTTGAGCAAACCGAAATGAGTCACGGCACAGTACGTGAATACGTTGTCCGCCTGCGTCGCCTCGGGAATCACCTGACCGAACAAAATATCTCTCATGACCTGCTGCAGGAAGGGTTCCTCGACGAAAACCTTGCCCCGTGGCTGCCGGAAACCAGCACCAACAATTACCGCATCGCCTTGCGTAAGTATGAGCAGTTTAAAGCCCATACCCATATGGGACATATGCAGAAATCCTCCTGGACAGCCAGTTCTGATATATATTAAAAACGAATAAGGTGTAACAGAGTCGTGTTTGTGGATCACGACAAACGCTCTACACTACAGTCATATACACGTCATCCTTCAAGCTGTCTCTGCGTTGGCTGCGCTTATTCACCCCAGTCACTTACTTTAGTAAGCTCCTGGGGATTCACTCGCTTGCCGCCTTGATACAACTCGAATGATTTTGTGAATAAATGATAGTCACTAATGACAATATTCGGGGTAACTATGAAATTAGCACTTCTGGGACGTCAGGCTCTGATGGGTGTAATGGCTGTTGCACTTGTCGCCGGAATGAGCGTAAAAACTTATGCAGATGAAGGTCTGTTAAATAAAGTTAAAGAGCGTGGCACGCTGCTGGTGGGCCTGGAAGGGACCTATCCCCCGTTTAGTTTTCAGGGCGACGACGGCAAGCTGACCGGTTTCGAAGTGGAGTTCGCTGAGGAACTGGCCAAGCACCTTGGGGTGAAAGCTAACCTGAAGCCGACCAAATGGGACGGTATGCTGGCCTCTCTTGATTCCAAGCGCATTGACGTGGTCATCAACCAGGTGACCATCTCTGACGAACGTAAGAAAAAATACGATTTCTCTACCCCGTATACGGTTTCTGGTATTCAGGCGCTGGTGAAAAAAGGCAATGAAGGCGTTATTAAGACCGCTGCCGATCTGAAAGGTAAAAAAGTCGGCGTTGGCCTGGGCACCAACTATGAAGAGTGGCTGCGCCAGAACGTGCAGGGCGTGGATATTCGTACCTATGATGATGACCCGACCAAATACCAGGATCTGCGTGTAGGCCGTATCGACGCCATTCTGGTTGACCGTCTGGCGGCGCTGGATCTGGTCAAGAAAACCAAGGATACGCTGGCTGTGACCGGTGAAGCATTCTCCCGCCAGGAGTCCGGCGTGGCGCTGCGCAAAGGCAATGAAGATCTGCTGAAAGCGGTTGATGCGGCCATTGCTGAAATGCAGAAAGACGGTACGCTGAAAGCGCTGTCTGAAAAATGGTTTGGAGCGGATGTGACGAAATAATCGGCATCCGATGAAAAAAGGCGCCTTTAACAGCGCCTTTTTTTATTTCATTGCGCCTGAGCGTGCATAATAAAAAGAACATCACAACAACGAATACCGGAGGCTGTATGCCGCTGCATAACTTAACGCGCTTTCCACGTCTGGAATTTATTGGCGCGCCAACGCCGCTCGAATATCTTCCACGCTTCTCCGACTACCTTGGGCGCGATATTTTCATCAAACGCGATGACGTCACGCCGATGGCCATGGGCGGCAATAAACTGCGTAAGCTGGAGTTTCTGGCGGCGGATGCGCTGCGTGAAGGGGCCGATACGTTGATAACCGCGGGTGCTATCCAGTCTAACCACGTTCGTCAGACGGCGGCGGTAGCGGCTAAGCTTGGCCTGCACTGCGTGGCGCTGTTGGAAAATCCGATTGGCACTACTGCGGAAAACTATCTCACCAATGGCAACCGTCTGCTGCTGGACCTGTTTAATACGCAGATCGAAATGTGCGATGCGCTGACCGACCCGAATGCGCAACTTCAGGAACTGGCGACGCGCATTGAAGCACAGGGCTTCCGCCCGTATGTGATCCCTGTTGGCGGTTCTAACTCCCTGGGCGCATTGGGTTATGTGGAAAGCGCGCTGGAAATCGCCCAGCAGTGTGAAGGGGCCGTTGCGCTTTCTTCCGTTGTGGTGGCATCGGGCAGCGCGGGAACGCACGCCGGGCTGGCCGTGGGCCTGGAACAACTGATGCCAGAGGTCGAGCTTATCGGCGTGACCGTCTCGCGCAGCGTCGCCGATCAAAAGCCCAAAGTTGTAACGTTGCAGCAGGATATTGCCCGCGAACTGGAACTGACGGCCTCGGCGGATATCCTGTTATGGGACGATTATTTTGCGCCGGGCTACGGTACGCCAAACGAAGAGGGCATGGAGGCGGTAAAACTGCTGGCGCGCCTGGAAGGCATTTTGTTGGATCCGGTGTATACCGGTAAGGCGATGGCGGGTTTGATTGACGGTATCAGCCAGAAACGCTTCAAAGACGAAGGCCCAATCCTCTTTATTCATACCGGTGGGGCACCTGCACTGTTTGCCTACCATCCTCACGTGTAACAACCAGGTCGAAAAACGCTAATGCATGAAAGTATCCAACTGGTAATTGATTCTCTGCCGTATCTGCTCAAAGGCGCGGTTTTTACGCTGCAACTGAGTATCGGCGGGATGTTTTTTGGCCTCGTGCTGGGGTTTATCCTGGCGTTGATGCGTCTGTCGCCGCTGTTGCCTGTGCGCTGGCTGGCGCGTTTTTATATCTCTATTTTTCGCGGAACACCGCTAATTGCCCAACTGTTCATGATCTATTACGGTCTGCCGCAGTTTGGTATTGAGCTTGATCCCATCCCGGCGGCGATGATTGGCTTGTCGCTGAATACGGCGGCCTACGCTGCGGAAACTCTGCGTGCGGCAATCTCTTCCATCGATAAAGGGCAGTGGGAGGCAGGTGCCAGTATTGGTATGACGCGCTGGCAGACCATGCGCCGGGCAATCCTGCCGCAGGCTGCGCGTGTTGCGTTGCCGCCGCTGAGCAACAGCTTTATCAGTCTGGTGAAAGATACCTCTTTGGCCGCCACTATTCAGGTACCGGAACTGTTCCGTCAGGCGCAGCTGATTACCTCGCGTACGTTGGAAGTCTTTACGATGTATCTGGCGGCCTCGTTGATTTACTGGGTGATGGCGACGGTGCTTTCTGCGCTGCAAAACTATTTTGAAGAACAACTGAACCGCCAGGAGAGAGAGCCGAAATGAGTGCTATCGAAGTCAGAAACCTGGTCAAAAAATTTCATGGGCAAACGGTGCTGCATGGGATCGATCTTGACGTCAAACCTGGTGAAGTAGTCGCGATTATCGGGCCGAGCGGATCGGGCAAAACCACGCTGCTGCGTAGCATTAATTTGCTGGAGCAACCGGAGGCGGGCACTATTAAAGTGGGTGAGATTACCATTGATACCGCGCGTTCGTTGACCCAGCAGAAAGGGCTGATTCGTCAGTTACGTCAGCACGTCGGTTTTGTGTTCCAGAACTTTAATTTGTTCCCGCATCGGACGGTGCTGGAAAACATTATTGAAGGGCCGGTGATAGTCAAAGGTGAACCAAAAGCTGAAGCGACAGCTCGTGCGCGTGAATTGCTGGCGAAAGTCGGGCTGGCGGGAAAAGAAACCAGCTATCCGCGGCGTTTATCGGGCGGACAGCAGCAGCGCGTTGCGATTGCCCGGGCGCTGGCGATGCGACCTGAGGTTATTCTTTTTGATGAACCGACCTCTGCGCTCGATCCGGAGCTGGTTGGCGAGGTACTTAATACCATCCGCCAACTGGCGCAGGAAAAACGCACCATGGTGATTGTGACGCATGAAATGAGCTTTGCTCGCGATGTTGCCGATAGAGCGATATTTATGGATCAAGGACGGATAGTGGAGCAGGGACCAGCAAAATCCTTATTCACGCATCCGCAGCAGCCGCGTACCCGCCAGTTTCTTGAGAAGTTTTTGATGCAATAAATAGTGCATATAGCACTCGTCGGAATTGTTTCTGGCGAGTGCTGTTCGCATAACTATTTATAATTATTGCTTTATTATTAATGCTTGAATCTGTTACTTCCTTCCACTGTTGAGTAATACTGAAGTAATTCTTCATTTGTCCGATAATTTGCATATATAAAATACATTTATGTGTTAGCTTGTTTCATATGTTTGGATGATTATCAATCTCAGGGGCATTACCACTTAGTATGCAGGATCATGATTTCTTCACCTGGCGACGGAGCATGCTGTTACGCTTTCAGGAAATGGCGACGGCAGAGGATGTCTATACGGAATTACAACAACAGACGCAGCACTTAGAGTTCGATTTTTACGCGCTCTGTGTTCGTCATCCGGTACCTTTTACCCGACCTAAAACGTCTCTTCATACGACCTATCCCAAAGCATGGGTGGCGCATTATCAGTCCGAAAATTATTTCGCCATTGATCCGGTGCTGAAACCTGAAAACTTCAGTCAGGGGCATTTACCCTGGAACGATACTCTGTTTCGCGATGCGCAACCTTTGTGGGACGCCGCACGCAATCACGGTTTACGCAAAGGGATGACGCAATGCCTATTGTTGCCGAATCGGGCGTTGGGTTTTTTATCGGTATCGCGTGCAAGTATCCGTAATAGTCGTTTTGCGAATGATGAAGTGGAGCTCAGGATGCAGCTTCTGGTGCGGGAAAGCCTGTCGGTGCTGACGCGACTGGAAGATGACATGGTCATGGCGCCAGAGATGCGCTTTAGCAAGCGGGAAAAGGAAATATTGAAATGGACGGCGGAGGGGAAGACCTCTTCAGAGATAGCCATCATTCTGTCGATTTCTGAAAATACCGTGAACTTCCATCAGAAGAATATGCAAAAGAAATTCAATGCACCAAACAAAACGCAGATAGCCTGTTATGCCGCGGCAACCGGGCTTATCTGAGTAAATTATCGTTCTGAGTGTCAGACGCAAAACCGGCTGAGAGCATTGCTATCAGCCGGTTTCTTTTTACTGGCGGTAAGCTTGTTTAATTTGCTTAACCGTGTTGGAAAATACCGCCGCCTGTGATTGATCTTCAATCAGCGCGAGCTGTTTTTCCATTTTAAGAATCACGCGGCCTGCATCGGCTTGACCCATTGCCTGCAGCATCAGCGTTAACATGGCTTTCAGGCAGGTGACTTCGTTGGCCAGTTCCTGGTTATTCTCAGCAGTGGAAAAGTCAGGCGTACTCATTTATTTTCCTCGTTATGTTTCAATGAAAAAGTGCGATGTCAAATCTTAAGGCGGCGGAGTATACCATAAGCGAGGCTAAAAATATCTGTGGTTGTTTTTTGCGCGGACCAATGTTGTGGACATTAAAATAAACAACATGTTGCAGTGCATATATTTTCTCCATATGTTGTTTATTTCGAGTATTTTCCTCGTTAATTATTGTTACAACTTTGACTGCCTATTTTGCATTCAGCGGGGGAATATGAATTTTTTGTCACTATTCTGAAACAGCTATGCAGATATAACCTTGGCAGAAGGCTGTCAGGACTGAAAGTTTCCACTCGTCGTACAATCTAATTTCCAAAAACGAGAGCAAAATCGAAAGTCGGGCGTTTTTTACATTTCAAAGTTGAGATAAAACCCGTTAACATAGGGCCGATTAACTATCGGTAGCGTTATCCCTATTCTGGAGATATTCCTTTGATCAACGTTTTTCTTGTTGATGACCACGAACTGGTGCGCGCAGGGATACGACGCATTCTGGAAGATATAAAAGGCATAAAAGTTGTCGGCGAAGCGTGCTGCGGTGAAGATGCGGTAAAATGGTGCCGCTCAAATTCCGTTGACGTTGTGCTGATGGATATGAATATGCCCGGTATTGGCGGTCTGGAAGCAACCCGCAAAATTGCGCGTTCCACGGCAGACATTAAAGTGATCATGCTGACGGTACACACCGAAAACCCATTACCTGCAAAAGTTATGCAGGCAGGTGCGGCAGGGTATCTCAGCAAAGGCGCCGCCCCCCAGGAAGTAGTGAGTGCCATTCGTTCGGTTTTTTCCGGGCAGCGTTATATTGCCTCCGATATCGCTCAGCAAATGGCGCTCAGCCAGATTGAGCCTGAGAAAACGGAAACCCCGTTTGCCAGTTTGTCTGAACGCGAGTTGCAGATTATGCTGATGATCACCAAAGGTCAGAAGGTCAATGAGATCTCAGAGCAACTGAATCTTAGTCCTAAAACGGTGAACAGCTATCGCTATCGAATGTTCAGTAAATTAAACATTCACGGCGATGTAGAGCTGACTCACCTGGCAATTCGCCATGGCCTGTGTAATGCGGAGACATTAACAAGCCAGTGACCGAGTTTGATGCCAAAGCGTTCCTGAAAACCGTGACCAGTCAGCCCGGCGTCTATCGTATGTATGATACCGCCGGGACGGTTATCTATGTCGGGAAAGCGAAAGACCTGAAAAAAAGGCTTTCCAGCTACTTCCGTAGTAATCTTGCGTCACGCAAGACCGAAGCGCTGGTCGCGCAAATCCAGCAGATTGATGTCACGGTAACGCACACTGAAACCGAAGCGTTATTGCTTGAGCACAACTACATCAAACTGTATCAGCCGCGCTATAACGTATTGCTGCGCGATGATAAATCCTACCCTTTTATATTCCTTAGCGGTGATACGCACCCGCGTCTGGCGATGCATCGCGGGGCAAAGCATGCCAAAGGCGAGTACTTTGGACCGTTCCCGAACGGTTATGCGGTGCGTGAAACGCTGGCGCTGTTGCAGAAAATATTCCCTATCCGCCAGTGCGAAAACAGCGTTTATCGCAACCGTTCTCGGCCTTGTCTGCAATATCAGATTGGCCGCTGTCTTGGTCCGTGTGTCGCGGGTCTGGTGAGTGAGGAAGAGTATGCGCAGCAGGTCGAGTATGTTCGTCTGTTCCTGTCCGGAAAAGACGATCAGGTATTAACGCAGCTGATCGCCCGCATGGAAAAGGCCAGCCAAAATCTCGAATTTGAAGAGGCTGCGCGCATTCGTGACCAAATCCAGGCCGTACGCCGCGTGACAGAAAAACAGTTTGTCTCTAATACCGGAGACGATCTGGACGTCATTGGCGTGGCGTTTGACGCCGGTATGGCCTGTGTGCACGTTCTGTTTATTCGCCAGGGTAAAGTGCTGGGCAGCCGCAGCTATTTCCCGAAAGTACCCGGTGGTACGGAACTCGGCGAGGTCGTCGAAACCTTTGTCGGGCAGTTTTATCTGCAGGGGAGCCAGATGCGTACCTTACCCGGGGAGATCCTGCTCGATTTTAATCTTAGCGATAAAACCCTGCTGGCAGACTCTCTGTCTGAACTGGCCGGACGGAAGATTAACGTGCAGACAAAACCGCGAGGGGATCGCGCGCGTTATCTGAAGCTGGCGCGAACCAACGCGGCAGTGGCACTCACCACGAAACTTTCTCAGCAGTCGACGATTACGCAACGTCTGACGGCGCTGGCCTCCGTATTGAAGTTACCCGCGGTGAAGCGTATGGAGTGCTTCGACATCAGCCATACGATGGGCGAGCAGACGGTAGCCTCCTGCGTGGTCTTTGATGCCAATGGCCCGCTGCGCGCAGAGTATCGCCGCTACAACATTACCGGCATTACGCCGGGTGATGATTATGCGGCGATGAATCAGGTTTTGCGTCGGCGTTACGGTAAGGCGATTGAAGAAAGTAAGATTCCGGACGTCATATTGATCGACGGCGGTAAAGGTCAGTTAGGGCAGGCGAAAGCCGTTTTTGCTGAGCTGGATGTTCCCTGGGACAAACAGCACCCACTCTTGCTGGGGGTGGCAAAAGGGGCCGATCGTAAAGCAGGCCTGGAAACGCTGTTCTTTGAGCCGGAAGGTGAGGGCTTTAGCCTGCCGCCGGATTCGCCTGCATTGCACGTTATCCAGCATATCCGCGATGAATCTCACGATCATGCGATTAGCGGGCATCGTAAAAAGCGTGCGAAAGTGAAAAGCACCAGCACGCTTGAGACTATCGAAGGTGTCGGGCCAAAGCGTCGCCAGATGTTGTTGAAATATATGGGAGGTTTGCAAGGTCTTCGTAACGCAAGTATCGAAGAAATTGCAAAAGTGCCGGGTATTTCGCAAGCTCTGGCAGAAAAGATCTTCTACTCGTTGAAACATTAGGCCCTCTGTAGCAACATAGGGGTAATTTCACTGACAACAGATAGTTATCCGTCATATGCAATTTAATATCCCTACGTTGCTCACGCTGTTTCGCGTCATCCTGATCCCATTCTTTGTATTGGCTTTTTACCTGCCATTCACCTGGGCTCCCTTTGTTTGTGCGCTGATCTTCTGTATCGCAGCGGTCACTGACTGGTTTGACGGTTTTCTGGCACGCCGCTGGAACCAAAGCACGCGTTTTGGCGCCTTCCTTGATCCGGTCGCTGATAAGGTGCTGGTGGCTATCGCGATGGTCCTGGTGACAGAGCATTACCACAGCTGGTGGGTGACGCTTCCTGCCGCAACAATGATTGCGCGTGAAATCATCATCTCTGCACTGCGTGAATGGATGGCCGAACTGGGTAAACGCAGCAGCGTAGCCGTATCCTGGATCGGTAAAGTGAAAACCACTTCGCAAATGGCTGCACTGGCCTGGCTGCTGTGGCGTCCAAATATCTGGGTAGAGTATGCTGGGATCGCACTTTTCTTCGTCGCCGCGATACTGACTTTGTGGTCAATGTTCCAGTATTTGAGCGCTGCACGTGGAGATTTGCTTGATCAGTGATCGTTTCGACGCAAATTTCAGCAAACGATCGTCAGTGGTGAAAAATATCGTTGACTCATTGCGTCAGGTAAGTAGAATGCAACGCATCGAACGGCAGCACTGATTGCCAGACGATAACAAAATCAAGTGATTAACAAAGTTACTTGGTGATGCGGGAATAGCTCAGTTGGTAGAGCACGACCTTGCCAAGGTCGGGGTCGCGAGTTCGAGTCTCGTTTCCCGCTCCAAATTTAAGACATCGGCAATAGCGGATGTCGGCTGTAAAGCAAGAAGATTTCGGCGCGTTAGCAAAGCGGTTATGTAGCGGATTGCAAATCCGTCTAGTCCGGTTCGACTCCGGAACGCGCCTCCAATTTCTTCCCGAGCCCGGATGGTGGAATCGGTAGACACAAGGGATTTAAAATCCCTCGGCGTTCGCGCTGTGTGGGTTCAAGTCCCACTCCGGGTACCATGGGAAAGAACAGAATAATCAAAGCAATAAGCAGTGTCGTGAAACCACCTACGGGTGGTTTTTTTGTTTTTGTGCTTCATGTTCACCATTGTTTCGCCATTCAGCTTCACCATAAAAAGAGGGCATTACTGCCCCCCAACGACCGGAACAACTGAAATTCTTCGATTATATCTCGCTGTTTGTGAGGCGTTTTTATGACCTGAAATTTCTTGTTTCTCACTCAGCGTACCTTCAAGATCCGAAATTCCTTTGGCTTTTAGATCATGGAAAGTGAATTGGAAATCTAGGTCTGGATATTTCTCAGCAGCAAGTTTTTTTGTCTTCATCCACTGTGCATTAAAAGCATCGCGTGTGTATCGCAGACCTGATGGCTGGTGGATGACAAAAATACTTACCATCCCGCTGTTGAGAGGAATGCTGTCAGCAAGATTAACGGCATCCTCCAGACGTTTTGTCCAGGCCTTAATCTGGCTAACTGCGGTTTTACTCTGCTGAATTAAAATTCCTTCGTTCAATAATTGACTCTTTTTGAGGTCAAGAATGTCTCCCTGGCGGGCGCAACATAGATATGCCAACTCCATTGCAACTTTTACGGGAATAGAAGCAACGCTATAAAGTGCATCATATTCCCTGTCGCTAATATAACGGGTACGAGCCTGCTCTTTAAATTGCTTAACGCCCTGGCAAGGATTCATCTTCACCTTTCCTCGTTCGTATGCCCACCGAAACACCCTGGACATAAATGCTTTCTCGCGGTTTGCCTGAACTCTGCTCTTAACACCTCGTTTATCCATATATTTTCTGATGTGCTCGGGCTTGATGTTATCCGGCTTCATTTTCCCGAAGACAACATTTACCTTTGAACCGTATTTTCTGTAGTCTTTACGTGTTTCAGTTGCTAACTCGTGGAAATCACCGGAATTAAAGAACTCTTCACAAAGTGCGTTGAAGTTCGTACCAACCTTTAAATCGTTTATGAAGTTTTCGTAAGCTGCCCATACCTGCGATTTTGTTAGATCAGGATTGCACAACCTGACGGTACGACCATCTGTTGTACGAAACTCATAAGCAGATTTTCCCCGACGAACGCGGGGAGGCATCCAGTTATCATCGGGGTTTTTGCGAGCTCTAGACATTACATATCCTTAAAGTTTGGTTCTTCTTCCTCTGGATTGCTCACTATCAACTTAAGGCCAACTGGGTTTGATACATGTTCCCATGTTGTTCCTGGTCTGCCGTCCTTACGTGGGATAAAAAAGACTCCACTATCCCTTAGAGCTTTACACTGTAGGGAAGGGCGACGATAACCAGTTAATTGATAGAGGTCATCTGGAGTAAGAAAACGTTGGATTTGTCCGCTCATACATAGTTCTCCACTTAAACCGGCTGCACCCGGTTATTTCATTCTGTAAGCACACGATGAACACCCGTGACGGGTTCCATCGTTGCAATTGCGACATAATGGATATTCTTTCGAACCCTTCCCATTTAGATGATGAACTATCTCTACTGGCACCATTACCGGAATTGGTACACGAATCACCATGCTTTTTAGTTCAGCAATTTCGTTTGCCTGTTCGAACACTCGCGCCTTACAGTATTGAGCTTCAGATTTCCACCATGCCACATCCGCTTTTAGGCGACGCACACGCCGCTGCTTGAGTTTACTGGGCATTAATATTCACCTTGATAGCGAACACTTTAACCGGCTCCGGCCCGAAGTGAGGATGAGTAATTACCTTGATTTCGTAGCCGTCATACGGGATATCAATACGCTTGCTCATATCGTCGCGCTTCGGATAACCACGGGTGATGATCAGTCTTTCGTAGTCCTTACCATGAATGCGGCGACCCCAGTACGGATTCACCAGGCGATACTCTTCCGTCTTCTCGCCAGACTTCATCTGGTCGAAGTATTCACCGTTAACTGCCAGTTGAAGGTTAGCCACGTTTCACCTCCTGCTGCGGTGCTGCTGAATGATGCCCAAGACCTTCGTCCGTGAACGAGATGATTATCTTTGTAGAGTCAGCGCACTGAGGTTCCTCGCCATGCCTGAACACAACAAAACTGCAGCCATGTACCTCGGCCAGCCGCTCTGCCTCTACCTTCCAACCATCCGGAGCTACCGGAGAGTTGCCAGCCTGTTTGAAGTTTGGCTTCGCATCCTGAACCAACAGGATGTAGCCATTCTTTGCCGTGTCCAGTTCAGATATTTCAGTTACAGTGCCGAAATAACGATGACCAGCATCTGTATCACAGGTGCTGACGTCTACTGATACCTCCATGCCTTCGATGCTTTTAAGCAGCGTATGAGTCTCGATTTCATGCTCATTGGTTGACGTTTCCGAGATTTCCCGACAATTGTTGGTTGACGAATCTGGAATTTCCCGAAAGTTGCCATCCTGAAGAATGGAGGCGCAGCAGTCATCACTGAGAACTTCGATCCCAGCCTTATCCAACGCAAGCAACAAGCCTCGTTCGCTGTCCCCGCAGTCGTCCAGTGTTTCGTTGAGCACAGAAAGCGCTTTTTCAAATCCCTCTTCGTAAATAGCGAACGGCACAGATACCTGGGCTGGAGGGGCGGTGTAGAGTGGAGCGATGTTTCTTTCAAGGTCAGTTATTACGCTCCAGACCGGAATAGATTCAATTCCGCGCTCAGCCATATCGCGATAACTATCCGCATAGGCCAACACAGGATTTCGTTGTGGCTCAGCACCAAACGCTGCAATCGCCACATCAATCACCTTCAATACATCAGCGAGAATGTAAGCTCTGTTCCCTCCGTTTGAGTACTGGGTATCATGCTGCAGGTGTTCACGTATTTGATGCAGGCGATCGAGTGATACAGGACCTTGCGCCGGGTGGTTGTTAGTTGTCATTGGTTAGTCCTCATCAATTACAACGCCATCCTTCAGCGTTATTCCGTGCCAATCGTCCGCGAAGCTGGTAAACCCAGTGCAATCAATGCTCGCCATATATACTGACGCGGTGTGGTAGTCTCCAGTCTCATCAATATCCGCTACGTGCTCGCCGTTATAACCATTTAGAGTATCGAGGACGCTGTAGAAATTACCGCCAGCAGCTTTGAAATCTTTCACAGCACGCTCAAGTCGTTTCCAGGCTTTCTCCTGCGCCGGGGTCAGGTCAATAAGTTCCTGCAAAGTAGCCATCTCACTCCCCCTTCACGCCAATGCCAGCGGCGGTGGATGATTCTTCACGCGAGCGCTTTACGAAGGTGAGGATTGTGCTCAGCGATGTGCTGGCACCGTTTTCACAAATGGCGTTGTAAATTGCAGCCATTCCCTCACGGAGCTTGCTGTGGCTCGCAGACAGTTCTGCTATGCGTTTCTCTGCGGCTTCCAGCTCATCCAGCAGCGCGTTAGCTTCATCTTCTTTCAGCACAACTGTGTCAAAGCTCTCGGTCTGCTTTTTGATTTTTGCAATCAGCGCCTTTTTGTTGAGTGCTGTCATTGGTCTGCCTCCTGGCGAAACATCATGATTGTCAGATCACCTTTAGTGGCCAGGCGAACCGTTGTTCCGGGCTCGATGCTGGACAGGTCAAACGCATCGTAAAATTCGTTCACTGCTTTTTGCCGACGAGATTGCTTTCTGCGCTTATCCCATTGTTTAAGCGCAACGGAGGCAAACCATTGGCCTGTCCTGATCATGATGAACAACCAACCCATTAAGGCGAGACCGGTATTTAGAATGGTGAGGATGCTCATAGCGCGGCTCCTTTGCGAATCTGGGCGGCGAAAGCATTGGCGAAACGCTGTAAATCTGCTGTTACCATCACTTTGTAGCTGTCATCTCCAAACTCATTCATCAGTTGATCAGCTTCAGCGGCCATCATCTCCACACCCTGCGCCCGCACTTCGGCCAGGAAAGCGTCTGTGGCTGGGGTTGGTTCTTGAGGTGATACAGCAACGCGAATGGTTTCAATGGCTGGGTCTGTTTCCACTGTCGGCACTTTGATATAACCCAGCTGCACCCCATTCATGATGAAAATGCGACGATTATCGCTAAGTGCTTTCAGCCCAATGTTCTCCGCCGCCATCTCCCTGCACTTGCTCTCGGCGTTAGCGAGCTGTACTGCCATGTCTGTGAGTTTCAGTTCCAGATTGTGAATAGTCGCGTCCGCTGCACGGAACTCGCGCTGGGATTCCGTTAAATTTGAGCATGCGCTCTGAATTGAGTAGGCCAAGATTGCAGTATCACGATCATCTGATTCTTCAGCTTTAACCTGCAACTGAACCGCCAGGCTGAAGAGATCAGCAATTTGAGTTTCTGTCATACGGTTATTGATCGTTTGCATTGGTATGTACCTGCTGAAGTTTGTGCTGTTTAACGAAGTGGGCCACTGCTTTAGACTGGCTGGCGATTATTTTGTTATCGCCTAAATCCAGGGTGACGTTCTTCCCGCGATAAATTATTGCCGAGCCGATTTCCTTACCGTCCAACTTCACATACAGCACTTTCCCGATAATCTCTGTCGTAGGGATTGGCTGTGAAAGGCGATAGGTTTCGCGAGCTTCAGCAATGGCTTTGTGTTCGTCGATGATCGCCAGAGCTTCAGCCAGTGCCGTGCCTTGCAAAGTGAACACGCCTTCATCGCTGATCGTCGCCATGGCCATCAGTTCCACGAAACGACGAGCACTTTTAATGTTGAGTTCCGGAGCGATAGAACTGCGGGTAACCTTTGTTTTCCCCTGGGCGGCGGCTACGGCTTTATCGTGCTGGAGAACCTCACCTGCTTGTTCGCCAAACTCACGAACGCGGTCAACAGCAACATCAACAGATACGGCACCAGATTTAACTTCCTGCTGAACGTCATAATTAGCGGTGCTCAGAGTGAGCAACTTCTCAACGGTCGCTACAGACTTATTGACCAGCTTTGCAATCTCGCTGGTGGTCTGGTTGAAAGCGTTATGAAGCTCCTGAATAACAGCAGACTGTTCAATATCGGAAAGTGGGAGTTGGTTATTACTGGTCATGATGCGAGCCAGTCGCTGCACATCGTTACCGTTAAACGGCATGATATGAATGCGGTCTACTGGCTTACCAGCTTCAGCACAACGTGCGTAGCAGCGACGACGGCGATGGCCTTCAACAACCCACACACCGCCTTCATCACGTGCGATAACCTCCAGCGGAGGAACGGTGCCGCCGTTCATCAGATAGTTAAAAAGGTCGTCATCTGCCTGACGGGTGCGTTCGTCGTCTTCACGCTTGTTGAAACCTTCACGCACGTGGATATGTTCAAGGCTGATAAACATCCCGGTATCGGTGCGCTTGATGGTCCCGTCACGGGACATCTGCTTGAATGAGTTAGCGGCCATTACGCAGTACCTTCGCGAAGTTGGTTAGCGAATAACAGAGCCTGATTACCAGCGTAAACAATGCTTTCTTCTTGCTCTTCTTTCCCTATGGCAATAGTGACGTATGCGTACTTTTCCACGCCAGTGGCCTGGATATCACGAATAACCTGATCGGTTACTGGAGTTAACTCGCGCAATTCTCTCTGCGCCTCCAGCATGTGCATATTGGTCGGCGATTTGGTATGACGTTCAACGATGCGGTCGCACTCTTTGGCCCAGCAGTTAACATCGTCGCGTAAAACGGTGTTCTCAATGGCCAGTGCTTTACGCTGTTCCATTGACTCGCACAGCGCCACGCTGACGATATCAAGGCGGTTAGCCAGTTCTGTCATGATCCCGCTGTAAGCAACAGGAAGGAGAGGGGCCGCTTTACGGGCAGCATCGATCAGTTGCTCTCTGGTCATACGTGGTTGTAACTCAGTGACGTTCTGTGTGGTCGTCATGGTTAGTTTCTCCGTGTTATATGCGCCCTGCACGGCGCTGAATTTTGGTTGCACGAATCCCGGCACTATGGATGCTGCCTAATTCGTTGAATTAATAATTAGTTAAAAATATTCCCTGTTATCCGATCTAACTCGTTCGAGAATAATTTTTGCCTCTTCGAATGATGGTGCCAGTAAAGCATTTTCAACTGCTCTGGCGAAGCAGGTAGCATCACATTCGTAACTATCAGATTTTGATTCCCATTCGGAAGCATCTTCTTCGGCGTCTGAAATACGATCTTCATATTCATATTCCAGTTCACGCCTTACCTCGGCGCGAAGACGCTCGCGAATGATGTCTGATGCTTCGTCCAGTGGAAGAATAATCAGTAAATTTTCGGGCTGGTAAGTACCGTACTTAACCGCCAGATCATTCGCAGACATACAACCTCCAGAAAAAGTGCCCGCCGCGAAGCGGGCTAAGAATATTTCTCCAATTCAACCAGAACAGTCTCAACGCCTCCTGTAAGGTTGAGATGGCGTTATTACCATCACCAAGCACCCAGTGGATGCTTGAGGCTGATCGCCATAACCGGTACTGCAATGCCGGTGCTTAGTTCTCCACTCAATTGAAAGCGCGTTCCGCTGGTTTTGGATTTAACGAACTGGCACTTAATGACAAGGGACAGAACGCGCTTTCAGTTGAGTAAAAAGGGCGGTACCAGGGACTTCAAAGGTTGGTACTGGTACCGCCAAGACTCCACACAGCTTTCTTACTTCCTTGGATCACGAGAACTACGTGATTCTGGTGCAGCATGCAGGGTTCGAACCTGCGACCCACGGCTTAGAAGGCCGTTGCTCTATCCAACTGAGCTAATGCCACAACTGGAAGCGCACTCCACCTGTTTCACACCTGTCATCCATAACTGGTAAGTAAAGGTGTGCGCTTTCATGTTGTGAGTTGTGCTGCCGGGACTCGAACCCGGATAACGTCTGGCCAGCCGCATGAGATAACCTGGGTTATGATCCTTGGTTAGTGCTCAACTCCTCCTTCAGGAGGCGCTCTACCCTTTTGAGCTACAACACAACGGTAAGAGCACTGCATTCTTTTCAATTTTGGCGTTGCGAAAGACTTAACAATCACAGCCAACATACAAATGCTCTTACCTGTTGTGTTCGTGGGGTCTACTTCCCTCCTGTCACGGTTCTTTCCCCGCGTCCGTCGCTCATTTCCGACTGTCAGCTTGCTTGATATGGCTCATTGGCCAGCCGAGCAGCTAAGACACATTGAAGAGAGCACTAAATGATGCTTCTAAACAGCTATCGGTTGGGCATCACGTCCGCGTTGCGGGTCGATGTGCTTATTCACAGATAATGCTCTCATCGTTGTGTGCCGGTCTTTCCCGGCTGTCAGTTCTTTATTGCCATTTGAACTCATCGGCCTAACAAGTTTTTACGGCCTGTCATGTTTGCATAGTTGCCGCCGCTGTTATCGGTGCGGTCACCGCCACTGTCCAGGACATTTATAAGGACCGTCTCCAAGTGGTAACTCTTCCAGTCCCGGTAAGAACCCTGCGAGATGCTTACCGTGACTGACTGAAACAGCTGTCTCCTTGTAATTAAGAATCTATCACTGCGGTGCATAATGAGTATCACCAATAGTGATTAATTGGTCAACACCTCTAGTGATAAAATTATCACTAAAAGTGTTAACTTCATGATTATTAAGGTGAAAAAAGATGCAAAAAAAAAGGAGCCGATTGGCTCCTTATTCGAAGATATTTTCAGGCCATTGGGCCTTAACAACCTTACCTATTATCCTGCAATGTTCATTACATTCAATTGCTTGGTATCGTGGGCTAGGATTGAGTGGTTCAAGCCACGGCCTTCCATCCTCACGAACAAATCTCTTAAATGTCACTTCTGAATCGTTAAAAATACCTGCAACGCAAAAATCACCGGCCTCAACATCCTGTTCTGGGTCTATGAGGATTAGCATACCCTCAGGAAAGCTTGGCTTTACGCCAGGTGGTGCGGTCATTGAGTGTCCAGAAACTTCCAGCCAAAAAGCTGAATCACTGGCTTTAACTGTAGTGGAAACCCATTCCTTTGCATCTCGCTCAGTGTAGGAGCTTACAGGACAGAAGGAACCAGCCTGAACTTCAGTTAGTAGTGGGTATTCATAAACTGAAGAATGGTTTTTTCCGTTTGCGATAGCTTCAAACATTGCTGATATTTCAGCTGCAAGCGATGGGCTGAAGTCGTCAACTTTCACACCTAAAATTTTAGCGAACTGAGCTGCATGAGTTGCATTAATTGCGTTGGTCCCATTAAGCAGTTGTGCAACGCCACTCTGACCCATACCCATCTGTTCAGCCAGCGTCTCCTGAGAGAGCCCAAGAGATTTCTTCTTGGACTCAAAAATGGCTTTAAGCCTACTGGCGTCAGCCAATTGTTCGGCGGTCAAAGGTTTCTTTTTCAT
The DNA here is from genome assembly GCF_030332975.1 of Citrobacter sp. Cpo032. Lineage (NCBI taxonomy): Bacteria > Pseudomonadati > Pseudomonadota > Gammaproteobacteria > Enterobacterales > Enterobacteriaceae > Citrobacter > Citrobacter sp. Cpo032. Next base: position 85,452 of record NZ_JAOWGU010000047.1, read on the forward strand.
TCTCATAATTTATCACCGCACGGCATATTTACCAATCACCGCTAGTGTTGACAATATTATCACTAGCAGTGATACTCCTTGTGTGCATCCACGAGGAAATCTAATGAAAATTATTCCGCTATCTGAATATGTTTTGGAAAACGGCCAGGCCAAAACAGCTGAGGCTCTTGGGGTTTACCAAAGCGCTATCAGTAAAGCTCTGAAGCGCAACCGAAGAGTGAACATCCTGGTTAAGGAAGACGGGAAAATCGAGGCTGAAGAAGTTCGACCTTTTCCAAATAAATATAAACCCGCTGATCCAGACGTTGCAGTAACACCGTAACTGATGATCACGCACTTAGTAACTACCAAAGGAAAAACAAGATGGTAGAGCAAACCCTGAAAGAAGTGGTGAAAGCGATGTGTAAAGCGTATCCCGGAGGCCGTCAGGCTATGGCTGGTGCGTTGGGCATGTCAGAAACCCAATTCAACAACAACCTTTACGAGAAAAACGGTTGCCGTTTCTTTGAAGTCACCGAGTTGGAAGCGATGGAGGACATTTCCAATACGTCATTCGTTGCTGACTACTTTGCTAAGCGTCGCGGCGCACTGCTGGTGGACGTACCAAGCCTGGAAGATCTGGACCGTGTTGACTTGTTCAGCCGTGCAATGCGCACAGCAGCTGCAAGAGGGCAGGTTGATCAGATTATCCAGAAGGCGCTTGAGGATGGAGTGATTGAAAAGCATGAAGCCGAAGAGATTCAGGAACATCACCGCCGTCATCTGGCAGCGCGTGAAGAAGAAATCCGCGCGATTGTGGCCTTATTCAGCCGCCGTCAAAAGAAGTGACGCCAGCGAGTGTGCAGCTCCTGGCGTCGTGGCGTGTCGTATTCAGTGGAGAAACTAACGCATGAACAGTGTAACAACACAGTACCGCAGGTCGCAACTTATTGCTCGACCTATGCCGGGTGGAAAAGGTCCGGCGCAGTTCGTGTATGGGGTAATGGTATCCGGATGCTTTGAGCCTGTCTGCTACCAGTTTGCCGATTGGGTTGTAGGTGATTTCAACGGCCAGGCGGAGAAGGTCGAATGCGAGCACTCAACAGACGGTTCAAAGACAGCTACGGCGTCCCAGTCAGGGTTATCCGGTGGGAGCCAGAAACTCAACGGGTTATATACCTGCGCGACGGATACGAGCATGAGTGCTTCAGTCCTCTCGAACAGTTTCAGCGTAAATTCAGGGAAATAGAGGATCAGAATGAGCCTGTTAATGACATCCCGGCCAATAGTAATAAATCCTGACCTTGCATACAGCATTGGCCTGAATGAGGCGATTGCTTTGCAGCAGATTAATTACTGGCTGCAAGAAACCAAATCAGGCATGGAAAGTGATGGTGTTCGCTGGATCTACAACACGACAGAACAGTGGCTGGAGCAGTTCCCGTTCTGGTCTGAGTCAACCCTGAAGCGTACCTTCACCCGCCTGAAGACACTCGGTGTGCTCAAAATTGAGCAACTGAACAAGTCCCAACGCGACATGACCAACTTCTACACGATCAACTATGAAAGCGAGCTTTTAGATGAAGTCAAAGTGACCGAATCGAAGAGGTCAAAATGCGCTGTTCCATCAGGTCAAAATGACACGATGGAAGAAGTCAAAGTGACACGCTCCATCAGGTCAAAACGAATCGATGTCATCAGGTCAAAATGCACTGATGATCCTACAGAGAATACAACAGAGAGTACTACAGAGAATAAAACCCCTTCTTGTCCGGAAGCTTCGCAACCGGACGCTTTGGTTAATCCAAATGATTTTCTGTCTCGTCATCCAACAGCGGTGGTTTTCAGTGCAGCAAAACGTCAATGGGGAACTCAGGAAGATTTAACCTGCGCGGAATGGATCTGGGGAAAGATTATCCGACTGTACGAACAAGCCGCTGAGTCTGATGGTGAACTGGTTCGCCCTAAAGAACCTAATTGGGTTTCCTGGGCTAACGAGGTTCGTCTGATGTGCACTCAGGATACAGGAGAAAGCGAAAAAGATAGTGGCGATGAAGGTAGATCCGGAGACACCGGAATCCTTCATGCTTAAACCCAAGCGTCGTCGCTGGGTAAATGAGAAATACACGAGATGGGTTAAGGCCCAGCCGTGCGTCTGCTGTAACAAGCAAGCTGACGACCCCCACCACCTGATTGGCCACGGGCAGGGTGGAATGGGTACAAAGGCACACGACCTGTTTGTGATTCCTCTGTGCAGAGAGCATCACGACGAGTTGCATGCTGATCCTGTGGCATTTGAAGCGAAATACGGTGACCAGCTGGTCCTGGTGTTTCGGGTTATAGATCGTGCGCTGGCAATCGGCGTACTGGCGTAAGTGGAGAACGCTAATGATTAATCCTTCTGAAGTTGGTAAATCTGGTGAAATGGTTCGTCTTCGTACTCTGGAAAGCATCTGGATACAGGGTAAGTTGCGCATGTGGGGCCGCTGGTCTTATATCGGCGGTGGTAGTGGTGGGAACATGTTTAACCAGCTTCTTGCATCCGGGAAAATCACCAAAACGGCAATTAACGAAGCACTACGCCGGATGAAGAAAGCGGGTATCAGCAAACCAGAACTTGAAGCGTTCTTCAAAGAGATTCAGGAAGGTAATAATAAAAGCGGCCTGGCGTTCTGTACCGATGAAGAAGCGCTGGCCATCAACGCTGTACTCAGCGGTGTCCTTGTGCAGTCAGGGCATAAGAAGTTATACGCTCTTATTGAAGATCGTTATATCAAGCGCCTGAGCAAAAAGGCGATGGCAAGAGACCTAAATGAAAAGCATCCTGAATGGTGTTTGCGAACCTGTGAAAGCCGGATTGATGTTTGGCTAAATGTAGCAGAATCGATGCTGTACAAGCCAATGTGTGACGCATTCGGCACAAATAGCGACAGATTTTACTTGAATAGTTGCGCGGAAAGTGCTTAAATTGTGTTAAGCTCGGGACGTTAAAGCGAACTGAGCAACAAACTTTAAGAACCCGCCATCGTGCGGGTTTTTTGCTATCATCCCCCAATAAATTTCAGGGGGTTTTATGGCTTGGCAAGGAATTCCGTTCTCCATTGAAAAGATTGAACAGGCGCTTACATCATCTGTTCAAACTGCACATCTTGTCTTGGACAAGCTTCCAGCGGTTATGGTTGAAACGCCGTTTGCGTGGGACGCCATCATTGGAGCAATCATTGCTGGCTCAATTCCCGGGATCATTTCTTACCTGGCCCTAAGGAATAGCTATCAACTCGCAAAAATGCAGCACGCACTGCAATCCAAAGAAAAGATTAACAATGAGATCAGAGCGGCAGCAGCTAACTACGTGACGGCAATTAATTACCTTTCGACCGATTATAATGCTTGGGTAAAAGATGTATTGGAAAGGCGCATCTACCACGTCAGTAAAGAATCCATGCCCGATCATATTCGAGAAAATATCTTTAGAGCAGAATCAAACAAAAATTTGCTTACTTTACTTATCGTCCCAGATAAAGATGGGAATGAATTGCTGGAAGCTATGGGTAATGCTCAGAATGCCTTAACCCCATTTTTGGAGGCAAAAGCAACCTATAGAGACAACCTCCAATTAAGAACATCAGTGAACAACTTTTTATATAAATGTCATGAGTATTTTCTGCGGGACTAGGAATACCTAACCTAATTATTATTTTATAAGGGTCGCACTTAGCGGCCCTTTTTCTTCCCCTCGTTCTGAGAGGACTCACAGCAATAAGAGGGGGCTTAATGTCCGATCCTGTTTCTGGCACTACGGTCGCGGCTGGTGGCCTGATGGGAGCCAGCGTATTTGGTCTTGCAACCGGTATTGATTATGGCGTGGTATTTGGCGCATTCGCTGGTGCAGTATTTTATGTAGCGACAGCGGCAAATATCACACGAGTACGATTGATTGCTTACTTCATGACGTCATTCATTGTTGGCGTACTTGCTGCTGGCCTGGTTGGTTCAAAGTTGTCACAGGCTACCGGGTACAGTGACAGACCATTGGACGCACTTGGTGCTGTTGTAGTGGCTGCGATGACAATCAAAGTGCTCACATTTTTCAACAGTCAGGATTTGGGAAGCCTGTTCAGTATTCTTTCGCGATTCCGTGGAGGAGGGGCCAGCAATGGTAACAAGTGATCCGTCAGCGATGGTGAATGCAGGTATTTGTGCGGTCATCGTCCTTGTCCTGATGTTCTACCAGCGTGAAGGGGCAAGACATCGCCCCGCTATATCATTGCTGGCGTACTTCGTTGTGCTGGTTTATGCCAGCGTTCCATTCCGATATCTGTTTGGCCTCTACCAGGAGTCACACTGGATGGTGGTCATCGTAAACCTTCTTATTTGCGCTGCCGTTTTATGGGCTCGTGGGAACGTGGCGCGTCTCGTTGATACGCTGAGGCATTAATGAACCAATCACAATTTCAACAGGCGGCTGGTGTAAGCGCCGGGTTAGCTTCGCGCTGGTTTCCACATATTGATGCTGCGATGAAAGAGTTCGGCATCGTTAAGCCTGAAGACCAGGCAATGTTTATCGCTCAGGCAGGACATGAATCAGCAGGATTTACCGCGCTGGTGGAGAGCTTCAACTACACTCCCGCATCTTTGCTGACCACCTTTGGACGCCGCATTACGAACTACCAGGCCTATATGCTTGGGCGTGACAAAGAAAAAGGGCAGGTAGCCAATCAGCCAGCCATTGCAAATCTGGTGTACAGCAATCGACTCGGTAACAAAGCATCAGGCGATGGGTGGAAATATCGTGGCCGTGGCCTGATTCAGATTACCGGTCTTGATAATTACCGCCGATGCGGAACGGGATTAAAACTGGATTTAGTCAGTAATCCTGAGTTGCTGGAAAAGGATATCAACGCAGCTCGGTCAGCTGCATGGTTCTACGCCACCAGCGGATGCCTGAGCTACTCTGGCGATCTGGTTCGCATCACTCAGATCATCAATGGTGGACAGAACGGCATTAACGACCGCCGTGCACGCTACGCCAAAGCAAAAACCGCACTGGCATGAGGTCGCTATGGGACTTGAAATGATTATCGGCCTGGCTGTTGCTGTGCTGGCTGCAATTGCAGGTGCTTTTGGTCTGGGTAAATCACGCGGTACTAACATCGCTGAGACAAAAGCTGACCAGCAACGCACTGAAGAACGCGCAGCAGCTACTGAAGCGGTTGCAGAACGCCGGGTAGACACAACAAAAGGAGCCAGGGATGTACAGCAGACTGTTAATCATCTTCCTGATGACGATGTTGACCGTGAGTTGCGCGAAAAATTTACCCGCAAAACCTGAAGTAACGGACACGGCCTGTGACTGGGTGAATATCATCTACCTAACCGAGCATGACATTGAGGTTATGGATCGCCAGACGAAGAAAGACATCCTGGCGCATAACAAAGCATGGCAGGCGAACTGCCAGAAGGTGAGCCCATGAGTTACACGCGCTGCACCTTTTGCGGTTCGGGTTTACACACCCGCGAGAATTGCCCGCACACATGGAGCGGCAATGCTCGCCGGGTGAATCTGCGCTGTAGCTACTGCGGCACCACCGGTCACAATTCTAACGCCTGCCCGCACAACGCCAGCAGTTCTAACCGTCGTCGTCTTAATGACGATTTTTATATGGACTGAGGATAAAAATGTCATCTCCAATCATGAAATATTTCGCTTATCAGCATCTCCCGTCTCACCTGCAAGAAGTGAGTAAGCCAATCGGTGACCTCGCGGCACTGATGGACGAAACCCTGCCAGACAGCGCGGAAAAGTCAGCAGGCTTACGCAAGCTGCTTGAAGCCAAAGATGCACTGGTGCGAGCTAAGTTGGGTTAAGGCATTACAGCAGGCATTCACTGAGTGCCTGTGATAATGCTACATTACTCTCCCTACACTATTAGGGAGATTTACCGATGGGTGAATGGTTTAATGATAATGCAAGTGCCATTATAGCAGCTAGTGCTGCTTTATCTGGTGCAGTTATTGCGGCTATATTTGCTTTTATTAACAACACTCAAAATATTCGTGCTGCAAAACTTCAACGTAGCGAACAGTATGATTTTGAAAAATGGAAAGCCAATCGACAAATTTATATTGAGAAGGGGGAGGAGGCTATTGGGTTGATTACCTCCCTCCTGAACGCTTTCTTGGGCGTCGTTAACGCGTCCACTTTAGATGTCGTAATGACGCATGAGCATGGAATATCTGATAGTGTAAAAAATCAATTAATAGATAATAAGTCCGGCGATAACCTAAACCGGTTAGACACTATCATTATCTCCTACTTTCCTGAGCTAATAGAACATAAAAGCCAAATGATTAAATATTACCAATGTGGAATTCATTCCTACATTGAGTCGGCAATGGGGAAAAGAGAAAAGAGCGCTGTTGCAATTGAGTTGTTAGATATCCAATCGAAATTAACTGAAAGCGCTAATTTGTTTAAAAATAAAATTTCTGAGATTATATCTAAACATCTCTGAGACCGACTTCAACGTAAGGCCACCATAACAAATTTGGTGGCTTTTTTTATTGCGCTTCGCACGCGCACATCAAAGAGAGTCTTTCAGTAGTGAGCCTGGGTGATGCCGTTAGGTTGCGTTTACCTCTCGGGCGGCGTTGCCGTGCGACAGGCTCACGTCTAAAAGGAAATGCACATGCAGGTCACAATAGATGGTGTCCCGTATGCACCTGTCAATAATTCACACTCAGCGGTAGGGATCGCCATAACTACGCATAACAGACCTGATGTTCTTAAGCGTGCCATCGAGCAGCACATGAAGCATCTTCCGTCTGGTGCGCTGGTGGTCGTCATCGACGATGGCTCAAAGCCTCCCGCTGTTGTACCGGCTAATGTAAAACTGGTTCGACATGACCAATCATGCGGTATTGTCGCTTCGAAGAACGCCAGCCTGACCGCACTGGTGGATGCCGGGTGTGAGCATCTCTTCCTGTGGGATGATGACGCGTGGCCCATCGCCGATAACTGGCATCTTCCCTACATCGAATCTCCCGAGCCGCACCTGGCTTACCAGTTTCTCGATCTTGCTGGGCCGAGAAAGCTTAATGATATGGCCGTGCTGTACCTACAGCGTACACATGACTCATTGCCAGGTGATGAGAAAATTGTGAATGACCAGTGCGCAAAGGTACTGGTTCTGCTGCATAAAGCTGAATATGTGACTGGCAAAAAAGCTGGTGGACCGAAAAAGAAAAAAGTTAACGCGGAGAATGGCTGATGTGGAATCCTTTTAGTCGGAAATCCTTTCTTATATCCAGGGGAGTAGGTCGTTGGTTGTTGATGACTCTGGAAAGCTTATCGATGGTGAGCCGCTTACACGCGTTCAGACAGCCCTGTTGGTTCTGCTTGGCTATCTTGACCGTAATCGTGGCGGAGAAGAGGAAGAGAAGCTGAAACAGGGGGAACTTCCATTTTCTGTATCAATGCTGATTTACGACCTCCGTAAGCCGACAATTATTTAAGGGGCATGTATGGCATGCGCTGGATGTGCCAGACGGCGCGAGTGGATTAAAAAGTGGACGAGGATTGCCTATGAAAGAGCAGCAGGTAAACGAACTAACGGCGGCACTGAAAGCGATGGCAACGTCTCAACTGAAACAGGCAGAAGCGATAAACCGTCTGGCTCAGGCTGATGAAACACTGATATCTCTGATTGCAAAAACGCTCGTTGATGAAATTGACGATGAGTTGCCACCGCAAACCTATCTTGATGGTAAGCCGAGGTAATTGTGGAATTTGCAAAACTGCGCCACCGCGTCACCATTCAGCGGAGAACCGCTATCCAGTCACCTACTACTGGTGCAATGGAATACACCTGGAATGACCTTGCAGAGGTGTGGGGTAGCGTGGTTGCCTCTTCGGTCAGGGATTTCATTACAGCCCAGGCATCAAACGTAAAAGTAACGGCCAGAATCACTATCCGATACCGGGAAGATATCCAGGAGAAAGACCGTATTCTTTTCCGTGGCAAAATCTACAGCATTGAGGGGATACTTCCTGATCCTGATAGTGGACTTGAATATCTCACGCTTCCGTGCTCAGAGGGGGTAAAGGATGGCTGACAGCATTGAGTTTAAGCTTGAAGGTGTAGATTCACTGCTTGGTAAGTTAGAAGCCATTACCACGGAAACTAAGCGCAAAACAGGGCGCTCCGCACTGAGGAAGGCGGGAAACGTTATCGTAACTCAGATAAAGAGAAACGCAGAGCGGATCGACGATCCTCACACCGCACGTAGCATTGCTGATAACGCCGCGCTGCGCTGGAATGGTCGTATGTTTAAACAAACCGGTGATCTTGCCTTCAGGATAGGCATTCTTCAGGGAGCCGTATTAAAAAAGCATCCAAGCACTGCGAAAGATGCACCCACTCCTCACTGGCGTCTTCTTGAGTTTGGCACTGAAAAGATGGCAGCAAAACCGCTCGTTCGTGCTGCTGCAAATTCCAGGCTGATAGAGGTTTTCAACACCTTCTCTGTTAACTACGAAGTAGGGATTGACCGAGCCATCAAACGAGCACAGAAGAAAGGAGAGACGGCATGATTGCTCCTATTTTTCCTGTTTGCGCGTCGAGTCCTGAAGTCACTGCTTTACTCGGAAGTAATCCGGTAAGAATTTACCCTTTCGGCATTCAGGACGATAACGTTGTTTACCCATACGCCGTCTGGCAGAACATCAGCGGCTCTCCTGAAAATTTCCTCAACCAACGACCAGATGCGGACATGTATTCGCTTCAGGTTGATATCTATGCCGATACCCCTGATGAGGCTATTGCGGTCGCTAAAGCCATGCGTAATGCGATTGAGGTAAAAGCAAACATTGTTCGCTTGGGTAATCAGACGCGAGACCCTGAGACGTTCAGGTATCGATATTCTTTCGACGTTGACTGGATAGTCAACCGATAACAAACCTTCCATAACCGGCCTTGAGCCGGTTTTTTTATACCCGGAGATAATTATGTCAGTAGTGACTCAAGGCACTCAGATGTACGTTCTGAATAACGGTGTGGTCAGTGAAGTTGAATGTATTACTTCGTTCTCACCAGGTAGTAGCCCGGCAGATCAGATTGAAGATACCTGTCTGAGTGAAACCAATACTCGTTCCTACAAAAAAGGTCTGCGAACCCCTGGTCAGGCTACGGTAGCTCTTAACGCAGACCCGGCAAACGCCAGTCATGTCATGCTTAGCAATCTTGCCGAATCAAGCGATCAAACAAACCTGACCTTCGCTATTGGCTGGTCTGATGGAACGGATGAACCAACGGTAGCGACTTCTGGTGATCCAGATACAGTAGATGGTCTTTCTCTACCGGATACGCGTACCTGGTATGTATTCCAGGGCTATGTTTCTGATTTCCCGTTCGACTTCCAGGCTAATACGGTCGTACAAACCTCAGCAACTATTCAGCGTTCAGGGCAGGGGGTTTGGGTTCCAAAGGCTCAACCAACTAGCTAATAACCAGGCATTAATGAGCGGGGGAAACCCCGCAAATTGAGAGGAAAGAAATGAAACTGAATATGGATTCGTTAAAACAGGTAGGGGCGTTCACTGGTCGTCCTGTTGAGAAGGAAATAACCTGGAAGCAGGGAGATAAAGAGATCACAGCTACCGTTTATATCAGGCCAATGTGCTATCACGATGCGGTATCAAATGTTCTTTCAGCAGTGGGTAAGATTGATGGTGTTGCAGGGCGTATCGCTGCATCAATCTGTGATGAAAATGGCGCTCCTGTTTTCACTGTCGCCGATATCACTGGCGAAGCAGACCCTGAGCGCGGCGCACTTGATGGTGCTCTTACCGTTGCTCTGCTTGTCGCTATTCAGCAGGTTAATGACCTGGGAAAGGCGAACTCAGCGCAGAAGACGAATTCTGGTGTGAATTAGTTCTCAACGGGATAGGTGGTCGTACCATTGCTGAAGCAAAAGAACGCGTTAGTGTTACAGAGTATCGCGACTGGGTTCTTTACCGTCAAAAGTACGGTAGCCTTAACGGAATGATGCGTACTGAGTGGGCCGCTGGCCTTATTTCTTCTGTGCTGGCTAACGTCAACCGTGGAAAAGATTCCCCCTCCTTCAAAGTAACAGACTTCACACCACACATTAACGAGCCTTCCATTTCACTGGAGCAGGCTATGCAGGAGTGGACATAGCATGGCTGGTAAATCCCTCGGAACGCTGACCATTGACCTAGTAGCTAAGGTTGGTGGATTTGTATCTGGTCTAAGCCAGGCTGAACGAGCATCACAAAAATGGCGAAAACAGGTTCAGGCTGATGCAAAAGCAGCTGCGGTAGCATTTACTGGTTTTGCTACCGCGGCAAGTGCGGCAGCTATCGGTGTCGGCGTCGCCGGTTAACTGCCAAAGAATACCGCGATTCATTCTACCAGTACGACAATGCCACATACCCAGGCAATGTAGCTTAATCAATATCAAATCAACCTGCCGAGGCGAGTTGTTTCTTTTATGAGGCCCATATGACCACTTATAACACCAGCAATCCGCTGGGGTCTGCTGCTGCAAAAGATTTATACGATAACGCTCAGAACTTTGATCATCTGTCGAATGATCTTGAAAATGAGATGTGGCCTGACCGATTCGGGAAAAGCAGGTTAACTTGGCATGGAATGGAAAAAAGATACCAGGAAAAGCTGGCGTCTATGGGGTGGGAACTGATTGATTCATTTCAGGGAGGAACTACGTTAACGAGGGCAGATCAGGCGTTGCGTTGGGAATTACCTGATGGGGATGGAGAGTATTACCGCTGGGATGGCTCTCTGCCTAAAACAGTCCCTGCCGGTTCTACACCAGATTCAACAGGTGGTGTTGGCACTGGCGCATGGGTTGGAGTTGGTGATGCCTCTCTTAGATCTGATCTAACAAAGTATGGTGCAACAATTGACCAGATTGCCCATCGGGTTACGACAATAAAGTCATTTGAAGAGTTTGGTGCCATTGGCGACGGGGTAACTAATGATACCTCCGCGATGCTGGCGGCATTGTCGTGGTTGGAGGGGGTGCCGTTTGGTAAATTAACAGGGCGAGTTGGGGCTAAATACCGCATACAACAGAGCTTGGTAATGAAGTTCGACGGCTCTTATACACAGGATGTTACCTCTACAAGGTATATTGATTTCACCGGAACAACAATCGTAGCAGGAGCTTCTGGCATCACATGCTTAAGAATGAGTCATGATTTCTGCCACATCATAAATCCAGTAGTAATTAACCCAGACAACTACTCTGACGTTATCGCCTACGCTATCGCGCCAGAAGACGAATCTCAGACTACCGTACGCGTATCACAGCAATTCTGTGTAATGGAGAACCCACGAGCACGGGGAACCAAAATTGGTCTTAATTTTAAACCAGGGCCTACAGTTGGTGGTAGTAATAGCGGTTCGTATTACCACTCAATTATGAATCCTAATTTTGAGCGTGTAGACTGCGGGTTTTATTTCGAACGTAGTGTAAGCGGAGATAATAATAATACCCGCATTCATATCTACAACCCACACCACGCCACTGGTAACTGCTCTTTCTGGATTGAGTCTACCGACACCTTGCGTGTGTTTGGTGGTCATTCAGAGAATATCACTACTGGCACATGGCCAGCTGACGTTCCGTGCGCAGTGCGTATAGTGAAGACTGTGAGCAGTGATACTTCAGTGGCTGGTAATATTCACTTCCGTGGATTCTTTGGCGAGTTGTGTACGCGTCCATATCAGATTGATCTTAACGTTGGGACGTATGAAAACCACTTTGACTGGTCATGGGTATATCTAACTGAGAGCGCACAGCGTCAAGGCGCTAACAGTTACGAAAGCATATCCCAGTTTGACGGAGTTCTTGTTAGCTCAAACATGGACCCAGACCAGAAAAACATTACTGGGTGCCGTAGGCGTTCTAGTGGTAAAGGGGCGCTTATGATTCAGCCTGACGACGAGTCGCCAGCTGAATTTTATTCCGACACAAAATGGAAATTTACCTCTCCGGTAGTTGAGGCACCAGTACAGGATTTACGCAACAATAACAGTGAAATTCAGATTCTTGGGGCTACTAATGCCGGGATTTTAGTGACTACTACCACCGGTACTAAAGGTGCAACCCTGTCCAGCTATGATGGTAAAACATCATCCGGAAACCCAAATGGCGACCTTAAGATTGGTGGATACAATGGATTCATGCCTGATACAGACAATACGACCGTATTAGGCTATACATCACATAGATGGTCTGTTGTCTATGCTGCAACGGGAACAATAAGCACATCTGATGAAACACTGAAGGTAAAAACCCCAGCAACAAACGAGAGTGCGGAAAGGGAAGCGGCTAATGAAATTCGCAAGAATATTATTCGCTATAAGTTTACTGACGCTATAGAGCTTAAGGGAGAAGAGTCTGCACGAGCCCACTTCGGTGTTGGTGCGCAAACTGTTGGTTCTATCATGACAAAGCACGGACTTAAACCAGAGGATTACGCATTCTGGTGCAAGGACGAATGGGAAGCGTCTTCTGAAATAATCATTAATCCAGAAACGTTAGAAGAAGTTGTAACAGTTAAACCAGCAGGAGTAAGGCACGGAATACGCTATGATGAGCTTATTATGTTCTTATTGATGTATGCGTAAATTGCATAGTTATGGCGTTACATGTACAATACTGCAAATTTTTTTTGGGTTATTAACATGAACGCCTTTTTGCTTTTTGTTGCTATATTTAGTGTTATAATCGACTTAGCTTCACCGTTATCTGTGTATGGCGCTCAGCTTATCATTTTTCCACTCTGTTGCATTCTGCTGTACATAAATAGCGGCGCAAAGATTTGCTACCAGTCTGTTATATTTGTAATTTCGTTAATAACTGTAATTTTTATAAGTGCATTTATACATGTCAATATATCAACGCACACAGAGATACTGATATATCAATCTTTGAAAATAAGCATTTGGTTATTTTCTGCCATGTTGTTATATCATGCTGCTGTAAATATCATGGAGCATATAGTATTTAAAGCTGTAAGTGCTGCTCTGGTTCTTTATGTGACGTGCCTGGTTTTGCAGGTTATCTTCTATAGTCTGCATGGGACAATTATAGATTACTCGACTATGATAGGCGGGGAACCGTCAAGAAATATGATGAGTGGAGTAGGATTTAGACCTACTGGATTGACCGCTGAGCCTAGTGTGTATTGTGGAATTACGGCATGGCTTATTTCTTTAAGATATGCCATAAATAAAAAAACAGACACACTATTTATATTATCATGCATGTCTATGCTATTAACTTTATCTTTTGTTGGTGCATTTTTATGTTTTGGTATTCTTTTGATAGGAATGCTCAGAGTTAGAATGATAATTCCTGTTGTGGGATTTGCTTTCATAGCATACTTGGTTCTAATTGACAGAATAAATGAAAGAGTGTCTCTTTTTCTTTCTGGTGCAGATGGAAGTAATAATGTAAAAATAGATACAATAACTAACTTTATGGCTAATCCTGACATATACACCTATGGTTACGGATTTGTTGGCAAATCAATATCAGCACCATCATTTTATGAGTCATTATATGATATGACTATCTTTGGTAATTTATTTACCATCTTTGGGATTCCTTTTGGAATCATTTCATTAATTGCATTCATTGCTTTTATTATTAGAATTAATCTTTCCAAAAGGGCAAAGATTATGCTGTTAATTTCATCATTGAAAATAAGCTTGCCATTCTTTGCCATTTTCTATCTCGCTATGTCTCTATTTCTAGTGATTTCCAAAAATAACAAATGTAAATCATGATTTAGAACATGACATTACCACCCTTGATTTCATGTCTGGTGATTGTATGTTGATACTATAATCACCAGAAAATGATTCTGTTAAAGTTAAAAATGAATCCGATCCGTTAATCCGATAATCCTTAGAACTCGACTCGGTAATAAAACTACGAATTAAAGTAGCACTATTGCCATTGAATTCAATGGCAGATGTGTTGTTTGTATCTATGATTAATGAATTTTTTCCACAATTTAAATTAATTATATTCGCACCTACAGGTAACGAAATAAAAGAAATCAGAAAAAGAGATGGTATCCTTAGCATTACACTTTCCTTTAGCTTGTCCGAGCATTTGATGCTATCATGACCAACGCCAACGCGTTGGAATAAAGGTATAAAGTGTAGCACCAAGCGAAGATTAGATCGACTTCCGTGATATGAAAGAATTGGTTCAACCATGCTCTGCATCATCATTCGACAAGAGCTAAAGCCGCATGAACTAAATTCATACCCATCCAAACACAAAGCGCATTTAGGTTGACTTCTTCGTATTTGCCGCTTGATCGCTAAAACATACTGCGTAAATAAACAGTATCCATCGGATGTGCATCATGAGCTTTCCTTCATCTGCGACATACTACATTGAATACGCCTGTGCCAGACAGTTATCTGTAGGATGGGGGCTGATAGCCACGTTCTTGAAACGGACATAGATTTTACAGTAATCGAACCAGTGAGTACAAAGAGACAAGGTGACGTGCTTTTGATCCTATGTGATGGCCATACACAGTTTGCAAAACTTATAGGTAGGGCGCTTCTCTCCGATGATGGTGAAGCGATAGACGGTTCTGCACTGTAATAAGTTGAAGTTTTGGGAAGAATGACGTTCTTTGTCAACCGAGCGAAAGATGATGGTTGCCATACAATTTAGAGATTTATACGTTCAGATTTCTTCTAAAAAAATTTCGCCATTGTGGCTTTTTGATAGTCACAACCAGTTGATTAGTCAGATCTAAATTTAATGAGTTAATGGCGAAAAATAAACCTATGTATCTGATAATTATAGATAACACGCGTGATTTAAAATCCCTCGGCGTTCGCGCTGTGTGGGTTCAAGTCCCACTCCGGGTACCATGGGAAAGAACAGAATAATCAAAGCAATAAGCAGTGTCGTGAAACCACCTACGGGTGGTTTTTTTGTGCCTGTTTTTTACAAGCATAGATACCTTGCGTCAAGCAACCTGCCAGAAACGTAAACTGCCCTCTATATACTCACTATTGCTAATCAATCTATCGCCGAATCGGCGCGTTAAACATAAAGCCCCCTCGGGCAGGGTTGTTGATAAACCCATCGCGGGCGGGATTATAGTTGTGGTCCTGGAAACCATTCATCAGGATGGGATCGCCAAAGCCATCCTGTATCGCCAGCTGTCTGTGGATTCGGTTTCGTGCCCTGAACGTGAAAGCGAAATCACCCGTCCCGCCAATGATGAACACACCATTACCAGCTCGAAGTGCCGCGCTCAACTCTTGCTCTCTGACGGCCTGGTTTTGTAACGCGCTGGCTGTGGCAGACGATGACGCCAACAGCAGTAATATGAGAACGGCGCATGAAAATACCGATGGCAGTTTCATGATTAATACCTATAAAAAGCATGGCTATTAAAGTATAGCTTTATGTTGTCATCTTAACTGAAAAGAAAACCAATAATTTAAACCTGCTATCCATACTGTGTTTAAAAGTCCGGAAGAGTAGTGCCGCGCAGTTAAGAACTATAATAAAAACAGCCAACAGGTGATTACTTCTTTTTGCTGGCAATGCTGGTTCAGGGGGCTGCTATGAGCATTTCATCTTTTCCGATAGTTATGCTCGCAGCATTGCTCACCCTTAGTGGTGCAGCATATTCGGTGGAAGAAGGGGATATCTTTTCGCAGAATGCCAGGGCTACGGATCCCATCGCGTTTTCTCAACAGTCATTTAATAACCTGACGTCTTATCAGGTCATGATGCGCTCCTCGTCGCCATCCGATGAAAGCAAAATTATTCGCTATAGCTTTCAAAAGCCTGGGTACGTGCGGATGGATTTTACCCAACCGCATTCAGGTGCGGTGCTTATTTTTAATCCTGTCAGCGGTAAAGTGACGTTATGGCCATTTGGTGTGGGTTCGTTGCCCATTTTGCACCTGTCGCCTACTAATTCATTGATCCAGGATGAGCGCGGTCATCGGGTGAATCGTTCTGATATCGGCGTGTTGTTGGGCAATATTCGTCATCTACAACGCGAAGGGACAACAACCACAGTTGGTAATGAAAATCTTGCAGGACGGGCGACGACGCACGTATCTGTGGTTGGGCCTGGAACAATGGCGGTTGATGGTGTTCACCGCTATGACGTCTGGCTGGATAATTATCACGGACTCCCTGCCAAAGTGATCAGCTATGCGCCAGATGGGCAGCGATTAGAAACCGTGCTTCTGGATGCTATGGTCATTAACATCCGTTTTCCCGCCAATTTCTTCTCGCCTTGAGGGAGTCTGTATTATGGCTAACTATCGGTTTTCCACCGTCTGGCGGGTTGAGGCTTCAATTCAGGAGGTATGGGATGTTTTTTCTCATCCCGATCAGTGGCCAGAATGGTGGGAAAGTCTGGAACGCATCGTTGAGATTAAAAAAGGTGATATACAGGGCATTGGGGCGCTGCATCGTTATACCTGGAAAGGAGCGCTTCCTTATCGCTTAACCTTTGATATCAACGTGTTGAATATTCTGCCCTGCTCGCTGCTTGAGGGGCAAGCCAGCGGGGCGGTTGAAGGGCGAGGCGTGTGGTCTTTTTCTGCCAGTGGCGCAGAAACCATCGTCAGATATGACTGGAATGTGCGTACCACGATCCGCTGGATGAATTACCTGGCTCCGCTGGCGGCACCTGTATTTCGCTGGAATCACGATATGGTTATGCGCGAAGGGGCCAGAGGGTTAGCCCGTAAGCTGGCAACGAATGTTTATATATTCTGAACTCGCTCTCACGGCTGTACTTTTTGCCTGCCTATGGCTTACTATCTGTCGCGCAGTTTCTTATTTCATTCACAGTTAACAGGTCTGTTATTGATGAATAACCTCCATCGGCTCACCTTTTTATGTCAGCGTCTGTCTGCTGTGATGATCGCATACGGTTTTTGCCTTCTTAGCCGTAGCCCAACTCTTACAACATGGACAGACAGCAATGCAACGTCGACAATTTCTCAAAAATAGCGTTCTCCTTTCCGCCGCCGGTTTAGTCGGTCCTGCGGTTATTAGCCAGACGGTTCACGCCGCTGAACCATCCGTTGCACCAGTCGCGCGTCGGCGCTTTGTGTTATCCCAGACGTATAAACTTAACCCTCCTAAGGGATCGAGCGGCGTGGTAAAACTGTGGATCCCGCTTCCGGTAGATACCGCGTTTCAACAAATGACGGCGCTTGCCTTTAGCGGAAACTATAAGCAGGCGTACGTTACCACTAATAATACTTATGGCGCGAAAACGCTGTTTGCCACCTGGCCTGACTCGCAGGGCGAACTGTTGATTAACGTTGATATCGACATTGAAACCGCCGACTGGGAGCCGCTGAAGCAGGACGCGCTGAAAACCTGGCAAGCGCCGGAGCAGATTATTTATCCGCTTGATGTAAAACCGTACCTGCTACCGACGACACATACCCCAGTTGATGGGCTGGTTCTGGAAACCGCGCGTAAAATTACCGGTAATGAGCAGGATCCGCTGAAAAAAGCACGCCTGATTTACGAGTGGGTGAGTAGCCATATGGAGCGCGATAATGACGTTATTGGCTGCGGCACGGGGGATGTGGCGGAGATCTTAAAAAGCGGTAAGCTCAAAGGAAAATGCACCGACATGAGCTCCGTTTTTGTTGCTCTGGCACGGGCCAGCGGCATTCCGGCGCGCGAACTGTTTGGCATCCGTCTGGGCAAAGCCAATAAACTCGAACGTTACTCGAAAAGCGCTTTTGGCAAAGCAGACAGTGCAGGCGTCGCCGATGTGAGCGGCGGACAACATTGCCGCGCCGAATTCTATCTGGCCGGTTACGGCTGGTTACCGTGCGATCCTGCTGATGTGACCAAAATGCGTCTGGCAGAGAAAAAATCGCATCAGGACGCCGATGTCCAGGCGGTAAACACTTACCTGTTTGGTAACTGGGAAATGAACTGGGTTGGATTTAACTACGGGCGTGATTTCGAGCTGTATCCGGCAACGGAGCAGGGAGCCATGAACAACTTTGGCTATCCTTACGCTGAAGCCGATGGCGACCCGATCAATTTCTACGATCCTAAAGCGTTCTCCTACAGCTATGTCGCCACAGAACAACGCTAAAGGGGCGGGACTCACCCTGTTGACGGCCGCTGCGGCTGCCGTCACCGCGGGCTTATGCTGCGTTGGACCGCTGCTCTATCTGTTGTTTGGTATTTCGGCGGCGAGCTTTGCTGTTTTCACCCAGTTTGAGTTTTTGCGAATTCCCCTGATGCTGGTGTCATTGGGCTTATTACTGCGCGTCTTCTGGCGGCTCTATTTTTCCAGGCGGCTGTGGTGCTCCGGATGGTTAACGTTGAAGCAAGCGCGCGTTCTCTACTGGTGCGCGCTGGCGTTGATTTTGCCGGTGCTATTTTATCCAACGCTCGTTGCCTGGTTTTATGAGGTATTTGAATGAAAATCTTCACATTAGTTGCATGCTTGTTGCTGCCGCTGTGGGCTCAGGCGGCCAATCAAAAAGTGGTGCTGGATATACAAAATATGACCTGCTCGCTGTGCGTTATTTCGGTCAATCAGGCGCTACGTGAAACCGATGGTGTGATTAAAGCAAAATCCTCCCTAAAAACCCGACAAGCAGAAGCGATTGTGCCAGAAGGTTTCCCAACCGATACGTTACTTAACGCGGTAGCGAAAACGGGCTATACCGCAACGCTCAACCGTATTGAACAACAGTAAACCACCTACGGGTGGTTTTATTGTGTTTTCCCGGTATGATGCCCGGCGGCTTAGTGTTCTCTTTTGTGCGTTAACTTCCGGAATTCCCCTCGTTTCCTGTTAACCTGAACAGGCGGCAGCTATATGCCGCATATGCCCATTTTTATCTGTTATCCCTCCAGCCATGTAGGATGATCACAGGCAAGATTTTTTGACTAAGGAAAAGCGTTATGAAAACGGGACCATTAAACGAGAGCGAACTGGAATGGCTGGATGATGTACTGACTAAGTACAATACAGACAAGGCTATTCTGGATGTGTCAGAACTGGATGGTTTGCTGACGGCGGTGCTGAGTTCACCGTATGAAATTGAACCAGAGCAGTGGCTGGTCGCAATTTGGGGCGGCGCGCAGTATGTCCCTCGCTGGTCCTCCGAAAAAGAAATGACGCGTTTCATGAACCTGGCGTTTCAACATATGGCGGATACGGCCGATCGTCTGGATGAATATCCTGAGCAGTTTGAGCCGCTGTTTGGTTTGCGTGAAATTGACGAGCATGAACTGACCATCGTTGAAGAGTGGTGCTTTGGTTATATGCGCGGCGTCGCACTGTCAGACTGGTCCGCGTTACCGGACACGTTAAAACCAGCACTTGAAGCTATTGCGCTGCACGGTACGGAAGAGAACTTTGCGGTGGTTGAGAAACTGACCCCGGAAGCGTTTGAAGAGAGCGTCGATGCCATCCGCCTGGCGGCGCTGGACCTGCATGCTTACTGGATGGCACATCCTCAGGAAACGCCGGTCAAAGTACCGGTGAAAGTGGATGCCAAAGTAGGGCGCAATGACCCTTGCCCATGTGGCAGCGGCAAGAAATATAAGCAGTGCTGTTTGCATTAACAGAAAGGGGCGAAAGCCCCTTTGTTTTAACCCACTTCTGGTAGTAATCCTGCTGCAATAGAAAACTGTACTGCTATCACCACAATGCCGCACAAAAATACCAGCGCCAGCGCCGGAGCACCGCCTGCTACGCGGTAGTTGGCCTGCGGATTATGTTTTCTGCTCTGCCAGGCCAGCATCGAGGGAATGAGCAGCGCCAGCACCGCCAGGGCAACGCCCGCATACCCTAATGCCATGACAAAACCACGCGGATAGAACAGCGCGAATGCCAGCGGCGGCAGGAATGTCACCGCGCCGGTTTGCATTCTTCCCGCTACGGTATTGCGGCGCTGGAAGAGGTCGGCCAGGTAGTCAAATAATCCCAATGCAACGCCGAGGAAAGAGGTTGCCAGCGCGAGGTCGGCGAACAGATGCACCGCCAGTTCGACGTGCGGCGAAGCCACGACTTCACGCAATGCCTGCAATAAGCCGTTTAAGCCTGCGTGGTTGGCTAATAGCCCCATGAACGTTGTCGAGTTAATGCTACCAAGCGTCGCCAGTTGCCAGAAGATATAGGCGACCAGAGGAATAGCGCTACCCGTAATAAACACCCAACGCAGTTTACGGATGTTACCGTTCATATAGCTGACGATACTGGGAACACTGCCGTGAAAACCGAACGAGGTGAAGATGACCGGGATTGCGGAGAGCGCCAACCCCTGTTGCAGCGGTAGCGTAAGCAGGTTCACTTTATGAATATGCGGCATTAACAGAGCCAGCATCGCCACCAGGAAGATTATCTTGGCACTGAATAGCAGACGGTTGAACAGATCGACCAGCGAGGTCCCCACGCAAACCACGCCACCGGCAACAAAGGTGAACAGCAGTACGCCTGTCGTCGGAGATATATTTGTTCCAGTCCAGTCGCTGATGCTGGAGGCCAGCAGTTCACCTGCACCACTGATGTACGCCGCCGTCAGGGCATACATTAAAAACATCATGCTAAAGCCCGTTACCCATTGTCCGTAACGACCAAGATAACGTTTTGCCAGCGTACCCAGCCCGGTGTCTGCCGGGACATGTTGATACACTTCAAGCAGCAACAGCGCGGTGTAGCACATCAACGCCCAAAGACTGACTAACAATACCAGCGTGACGCTAAACCCCACGCCTGCCGCAGCCAGCGGCATTGCCAACATACCGGCACCAATCGTGGTTCCCGCCACGATAAAAATACTACCCAGGGTTCTGTTTTTCACGCTTTCCTCTGTCCCAGAGATAATCAATGGTTATATCTGCGGCGCAGATTAAGGCAAAACGCTATTTTCGTCAAATCACCGTTACAATGACTGTACATTAATGTTTACGATTTTTTGACCATTAAGATGTATAACAAATGACATTTATCTGCTGATAAACCTGCGTTAGCGCAAAGCGACGATGTGCTGTTCACATTAGGCTACGGACTTTATTAAGGAGGTAATATGGAATCTATTCACGGTCACGAAGTGCTTAACATGATGATTGAATCTGGTGAGCAGTATTCAAATGCCAGCCTTGAAGCGGCGATTACGGCACGTTTCGGCGAGCAGGCGCGTTTTCACACTTGTTCTGCGGCGGATATGACGGCAGGTGAGTTGGTGGCGTTTTTAGCGGCGAAGGGAAAGTTTATTGCAAAAGAAGACGGCTTCTCTACGCACGAAAGCAAGATCTGCCGTCACTGATTTCAAGGGGTAATGATGGCGTGTTGCCTTCATTACCCTAAAATATTAATTCTGTGTATCAAGCGTAGCCAGTTCTTTATCGATGAAATAAAGACCTTCGCCGCTTTTTCCTGCCAGCGACAGCTTATCAATAACAGATTTAAATAATTTCTCTTCTTCATGCTGCTCGGCAACATACCATTGCAGGAAATTAAAGGTTGGATAATCCTGGTGGGTCATTGCCGCGTGTGCCAGCTCATTAATTTTCTGGGTGATTAGCTGCTCGTGTTCGTAAGTAACACGGAACAGTTCATCCAGAGAAGCATATTCAGCAAAGGGTGAAGAAACGGTATTAATACGCGGCAAGCTGCCGGTATCGGTCAGGTAGTCGAACAGACGCTGCATGTGCGTCATCTCTTCCTGGGCGTGACGGCGCAAAAACGCGGCGGCACCTTCGAAGCTGTGATAGCTGCACCACGCGCTCATCTGTTGGTAGAGCAGAGATGAATATAATTCAAGATTCATTTGCTCATTCAGTTGGTCGATCATTTCTGTTTTCAGCATGGTTCTGCTCCACAAACGTTATTATATATTGACGTGGCGCCACTATAATTTGTTATTTAATTATTTGCAAAAGGTAAAATAATAAATTTATTTATTAAAAATGCGAATGGGAATAAAACGCATTAACGATATTAAACGGAGGATATAAATAATAAAGTGGTAAAAGACCAGCAAAAATGAGCTGGTCGGAAATATTAATAATTGAAAGAAGGTGATTGGGGCACCGCGACACCATGACACTGCCAGGCGAGTGTAATTTTGGTATTTAAGCACAGAGAGCCTGCATACACGCTACAGGTTGACACCGGCTGACCAAACGCTTCTGCGCTGGCATAGCCCAGGCGCTGACACTCTTTGGTGGCTGTCCCTTGGGTAACGTAGTCATCGGTACGTGCTGTTTGTAACATGGCCTGATTATAAGTCAGGCGAACCACACCAGTGATGGCGCTGGCTTCGCTGACCTGTGCCTGTTTTGTAATTGTGCATCCTGTCAGCATGAGCGGCAAAAGCGCTAGGATAAAGGTCTTCATGAGATCGCTCTGAAAGTTCGAAGATACACTATCATGGCATACAGAGACCCTCATCAATGGCTTGAATAGCCCGAAGATCACCTGCGATTAATCACAACGAGGTCATTTGTTTGAGGTAATTCTGAACTGTTCAGACAGGAATGTGAGCGCAACTTTGTTTTTTAAAACTAAATTTCATTAAATTTGAAAGTGCGATTGCAAAATAGTAATGTGGCTGAATGTTATGACTTTCAGCGGGCTACCGCA
Source organism: Citrobacter sp. Cpo032 (assembly GCF_030332975.1). Classification (NCBI taxonomy): domain Bacteria; kingdom Pseudomonadati; phylum Pseudomonadota; class Gammaproteobacteria; order Enterobacterales; family Enterobacteriaceae; genus Citrobacter; species Citrobacter sp. Cpo032. The sequence goes on from NZ_JAOWGU010000047.1 coordinate 108,124, forward strand.
GCGCATTCAGGAGAGTACAGAATGAAAATTGCATTGATGATGGAAAACAGCCAGGCAAGCAAAAACGCCATTATCCATAACGAGCTTAAAGCCGTTGCGGATGAGAAAGGTTTTCCGGTCTATAACGTTGGGATGAGCGACGAAAATGATCATCATCTGACCTACATCCATTTAGGCATTATGGCCAGCATCCTGCTTAATTCCAAAGCTGTAGACTTTGTTGTTACAGGTTGCGGTACGGGCCAGGGGGCAATGATGTCACTGAATATCCATCCGGGTGTGGTGTGTGGTTATTGCCTTGATCCTGCAGATGCGTTCTTGTTCTCTCAGATCAACAACGGCAACGCGCTTTCTCTGGCATTCGCCAAAGGTTTTGGCTGGGGTGCTGAGCTGAATGTGCGCTATATGTTTGAAAAAGCGTTCACCGGGCGTAACGGCGAAGGCTACCCACCGGAGCGTAAAGAGCCGCAGGTGCGTAACGCCGGTATTCTGAATCAGGTGAAAGCGGCTGTGGTAAAAGAAAATTATCTGGACACGCTGCGCGCGATCGATCCTGAACTGGTGAAAACCGCTGTATCAGGCCCGCGCTTCCAGCAGTGCTTCTTTGAAAACTGCCAGGACAAAGCAATCGAAGCGTTTGTACGCGAGGTGATTGGCTAAATCCTGTGAGCCCGGCGGCGTTCACCCTCCGGGCTACCTGTTCTTGTTCGATACTGCGCTTCCTGCATCACGGGTGAGCCGCAGCGTATCCACCATACCTACCAGACAAATAATGGCAATAGCGACAAAGGCCAGCCGGAAACTGATCCCCGGAATATTGCCCAATGCCAGCTTTTCACTGACCACATCGCCAATGCGGATGCCAATAGCGGCTAAAGAAATGCCCAACCCCACCGCTAATTGTGTCGCCGTACTGAACAGCGTATTAGCGTAGCTCATTTGTGCCGCGGGGACGTCCGCGAAGGCAAGCGTGCTGACGCCGGTAAACTGAATTGAGCGGAAAACACCGCCCAGATACAACACCAGCAAAATAACCCACACGGGGGTCTGCGGCGTAATTAATGCACAGGCCAGCAACGCCAGAACGTTAAGTGCACCGTTAATCAACAGCAGTTTCTTAAAGCCCAGCCAGCGTATCAACGGTGTGGTGGCAGGTTTAATCGTCAGATTGCCGACAAATACCGCCAGTACCAGCGAACCCGCGTGAAAAGCGTTCATGCCAAAACCTACCTGAAACATTAACGGCAGCAGAAACGGCACGGCGCTGATAGAGGCACGAAACAGCGATCCGCCATACATGGTGACGCGAAAAGTAGGGACGTTCATGGCATCAAGGCGAATCATTGGCCAGGCGGTGCGATGAAAATGATGCAGGGCAAACAGAAAGGTCACTGTTCCTAGCGCCAAAAGTCCGGCGGTCAGCCAGCCCTGAGGCTGTTGGGTTCCCAGTAACTCCATGGCATACACCAGGCTCACCATCGCAACAGAGGTTGCGATAAATCCCGTTATATCAAATGGGCGGCGCTCGTCGTCATGAATATCCGGGATAAAACGTAGCGCCAGCGCAATCGCCAGTATTCCGAGCGGTACATTAATGAAGAAGATCCAGCGCCAGTTGGCATAGCTGGTAATGAATCCGCCAAGGGGAGGGCCAATGATGGGTGCGACTAACGCGGGCCAGGTCAGGGTCGCAATAGCGGTGATCAACTGATGTTTAGGCGTAGTTCGCAATACCGCGAGTCGGCCAACCGGAACCATTAGCGCACCACCTACACCCTGTAAGATTCGCATGGCGACAAAGCTCTCAAGGCTTTCGGACAAACCGCATAAAACTGAGGCGAGAGTAAATATCGCCAGTGCAAGGGTAAACACCTTTCGGGCACCGAAGCGATCCGCAATCCAGCCGCTGGCGGGGATCAGTACCGCGAGGGTGATCAGATAGGCGCTGATACCTATGTTCAGGTCAACTGCGTGCACGCCAAAACTTTTCGCCATGTCGGGCAGTGCGGTGGCAATCACCGTGCCGTCAATAAACTCCATAAAGAAAGCCCCGGCAACAAGTAATGCCGCCGGGGATAGACCGCGTTTGTTCTCAACCGCTAAATGTTCACTCATGTTGTGCTTGCCATCTCAAAAGAAACTGACTGGAACTATTTTTATTTTCAGCGCATTCGGAAGGCATGCGCGGCTATCGTTTCGTTCGTTGAATGGGTACTATGACGACCTTTCTATAAGGAGCTCACTATGTCCCAAACACTGAATGCCGATCAGGAACTGCTCTCGGACGTTGTTGCCTGTCAGCTGGTTATCAAGCAGATTCTGGATGTTCTTGATGTTATTGCCCCAGTAGAAGTTCGGGAGAAAATGTCCAGCCAGCTGAAAAGCATCGACTTTTCCAGCCATCCTGCAGGTGCCGATCCGGTCACTATGCGCGCAATACAAAAAGCGGTTGCCTTGATCGAGTTGAAATTCACGCCGCAGAATGAATCTCACTAAAATAAACCGTTGTTTCAGATTTTAGAAAGGTTTTTTTGCGCCTCGCAGAATGAGAGGCGTGAGCGTAGAGAAAATTGAGCACCAGCCGGATAAGGTGCGTCGCATCGTTATCCGGCATTAACACGATGAAAATTGAAGATTAGTGATGTTGATAGTTCACGACGTTCAGCAGGTGCTTATCGGTTTGCGCCATGCACAGTCCCGCACGTTTAGCGCTGCGGACTTCATCAAGAATCGTCTGTAACAGCACGCCATCTTGCTGCTGCTCTTTTTCCAGATCGTGAAGAAAATCAATGGTTGTTGCATCATTCAAGGCTTCTGCTTCATTGGTTAAGCGTGATAGCTTGCTGTAGCGCTGTTGGTATTCATCCAGCGTTTTCTGAAACAGTTCTTCAAGGGAAGTTAGTTCATCACCCGGAACATCGATAGCCTTGACGATAGGGTTAGCCCCGGCACTTTTCATAAAATTAAACATACGCATCATTTGAGTCACGTTACCTTGCGCCTGGGTGCGTAGAAAGGTTGCGGTGCCAGTCAGGCTGTGTTCGTAGCACCATTCACTGAGATGCAGGTAAAGATTCGATGCGTAGAACTCGAGGTTCATTTGCGTGTTAAGTTTATGAACAATTCCAACTGCAGCCATATCAATATCCTTATTTCCAGAAAGGGGGATGTACGTTACTAACGTCAGTGCAACGGGCTGCCGCTACACCTCACCACTACGTACAATTAAAACTGTTAGCAGAATAAATCCGTTCCGCCGGTCCTTTAGTGATCACGAATTATATTCGCTCCCGATCGAGATTCAGCATAACTCCAGTCCCGACATAAGAAAATCCTTAAATCTGCGTATTTATGATTTTTTACATATTGTCATAGCAATATTAGTGATTTTTCCGCTTGTGCATATAAATGCTGTGAATATAACAGATTGATATTTATAGCATTAAAGTGAGATGTTGATAATGAAATGATGTTTCATATCACGAAATGGAATTTCATAATCAGGTATTGTCTGTCGCCAGATGATTATCTGGTCTTCGGATGAAGAAATTTCACCATTGACCCGCGTCTGTGAACGCTATCTGCTGGCTAATTTTTTTTGCGCCAGATCAGTTTTGTGGAAATTAATAAAGTTAAGCGCCTGAATGATTCGACATTTATTGTTTGGTGTATTTGGAAAAATCGAGGAGTGTGTATGAAAAAGGTTGCCGTGCTACTGGCACCTGGTTTTGAAGAGGCGGAAGCCATTGTTACCATTGATATTCTGCGCCGCCTGCAGATCGAAGTTGAAACACTGGCCTGCGCCGAGTCCCGTGCGGTGGTGAGCTACCATGACGTGCCGATGGTGACGGACAGCACGCTGGCTGCGCGTCAGACGGATCTTTATGATGCCGTTGTGTTACCCGGCGGGCCGCAGGGCAGCGTTAACCTTGCCGCCAGTGAGGCTGTCATCCAGTTTATCGCTCGCCATGACGAGGCAGGAAAACTCATTTGCCCGGTGTGTTCTGCGGCGGCGCGCGTGCTGGGTGGCAACGGCCTGCTGAAGGGGCGTCGCTACGTGTGTTCGGGAGATCTGTGGCAAAACGTCGCGGATGGAGAATATATTGATGCGCCGGTTGTTGAAGATGGCAATCTTATTAGCGGCAAAGGGTTAGGGCATATTTTCGATTTTGCTTTCACGCTTTCAGCGCGTCTGCTGGAAGATGACATTCCGGTTCGCGATCACGCTGACCACATTTATTACAGATGGTAATCATTGTGCTCCCGAATGCTTCGGTATTCGGGAACAAGGATTCGTTGGCTGATGTTATGGATTAATCTGCTACCCCTCTTTTTTCCCGTCGACAAAACCGCGTTTTTTTATGTCATTTCCCGCTGAATTTATGTACGCAATTACTGTAATTCTGTGGTGTGATGCCGCTCTCTTATGGAGAATCAATTTCCCGCTAAAAATACTCTCAGCACTGGCATTGATCTTATCAATAAAAGGTAATGCCTTGTTTTACGTCCGAATTACAAAAAATCGTCTGATTTTACCCTACATAAAAGAACGTTAAAGCTGGAGTTAACCATGCACAAATTCACTAAAGCGCTGGCTGCCATCGGTCTGGCTGCCATTATGTCACAATCCGCTATCGCTGAATCCATGAAGCTCGGTTTCCTGGTCAAACAGCCGGAAGAACCGTGGTTCCAGACTGAATGGAAATTTGCCGATAAAGCCGGTAAAGACCTTGGTTTTGAGGTGATTAAAATTGCCGTTCCGGATGGTGAGAAAACCCTTAACGCCATCGACAGCCTGGCTGCAAGTGGAGCAAAAGGGTTTGTGATTTGTACGCCAGACCCAAAACTGGGGCCAGCCATTATGGCTAAGGCGCGTGGCTACGATATGAAAGTCATTGCCGTCGACGACCAGTTTGCCAACGCCAAAGGTAAGCCAATGGATACCGTGCCACTGGTGATGATGGCGGCAACCAAAATTGGTGAGCGCCAGGGCCAGGAGCTGTACAAGGAGATGCAAAAACGCGGTTGGGATGTGAAATCCACCGCCGTAATGGCCATTACCGCCAACGAACTGGATACCGCACGTCGTCGTACTTCTGGTTCAATGGAAGCGCTTAAAGCCGCAGGCTTCCCGGAAAAACAGATTTACCAGGTCCCAACAAAATCGAATGACATCCCCGGCGCATTTGACGCCGCCAACTCCATGCTGGTTCAGCATCCTGAAGTCAAAAACTGGCTGATTGTCGGCATGAACGACAACACCGTGCTGGGTGGCGTACGTGCGACCGAGGGGCAGGGCTTCAAAGCACCAAACGTGATTGGTATCGGGATCAACGGCGTTGACGCGGTGAGCGAACTGTCAAAAGGCGAAGCGACCGGGTTCTACGGTTCACTGCTGCCAAGCCCGGACGTGCACGGCTACAAATCCAGTGAAATGCTCTACAACTGGGTAACGAAAGGTGCAGAGCCACCGGCATTCACTGAAGTGACAGATGTGGTGCTGATTACCCGCGATAACTTCAAAGAAGAGCTGGCGAAGAAAGGCTTGGGCGGTAAGTAACAGAAATGCTGCGATGTTGTAGGCCGGATTAGGCGAAGCCGCCTTCCGGCGCAATGCCCGGTGGCGCTGTGCTTACCGGGCCTACGTCCGGCGGTTTTCCAGGCCGGTAAAATCCTGACTCACGGAGACGTTATGCAACAGTCTACCCCGTATCTCTCATTTCGCGGCATTGGCAAAACGTTCCCGGGCGTTAAGGCGCTGACGGATATCAGTTTCGACTGCTATGCCGGACAGGTGCATGCGCTGATGGGCGAAAATGGCGCCGGGAAATCAACACTCTTAAAAATTCTCAGCGGTAACTATGCGCCAACAACGGGATCTCTGACGATCCGCGGACAGGAAGTTTCGTTCGCGGATACCACTGCCGCACTCAACGCCGGTGTCGCCATTATTTATCAGGAACTGCATCTCGTCCCGGAAATGACCGTTGCCGAGAATATTTATTTAGGGCAGTTACCGCACAAAGGCGGGATTGTGAACCGCTCGCTGCTGAACTATGAAGCAGGAATCCAGCTGAAGCATCTGGGGATGGATATCGATCCCGATACCCCACTGAAATACCTCTCCATTGGCCAGTGGCAGATGGTGGAGATTGCAAAAGCGCTGGCGCGAAACGCCAAAATTATCGCCTTTGATGAACCAACCAGCTCCCTGTCAGCTCGCGAGATTGAGAATCTGTTTCGCGTTATCCGTGAGCTGCGCAACGAAGGACGCATCATTCTGTACGTTTCGCACCGTATGGAGGAGATTTTTGCTCTCAGCGATGCCATCACCGTGTTTAAAGATGGTCATTACGTCAAAACTTTCACGGACATGCAGCTGGTCGATCACGATGCGCTGGTGCAGGCGATGGTCGGGCGCGACCTCGGGGATATCTATGGCTGGAAATCCAGACCGTATGGCACAGAGCGTCTGCGGCTGCATGAAGTCAAAGCTCCAGGCGTGCGTACGCCAATCAGCTTATCCGTGCGAAGCGGTGAAATTGTCGGGCTGTTTGGCCTGGTGGGGGCCGGACGTAGCGAATTAATGAAAGGGCTGTTCGGCGGTACGCGTATCACGGCGGGCCAGGTATTTATTGATGAACAGCCTATCGATATCCGTAAACCAAGCCATGCCATTGAAGCGGGGATGATGCTGTGCCCGGAGGATCGTAAAGCCGAAGGGATTATTCCGGTCCATTCAGTGCGCAACAACATCAACATTAGTGCACGGCGTAAGCATGTTTTGGGGGGATGCGTGATCAACAACGGCTGGGAAGAGACCAATGCCGATCACCATATTCGTTCACTCAACATCAAAACGCCGGGAGCAGAGCAACTGATCATGAATCTCTCCGGGGGTAATCAACAGAAGGCTATTCTCGGCCGTTGGTTATCGGAAGAGATGAAAGTGATTTTGTTGGATGAGCCTACACGCGGCATTGATGTGGGCGCCAAGCATGAAATTTACAACGTGATTTATGCCCTCGCAGCGCGCGGTGTGGCCGTATTGTTTGCTTCCAGTGACCTGCCAGAAGTACTCGGTGTTGCCGACCGTATTGTGGTGATGAGAGAAGGCGAAATTGCCGGTGAGTTACTTCATGAACAGGCGGATGAGCGCCAGGCGTTGAGCCTTGCTATGCCTAAAGTCAGCCAGGCTGTAGCCTGAATAAGGAGAGTATGATGTCTTCCGTTTCTACATCGGGTTCTGGCGCAGCGAAGTCGGCGCTAAATCTGGGCCGCATTTGGGATCAATACGGCATGCTGGTGGTGTTCGCCGTGCTGTTCCTGGTTTGTTCCCTCTTTGTGCCAAACTTTGCGACTTTCATCAACATGAAGGGGTTAGGGCTGGCGGTATCGATGTCGGGTATGGTTGCCTGCGGGATGCTGTTTTGCCTGGCATCCGGTGATTTCGACCTGTCTGTCGCGTCTGTAATTGCCTGTGCTGGTGTAACCACTGCCGTAGTCATTAACATGACCGAAAGTCTGTGGATTGGCGTGGCTGCCGGGCTGCTACTCGGTATTCTGTGTGGCCTGGTCAATGGGTTCGTGATTGCGCGGTTAAAAATTAACGCCCTGATCACTACTCTTGCGACAATGCAGATTGTACGTGGTCTGGCCTATATTATCTCCGACGGTAAGGCAGTCGGGATTGAAGACGAGCGTTTCTTCACACTCGGCTATGCTAACTGGTTTGGTCTGCCGGCGCCTATCTGGATCACGGTCGTTTGTTTCATTGTCTTTGGCTTACTGCTGAACAAAACCACGTTTGGGCGTAATACACTGGCCATTGGGGGCAATGAAGAGGCGGCGCGCCTGGCTGGGGTTCCGGTTGTTCGTACCAAGATTATTATCTTTATTCTTTCCGGTCTGGTATCCGCCATTGCCGGGATTATCCTCGCATCGCGTATGACCAGCGGCCAGCCAATGACCTCAATCGGTTATGAGTTGATCGTTATTTCGGCCTGCGTGTTAGGGGGCGTTTCGCTTAAAGGCGGCATCGGAAAAATCTCATATGTGGTGGCCGGGGTGTTGATCCTGGGGACGGTTGAGAATGCGATGAACCTGCTGAATATCTCTCCGTTCGCGCAGTATGTGGTACGTGGCCTCATCCTGCTGGCGGCGGTGATCTTCGACCGTTACAAGCAAAAAGCGAAGCGTACCGTTTGATGATTTAAACCCCAACTTTTTAGTCTAGCTTCTGCCCGTCGCCAGCCGCTACCCGGCTGGCGATTGTTTTTTCAAATGGCGAGCATGGTCACACTGTCTATACTTATATCCGTCATACATCATTTATATGCCGCGATCCGCGTGGCGTTCTGACCATGATGAGGAGGATAACCGGGTGACAGCATCACTGACTTTACCCCCTGAACAATCTGCAAACTGTGCTTACTTTTTTGATCTCGATGGGACACTTGCTGAGATTAAACCTTTTCCCGACCAGGTCGTTGTCCCGAAGACAATCCTGCAATGTCTACATCGGTTAGCGACGCAGAATGCGGATGCGCTGGCATTGATTTCAGGGCGCTCAATGGTTGAGCTTGACGCACTCACTACTCCGTTTCGTTTTCCGCTTGCCGGAGTGCATGGGGCAGAACGCCGTGACATCAATGGTCAAACGCACATAGTAAACCTGCCTGAAGGTATCGAACGTGAAGCCGGGGCGTTATTACACGCAGCGTTGGTGACGTTACCGGGGACAACACTTGAAACCAAAGGCATGGCCTTCGCGTTGCATTATCGCCAGGCACCCGAACACGAAGCGGCGCTGGTTACGCTGGCTGAACGCATCACGCGCAGATGGCCGCAGCTTGCTCTGCAGCACGGAAAATGTGTCGTGGAAATAAAGCCTAAGGGCAGTAATAAAGGCGACGCGATAGCTGCATTTATGCAGGAAGCGCCTTTTGCTGGCCGGATCCCTGTGTTTTTCGGTGATGATCTGACAGATGAAACAGGGTTTGCTGTAGTTAACCGCGCTGGCGGTATTTCTGTAAAGGTAGGGAGCGGGCCGACGCAGGCAACATGGCGTCTGGATGGTGTCAGGGATGTCTGGCACTGGCTGGAGAAAAATAACTCTTCGCAGCAAGAACCGAAAGCAACGAATAACAGAAGAGGTGGCTATGAGTCGTTTAGTCGTAGTATCTAATCGTATCGCCTCACCAGATGACAAAGGGAGCGCGGGTGGGCTCGCGGTCGGTGTACTGGGCGCGTTAAAAGCTGCTGGTGGTTTATGGTTTGGCTGGAGTGGTGATACAGGTAATGAGGATAAACCGTTAAAAAAGGTCACCCGTGGCAATATCACCTGGGCCTCGTTTAATTTGAGTGAGCAAGATTACGAAGAGTATTACTGCCAGTTTTCAAATGCGGTTTTATGGCCCGCGTTTCACTATCGATTGGATTTAGTTCAGTTTCAGCGCTCTGCCTGGGAAGGTTACCAACGGGTTAATGCCTTACTGGTAGATAAACTTCTGCCGTTGCTTGGCGATGACGACATTATTTGGGTTCATGATTACCATCTGTTGCCGTTTGCCTGCGAGCTGCGTAAGCGCGGCGTGCGCAATCGTATCGGTTTTTTCCTGCATATTCCTTTTCCGACGCCGGAAATTTTTAATGCGCTCCCGCCACATCTGGCGCTGCTTGAGCAAATGTGTGATTTTGATTTGCTTGGTTTCCAGACCGAAAACGATCGTCAGGCTTTTCTGGACTGTCTCGCAGCCCAGACTCGGGTGTCCACGCATAAAGATAAGCAGCACCTGGCATGGGGAAAAGCGTTTCGCACTCAGGTTTATCCCATCGGTATTGAACCGGATGAGATTGCTCGACAGGCGTCCGGTCCGCTGCCACCAAAATTGGCACAGCTAAAAGCGGAGCTTAAAAATGTGCAGAATATTTTCTCCGTGGAGCGTCTGGATTACTCCAAAGGCTTGCCGGAGCGCTTCCAGGCCTATGAGGCCTTACTGGAACATTATCCGCAGCACCACGGTAAAATTCGCTATACGCAGATAGCACCGACCTCGCGTGAAGAGGTGCAGGCCTATCAGGATATTCGCCACCAACTGGAAACAGAGGCAGGGCGAATCAACGGCAAATATGGGCAACTGGGCTGGACGCCGCTTTACTATCTGAACCAGTATTTTGATCGTAAATTGCTGATGAAGATCTTCCGCTACTCTGATGTAGGGTTGGTGACCCCGTTGCGCGATGGTATGAACCTGGTGGCGAAAGAGTTTGTGGCCGCACAGGATCCTGCTAACCCTGGCGTGCTGGTTTTATCGCAATTTGCCGGGGCGGCGAACGAGCTAACCTCCGCGCTTATTGTTAATCCTTATGACCGGGATGAAGTGGCAGGCGCATTAAACCAGGCGCTGACGATGCCACTTACCGAACGTATCTCGCGCCACGCTGAAATGCTTGAGACTATCGTTAAAAACGATATCGACAACTGGCAGGCGACGTTCATTTGCGATCTTAAAACGGTCACGCCGCGTCGGAGTCAATGCCAACTGCCAGACAATATCTCTTCCTGTTCTAAACTCGCATGAAGTCGTGGCACTGTGGATTAATCTCCAGCTAGCGGAACCAGAAGAACGTCCACCTGGCTGGTATGAATCACGCTTTTCGCTGAACAGGAAGCGCGCGAAAAAAAACTGTGGTTATGGTTGCCGTAAATGACCAGATCAATGGCGTGTTTGCGGCACACATCCAGGATATGTTCATTCAGAGCCCCATAGGTAATAAAGGTATGCTCAATGGGGTATTCTGCTTCTTTGCTAAGTTTGTCGATAAAATCCTGAGTCTCTTCCTGCATCACTTCACGCAGGTCTTCCAGCATGGGGGCAGCAAACTGGTTATACAGTTCGGGGTCTGAGACCAGCGTAATCAGGCTAATTCGGGCGTTGACAGGGCGAGCGATAGAAACCGCCTTGTCTAACAACTGCTGACTTTCAGGGGTGGCGGCAACAGCAACAAGAATGTGCGAATAGCTCATAACTCGCTCCTTTTTTTCAAGAATTATGAGAGGGCTTTTCAGCTTTACTCAGCTTACCCCATACTGCAACGTTTCCCGCCTCGATAGTGTGAATGTCATCATGATTATTCATTAATTATTCTTATAAATAGAATAATCGATTCATATTAGTTGCAGATATGTTCAGGTTACTTAAGTGAAACCCACCGCTAATGAAAACAATGTGTTAATAAAAATTAAACATATATTAACATTTGCAAGGTCGTCACATCGCGGTATTAATTAATCACTCTAAATATTTAACTTATTGTTTCTAAAGAATTTAATTAAAAAAGTTTTTTGAGTTAAATATGTGATCCAGCTCGCTATTTCACGGCGTGATATTAACGGATGTGAACAAAATACTATTCGGTTTTATTGCAAGAATATTCGTACATCAGGAATTGAAATAGATGATTGCAGATTAAAAAATAAGCAAAGTAAAAGCTGCGCTGATGGATTTATGTTAAGTGTTTGGTTGGTTTATGTGATCTTGATCACATATTCTTTAAATTCGCAGCATACCTCCGTTGTATGTGTAACTGACGGCGGGTAGAGTTGCGTCGAATTAGGAAAAATCTTAGACATTTGTAAGAATTGATGTGAGCTTGTAAGGGACGCTGCCTTCTTAAAAGGGAATGTTTAGACAACGCGTAAGTGTCGTCACGCTGCTATGTATTTGACCTTTTGCTTTTTTTTACCGGGCCTTCCCGGCGACATCACGGGGTGCGGTTTTACCGCATGAAAACAATGTTGGTTATTATGGATGCAAATAATGCATACATCCGAGTTGCTGAAACACATCTATGACATCAATTTGTCATATTTATTGCTTGCACAGCGTTTGATCGTTCAGGACAAAGCATCTGCGATGTTTCGCCTTGGTATCAGCGAGGAAATGGCGGACACGTTGGCAACATTAACACTTCCTCAAATGGTCAAACTGGCCGAAACAAACCAACTGGTATGTCATTTCCGTTTCGACGATCACCAGACTGTTACTCGCCTGACGCAAGACTCCCGCGTTGACGATCTTCAGCAAATTCATACTGGTATCATGCTTTCAACACGCCTGTTAAGCGACATCGATGATGCAGCACGTAAGAAAAGGGCTTGATGATGAGCGAAAAAAGCATTGTTCAGGAAGCGCGTGATATCCAGTTAGCAATGGAATTAATCACATTGGGCGCCCGTTTGCAAATGCTGGAAAGCGAAACGCAATTAAGCCGTGGTCGATTAATCAAGCTGTACAAAGAATTACGCGGTAGTCCTCCGCCAAAAGGGATGCTCCCGTTTTCCACCGACTGGTTTATGACGTGGGAACAAAATATTCATGCGTCGATGTTTTGCAATGCATGGCAATTCCTGCTCAAAACGGGTCTCTGTAGCGGCGTGGATGCCGTGATCAAGGCGTATCGGTTATATCTTGAGCAGTGTCCGCAGCCTGAAGAAGGGCCATTGTTGGCGTTAACCCGCGCGTGGACGCTGGTGCGATTTGTCGACAGCGGATTGCTGGAGTTGTCCCAATGCAATTGCTGCGGTGGGAATTTTATCACCCACGCACACCAACCCGCAGGCAGCTTTGCCTGTAGTTTATGCCAACCGCCATCACGGGCCGTAAAAAGACGTAAACTTTCCCAGAATGCTGCCGATATTATTCCACAACTGCTGGATGAACAGATCGAACAGGCTGTTTAACTGATACGGTGTGGATGAACACTCCAGCAGCGGTAAGCGATTACCGCTGCTTTTTTTTGTCCTGACCTTACGTTAATTGCCCGACTGCGCATCCTGTCATAGTCAATTGCGAAAGGATGATGTCGTGCTTATCTTATTAGGTTACCTGGTTGTTATTGGTACAGTTTTCGGCGGTTACATGATGACCGGCGGACACCTTGGGGCACTCTATCAACCGGCTGAGCTGGTGATTATCGGTGGTGCGGGTATTGGGGCATTCATCGTCGGCAATAACGGGAAAGCCATCAAAGGGACGATGAAAGCGATCCCGTTGCTTTTCCGTCGTTCGAAATACACCAAAGCGATGTATATGGATCTGCTGGCGCTCTTGTATCGCCTGATGGCCAAGTCACGTCAACAGGGCATGTTCTCGCTTGAACGCGACATCGAAAACCCAAAAGAAAGTGAAATCTTCGCCAGCTATCCGCGCATTCTTGCGGATGCCGTGATGCTTGATTTTATTGTCGATTATCTGCGACTGATCATCAGCGGCAACATGAATACGTTTGAGATTGAAGCGCTGATGGACGAAGAAATTGAGACTCATGAGAGCGAAGCCGAAGTTCCGGCGAATAGCCTGGCGATGGTTGGCGACTCGCTACCGGCATTCGGGATCGTCGCGGCCGTTATGGGTGTTGTGCATGCGCTGGCTTCTGCCGACCGCCCGGCAGCAGAGCTGGGTGCGTTGATTGCGCATGCGATGGTGGGAACATTCCTCGGTATTTTGCTGGCCTATGGATTTATTTCTCCGCTTGCCAGCGTTCTGCGACAGAAAAGCGCTGAAACAACCAAAATGATGCAGTGCGTGAAGATAACGCTGCTCTCCAATCTGAATGGTTACGCGCCGCCGATTGCCGTTGAATTTGGTCGTAAGACACTGTACTCCAGCGAACGTCCTTCGTTTATCGAACTGGAAGAACATGTTCGTGCGGTGAGAAATCCAACTGCGCAACAGACGACCGAGGACGCATGAAAAATCAGGCCCATCCCATTATCGTTGTAAAGCGACGCAAACATAAGAATCACGGTGGTGGGGCGCACGGCTCGTGGAAAATCGCCTACGCCGATTTTATGACCGCAATGATGGCCTTCTTTCTGGTGATGTGGCTCATTTCTATTTCCAGCCCTAAAGAATTGATCCAGATTGCCGAATATTTCCGTACACCGTTGGCCACCGCAGTGACCGGGGGAAATCGTATTTCGAATAGCCAAAGCCCGATTCCAGGCGGCGGGGATGATTACACCCAGCAGCAGGGCGAGGTGAACAAGCAGCCGAATATTGATGACCTGAGAAAACGTATGGAACAGAGCCGCTTGAGCAAACTTCGCGGCGATCTCGATCAACTGATTGAATCCGATCCCAAACTGCGAGCGCTGCGTCCGCATTTAAAGATTGATTTAGTTCAGGAAGGGCTGCGGATACAGATTATCGACAGTCAGAATCGACCGATGTTTAAGACCGGTAGCGCTGAAGTTGAGCCCTACATGCGCGATATCCTGCGCGCGATTGCCCCAGTGCTCAACGGGATCCCTAACCGGATCAGCCTTTCCGGTCACACGGATGATTACCCTTACGCGAATGGTGAGAAAGGGTACAGCAACTGGGAATTGTCTGCCGATCGCGCAAATGCATCGCGTCGCGAGCTGGTTAGCGGCGGTCTGGATGATGGAAAAGTATTACGTGTGGTAGGTATGGCCGCCACGATGCGTCTGAGCGATCGCGGTCCTGAAGACGCTATCAACCGCCGTATTAGCCTGCTGGTTCTCAATAAGCAGGCAGAAGAGGCCATTTTGCATGAAAACGCTGAAAGCCAGAATGAGCCGGTAAGTGTCTTACAACGGCCAGCGGAACTCCCGCCGGTAAGCGTTCCCACATCGCCACCAGCCAATCCGAGGTGATAGCGTGAGCATGGATATTAGCGATTTTTATCAGACATTTTTTGATGAAGCTGACGAACTGTTGGCTGATATGGAGCAACACCTGCTTGATTTGGTTCCTGAAGCCCCGGATTCCGAACAGCTGAATGCCATTTTTCGTGCAGCGCACTCGATTAAAGGCGGGGCGGGCACCTTCGGCTTTACCATTTTGCAGGAAACGACCCATCTGATGGAAAACCTGCTGGATGAAGCGCGGCGTGGCGAGATGCTGCTCAATGCCGACATTATCAACCTGTTTTTGGAAACGAAAGATATTATGCAGGAACAGCTCGACGCCTATAAAAGCTCAGTGGAGCCTGATGCCGACAGTTTTGAGTACATCTGCCAGGCGTTACGGCAGTTAGCGCTCGAAGCGAAAGGTGAAACCGCACCGGCAGTTGTCAACTCAGCAAAACTTAGCGTTGTTGACAGCGCCGCGATGCAGGAAGAGGCGGTTGCAAAGCCTGAACCCGCCAGTGAAGAGAGCAAAAAACGCATTACTCTCTCGCGCCTGAAAGCCAGCGAAGTGGATTTACTGGAAGAGGAACTGGGGAATCTGGCGACCTTAACCGATGTGGTAAAAGGAAGCGACACGTTATCAGCAACGCTTGATGGCAACCTCGCAGAAGATGACATCATCGCGGTGCTTTGCTTTGTCATTGAAGCGGACCAAATTGAATTCGAAACCGTCAGCGCAGCGCCTGTGGCAGCTGAAGAGGTAGCAGTTGTCACTGAGCCGCAGCCGGTTGCTGTGGCACCTGCGGTGAAAGCTACCGCCAGTGAAGCACCACATAGCCGCGCGGAACGTGAAAAACCCGCCCGCGCCAGCGAGTCGACCAGTATCCGCGTAGCGGTAGAAAAGGTTGATCAGCTTATTAACCTGGTCGGTGAGTTGGTGATCACCCAGTCGATGCTGGCCCAGCGCTCTAACGAACTGGATCCTGTCAATCATGGCGATCTCATCACCAGTATGGGTCAGTTACAACGTAACGCCCGAGATTTGCAAGAGTCGGTGATGTCGATTCGTATGATGCCAATGGAGTACGTGTTCAGCCGTTTCCCTCGTCTGGTGCGCGATCTGGCCGGTAAGCTGGGTAAACAGGTTGAGCTGACGCAGGTAGGTAGTTCAACCGAACTCGATAAGAGCCTGATTGAACGCATCATCGATCCGTTGACGCACCTGGTGCGTAACAGCCTCGACCATGGTATCGAATTGCCGGAAAAACGCCTTGAATCCGGCAAAAGCCCAATCGGCAATCTGACGCTTTCCGCGGAGCATCAGGGCGGGAATATTTGTATTGAAGTGACCGATGATGGCGCTGGCCTGAACCGCGAACGTATCCTGGCTAAAGCTGTCTCTCAGGGCATGCCGATCCACGAAAACATGAGCGATGACGAAGTGGGTATGCTGATCTTCGCGCCAGGCTTTTCGACCGCCGAACAGGTAACGGATGTTTCCGGACGCGGCGTGGGTATGGATGTGGTGAAGCGAAATATCCAGGAGATGGGCGGCCATGTCGAGATCCAGTCTAAACAGGGACAGGGGACCACTATTCGCATTCTGCTGCCGCTGACGCTGGCGATCCTCGACGGGATGTCCGTGCGTGTGGCCGATGAGGTCTTCATTCTGCCACTGAATGCCGTTATGGAATCGCTGCAACCGCGCGAAGAAGATCTCCATCCGCTGGCCGGAGGAGAGCGCGTTCTGGAAGTGCGTGGCGAATATTTACCACTGGTTGAGTTGTGGAAAGTCTTTGAGGTTGAAGGCGCTAAAACTGAAGCGACTCAGGGCATAGTGGTCATTTTACAAAGTGCAGGGCGTCGCTATGCGCTGCTGGTGGATCAGTTAATTGGTCAACACCAGGTGGTGGTCAAAAACCTGGAAAGCAACTACCGCAAAGTGCCAGGTATTTCTGCTGCAACGATCCTCGGCGACGGCAGCGTCGCGCTGATTGTCGATGTCTCTGCATTGCAGGGGTTAAACCGCGAACAACGTGTGGCGATCACAGCCGCCTGATTGAGTGAGAAGGGAATAATATGACCGGTATGAGTAATGTAACTAAACTGGCCGGCGAACCGTCAGGTCAGGAATTCCTCGTGTTTACGCTGGGGGATGAAGAGTACGGTATCGATATCCTGAAAGTGCAGGAAATCCGTGGTTATGATCAGGTGACGCGCATCGCTAACACGCCTGCGTTTATCAAAGGCGTCACAAACCTGCGTGGTGTGATTGTGCCTATCGTCGACCTGCGCGTGAAATTTAGCCAGAGCGATGTGGATTACAACGAAAACACAGTGGTGATTGTGCTGAATCTGGGTCAGAGGGTGGTTGGAATTGTGGTAGATGGCGTCTCGGATGTGCTGTCGCTGACAACGGATCAAATCCGTCCGGCACCGGAGTTTGCGGTCACGCTGTCGACGGAATATTTGACGGGATTGGGTGCGCTGGGTGACCGGATGCTGATTCTGGTCAACATTGAGAAGCTGCTGAACAGCGAAGAAATGGCGCTGCTGGATATTGCCGCTTCCCACGTCGCATAATCGCCATAACTCATCCGGCCTACAATGATTGCTGTTGCAGGCCGGATTAGCGTAGCGCATCCGGCAGATTTCCCTCTTACGCTTCCCGCTCAACCAGCTCCGGTTCTTCTTCCAGTAAACCTTCATCCTGCGCCAGCATCGCCGTTGCAATCCCGTTACCTAATACGTTGATTGCTGAACGTCCCATATCCAGGAAGTGGTCAATTCCCATCAGCAACAGGATCCCGGCGACCGGAATGTTAAAGCTCGGGATGGTTGCAGCCAGCACTACCAGTGCTGAACGCGGCACACCGGCAATCCCTTTGGACGCCAGCATCAGCGTCAGCATCAGGACGGTGATTTCTGCGAAGGAGAGGTGAATATTATAGGCCTGCGCGATAAACATGGAGGCAAATGAACAATAGACCATGGAACCGACCAGGTTAAACGAATAACCGATAGGCAGCACGAATGACACGATGTTGGGTGAGCAGCCAAATTTAGTTAATTGCTCCAGCGTTTTCGGATAAGCGGCTTCGGAACTGCTGGTGGTGAAGGCGACCAGAACCGGGTCTTTCAGCATGCTCACCAGGCGGAATACCTCTTTTTTTAGCATCACATAACCCACAGCCAGCAGAACCAGGCAGGTCAGCAAAATAGCCACATAGTAGCCGCCGATGAACGAGGCATAGTTGAGCAGAATCCCCAAACCCTGGGTAGAGATAACAGAGGAGATGGCGGCAAAAATTGCCAGCGGCGCAACGTACATCACGTAGCCGGTCACTTTGAGCATAATATGGGAAACCACATCCAGCGCCGCAACCAGCGGGGCGTTGAATTTCTCACCAAGGGATGCGCCGCCAATACCGAAGAACATTGAGAACACCACAATTTGCAGGATCTCATTGTTAGCCATCGCTTCGGCGATGCTGGTTGGAATGGTATGTGTCAGAAAACCTTTCAGGCTCATGCCGCCCACGGCCAGGCCGGTGTCGGTGGCTTCCAGCGGGATCGCCAGGTTCAGCCCGCTGCCGGGTTGCTCAAGGGAAACCACAAACAGACCGACCAGGATAGACAGTATAGAAGAGCTGATAAACCAGATCATCGCTTTACCGCCCACGCGACCGATGGTGGACGTTTCTCCCAGGCGCATAATACCAACGGTCAGGGTGCTGAATACTAAAGGCGCGATCACCATTTTAATCAGGCGTAAAAAGATGTCGGTAAGAAGCGTAATGTTATCGGCCCAGGCGGTCACGACGCCGGGGGAGGCATAAGAGTGGATCACCGCACCCGACAGGATCCCCGCCAGCATGAAGATCACGATAAACAACGTGAGTTTGTTTGCATTTGCCACTAAAAAGCCCTCAGTAAGGATTTAACATTTATTGATCGGTTACTCATTTTTTATACTTATTAAGTGGTAACGAGGTATTCATCATATAAATTGGATTAAAGCGTAAGCGGATACAACTTTTTTTAATTTTTTATCCATTTTGTTGTGGTATTTGCGATGCGTATGTGTGATCTCAATCACATAAAAATGCGTATTTCGGCCATTCTGACCGTGCTCACCGATAAAAATAAATGTTATTTACATGATAATTATGGTGTTTTTATGTGAATGATTTGTGGTTGCTGCGCACCCGTTTTATCTTCCCCTCGCCAGGCTTCACATCCCTTCAGGATTTCCTTTTCGCAAACGTAAAGTTATCTCAGCGAGTGCCGATAACGTTGATAACTCGTTTTCAGGAAGGTGCCTTATGTTTAACCGTATCCGCGTTGTCACAATGCTGATGATGGTGCTGGGGGTTTTCGCACTGCTACAGCTTGTTTCCGGTGGTCTGTTGTTTTCTTCATTGCAGCAGAATCAGCAAAGTTTTGTTATTTCTAACGATCTTCGACAGCAGCAAAGTGAACTCACCTCAACATGGGATCTGATGCTGCAGACACGAATCAATTTAAGCCGTTCTTCTGCGCGCATGATGATGGATGCGTCTAACCAGCAAAGCAGCGCCAAAAACGATCTGCTGAAGAATGCGAAAGCATCGCTGGCGCAGGCTGAAACGCATTACGCAAAATTTAAAAACATCACACCGTTGCCGGAAATGGCAGAAGCCAGCGGCAACGTTGAGGAAAAATATCAGCAGTACCATGCGGCCCTGGCAGAACTGGTTCAGTTTCTGGAAAGCGGCAATATGGACGCCTACTTCGCGCAGCCCACGCAGGGAATGCAAAACGCGCTCGGCGAGGCGCTGGGCAAGTACGCCAGCGTTAGCGAAAAGCTTTACGTCCAGGCATTTGATCAAAGCGCACGGGATTACCATTTCGCCCAATGGCAGCTTGGCGTGCTGGCCGTGGTGCTGGTGCTGATTCTGGTGGTGGTCTGGTATGGCATCCGTCATACCCTGCTTAATCCTCTGTCCCGTGTCATTGCCCATATCCGGGAAATCGCCAGCGGTAACCTGACCGCAACTCTCGCCGTTAGTGGCCGTAACGAAATCGGCGAGCTGGCCAGTACGGTTGATCATATGCAGCGCTCGCTGACGGAAACCGTCACTCTGGTGCGTGAAGGCTCTGATGCGATTTATTCCGGTACCAGCGAAATTGCCAGCGGAAACACTGACCTTTCATCTCGTACGGAACAGCAGGCGTCTGCACTGGAAGAGACCGCTGCCAGCATGGAACAGCTGACCGCAACCGTGAAGCAAAACGCGGACAACGCGCGTCAGGCCTCGCAACTGGCGAAAAGCGCGTCCGATACCGCGCAGCATGGCGGCAAAGTGGTTGATAGCGTGGTGAACACCATGCACGAAATCGCCGATAGCTCGAAGAAAATCGCAGACATCATCAGCGTCATCGATGGCATTGCCTTTCAGACCAACATTCTCGCACTGAACGCGGCAGTTGAAGCAGCACGCGCCGGTGAGCAAGGCCGCGGCTTTGCCGTGGTGGCGGGTGAAGTGCGTAATCTGGCAAGCCGCAGTGCGCAGGCGGCGAAAGAGATCAAAGCATTAATTGAAGATTCCGTTTCCCGGGTTGATACCGGTTCCGTACTGGTAGAAAGCGCCGGCGAAACAATGAACGACATCGTCAATGCCGTGACGCGGGTGACCGACATTATGGGCGAGATTGCCTCGGCATCTGATGAGCAAAGCCGGGGGATTGATCAGGTTGCGCTCGCGGTCTCTGAAATGGATCGCGTTACGCAGCAGAACGCCTCTTTGGTACAGGAGTCAGCTGCCGCAGCGGCCGCTCTTGAAGAACAGGCCAGTCGCTTAACGCAGTCGGTATCGACTTTCCGTCTTGCGTCACGTCCGGCCTCGACAAAACCACGCGATACACGATTACCAGCAGCCCCGAGCGCATCCTATCCGCGCCAGAGCATTGAACAAGATACGAATTGGGAAACATTTTGACTGATAGTTAAACCGCGGCCAGTGCCGCCCAATGGGAGCGTTGATGTTTAATCGTATTCGAATTTCGACCACGCTGTTTTTGATTTTAATCCTCTGCGGTGTTTTGCAGATTGGCAGTAATGGCTTGTCCTTCTGGGCATTTCGGGACGGTTTTCAGAACCTGAATCAGGTCGAACGGAGTAATCAGCAACGCGCTGCGCTGGCCCAAACCCGCGCTGTGTTATTACAGGCCAGTACGGCCCTTAATAAGGCAGGGACGCTGACCGCCCTGAGCTATCCGCCAGAGGACATCAAAACGCTGATGACCCTCGCGCGCGATAGCCTGGCGCAGTCTGAATTGATGTTTAAACGCTTTATGGCGACGTCGGATTCGACGGAGCAAGGCAAGGCGCTGTTTGGCGCAACGGAGAATAGTTTCAGCCAGTGGCACAGCGCTCTCGCGCATCAGGCCACCTGGCTTGAAAATAATCAGTTGTCAGATTTTCTGACCGCGCCGGTGCAGGCGGCTCAAGATGCTTTTGATGCGAATGTGAATGCGTGGCAGAGCAACATCGACAGCGTGTTGCAAACGGCGGGAGAGCAGAGTCAGCGTAATTACCATATGTCGGGGGTGATTTTCGCCACCATGGTGGTACTGGCGGCACTGCTCACCAGCGGTGCGCTGTTCTGGTCGCGCAAGATGATCGTTCAGCCGCTGGCGATTATTGGCAGCCATTTCGACAGTATTGCCGCGGGGAACCTGGCACGACCGGTAGCGGTTTATGGGCGCAATGAGATCTCGGCCATTTTTGCCAGCCTGCAGAAGATGCAAAAGGCGTTACGCGAAACGGTAAGTGACGTTCGTCAGGGCAGCTCAGCCATGCATAGCGGTATTTCAGAAATTGCGATGGGCAATAACGATTTATCTTCGCGAACCGAACAGCAGGCGGCCGCGTTGGCGCAAACGGCGGCCAGCATGGAGCAACTGACCGCCACCGTCGGCCAGAACGCTGATAATGCGCGCCAGGCGTCAGGAATCGCCAAAAGTGCGGCAGACACAGCGCATAAAGGTGGCGAGCAGACGTCCCGGGTCGCCAGCACCATGCATGAGATTTCTGCCAGCTCGCAGAAAATCGGCGACATCATCGGCGTGATTGACAGCATTGCCTTCCAGACCAATATCCTGGCGTTGAATGCCGCGGTAGAAGCTGCCAGGGCGGGGGAGCAAGGGCGTGGTTTTGCCGTCGTCGCTGGTGAGGTGCGCAATCTGGCAAGCCGTAGCGCACAGGCGGCGAAAGAAATTAAGGGACTGATTGAGGAATCTGTCACCCGGGTGCATCAGGGCTCGCAGCTGGTGGATATGGCGTCGCGCACTATGACGGAAATTGTCAGTTCGGTGACCCGGGTTAACGACATCATGGGCGAGATTGCCTCGGCATCCGATGAACAGCGCAGAGGCATTGAGCAGGTGGCGCAGGCCGTCAGCCAGATGGACTCCGTGACGCAGCAAAACGCCGGTCTGGTAGAAGAAGCCGCATCCGCCGCCGGACAACTTGCGACGCAGGCCGATCATCTTTCTGCTTGTGTCGCATTTTTTAAACTTGAAGAGCAAACCGTAGCAAAACAAGAGTTGGCGCAGCCTCAGGTTGCGCCCGTTGTATCTTGAATGTGATTGAGAAGGCGCTATGACATCATCTCTGCCCTCCGGGCAAACGTCATTATTGTTACAGATGACACAGCGCCTCGCGCTGTCTGACGCGCATTTTCGTCGGATATGTCAATTAATCTACCAGCGTGCGGGGATCGTACTGGCCGACCATAAGCGGGACATGGTTTATAACCGCCTGGTTCGTCGACTGCGTACCCTGGGGCTGGATGACTTTGGTCGCTATCTCAGCATGCTGGAAGCTAACCAGAACAGTGCTGAGTGGCAGGCTTTTATTAACTCCCTGACTACCAACCTGACCGCGTTTTTTCGCGAAGGGCATCATTTTCCGGTGCTGTCAGATCACGCTCGTCGGCGCAGCGGTGAATACCGCGTCTGGAGCGCGGCGGCGTCAACCGGAGAAGAACCCTACAGCATTGCGATTACGCTTGCCGATACCTTAGGTATGGCACCGGGCCGCTGGCGCGTTTTTGCCAGCGACATTGATACCGAAGTGCTGGAAAAGGCCAGAAACGGCATTTACCGCCTTGATGAGCTAAAGACGCTGTCACCCCAGCAGTTGCAGCGTTATTTCATGCGCGGCACCGGGCCGCATGAAGGACTGGTACGCGTAAGGCAGGAACTGGCAGGTCATGTTGAATTTTCCAGCGTGAACTTACTGGATAAGCAGTACAACGTGCCTGGCCCTTTTGATGCCATATTTTGTCGTAACGTGATGATCTATTTCGATAAAACGACACAACAGGACATTTTGCACCGTTTTGTTCCACTTCTTAAACCTGACGGGCTGCTGTTTGCAGGTCATTCAGAAAACTTTAGCAACCTTGTGCGCGAGTTTAGCCTGCGTGGACAGACCGTGTATGCGCATGCGCCAGGTAAGGATAAAGCATGAGTAAAATCAGGGTGTTGTCGGTAGATGATTCTGCATTGATGCGTCAAATCATGACCGAAATTATTAACAGCCACAGTGATATGGAAATGGTGGCGACGGCGCCGGATCCGTTGGTCGCCCGGGATTTAATCAAAAAATACAATCCCGACGTCCTGACGCTGGACGTGGAAATGCCGCGCATGGACGGCCTCGACTTCCTGGAGAAGTTGATGCGCCTGCGTCCAATGCCTGTGGTGATGGTTTCTTCACTGACCGGCAAAGGTTCAGAGGTCACGCTGCGGGCGCTGGAGCTGGGTGCGATTGATTTTGTCACCAAACCGCAACTGGGGATCCGCGAAGGGATGCTGGCGTATAGCGAGATGATTGCTGAAAAGATCCGCACCGCATCGCGCGCAAAACTGGCGGCCCATAAGCCCATGGCGGCACCGACGACCTTGAAAGCAGGGCCGTTACTCAGTTCGGAAAAGCTGCTGGTGATTGGGGCGTCAACCGGAGGAACAGAGGCAATTCGCCATGTACTCCAGCCATTGCCGCTTTCAAGTCCCGGTATTCTTATTACCCAGCATATGCCGCCAGGGTTTACCCGTTCGTTCGCCGAACGTCTGAACAAACTGTGCCAGATAACTGTGAAAGAGGCAGAAGACGGAGAGCGCGTACTCCCGGGGCATGCGTATATCGCGCCGGGCGACAAGCATATGGAACTGGCGCGCAGTGGCGCGAACTATCAAATCAAAATTCATGACGGTCCGCCGGTTAATCGGCATCGGCCCTCAGTGGATGTGCTGTTCCATTCGGTGGCGAAACATGCGGGGCGCAATGCCGTCGGGGTGATCCTGACCGGTATGGGCAACGATGGCGCAGCCGGAATGTTAGCGATGAATCAGGCGGGAGCCTGGACCATTGCGCAAAACGAAGCAAGTTGTGTGGTGTTCGGCATGCCGCGCGAGGCCATCAATATGGGTGGCGTAAGCGAAGTGGTCGATCTTAGCCAGGTGAGCCAGCAAATGCTGGTGAAAATTAGTGCCGGACAGGCAATACGTATTTGAATCAGGAGTTTATTTTTATGGCGGATAAAGAGCTTAAGTTTTTGGTTGTGGATGACTTTTCCACCATGCGTCGCATCGTGCGTAACCTGCTTAAAGAGCTGGGATTCAACAATGTTGAAGAGGCTGAAGACGGCGTGGATGCGCTGAACAAGCTGCAGGCTGGGGGATTCGGTTTTGTTATTTCTGACTGGAACATGCCGAACATGGATGGACTGGAACTGCTGAAAACCATCCGTGCCGATGGCGGGATGGCTTCTCTGCCGGTGCTGATGGTCACGGCAGAAGCGAAAAAAGAGAACATCATTGCGGCAGCACAGGCAGGTGCCAGTGGCTATGTCGTGAAACCGTTCACGGCGGCGACGCTGGAAGAAAAACTGAATAAAATCTTTGAGAAACTGGGCATGTGAGGGTGTGATGATGATGCAACCACAAATTAAACCTGCTGACGAACACTCTGCAGGGGACATCATCGCGCGCATCGGCAGTTTGACCCGAATGCTGCGCGACAGCCTGCGTGAACTGGGGCTGGATCAGGCCATTGCCGAAGCGGCAGAAGCGATTCCTGATGCCCGCGATCGTCTCGATTATGTTGTACAGATGACCGCGCAGGCGGCGGAGCGTGCGCTAAACAGCGTAGAAGCTTCGCAGCCGCATCAGGACGCGATGGAAAAAGGGGCCAAAGACCTGACTAAACGCTGGGATGAATGGTTCGAAAATCCGATCGAACTCTCCGACGCACGTGAACTGGTCACCGATACCCGTCAGTTCCTTGGTGATGTACCTGGACATACCAGCTTTACCAATGCCCAACTGCTGGACATCATGATGGCGCAGGATTTCCAGGATCTCACCGGACAGGTCATCAAGCGCATGATGGATGTTATCCAGGAAATTGAACGTCAGCTGCTGATGGTTCTGTTGGAAAACATTCCGGAACAGGGCGCTCGTCCAAAACGTGAAAACGAAAGCTTGCTTAACGGCCCGCAGGTTGACGCCTCGAAAGCCGGTGTAGTGGCAAGTCAGGATCAGGTTGACGACCTGCTGGATAGCCTCGGGTTCTGATGAGTATTTGCCGGATGTGAGGCGTGGGCCTCTCATCCGGCTTACGCGCAATTCTGCTTAAAGCCATAAATCCCGTCTTTTTTACCGCTTACTCTTCCCATTGCTGGATAGCTGTTCTGGCATCATTCTCGCCTATATCTCTATCCAGGGTCTGATGCGTGGCAGAAGAAAGCGACGACGACAAAACAGAAGCCCCCACACCCCACCGACTTGAAAAAGCGCGGGAAGAAGGGCAGATCCCCCGATCCAAAGAGCTAACCTCACTGCTTATTTTGCTGGTGGGTGTGTGCATTATCTGGATTGGTGGGGAGTCGCTTGCCCGTAGGCTGGCTGGCATGCTGTCGGCCGGATTACGTTTTGACCACAGTATGGTCAACGACCCGAATCTGATCCTCAGCCAAATCATCCTGCTGATTAAAGACGCGATGATTGCGCTGTTGCCGTTGATTACCGGCGTCGTTCTGGTGGCTTTAATTTCCCCGGTGATGCTTGGCGGCTTGATTTTCAGCGGTAAATCCCTGCAACCCAAATTCTCTAAGCTGAATCCGCTGCCGGGCATTAAGCGCATGTTTTCCGCGCAAACCGGCGCAGAACTGCTCAAAGCAATACTGAAGTCCACGTTGGTGGGAAGCGTGGCCGGATTTTATCTCTGGCATAACTGGCCGGCGATGATGCGTCTGATGGCGGAGTCACCGATTACGGCGATGGGCAATGCCCTGGATTTAGTCGGTATGTGTGCACTACTGGTGGTGCTTGGCGTTATTCCGATGGTGGGGTTCGACGTCTTTTTCCAGATCTATAGCCATGTGAAAAAACTGCGTATGTCGCGTCAGGATATCCGCGATGAATTTAAGCAAAGCGAAGGTGACCCGCACGTTAAAGGCAAAATTCGGCAAATGCAGCGCGCGGCCGCTCAGCGTCGCATGATGGCGGATGTGCCGAAAGCAGACGTTATTGTCACTAACCCTACGCACTACTCAGTGGCGTTGAAGTATGACGAGAACAAAATGAGCGCGCCGAAAGTTGTTGCGAAAGGGGCCGGGCTGGTTGCGCTGCGCATTCGTGAAATTGGCGCAGAGCACCGTGTCCCGACATTAGAAGCGCCGCCACTGGCGCGTGCGCTCTATCGCCATGCTGAGATTGGTCAGCAAATACCGGGGCAATTATACGCCGCCGTTGCCGAAGTACTGGCATGGGTATGGCAGCTAAAACGCTGGCGTCTGGCTGGCGGCAAACGTCCACCACAACCTGAAAACCTTCCGGTGCCAGAAGCACTGGATTTCATGAACGAGAAGAATACTGATGGCTAATCTGGTCGCGATGCTGCGTCTGCCCAGCAACCTGAAATCCACGCAATGGCAAATCCTTGCCGGACCGATCCTCATCCTGCTGATTTTGTCGATGATGGTGCTGCCGCTGCCGGCTTTCGTCCTCGATTTGCTGTTCACATTTAACATTGCGCTGTCGATCATGGTGCTGCTGGTGGCGATGTTCACCCAGCGTACACTGGAATTTGCCGCATTCCCGACGATTTTGCTGTTTACCACATTATTACGTCTGGCCCTGAACGTCGCGTCTACCCGTATCATTTTGATGGAAGGACACACTGGCGCGGCGGCGGCGGGGAAGGTGGTTGAAGCCTTCGGCCACTTCCTGGTGGGCGGTAACTTCGCGATCGGCATCGTGGTCTTCGTGATTCTCGTCATCATTAACTTTATGGTAATCACCAAAGGTGCAGGGCGTATCGCCGAGGTTGGCGCGCGCTTCGTGCTGGATGGTATGCCCGGCAAGCAGATGGCGATTGATGCAGATTTGAATGCCGGTCTGATTGGCGAAGATGAAGCTAAAAAACGACGCTCGGAAGTGACCCAGGAAGCGGATTTTTACGGCTCAATGGACGGTGCGAGTAAATTCGTCCGTGGAGATGCCATCGCTGGTATTTTGATCATGGTAATCAACGTGGTCGGCGGTCTGTTAGTTGGGGTGTTGCAGCATGGTATGAGCATGGGCAGCGCTGCGGAAAGTTATACCCTGCTGACCATCGGTGACGGGCTGGTGGCACAAATTCCTGCGCTGGTTATCTCTACCGCGGCGGGTGTTATCGTGACCCGCGTGAGTACCGACCAGGACGTAGGCGAACAGATGGTGACCCAACTGTTCAGCAACCCCAGCGTCATGTTGCTCAGTGCGGCGGTACTTGGACTTTTGGGTCTGGTTCCGGGCATGCCGAACCTGGTGTTTCTGATGTTTACTGCCGCATTGTTGGCTCTGGCATGGTGGATGCGCGGTCGTGAGCAAAAAGCGCCGGATGAACCGCAGCCGGTGAAAATGCCGGAAAACAACTCCGTGGTGGAAGCCACATGGAACGACGTGCAGTTGGAAGATTCGCTGGGCATGGAGGTAGGTTACCGCCTGATCCCAATGGTGGACTTTCAACAGGATGGCGAGTTGCTGGGGCGAATTCGCAGTATTCGTAAGAAATTTGCCCAGGATATGGGCTTCCTGCCGCCGGTGGTACACATTCGAGACAATATGGATCTGCAGCCAGCCCGCTATCGAATTTTGATGAAAGGGGTAGAAATTGGCAGCGGTGACGCCTATCCGGGACGCTGGCTTGCCATTAACCCGGGTACTGCCGCCGGGTCGCTGCCGGGTGAGAAAACGGTCGATCCGGCGTTCGGACTGGACGCTATCTGGATTGAAAGCGCATTGAAGGAACAGGCGCAGATTCAGGGCTTTACGGTGGTTGAAGCCAGTACTGTTGTCGCTACGCATCTAAACCAGCTGATTGGGCAGTTCGCCGCTGAGCTGTTTGGCCGTCAGGAAGCGCAGCAGTTACTGGATCGAGTGTCGCAGGAGATGCCAAAGCTGACGGAAGATCTGGTGCCGGGCGTTGTGACGCTCACCACGCTGCATAAAGTGCTGCAGAACTTGCTGGACGAGAAAGTACCGATTCGCGATATGCGCACCATTCTTGAAACGCTGGCGGAACATGCGCCGCTGCAAAACGATCCGCATGAGCTTACCGCGGTCGTCCGTGTTGCGTTAGGACGCGCCATCACTCAGCAGTGGTTCCCGGGTAATGAAGAGGTTCAGGTTATCGGTCTTGATACTCCGCTCGAGCGTTTGCTGCTGCAAGCGCTGCAGGGGGGCGGCGGCCTGGAGCCTGGGCTTGCAGACCGACTGCTGGCCCAGACTCAGGAAGCGCTGTCCCGGCAGGAAATGTTGGGCGCGCCGCCGGTCTTGCTGGTTAATCACGCGTTACGTCCGTTACTGGCGCGGTTTTTACGCCGCAGCATCCCGCAGTTGGTGGTGTTATCGAATATGGAGCTTTCCGATAACCGCCATATCCGCATGACGGCGACCATTGGAGGTAAATAATGCGTAAGTTACTGTGGTTGTTGTTTTTTCCTCTGGTGGCGCAGGCCGCTGGAGAAGGGGCCTGGCAGGCAAGTGGCATGGGGATCACCTTAAATCACCGTGGCCAGTCAGCCTCGTCTGATCCTTTGGTTCCCAGCCAGCCGGTCTCAGGCTTGATGACGCTGGTGGCCTGGCGCTATGAGCTGAATGGCCCCACGCCCGCAGGTTTGCGGGTGCGTTTATGTTCTCAGTCCCGTTGTGTCGAGCTGGACGGGCAAAGTGGGACCACCAACGGGTTCAATAACGTTCCGGCCATTGAACCGATGCATTTTGTCTGGGAGGTCCCCGGCGGTGGTCGCCTGATCCCCGCGTTACGCATTCAGAGCAATCAGGTGATTGTGAACTACCGTTAACCCCCTCCGTCATTCAGACCAGCAGTTGAAACTGCTGGTTGTTTCAACATTCCAGCCTCTAATTCAATTAAATAGAAACGTCGTTTTATAAAATAAGTGACGTACGTTGCCGGACTCTTTGTATTGTTGCCATTTCACGAATCCTTCTGGCAGAAATAGAAAGGTTTCACTTTCTGTTAGCTTTTACTGTGACCCTATAAGGATGCCCATTGTCAAAGCGAGGATTGCGGGGCCTCCCAAATAAAGCTGCTGCGCCGTAACAGGGGCAGGTCACAGCATTGAATCCGACATTGACAGAGGTTTAGTAAATGATTGTTTACCCGGTTAAACATAGCCCGTTATTGCGCCAGCCAGAACATTTTATTGCCAGGGATGAATTAAAAACGCTGATCAAAAAGGTGACGCATAACCTGGTCAATATTCATGACGAAACCGGTGAGTTCTTACTGCGTCTGGACGATGGACGCGTAATTGATACTAAAGGCTGGGCGGGATGGGAGTGGACACACGGCGTCGGCCTGTACGGGATGTATCAGTACTATCTGCAAACCGGCGATGAAACGATGCGCGATATCATCGATAGCTGGTTTGCCGATCGCTTTGCTGAAGGTGCAACCACTAAAAACGTGAACACCATGGCGCCATTTTTAACGTTGGCGTATCGCTATGAAGAGACGCGTAATCCAGCGTATCTGCCGTGGCTCGACAGCTGGGCTGAGTGGGCAATGCATGAGATGCCGCGTACCGAATTTGGTGGTATGCAACACATCACGCTGGCGGAAGAAAACCATCAACAGATGTGGGATGACACGCTGATGATGACGGTTTTACCGCTGGCGAAGATTGGCAAGCTACTCAATCGCCCGGACTACATCGAAGAGGCAACGTATCAGTTCCTGCTGCACGTGCAAAACCTGATGGATAAAGAAACGGGGCTGTGGTTCCACGGCTGGAGCTATGAAGGAAATCATAACTTTGCTAATGCCCGCTGGGCGCGTGGCAACAGTTGGTTAACTATCGTGATCCCGGACTTCCTCGAATTACTTGATTTACCGGAAAACAATGCTGTTCACCGCTATCTGGTACAGGTCCTGAACGCGCAAATCGCGGCGCTGGCGAAATGCCAGGATGAAAGTGGGTTGTGGCATACCTTGCTGGACGACCCGCAGTCGTATCTGGAAGCATCGGCAACTGCCGGATTTGCCTATGGGATCCTCAAAGCAGTACGTAAACGCTACGTTGGGCAAGAGTATGCGCCGGTAGCCGAAAAAGCCATTCGCGGCATTGTGCAGCATATTTCACCGGAAGGTGAACTGCTGCACACCTCGTTTGGTACCGGGATGGGACACAATCTCGATTTCTACCGCAACATCCCTCGGACCTCCATGCCTTACGGACAGGCGATGGCGATGCTGTGCCTTACCGAATACTTGCGAAAGTATTTTTGATATCGGTATTCGATGGTGATACCGCTATCGGACCTGATTGTTCAGTCGTCACTGTTTGTACCGTGTTGTCCTGCGGGGCAAACAGATGATCCATGATCTGACGCATAACCGGCGCGGCGGTGACACCATCGCTGCCGCCGTTTTCCAGAATTAACGCCACCGCGACCTTCGGGTTCTTATAGGGTGCAAATGCGGTATAGAACACGTGGTCGCGCAAGCGGACAGGGATCATCTTCGCATTGTAGGTCTGATTTTCTTTCAGGCTAAAGACCTGCGAGGTGCCGCTTTTTGCCGCAATGCCGTATGGCGCGGTGTGAAAGAACTTATAACCTGTACCATTTGGTTCATTCGCCATGCCGAACATCGCCTGACGCACCAGTCCCCAGTAGGGCGATGAGGCCGAGGCGATTTGTGATGGTGCTTCTGGAGCCTGATACGGCGTGATGGTTTTGCCGCTCTCTTCATCGAGCAGCAGGTGAGGGACGATAACCTTGCCGTTGTTAATCAGTGCGACCATGGCTTTTACCATCTGAATAGGTGTGGCAATCCAGTAGCCCTGACCGATGCCAACTGAAATAGTGTCCCCCTGATACCAGGCTTTTTTGTGCACTTTTTGCTTCCATTCGCGGCTCGGGAGCAGGCCGTTATACTCCTCATCAAGATCGATGCCGGTCGGTTTACCATAACCAAACTGGCTGAGCATGCTGTTAATCCGGTCGATCCCCATCATATACGCCACCTGATAGAAGAATGTATCGGCAGACTCTTCTATCGCTTTGGTGACATCCAGCATACCGTGGCCCGTTTTTTTCCAGTCACGGTAATGTCGCTCGGTGCCGGGTAGCGTCCAGGTAGGGGCGCCGAAGAAACTGGTCTGCGGCGTGATCACACCGTTCAGTAATGCCGACATCGCCATATACGGTTTGACCGTTGAAGCGGGAGGGTACAATCCTTGCGTGACGCGATTGATTAATGGCAGGTCTTTATCCTGGAGTAGCTTGTTATAGTCCTGATAGCTGATGCCTTTGACAAACGGATTGGGGTCATAGCTGGGGTTTGAGACCATCGCCAGGACGGAACCGTCGTGTGGATCTTCAACCAAAACGGCGGCACGCTGGCCAGCCAACAAACTCTCAATGTATTGCTGTAAATGTAAATCCAGCGTCAGATGGATATCTTTTCCGGCAACGGGCGGCACATCTTTGATCAGGCGTACGATGCGTCCGTGGTTATCTACTTCCACCTCCTGATAACCGGTTTTTCCATGCAGTTCGTTTTCGTAATAGCGCTCAATACCTTGCTTACCGATGTTGTGATCGGCGGCGTAGTTCTCCGCCAGACCCTTTTGATCCAGTGCTTTCAGGTCGTTGTCATTGATTTTTGAAACATAACCCAGGACATGCGCCAGCGCCGCACCATAGGGATACTGGCGGTCTTCGTAACTATTGATGTTGACGCCGCTAAAATGAAACTGGTTTACTGAGAAACGGGCGATTTCGACATCGGTTAGCGCATTTTTTAGCACCACAGGACGATAGCGGCTGCTGGCTTTCAGCTCATGGCGAAACTGGTCTATGTCATCAGGTGTGAGGTCAACGATCGGCGTGAGCTGCTGGAGTAACGCATTCATATCGCTGATTTTATACGGCGTAACGGAAATATCGTACCAGGTAACGTTGCGCACCAGCGGGATGCCGTTGCGATCGTAAATCATGCCACGCGTTGGGGCGACGGGCAGCATTTTGATGTCGTTTGCATTCGACCGGGTGGTGTAATACTGGTGCTGGCAGATTTGTAAGTTATACAGATTGTAAATCAGGATGCCAAAACAGATGACTACCAGGCCAAAGGCCACCAATACACGCCGCTGGAAGAGTTTTTCTTCCGCCTCAAAATCTCTGAATGTCATTGACCCGTACCCGATTAATTCGCCGCCTAATGATACGGAGGCTTAGACGGGATGACAGGCAAAAGATGTTCCATATCTCTAGGGAAATGTGTCATTCCTTGTGGGTTGTTACAAATTACAGTGAACGTAGCCGTTTCTCGTCGGCCTGAGTGTGCTGCCTACGAGGGCGGTCATTCGGGGAAATAAAAAAACCCGCGACATAGCGCGGGCTTTCATATTACTTGAGGTGATTACATACGTTCTACGGTTTCGATACCCAGTGTATCCAGACCCAGCTTCAGGGTTTTCGCCGTCAGTTGTGCCAGCTTCAGTCGGCTGTTACGAATCTCTTCGTTTTCAGCGCTGAGAATAGGGCAGTGCTCGTAGAAGCCTGAGAACAGACCAGCAACGTCGTACAGATAAGCACACATCACGTGTGGCGTACCTTCACGCGCAACGACGGTTAACGTTTCTTCAAACTGCAACAGACGCGCCGCCAGTTGAGCCTCGCGATCTTCGCTGATAACGACCTGCGCATTTGCCAGCTCGCTTTCGTCGATATCTGCTTTACGGAACACGGACAGTACGCGGGTATAAGCGTACTGCATATATGGCGCGGTGTTACCTTCGAACGCCAGCATGTTGTCCCAGTCGAAGATGTAGTCGGTGGTACGGTTTTTGGACAGATCCGCGTATTTCACTGCGCCGATACCGACCGCATTTGCCAGTTTTTCCAGTTCGTCGGCAGGCATGTCCGGGTTCTTCTCCGCGACCAGACGACGTGCGCGCTCCAGCGCTTCATCCAGCAGATCGGCCAGTTTAACCGTGCCGCCCGCGCGGGTTTTGAACGGTTTACCGTCTTTGCCCAGCATCATACCGAACATGTGGTGTTCCAGCGGCACTGAATCCGGCACATAACCGGCTTTACGTACGATGGTCCAAGCCTGCATTAAGTGCTGATGCTGGCGAGAGTCGATGTAATAAAGTACGCGATCGGCATGCAGGGTTTCGTAACGATACTTGGCGCAGGCGATGTCGGTTGTAGTGTAGAGATAGCCGCCATCTTTCTTCTGAATGATAACGCCCATCGGTTCACCTTCCTTGTTCTTATACTCATCAAGGAATACGACGGTAGCGCCTTCGCTTTCAACAGCCAGGCCTTTCGCCTTCAGATCGGCGACGATGCCAGGTAGCATCGGGTTGTACAGGCTTTCGCCCATGACGTCGTCACGGGTCAGGGTAACGTTGAGGCGATCGTAGGTTAACTGGTTCTGCGACATGGTAATGTCGACCAGTTTGCGCCACATCTCACGGAAGTATTCGTCACCGCCTTGCAGTTTCACGACATAACTACGGGCGCGTTCCGCGAAGGCTTCATCTTCGTCGTAATGTTTTTTCGCATCACGGTAGAAACCTTCCAGGTCAGCCAGCGCCATCTCTCCGGCATTTTCCTGCTGCTGTTTTTCCAGCCATGCGATGAGCATACCGAACTGAGTACCCCAGTCGCCGACGTGGTTAGCGCGAATAACGTTGTGACCGAGGAACTCCAGCGTACGCACCGCCGCGTCACCGATGATGGTGGAACGCAGGTGACCAACGTGCATCTCTTTCGCTACGTTAGGCGCGGAGTAGTCAACCACGACGGTTTGTTTAGCCGGTTGAGTTACGCCCAGACGATCGGAAGCCAGCGCCTGCTGAACGTGCAGCGCCAGAAATGCTGGATCGAGAAAAATATTGATAAAGCCCGGGCCTGCAATTTCAACTTTGCTGGCAATCCCGTTGAGATCCAGATGAGTCAGCACCTGCTCAGCCAGTTGTCGCGGCGCCATACCCAGTTTTTTAGCGACAGCCATCATGCCGTTAGCTTGATAGTCGCCGAACTGTACTTTTGCTGACTGACGAACCTGCGGTTCGCAATCTGCAGGTGCGCCTGCAGCAATCATGGCCTGACTGACTTTTTCTGAGAGAAGAGCCTGAATATTCACCGGAATACCTTACATTTATGAAGCGGCCTAAAATTCACCGCACCAGTTTAAGAATTAAGGGCGGGAGTATACTGCAAATGCCCGTTGCCGTCAGCATTGTGTGTACCGTCAGTAGCCTGAAATATAAACAATGCAATGGCGTAAATTTATTCATGATGTGTTCGGAGAAAACAGCGGTTGGATGGCGCAGCGCAACAGAGTAAATTAGCGACTTTGAACATGGATATGAGCTTTTAATATGGCGAACTGGCAAACCGTTGCAGAACTACAGGATATTTCTGCAGATTTACCGCATTTCACGCAGGCATTAACGGAACTTTCTACCCGTCTTGGGCTGGATATCACAGGCCTGGAAGCCGATCACATTTCCTTGCGTTGCCATCAAAATACCACCGCAGAACGCTGGCGTCGTGGGTTTGAACAGTGCGGTGAATTGTTGTCAGAAAACATCATTAACGGCAGACCTATTTGTCTTTTTAAACTGCATGAGCCGGTTTGTGTGCAACATTGGCAATTTTCCATCGTCGAACTGCCGTGGCCGGGCGAAAAACGTTACCCTCATGAAGGCTGGGAACATATTGAAATTGTTCTGCCGGGAGAGGCGGAAACGCTGAATGCGCGAGCGCTGGCGCTGCTTTCCGATCACGGTCTGAGTCAACCGGGCATTTTTGTGAAAACCAGCTCGCCAAAAGGAGAGCGTGAGCGTTTACCGAATCCGACGCTGGCGGTTAGCGATGGTAGCGTGACGATAAAATTCCATCCGTGGTCGATTGAAACCATTGTGGCAAGCGAACGTCAGGAGTGAGCATGGCTATACTGGAAATCTGCTGTTACAGCATGGAGTGCGCGCGCACGGCGCAGCAAAACGGCGCGGATCGTATTGAACTATGCTCGGCACCCAAAGAAGGGGGCTTAACGCCGTCACTGGGCGTCTTGCGTTCCGTTCGCCAGCACATTTCGATTCCCGTCAATCCCATTATTCGCCCACGTGGAGGCGACTTTTGCTACACCGAAGGTGAATTTGCTGCAATGCTGGATGATATTGCGATGGTCAGGGAACTGGGATTCTCAGGGCTGGTTACCGGCATTTTAGATGTGGATGGCAATGTCGATATGCCGCGCATGGAGAAAATAATGATTGCCGCCGGTTCGCTGCAAGTCACTTTTCATCGGGCCTTTGATATGTGTGCTAACCCACTCAATGCGCTTAAAAAATTAGCTGATTTGGGCATTGCCAGAGTACTCACTTCAGGGCAAAAATCAGATGCGGCGCAAGGTTTAACAAAAATAATGGAACTTATTGCGCAGCCCGGTGCTCCAATCATTATGGCCGGAGCGGGGGTTCGCGCCTCGAATTTGTCCCTGTTCCTTGATGCTGGAGTGCAGGAAGTCCACAGTTCTGCCGGAGTATGGCTGGCTTCACCAATGCGTTATCGCAATTCGGGGTTGTCGATGTCTTCGGATACGCAGGCGGATGAGTATTCGCGCTATGCGGTAGACGGGACGGCGGTTGCTGAAATGAAAGCAATCATTGCACACCATCAGG
This sequence comes from Citrobacter sp. Cpo032, assembly GCF_030332975.1. Classification (NCBI taxonomy): domain Bacteria; kingdom Pseudomonadati; phylum Pseudomonadota; class Gammaproteobacteria; order Enterobacterales; family Enterobacteriaceae; genus Citrobacter; species Citrobacter sp. Cpo032. The sequence goes on from NZ_JAOWGU010000047.1 coordinate 144,049, forward strand.
CCAGCTGATTTTTACCGTTGCATCATGTCGCCCAATATGATGCTTGCTCGTACCAGGCCCCTGCAATTTCAACAGGGGCCTTTTTTTCTCCTTCATATTTCAAGCCGCAGCAGCGTTGGCCGCCTCGCGCACCCCGGTCACGTAGTTATCTACGCTCCCGGGGATTTGCTGCGTTGCCGCCTTGCTGCAACTTGAACTATTTTGGAGAAACGGCGCTATACGTAACGGTCATTCGGCAATCTATTACGGCTTACGCGCAATCAATACCGCACGTAATGGGGCGGGGTAGCCTTCCACCGTTTTGCTGTGGTCGATAGGGTCGAGGAAGTCGGCCAGCGACTCGGTTACCATCCACTCGGTGCGGCGCTGCTCTTCGGTGGTGGTGACGCAGACATCGGCGATGCGCACATCAACAAAACCGCATTTTTCCAGCCAGTTTTTTAGCGCCAACGCAGATGGAATAAAGTAGACGTTACGCATCTGCGCGTAACGATCGCCCGGCACCAGTACGGTATTTTCATCACCTTCGACGACCAGCGTTTCCAGCACCAGTTCGCCATCTTTAACCAACTGATCCTTTAATTGCCACAGATGTTCCAGCGGCGATCGGCGGTGATAAAGCACGCCCATGGAGAACACAGTGTCAAAGGCGTTTAGCGCTGGAAGTTGCTCAATACCCAGCGGCAGCAGGTGAGCACGCTGGTCATTGCCCAGCAGTTTACGTACCGCCTCAAACTGGCACAGAAACAGTTGCGTAGGATCGATCCCAACCGCCAGATGCGCTCCAGCGCCAATCATGCGCCACATGTGATAGCCACTGCCACAGCCGACATCAAGAATGGTACGGCCGGTGAGATCAGACAAGTGCGGCAGAACGCGATCCCACTTCCAGTCGGAACGCCATTCGGTATCGATGTTGACGCCGTACAGCGAGTACGGTCCTTTACGCCATGGCATCAGGTTACGCATCAGGGTGTCGATGCGTTTAAGCTGGCCTTCGCTGAGCGGTTCTTTACTTTCTGCGGTAACGCTGTGTAGTAAGTCCAGACGATGCGGCGTCAGCTCGGGCAGAAACTCGACGGCGTTTGACCATTGCTTAAAAAGACCGTGCTGATCGCGCTGCCAGGCAGCGATTTGCGCCGGAAGCGTTTCCAGCCAATGGGACAGATGATTTTTGGCAATCAACTGATAAAAGTTACCAAAATCGATCATGCGCTAACCTCAGCTTTCAACGCCACCAGAGAGCCAAAGTTGAAGCACTGGAACCACAATTCGCTGTGCTCAAAGCCGGCCTGATGCAGTCGCGCTTTGTGCGTTTCTACCGAGTCGGTCAGCATCACGTTTTCCAGCATGCTGCGTTTCTGACTAATTTCCAGTTCGCTGTAGCCATTGGCCCGTTTGAAGTCGTGGTGCATGTTGAACAGCAGTTCGCCAACGTTAGCGTCTTCGAAACTGAATTTTTCAGACAGCACCAGCGCGCCGCCGGGATTCAACCCTTGATAAATCTTATCCAACAATGCCTGGCGCTCAGGTGGCTCAAGGAATTGCAGGGTAAAATTCAGCACCACCATCGAGGCGTTTTCGATAGTAATGTTGCGAATATCGCCTTCGACTACCTCAACCGGGGTCGGTGCCTTATAGGCGTCAATATGACGACGGCAGCGCTCAACCATCGCCGGGGAGTTATCGACGGCAATAATTTTGCAATTCTCGTGATGAATATTGCGACGCACTGAGAGTGTCGCCGCGCCCAGAGAACAGCCCAGATCGTAGACCTGCGTGTTGGGTTGTACGAAACGTTCGGCCAGCATGCCAATCATAGAAATGATATTGGAATAGCCAGGAACGGAACGCTGGATCATATCCGGGAAGACTTCAGCTACCCGTTCATCAAAGGTCCAGTCACCCAGACTGGCGATAGGCGCAGAAAAAAGCGTGTCGCGGTGAGACATAACGTAAAAATTCGGGAAAAATAAAGTGGCGTATTGTGCGCTAATGCAGGGAGAAAACCAACTCCCAGGGCATATACCAAAGATTCGCCAGCACCATTAGCAACAGCGAACACCAGGTTGCGCTCATGCCTGAACGGCGCCAGCGGAAGAGCCGGTGGTGGAATCCGTAATAATGCATCAGTCGTCCGGCAATCAACATCAGCCCGCAAATATGCACCATCCACGTCTCTGCGCCGTTCATTTCCATAAATAACAGCAGCACTAACGCGACGGGAATATATTCCACCGCATTACCGTGAATGCGGATAGCGCTTTGCAGTTCACTAAAACCTCCATCGCCATAGGCAACGCGATATTGCATGCGCAGGCGAACGACGTCAAAGGAGAACTTTATTAACAATAACGCACCCAATACGGCATAAAGCGCGCTTACCATACAAACTCCCTTTTAAAATGGCTGCTGGCACTGACTATGATAGGTGGCAATTTCAGAAAAGAGAAGATTGCTGTGGAATAGAGGGTGCTGATCCGATCTCTGGCAGGGCGCTGCGTAAATCTGCCCATAGCGTATCAACAAGCTCCGGGGCCTGCGCGATGTCCGGCGTATGCAAAAACAGATACGGCGTCGTGGTGCGTTGCCATAGCGATAGCTTGGTCAGCCAGACGGCAAAAAGCTCGCTGTTTTGTGCCATATTATCGCTACCGATAAAGCGTACCATCGGATGGTTTGCCGTCACTACCGCATGCACCGGAACCTTAGGTTTCTTGCGCTGGGCGTCACGTATTGCTTCAGTATGCGGGATTGCGGCATGCACCGGGCGGCTGTCCAGAATCACCCGGTTTACTCCGCGCTCGTGTAAACCGCGATTAAATAGCTGCTCGGCTTCGCCTTTGGCAAAGAAGTCTGGATGGCGAACTTCCACACCGTAGGTAAAGGAATTCGGGAGCACATCGAGAAACTGCCACAGGGCAGGCAGATCGCGTGGGCCAAAAGTCGCAGGTAATTGCAGCCAGTATTGTCCAATGCGCGATTCCAGCGGCGACATGCGCGTAAAAAATTCCTGTACGAGGTCATCACAATTACGCAGCGCAGCCTGATGCGAAATGGTCGCCGGAAACTTAAAACAAAATCGAAACGCATCGGTGGTCTGTGCCTGCCAGCGGGCAACAATATCAGCTTTAGGCAGCGCATACAGCGTGGTATTGCCCTCCACGCAGTTAAAATGGCGGGCATACTCTTCAAGGCTGGTGATCCCCAGACGCACCCATTTTGGATGCGACCACTGAGGTAATCCGATATAAATCATAGCGCTTGCAGAATCTCCTCCACGCTGCGAACGCGCGCAATGCGCGGGAAAATGTGGGTCATGCTGCCCTGGTGTTGCTCAGTACTGGCGGCGCTACAGGCATCCTCTGCAATGATAAGACTGAAACCCAGCTCCCACGCATTTCGCGCCGTCGACTCAACACCAATGTTCGTCGAGATCCCGCACAGGACGATGGTATCAATACCCCGGCGACGCAGCTGCAATTCCAGATCGGTACCATAGAAGGCTCCCCACTGGCGTTTAGTCACTTCGATATCGCTGGCGCATTTCCCCAAAGCAGCCGGGTAATGCCACCAATTTTCAGGTAACGCTTTTGCCGGAGTCTGAGCATCTACGGGTTGTTTCAGCGCTTCGGCGTAATCGTCAGACCAGCCGACTCGCACCATTACCACCGGGGAACCGTGGGCACGGAATTTTTCCGCCAATTGCGCGGCGCGGGTAACCACATCATGTGCCGTATGAGGGCCGCCAGCGAAAGGCAGGATCCCTTCCTGTAAATCAATTACGACAAGGGCGGTTGTTTTAGCGTTCAATTCCAGCATGGTCACTCCAGTAATAAAAGAATTCCGTTACACCTTAATCGCGAATCAGTGTGAAAGGGGCGACAATTTTTGTTATTTTTTGTGAGATTACGCAATGCCCGTCCAGGAAACAGGCGTACAGTCAGTACCGGACTGAGAGTCTATCCCAGTAGGCTCTTATCGTGCGGCAGAATTTCCAGTATAATAGCCGCCTTTTTTCATTAAGTTGTGACATTCAGCTAAAGCTGCGACTTCGTCATCTGCGAGGCAGGTGACAATCCGCCTGCGGCAAAGTTAAGGGATATCTCATGCGTACAGAATATTGCGGACAGCTACGTCTGTCCCACGAGGGGCAGCAGGTGACTCTGTGTGGTTGGGTCAACCGTCGTCGTGATCTTGGTAGCCTGATCTTTATCGATATGCGCGACCGCGAAGGTATCGTGCAGGTATTTTTCGATCCGGACCGTGCGGACGCGTTAAAGCTGGCCTCCGAACTGCGTAATGAGTTCTGTATCCAGGTTACGGGCACCGTGCGTGCGCGTGACGCGAAAAACGTCAACGCCGATATGGCGACGGGCGAAATTGAAGTACTGGCCTCCGATCTGACCATCATCAACCGTTCAGACTCGCTGCCGTTGGACTCTAACCACGTCAACACCGAAGAAGCGCGACTGAAGTATCGCTATTTAGATCTGCGTCGCCCTGAAATGGCGCAGCGCCTGAAAACGCGTGCCAAAATCACCAGTCTGGTGCGTCGTTTTATGGACGACCACGGCTTCCTCGACATCGAAACACCGATGCTGACCAAAGCGACGCCGGAAGGCGCGCGCGATTACCTGGTACCTTCTCGCGTACATAAAGGTAAATTCTACGCGCTGCCGCAATCACCTCAGTTGTTTAAACAGCTGCTGATGATGTCTGGCTTTGACCGCTACTATCAGATCGTAAAATGCTTCCGTGATGAAGACTTACGTGCTGACCGTCAGCCTGAATTTACCCAGATCGACGTTGAGACTTCCTTCATGACCGCACCGCAGGTGCGTGAAGTGATGGAAGCGCTGGTGCGTAACCTGTGGCTGGAAGTGAAAGGTGTGGATCTGGGTGATTTCCCGATCATGACCTTTGCCGAAGCTGAGCGTCGTTACGGTTCCGATAAACCAGACCTGCGTAACCCGATGGAGCTGGTTGACGTTGCCGATCTGGTGAAAGACGTTGAGTTCGCAGTGTTCTCTGGCCCGGCAAACGATGCGAAAGGCCGCGTAGCTGCTCTGCGTGTACCGGGCGGTGCTGCACTGAGCCGTAAGCAGATCGACGATTACGGTAACTTTATCAAGATTTACGGCGCGAAAGGCCTGGCTTACATCAAAGTCACCGAACGTGCGAAAGGTCTGGAAGGTATTACCAGCCCAGTTGCTAAGTTCCTGAACGCAGAAATTGTGGAAGCGATTCTGGCACGTACCGGTGCACAAGACGGCGACATGATTTTCTTCGGTGCCGACAACAAGAAAGTAGTTGCCGACGCGATGGGCGCGCTGCGTCTGAAACTGGGTAAAGATCTGAGCATTACCGACGAAGCCAAATGGGCACCGCTGTGGGTTATCGACTTCCCAATGTTCGAAGACGATGGTGAAGGCGGACTGACCGCAATGCACCACCCGTTCACCGCGCCGAAAGATATGACGGCCGCTGAGCTGAAAGCTGCGCCGGAAGACGCGGTTGCCAACGCGTACGATATGGTCATCAACGGCTACGAAGTAGGCGGCGGTTCCGTGCGTATTCACAACGGCGACATGCAGCAAACCGTATTCGGTATTCTTGGCATTAATGAGCAAGAACAGCGTGAGAAATTCGGCTTCCTGCTGGATGCACTAAAATATGGTACACCGCCGCATGCGGGCCTGGCGTTTGGTCTGGACCGTCTGACTATGCTGTTGACCGGTACTGACAACATTCGTGACGTTATTGCTTTCCCGAAAACCACGGCTGCAGCGTGTCTGATGACTGAAGCGCCAAGCTTTGCCAACGAAGCTGCGCTGGCGGAACTGAGCATTCAGGTTGTTAAGAAGGCCGAGAATAACTGATATGACATATAAACAGCCTGTCTCGGTGTTAGTCGTGATTTATGCAAAGGACACCGGGAGAGTGCTGATGTTACAGCGACGCGACGATCCTGATTTCTGGCAGTCGGTCACCGGCAGCCTTGAAGAAGGTGAAACCGCGTCGCAAGCCGCTATGCGCGAAGTAAAGGAAGAGGTCGCCATTGATGTTGCATCTGAGCAACTGACCTTAATTGACTGTCAGCGCACGGTGGAGTTTGAGATTTTTAGCCATTTACGTCATCGCTATGCACCGGGAATTGAACGTAATACTGAATCCTGGTTTTGCCTGGCACTTCCCTCAGAACGAGAGATCGTGTTCACCGAACATCTGACCTATCGTTGGGTTAATGCGGTTGAAGCCGCCCAATTAACCAAGTCGTGGAGTAACCGGCAGGCGATTGAAGAGTTTGTAATTAACGTCGCCTGAAAAGGCGCGCTTTTTGGAGATATTATTTATGGCAGGTCATAGTAAATGGGCCAACACCAGACACCGTAAAGCAGCGCAGGATGCTAAACGCGGTAAAATTTTCACCAAAATAATTCGTGAGCTGGTGACGGCGGCTAAACTGGGCGGCGGCGATCCGGATGCTAACCCGCGTCTGCGTGCAGCGGTTGATAAAGCGCTGGCTAACAACATGACCCGTGACACCCTGAACCGTGCAATCGCGCGCGGTGTGGGTGGTGATGAAGATTCCAACATGGAAACCATCATCTATGAAGGTTACGGTCCTGGCGGTACAGCCGTTATGATTGAATGTCTGTCTGACAACCGTAACCGTACCGTTGCGGAAGTGCGTCACGCATTCACGAAAACGGGTGGTAACCTCGGTACCGACGGTTCCGTGGCTTATCTGTTCAGCAAAAAAGGCGTGATCTCCTTTGAACAGGGCGACGAAGACGCCATCATGGAAGCGGCGCTGGAAGCAGGTGCTGAAGACGTTGTGACCTTCGACGACGGCGCAATTGACGTTTACACCGCGTGGGAAGAGATGGGCAAAGTGCGTGACGCGCTGGAAGCGGCTGGTCTGAAAGCGGACGCAGCTGAAGTGTCTATGATCCCATCCACCAAAGCGGATATGGATGCAGAAACAGCGCCGAAGCTGATGCGTCTGATCGATATGCTGGAAGACTGCGACGACGTGCAGGAAGTTTACCACAACGGTGAAATCTCCGATGAGGTTGCTGCCACCTTAGAATGATGTGGTTAAGCCATAAAATAACAGGAGATGCGTGATGTCTATTATTCTCGGCATTGACCCGGGGTCTCGCATCACCGGTTATGGCGTTATTCGTCAGGTCGGCAGGCAGTTGACCTATCTCGGCAGCGGCTGCATTCGCACCAAAGTCGACGATCTCCCGTCACGTCTGAAATTGATTTACGCGGGCGTGACGGAAATCATCACCCAGTTTCAGCCGGACTATTTTGCCATTGAGCAGGTTTTTATGGCGAAGAACGCCGACTCGGCGCTAAAGCTGGGACAGGCTCGCGGCGTGGCAATCGTTGCGGCGACCAATCAGGATCTACCGGTCTTTGAATACGCGGCCCGCCAGGTAAAACAGACCGTGGTGGGGATCGGTAGCGCGGAAAAAAGCCAGGTCCAGCATATGGTACGCACGCTGCTAAAACTCCCGGCGAATCCGCAAGCAGATGCCGCGGATGCACTGGCGATTGCCATTACCCACTGCCATGTCAGTCAGAACGCCATGCAAATGAGCGAGTCGAGGCTGAATTTGGCGCGAGGTCGATTACGTTAGTGACAAATGAGGCTGGATATCTATCCAGCCTTTTTTTATGATAGCGCATTACCTTTTAGCCCTTAACGCAGGAGCGTCACGTGATAGGCAGACTCAGAGGCATCATTATTGAAAAACAACCCCCGCTGGTCCTTCTGGAAACGGGCGGGGTAGGCTATGAAGTGCATATGCCGATGACCTGTTTCTACGAGTTGCCGGAAGCCGGGCAAGAAGCGATTATTTTCACCCATTTTGTGGTGCGAGAAGATGCTCAGCTATTGTATGGCTTTAACAACAAGCAAGAGCGCACGCTGTTTAAAGAGTTAATCAAAACCAATGGCGTGGGGCCGAAGTTGGCGCTGGCGATCCTCTCCGGTATGTCTGCTCAGCAGTTCGTTAATGCCGTAGAGCGCGAAGAGCTGGGCGCGCTGGTGAAATTACCGGGTATTGGTAAGAAAACCGCAGAACGCCTGATTGTAGAAATGAAAGACCGCTTTAAAGGTTTGCATGGTGATCTCTTTACACCAGCGGCGGATCTGGTCCTGACGTCTCCGGCAAGCCCGACAACGGACGACGCCGAGCAGGAAGCGGTTGCTGCGCTGGTGGCGTTGGGCTATAAACCACAGGAAGCCAGCCGCATGGTGAGCAAAATTGCCCGCCCTGATGCCAGCAGTGAAACCCTGATTCGTGAAGCGCTTCGCGCGGCATTGTGAGGTAACGGATGATTGAAGCAGATCGCCTGATTTCGGCTGTCAGCACTACCCCTGAAGATCTGGTGGATCGTGCGATTCGCCCAAAATTGCTGGAAGAGTATATTGGCCAGCCTCAGGTTCGTTCGCAAATGGAGATTTTTATCCAGGCGGCGAAGCTGCGCGGTGACGCTCTCGATCACCTGCTGATTTTCGGTCCTCCTGGTCTTGGTAAAACTACGCTTGCCAATATTGTCGCCAATGAAATGGGCGTTAATCTGCGTACCACGTCCGGTCCGGTACTGGAAAAAGCGGGTGACCTGGCGGCAATGCTTACCAACCTTGAACCCCACGATGTGCTGTTTATCGATGAAATACATCGTCTGTCACCGGTGGTGGAAGAGGTGTTGTATCCGGCGATGGAAGATTATCAGCTGGATATCATGATTGGTGAAGGACCGGCTGCCCGTTCGATTAAGATCGATCTGCCGCCGTTCACGCTAATCGGGGCGACGACGCGCGCCGGGTCGTTAACCTCTCCGCTGCGTGACCGTTTTGGTATTGTGCAGCGCCTGGAGTTCTATCAGGTGGCAGACCTGCAGCACATTGTTGGGCGCAGTGCGCGTTTTATGGGTCTGGAAATGAGCGATGAAGGTGCGCTGGAAGTGGCACGCCGCGCCCGCGGTACACCGCGTATCGCCAACCGCTTATTACGCCGGGTACGCGATTTCGCCGAAGTGAAGCATGACGGCACAATTTCAGCAGATATTGCCGCCCAGGCGCTGGATATGCTCAATGTGGATGCGGAAGGATTCGATTATATGGACCGTAAGCTGCTGCTGGCGGTTATCGATAAATTCTTTGGCGGACCGGTAGGACTGGATAACCTGGCAGCGGCGATTGGGGAAGAGCGTGAAACCATTGAGGACGTGCTGGAGCCGTATCTGATTCAGCAAGGTTTTCTACAACGTACGCCGCGTGGACGTATGGCAACCGTGCGCGCCTGGAACCATTTTGGCATTACACCGCCACAGATGCCTTAATGCCTGATGTCGCGACGCTCATCAGGCCTGGGCGATTTTATGGGCCCGGTAAGCGCAGCGCCACCGGGCAACGCATGCTTAGCTCGCTTGCTTTTTCATCATGCTGAAAATAAACAGCAGCGCGGCGCACAGCACCACGGAAGGACCTGCCGGGGTGTCATAGAAGGCCGAGAAGGTCAGCCCGCCTGTAACCGCTATCATTCCCACTCCAACGGCAACCCCTGCCATCTGCTCCGGCGTACGGGCAAAGCGACGGGCGGTCGCCGCAGGGATGATAAGCAGTGAGGTGATAATCAGCGCCCCGACAAACTTCATCGCCACGCCAATCGTTAACGCCGTAACCAGCATCAGCAGCAGCTTCACGCGTTGCAGCTTCACACCATCGACAAATGCCAGATCCGGACTGATGGTCATCGACAGCAGGTTACTCCACTGCCAGAACAGAATCGCCAGAACAATAACCACGCCGATGGCGATGGAGATAAGATCTTCTGGCGTCACGGCGAGCAAATCACCAAACAGGTAAGCCATCAGATCCACACGGATGTTGGACATCAGGCTGACAACAACCAGCCCCAATGACAACGCGCTGTGCGCCATAATACCCAGCAAGGTATCGATCGCAAGGTGAGGGCGCTTCTCCAGCCATACCAGACCGCCAGCCAGCAACAGGGTGACGGCGATAACCGCATAGAAAGGGTTTACATCCAGCAGCAGGCCAAAGGCGACTCCCAGCAGCGAAGCGTGGGCCAGCGTATCACCGAAATAAGACATTCGACGCCAGACGACGAACGAGCCGAGTGGGCCAGCGGCACAGGCCAGCATGATCCCAGCTAACCAGCCGGGTAATAACAATTCAATCATGAGTGACCATTTCCCCGGCGTAAGACGATACGACCCTGTAAATCGTGGCGGTGATTGTGATTATGACGGTAAATTCCGAGTTGTTCGGCGCCGCGTTGCCCGAACATTGAGATGAATTCCGGGTGCATAGAAACCACTTCAGGCGCACCGGAACAGCAAATATGATGGTTCAGGCACAGTACCTCATCGGTTTTGGCCATCACCAGATGCAGGTCATGGGAAACCATCAGTACGGCGCAATCCAGTTCACGTCGCAACTGGTCGATAAGGTCGTACAGTGCGACCTGCCCATTGACATCCACGCCCTGGGTTGGTTCATCGAGCACCAGTAGCTGAGGTTTATTCAATAAAGCACGGGCCAACAGGACGCGTTGTGTTTCCCCGCCAGAGAGCTTTTGCATCGGTGCATCCATCAGATGCCCGGCTTGAACGCGCTTCAGTGCCGGAAGGATATCCTCTTTTTTGGTACCGGGACGTAAGCGCATAAACCGACTTACCGTCAGTGGCAGCGTAGTATCGAGGTACAGTTTTTGCGGTACATAGCCAATCCGCAATTGACCATTACGCTTGATTACTCCCTCATCAGCCGCTACCAGCCCTAATACAACGCGCACCAGCGTAGACTTCCCGGCGCCATTTGGGCCGAGAAGCGTTAAAATTTTACCGGGTCGAAGTTCAAGCGATACGTCAGACAGGACGCGGCGTTGACCATAAGAGACCGAGACATTTTCCAGTGAAACCAAAGTCGTCATATCAATTTTAGTCTTGCAGAAGTTATAGAATGTTATAATATCACATTTCTTACATTCATTACGATGATTGGTCGCATTATGTTACATAAAAATACGCTTCTTTTCGCAGCATTATCCGCTGCTCTTTGGGGTAGTGCAACACAGGCAGCAAATGCCGCTGTGGTGGCCTCGCTCAAGCCGCTGGGGTTTATTGCTTCAGCCATTGCAGACGGGGTAACAGACACTGAGGTTCTCCTGCCTGACGGGGCTTCCGAACATGACTATTCACTGCGTCCATCAGACGTAAAACGCTTACAGGGCGCGGACTTAGTTGTTTGGATTGGACCTGAGATGGAAGCGTTTATGGAAAAGTCAGTCAAGAATATTCCTAACGCGAAACAGGTAACGATTGCGCAGCTCAATGACGTGAAACCGTTACTCTTGAAAGGTGCTGATGACGACGATGACGATCATGGACACAATGATGCTGGCAGTGAAAAAAGTGACGAGCATCACCATCATGGCGATTACAACATGCATCTTTGGCTTTCCCCAGAGATAGCGCGGGCCTCAGCGGTTGCAATCCATGAAAAATTAGTGGAACTTATGCCGCAAAGTCGAGCCAAACTTGACGCCAACCTGAAGGATTTTGAGGCACAATTAGCCGCAACCGATAAGCAGGTAGGTAACGAGCTCGCACCGCTCAAGGGAAAAGGTTATTTCGTTTTTCATGACGCCTATGGCTACTACGAAAAACACTACGGACTAACACCGCTTGGTCACTTTACCGTGAACCCTGAGATTCAACCTGGTGCGCAGCGTTTACATGAAATAAGAACACAGTTGGTTGAGCAAAAAGCAACCTGCGTTTTTGCTGAGCCACAGTTCAGGCCAGCGGTCGTTGAAGCCGTCGCGAGAGGGACATCCGTTCGAATGGGAACGTTGGATCCGCTCGGAACGAATATCAAACTGGGTAAAACAAGCTATTCAGCGTTTTTGAACCAATTAGCCAACCAGTATGCGAGCTGCCTGAAAGGAGATTAATGAGGAAGTGAATACGTGCAACAGATAGCCCGCTCTGTCGCTCTGGCATTTAATAATCTGCCGCGACCCCATCGCGTTATGCTGGGGTCGCTTACCGTACTGACATTGGCCGTCGCCGTCTGGCGGCCTTATGTTTACCATCCCGATTCAGCACCCATCGTTAAAACTATCGAGCTGGAAAAAAGCGAAATTCGTTCACTGTTGCCTGAGGCCAGTGAACCTATCGATCAGGCCGCGCAGGAAGACGAAGCCATTCCGCAGGATGAACTGGATGACAAAACGTCTGGTGAAGCCGGCGTGCATGAGTATGTCGTCTCCACAGGCGATACGCTGAGCAGTATTCTGAATCAGTACGGCATCGATATGGGCGACATCAGTCAGCTCGCTGCTTCCGATAAAGAACTACGCAATCTGAAAATTGGTCAGCAGTTATCCTGGACCTTAAGCGCGGAAGGTGACCTGCAGCGTCTGACCTGGGAAGTGTCCCGCCGTGAAACCCGCACTTACGATCGTACTGCGACAGGTTTCAAAATGAGCAGCGAAATGCAGCAGGGCGATTGGGTTAACAGCCGTATCAAAGGCACGGTGGGCGGAAGCTTCGTCGCCAGCGCCAAAGAGGCCGGACTGACCAGCTCTGAAATCAGCGCGGTGATTAAGGCCATGCAGTGGCAGATGGATTTCCGCAAACTGAAAAAAGGCGATGAGTTCTCAGTGCTGATGTCTCGCGAAATGCTGGACGGTAAGCGCGAGCAAAGCCAGCTGCTGGGCGTGCGTTTACGTTCTGAAGGCAAAGACTATTACGCCATCCGTGCTGAAGACGGTAAGTTCTATGACCGTAACGGTACCGGGCTGGCGAAAGGCTTCATGCGTTTCCCGACGGCGAAACAGTTCCGCATCTCCTCGAACTTTAACCCGCGTCGCCTGAATCCGGTGACTGGACGCGTAGCGCCGCACAAAGGTGTCGACTTTGCGATGCCGCAGGGGACGCCGGTACTGTCGGTAGGCGATGGTGAAGTGGTTGTAGCGAAGCGTAGCGGCGCTGCCGGATACTATGTTGCGGTTCGTCATGGTCGCACCTACACCACCCGTTATATGCACCTGCGTAAGCTGTTGGTGAAACCAGGTCAAAAAGTGAAACGTGGCGATCGTATCGCGCTGTCAGGTAACACGGGGCGTTCAACTGGTCCGCATCTGCACTACGAAGTGTGGATTAACCAGCAGGCCGTGAACCCTCTGACGGCTAAACTGCCGCGTACAGAAGGTCTGACCGGCTCGGATCGCACCGATTATCTGGCGCAGGTGAAAGAAGTTATGCCTCAGCTACGTTTTGATTAATTAGCACACTGATAAAGCCGGTACGCGATGCGTGCCGGCTTTTTTATTTTGTACGGCGCACGGTGCGCCGCTACACTATCAGCAGATTTACTTTTCGCGGCACCAGACACTGGAAGAGCATGGAAACGAAAAAAAAGAATATTGAGTATATCCCTGAGTTTCATAAATCATTTCGCCATCCGCGCTACTGGGGCGCCTGGCTGGGTGTAGCGGCGATAGCTGGGATTGCGTTAACGCCAGCGTCATTTCGCGATCCTATTCTGGCAAAGCTCGGACGGATGGTTGGACGCTTGGGAAAAAGCTCACGTCGCAGAGCGCTGATCAATTTATCCCTTTGTTTTCCTGAACGCAGCGAAGCTGAGCGCGAAGCCATTGTTGATGAGATGTTCGCGACCGCCCCTCAGGCGATGGTCATGATGGCGGAACTCGCCCTGCGCGGGCCGGAGAAAATTCAGAATCGGGTTGACTGGCAGGGCCTTGAAATCATCGAAGAGATGCGCCGCAACGATGAAAAAGTGATTTTTCTCGTTCCTCATGGCTGGGGCGTAGATATCCCGGCGATGCTGATGGCTTCCCAGGGACAGAAAATGGCAGCAATGTTCCACAATCAGGGAAACCCGGTATTTGATTACGTCTGGAACACGGTACGCCGTCGTTTCGGAGGTCGATTACATGCGCGTAATGATGGCATCAAACCGTTTATTCAGTCTGTACGACAGGGATATTGGGGATACTACCTCCCGGATCAGGACCACGGGCCTGAGCACAGCGAGTTTGTCGATTTTTTTGCTACCTATAAAGCAACGTTACCGGCAATTGGTCGCTTGATGAAGGTCTGCCACGCGCGTGTCGTGCCGCTGTTTCCGGTGTATGGCGGTAAAACTCACCGCCTGACGATTAAGGTCCGTCCTCCGATGGATGACATCCTGACAGCGGATGACCACACCATTGCCAGACGAATGAACGAAGAGGTGGAGATTTTTGTCACGCCTCATGTCGAACAATACACCTGGATACTGAAACTGCTTAAGACGCGTAAACCCGGCGAGATTGAGCCCTATAAGCGCAAAGATCTCTATCCGAAGAAATAAAAAAAAGCCTCTCAAACGAGAGGCTTTTTTACATCAAACTCTGGTGTTACTCGACGGTCAGGATACGCGTGGTGTTAGTTGAGCCAATGGTGCTCATCACATCGCCCTGTGTCACGATCACCAGATCGCCGGAAACCAGATAGCCTTTATCGCGCAGCAGGTTCACTGCTTCATTGGCGGCAACGACGCCATCTGTTTCGCTGTCAAAGTGAACCGGGGTGACACCGCGATACAGAGAGGTCAGATTCAACGTACGTTCATGACGAGACATCGCGAAAATTGGCAGACCGGAACTGATACGAGAAGTCATCAGCGCAGTACGACCAGACTCCGTCATAGCGATGATAGCGGTGACCCCTTTCAGGTGGTTAGCAGCGTACATCGCTGACATCGCAATCGCTTCTTCAACGTTATCAAACTGCACGTCAAGGCGGTGTTTAGAGACGTTGATGCTTGGGATCTTCTCTGCACCCAGGCACACGCGCGCCATTGCCGCGACGGTTTCCGCCGGGTACTGACCTGCTGCTGTTTCGGCAGAGAGCATTACGGCATCGGTGCCGTCGAGGACGGCGTTAGCCACGTCCATCACTTCCGCACGAGTCGGCATTGGGTTGGTAATCATCGACTCCATCATCTGTGTGGCGGTGATGACCGCACGGTTCAGCTGACGCGCACGGCGAATCAACGCTTTCTGAATACCTACCAGCTCAGGGTCACCGATTTCAACACCCAGGTCGCCACGGGCTACCATCACTACGTCAGAAGCCAGGATGATGTCATCCATCGCATTCTGGTCGCAGACGGCTTCTGCACGTTCTACCTTGGCGACAATTTTCGCATCGCAACCGGCGTCGCGCGCCAGACGGCGGGCATAGTTTAGATCTTCGCCGCAGCGCGGGAAGGAGACAGCCAAATAGTCAACGCTGATTTGCGCAGCGGTAATGATGTCGGCTTTGTCTTTTTCGGTCAGGGCTTCAGCAGAGAGACCGCCGCCCAGTTTGTTGATGCCCTTGTTATTGGACAGCGGGCCACCGACAGTGACTTCGGTGAAGACTTTCATGCCCTGAACTTCCAGCACTTTAAGCTGTACGCGACCGTCGTCGAGCAGCAGGATATCGCCAGGCACGACGTCTGCAGGCAGTCCCTTATAATCAATGCCGACTTTTTCTTTGTCGCCTTCGCCTTTACCGAGGTTGGCGTCTAACAGGAACTTGTCGCCAACATTAAGAAAAACTTTACCTTCTTTAAAGGTAGATACGCGGATTTTAGGTCCCTGCAGGTCACCCAAAATAGCTACATGACGTCCCAGTTTTGCGGCAATTTCACGGACCTTATCCGCCCGCAGTTTGTGATCTTCTGGAGAGCCGTGGGAAAAGTTCATACGTACGACGTTCGCACCCGCGGCGATAATCTTCTCAAGGTTGTTATCGCGGTCAGTTGCCGGGCCTAACGTGGTAACGATTTTGGTTCTGCGAAGCCTTCTGGACATGTAATACTCCGTTGACTGAAACAACTAGGTGTTGCGTGAACATTAATCCGGCCGTTCTCAAACATTAACGGTAAAATGAACGACCCGGATGATAAAAGGGTAGAACATTGTTATTGCTTTTAGCGGTCATCACTCTTGATGAGTAATTCTTTATCAAAACGCGATTCCTTAAGCGCTTCCTTGACACGCTTCAAGTTATCTCTAAATTTTGCCCCTCGGCGCAAAGTAAATCCTGTAGCCAGCACATCTATCACGGTCAGTTGAGCAAGTCGAGAGACCATGGGCATATAAATGTCAGTATCTTCCGGCACATCGAGGGTAATAGCCAGCGTGGCTTCACGCGCCAGTGGCGTCCCGGGAGAGGTGAGGGCGATAACCATAGCGTCGTTTTCCCTTGCTAACTGCGCCAGTTCAACCAGACTTTTGGTTCTTCCGGTATGAGAAATAAGCACAATGACGTCGTCGTCGCTACAATTCATACAACTCATCCGTTGCAGGACAATGTCGTCGGAATAGATTACCGGTACGTTAAAGCGGAAAAATTTGTTCATCGCGTCGTGTGCGACCGCGGCGGAAGAACCTAAACCAAAGAAGGCGATTTTCTTCGCCTGGGTTAACAAATCTACCGCCCGGTTTACCGCCGCGTTATCCAGCGACTGACGAACGTGGTCAAGGCTTGCCATCGCCGATTCGAAGATTTTCCCCGTATAAGATTCTACGCTGTCATCCTCATCCACATTGCGATTAACATAAGGGGTACCATTTGCCAGACTTTGTGCCAGATGCAGTTTAAAATCAGGGAAGCCGCGCGTATCCATGCTACGACAGAAACGGTTCACCGTCGGTTCGCTGACGTTGGCTTCTACAGCAAGCGCAGCGATGCTTGAGTGAATTGCCCGTTCGGGAGAGGCAAGAATAATGTCGGCGACTTTACGCTCTGACTTGCTCAAATGTTCCAGTTTTAACTGGATTTTTTCCAGCATATTCATGATGTAGGTAGACTCATGGGTCATGGGCAAAAACGATTTCAACGATAAGGAGAAATCGAGCGGTAACTCTGGTAGATAGTACCCCTGCTAGTGCAGCAACGGGGCAAAATGGACAAAATAGTTGTTGTTTTTTTTCATTACATGATCGGAGTCGGATTTTCATACTTCTTCATGGGTACGAAAAAGACGACTTTTTTATCCATTTTGATGGGTTATACGCCAATAAAGCGGCTGTTCGCGGTAACAGCACGGCTGGATAAGCGTTTACGGTTTCCGGATTCACGTAAAAGCAGTACAGTGCACTGTAATAAAATTACAACCAGTGTCTGGCAAAAGCACCAGGCACTTAATTGAGGAGAATGACATGGCGGTAACGCAAACAGCCCAGGCATGTGATCTGGTCATTTTCGGCGCGAAGGGCGACCTGGCGCGACGGAAATTGCTGCCTTCCCTGTATCAACTGGAAAAGGCCGGCCAGATTAACCCGGATACCCGCATCATTGGGGTTGGGCGTGCCGACTGGGACAAAGCAGCCTATACCAAGGTTGTGCGCGAAGCGCTCGAAACCTTCATGAAAGAAAAAATTGATGAAAGGTTGTGGGAAACCCTCAGCGGTCGTCTTGAGTTTTGTAACCTGGACGTCAACGACACCGCCGCGTTTAAGCGTCTGGGCAAAATGCTGGATCAAAAATCGCGTACCACCATCAACTATTTCGCAATGCCGCCAAGCACCTTTGGCGCGATCTGCAAAGGTCTGGGTGAAGCAAAGCTGAATGCTAAGCCTGCCCGCGTGGTGATGGAAAAACCGCTGGGCACGTCACTGGCAACATCTCGTGAAATCAACGATCAGGTTGGCGAGTATTTCGAAGAGTGCCAGGTTTACCGCATCGACCACTATCTCGGCAAAGAGACGGTACTGAACCTGTTGGCACTGCGTTTTGCCAACTCCCTGTTTGTGAATAACTGGGATAACCGCACTATCGACCACGTAGAAATTACCGTGGCGGAAGAAGTGGGCATTGAAGGGCGCTGGGGCTACTTTGACCAGGCCGGTCAAATGCGCGACATGATCCAGAACCACCTGCTGCAGATCCTGTGCATGATCGCGATGTCTCCGCCGTCCGATCTGAGCGCAGACAGCATCCGTGATGAAAAAGTGAAAGTACTGAAATCACTGCGTCGTATCGATCGTTCGAACGTACGTGAAAAGACAGTTCGTGGTCAGTACACCGCCGGTTTTGCCCAGGGTAAAAAAGTTCCGGGATACCTGGAAGAAGAAGGCGCGAACAAGAGCAGCAACACGGAAACGTTTGTGGCGATCCGTGTGGATATCGATAACTGGCGCTGGGCGGGCGTACCGTTCTACCTGCGTACCGGTAAGCGTTTACCGACCAAGTGCTCTGAAGTGGTGGTTTACTTCAAAACGCCTGAGCTGAACCTGTTCAGAGAATCCTGGCAGGACCTGCCGCAGAACAAGCTGACTATCCGTTTGCAGCCTGATGAAGGTGTCGATATCCAGGTACTGAACAAAGTGCCTGGACTGGATCACAAGCATAACCTGCAAATTACCAAACTTGACCTGAGCTACTCCGAAACCTTCAACCAAACGCATCTGGCCGACGCTTATGAGCGCCTGCTGCTTGAAACGATGCGCGGCATTCAGGCGCTGTTTGTGCGTCGAGATGAAGTTGAAGAAGCATGGAAGTGGGTCGATTCTATTACCGAAGCCTGGGCAATGGACAACGATGCACCGAAGCCGTATCAGGCCGGGACCTGGGGACCAGTTGCCTCTGTGGCCATGATTACCCGTGATGGTCGTTCCTGGAACGAATTCGAGTAAAATATCATCTAGCCCATAGGTGTTATTTTACCGGTAACATGATCTAACACAGATTGTAGAATAATTTTTGCACTTTTAAGCTCCGCGTGGATTCACCCGCGGGGCTTTTTTTATTACACTGCCTGAAACGATTTTGCCCCTGAGCTACGGCTAACAAGCGATTCAGCTGTTTTTAACCCAACTGAAACACATTGTTGATCCAACGCTCTGACAGATAAATTTTAGGAGCCTCTATGAATCCGAATTTGTTACGCGTAACAAAACGTATTGTCGAACGTTCTCGCGACACGCGTTCCGCCTACCTTGCCCGTATTGAACAAGCGAAATCGACTACCGTTCATCGTTCACAGCTGGCGTGCGGTAACCTGGCGCATGGTTTTGCTGCCTGCCAGCCGGATGACAAGGCCTCGCTGAAAAGCATGCTGCGTAACAATATCGCGATCATTACTTCCTATAACGACATGCTTTCCGCGCATCAGCCGTACGAACATTATCCCGACATCATTCGTAAAGCGCTGCATGAAGCCAATGCGGTAGGCCAGGTCGCTGGCGGTGTTCCTGCGATGTGCGACGGTGTGACCCAGGGACAGGATGGGATGGAGCTTTCGTTGCTGAGTCGCGAAGTGATTGCGATGTCGGCTGCTGTCGGCCTCTCACACAATATGTTCGACGGCGCGTTATTCCTTGGCGTGTGCGACAAAATTGTCCCGGGTCTGGTGATGGCGGCACTGTCATTTGGTCATCTGCCTTCGATCTTTATTCCCTCCGGTCCGATGGCGAGCGGTCTGGCGAACAAAGAAAAAGTGCGTATCCGTCAGCTGTATGCTGAAGGCAAAGTCGATCGCATGGCGCTGCTTGAATCCGAAGCGGCGTCTTATCACGCACCGGGGACCTGTACGTTCTATGGCACGGCAAACACCAACCAGATGGTGGTGGAGTTTATGGGGATGCAACTGCCAGGGTCCTCATTCGTACACCCGGATGCCCCGCTGCGCGAAGCGTTGACCGCCGCGGCTGCTCGTCAGGTAACGCGTCTGACCGGCAACGGCAATGAATGGATGCCGATCGGTAAAATGATCGATGAAAAAGTAGTGGTGAACGGTATTGTCGCGCTGCTGGCGACCGGGGGGTCAACCAACCATACAATGCACCTGGTTGCGATGGCGCGTGCAGCCGGGATTCTGATTAACTGGGACGACTTCTCCGATCTGTCCGATATCGTGCCGTTGATGGCGCGTCTGTATCCGAATGGTCCGGCAGATATTAACCACTTCCAGGCAGCGGGTGGCGTGCCGGTGTTAATGCGCGAACTGCTGAACGCGGGTCTGCTGCATGAAGATGTGAACACCGTTGCTGGGTTTGGTTTGTCTCGTTACACCATGGAACCCTGGCTCAACGATGGTGAACTGGACTGGCGCGAAGGGGCAGCGAAGTCGCTGGACAGCAATGTGATTGCTACCATCGATCAGCCATTCTCCCACCACGGCGGTACCAAAGTGCTGAGCGGTAACCTCGGACGTGCTGTGATGAAAACGTCGGCGGTTCCGGTAGAAAATCAGGTAATTGAAGCGCCCGCGGTTGTTTTTGAAAGTCAGCATGATGTATTGCCGGCCTTCGATGCGGGACTGCTCGACCGTGATTGCGTAGTCGTTGTGCGCCATCAGGGACCAAAAGCAAACGGAATGCCAGAATTACATAAACTCATGCCGCCACTTGGTGTATTATTGGACCGTTGTTTCAAAATTGCGTTAGTTACCGATGGACGACTTTCAGGTGCTTCAGGTAAAGTGCCTTCAGCAATCCATGTAACCCCAGAAGCCTATGATGGCGGGCTACTGGCAAAAGTACGCGATGGCGACATCATTCGTGTGAATGGACAGACAGGTGAATTGACGCTGCTGGTTGATGAAGAGGAACTTGCTTCTCGTCAGCCTCACATTCCTGACCTCAGCGCATCGCGCGTGGGCACAGGCCGTGAAATGTTCAGCGCGTTGCGTGAAAAGCTGTCCGGTGCGGAACAGGGCGCAACCTGT
Organism: Citrobacter sp. Cpo032; assembly: GCF_030332975.1. Taxonomy (NCBI): domain Bacteria; kingdom Pseudomonadati; phylum Pseudomonadota; class Gammaproteobacteria; order Enterobacterales; family Enterobacteriaceae; genus Citrobacter; species Citrobacter sp. Cpo032. Next base: position 164,831 of record NZ_JAOWGU010000047.1, read on the forward strand.
ATCACTTTTTAAGACTTATTTTGTAATCAGGCGAGAGAAAACTCTGATGAAAAACTGGAAGACAAGTGCAGAAGCAATCCTGACCACTGGCCCGGTTGTACCGGTTATCGTGGTTAATAAACTGGAACACGCAGTGCCGATGGCAAAAGCGCTGGTTGCAGGCGGCGTGCGCGTTCTGGAAGTGACCTTACGTACCGCATGTGCGATGGATGCCATTCGCGCGATCGCAAAAGAAGTTCCGGACGCTATCGTTGGTGCAGGTACTGTACTGAATCCGCAACAGCTGGCTGAAGTGACCGAAGCCGGTGCGCAGTTTGCTATCAGCCCGGGCCTGACCGAGCCGCTGTTGAAAGCCGCAACGGAAGGCACTATTCCGCTGATCCCTGGTATCAGCACCGTGTCTGAACTGATGCTGGGTATGGACTACGGTTTGAAAGAGTTCAAATTCTTCCCTGCTGAAGCAAATGGCGGTACCAAAGCGCTGCAGGCAATTGCGGGTCCGTTCTCTCAGGTGCGTTTCTGCCCAACCGGCGGTATCTCTCCGGCGAACTACCGTGACTACCTGGCACTGAAAAGCGTGCTGTGCATCGGTGGTTCCTGGCTGGTTCCGGCGGATGCGCTGGAAGCGGGTGATTACGATCGTATTACCAAGCTGGCTCGTGAAGCAGTAGAAGGCGCGAAGCAGTAAGCCGTTAATGCGTAAACCGTAGGTCGGATACGGCATCAATGCTTTATCCGGCCTACGGGTCTGGTTTTTATCCTGCAACTTTCACCTGTGCGGCTGCGTCTTTCGCGCGTATCACCGCATCTTCAATGTTCTGTGCTGTGGCCAGCACAACGCCAAGACGACGGCTTCCGTCGATTTCCGGCTTGCCAAAGAAACGCACTTGCATACCCACACCTACAGCGGCTTGCACGTTATCAAATGTGATATTCTTGCTGGTAAGTTGCGGCAGAATAACGGCGGAAGCAGAAGGTCCATACTGGCGGATTTCGCCAACGGGCAGACCGAGAAATGCACGTACGTGCAGGGCAAACTCAGACAGATCCTGCGAAATTAAGGTCACCATACCCGTGTCGTGAGGGCGAGGGGAGACTTCGCTGAAAATCACCTCATCACCGCAGACAAACAGCTCCACGCCAAACAGTCCGTGACCGCCCAGCGCCAGTACCACCTTGCGGGCAATCTCCTGCGCGCGCGCCAGCGCCAGGTCACTCATCTGCTGCGGCTGCCAGGACTCGCGATAATCGCCATCTTCCTGGCGATGACCTACCGGCGCGCAGAAATGCACACCATCAACGGCGCTGACGGTTAGCAGGGTGATTTCAAAATCAAAATTCACTACGCCTTCGACGATAACGCGTCCGGCGCCTGCCCGGCCTCCCTGTTGAGCATAGTTCCACGCCTCGGTGAGTTGATCGGCTGAACGGATAAAGCTCTGCCCCTTGCCGGAAGAACTCATTACCGGCTTCACAATGCAGGGATAGCCGATTTCGGCAACGGCCTCACGAAAACGTGTTTCGGTGTCTGCAAAACGGAAAGATGATGTGGGTAAAGACAATTCTTCGGCGGCGAGGCGACGGATTCCTTCCCGGTTCATGGTCAGTTGGGTCGCTCGTGCGCAAGGCACAACGTGTTGACCTTCCTGTTCCAGTTTGATCAGCATATCCGTGGCAATCGCCTCTATTTCCGGCACGATGTAATGTGGTTTTTCACGTTCGACAAGCTGGCGTAATGCCTCGCCATCCAGCATGTTAATTACATAGGAGCGATGGGCAACGTGCATGGCTGGCGCGTCGGGGTAACGATCCACGGCAATGACTTCCACACCCAGGCGTTGGCATTCAATCGCCACTTCTTTACCCAGTTCACCTGAACCTAATAACATCACTCGCGTTGCTGCGGGACGCAGCGCTGTGCCTAATAACGTCATAAATTAATCCCCTGTTTTATCTGGGCGCAGTATATACGAAAACGTTTGCGTCTGTCTTTATTACCAGGTTGATTTCAGGGCTTAAAAAGAATATACTGTACATAAATACAGGTAATTTAAGAGGCTGCAAAAATGGCGGTTGAAGTTAAATACGTAGTCATTCGGGAAGGTGAGGAAAAAATGTCGTTTACCAGCAAAAAGGAAGCCGATGCGTATGACAAAATGCTGGATACAGCAGATCTGCTCGACACATGGCTGGAGCAATCGCCGGTAGCGCTCGAAGACGAGCAGCGTGAAGCTCTTTCCCTGTGGCTGGCTGAGCAAAAAGATGTGCTGAGCGCCATTCTGAAAAACGGCAAGCTGCCTTCGCCACAGGCTGTCGAAAACGATGCACACACTGAGGATGATACTCAGGCTGCCTGAAACGACTTGCGCTCCTGACGTTTTGTACCATGCTTTTCCCTGAATCATTGTGCAATCTCTGACGTTATTTCACGTTGCCGCAGGCAACCTGAAGGACGAAGGGGAGATTAAGGAGAAAAGAATGTATAAAAAAAGAGCGTTATTGAGCCTGCTGTTATTGTCTGCCAGCGTATCGGTATTTGCGGCAAATATGGAAAGCAAGAATGTTCAGTTCCCCAAGTGCGAAGGACTGGATGCTGACGGTATTGCGGCAAGCGTGAAACGTGACTATCAGCAAAATCGCATCGCGCGCTGGGCTGACGATCAAAAACTCGTCGGGCAAGCCGACCCTGTCGCCTGGGTCAACACGCCCGATATTACGGGCAAAGACGGGAAATGGTCAGTTCCCCTGACGGTTCGCGGTAAAAGCGCGGATATTCACTATCAGGTAAAAGTCGACTGCAAAGCCGGAACGGCGGAGTATCAGCCGCAGTAACGCAGGTATTTGCACATCTTTTGATGACCTGAACACTTCCTGACATCCCCTCGGGTACGCTTTGATGATTATTCGTCTGTACTTGAGGGGCAAAATGGCTAATTGGCTGAATCAACTACAATCTCTTCTTGGGCAAAAAGGATCCTCCACGTCATCTTCTGGCGAGCAAGGGCTGAGTAAACTTCTGGTTCCAGGCGCGTTAGGCGGTCTGGCAGGATTACTGGTTGCCAACAAATCTTCACGTAAATTACTGAGTAAATACGGCACCAGCGCGCTTCTGGTGGGCGGCGGTGCGGTTGCCGGTACCGTGTTATGGAACAAATACAAAGATAAAGTTCGCGCTGCGCATCAGGATGAGCCGCAGTTCGGTGTACAAAGCTCACCGCTGGATGAGCGAACCGAGCGTCTGATCCTGGCGCTGGTTTTTGCGGCGAAAAGCGACGGTCATATTGATGCTAAAGAACGAGCGGCCATTGAGCAGCAGCTTCGTGAAGCGGGCGTGGAAGAGCAGGGCCGCGTTCTGATTGAACGAGCCATTGAACAACCGTTAGATCCCCAGCGCCTGGCGCAAGGGATCCGCAACGAAGAAGAAGCGCTAGAAATTTACTTCCTGAGCTGTGCGGCGATTGATATCGACCACTTTATGGAGCGTAGCTATCTCAATGCGCTGGGCGATGCGTTGAAGATCCCGCAGGATGTTCGTGAAGGCATTGAACAGGATCTCAAAGAACAAAAACAGGCTTTACCGGGTTAATTACTTACCGCTAAGGCGCATGTTTCGCTTGCATCATTGCTGTCTTTTGCCACCCTTATAGGATGTTTAAGCAAAAGAACAATGACATGCTACCAAAAGCTTCTCGTATTCCCCGCGCCATGACGCAGCATGGCGATACTCGTGTTGATAATTATTACTGGCTGCGAGATGACACCCGCTCGCAGCCAGAAGTGCTGGATTATCTGCAACAAGAAAATGCGTATGGCCGCCAGGTTATGGCCTCGCAGCAGGCTTTGCAGGATCGCGTCCTGAAAGAAATTATCGACCGTATCCCGCCTCAGGATGCTTCCGCCCCCTATGTGAAGAATGGTTATCGCTACCGGCATATTTATGAACCGGGGTGCGAATATGCTATTTATCAGCGTCAGTCTGCCTTCAATGAAGAGTGGGATGATTGGGATACTCTGTTGGATGGGAACCAGCGCGCGGCACACAGCGAGTTTTATACGCTGGGAGGACTGGCGATATCTCCGGATAACACCATCATGGCGCTGGCAGAAGATTATCTCTCTCGCCGGCAATATGGCGTGCGTTTTCGCAACTTGCAAAGCGGCAACTGGTATCCGGAAGTGCTGGAAAACGTCGAAGCGGATCTGGTCTGGGCGAATGATTCTCAGACTTTCTATTACGTGCGCAAGCACGAAACAACATTATTGCCGTATCAGGTGTGGCGACATACGGTCGGCTCGCCATCGTCACTGGATGAGCTGGTGTATGAAGAAGCCGATGATATGTTTTATGTCAGCCTGCATAAAACCACCTCGCTACACTATGTGGTTATTCATATCGCCAGCGCGACCACCAGTGAGGTTTTACTGCTTGACGCAGAACTGGCGGATGCCGAACCGTTGGTCTTTTTAGCGCGACGCAAAGACCATGAATACAGTCTCGATCACTATCAACACAATTTTTATCTGCGCTCCAACCGTCAGGGGAAAAATTTCGGCCTGTATCGTACCCGTGTTCGTGATGAGCAAGCCTGGGAGACGCTGATCCCTCCGCGCGACAACGTGATGCTCGAGGGCTTTACGCTATTCACTGACTGGCTGGTGGTAGAAGAGCGTCAGCGCGGCTTAACCAGCCTACGACAGATTAATCGTAAAACGCGCGAAGTGGTCGGGATCGCCTTTGACGATCCGGCTTATGTGACCTGGCTTGCCTATAATCCAGAGCCGGAGACATCGCGCCTGCGCTATGGCTATTCCTCCATGACCACCCCGGACACGTTGTTTGAACTGGATATGGACACCGGGGAACGTCGTGTGCTTAAGCAGACGGAGGTCCCCGGATTTGATGCGGCGAATTACCGTAGCGAACACCTATGGATAACCGCGCGTGATGGCACCGAGATTCCGGTTTCGCTGGTTTATCATCAAAAGTATTTCCTGAAAGGAAAAAATCCGTTACTGGTTTATGGCTATGGCTCATATGGCGCCAGCATGGACGCCGATTTCAGCAGCAGCCGTTTGAGCTTACTGGATCGCGGCTTTGTTTATGCTATTGCGCATGTGCGTGGTGGTGGTGAATTAGGACAACAGTGGTACGAGGACGGTAAGTTTCTGCACAAGAAAAATACTTTTAATGATTACCTCGACGTCTGTGATGCGTTGCTAAAAATGGGCTATGGCGCGCCTGAGTTATGTTATGGCATGGGCGGAAGCGCCGGAGGCATGTTAATGGGCGTCGCCATTAATGAGCGCCCGGAACGCTTCCATGGTGTTATTGCTCAGGTGCCGTTTGTCGATGTGGTAACCACAATGCTCGATGAATCAATTCCCCTGACGACCGGTGAGTTTGAAGAGTGGGGTAATCCGCAGGACGAAGAGTATTACACCTATATGAAAAGCTACAGCCCGTATGACAATGTAACCGCGCAGGCATACCCACATCTGCTGGTCACGACGGGATTACACGATTCCCAGGTGCAATACTGGGAGCCAGCAAAATGGGTGGCAAAACTGCGTGAGCTGAAAACGGACGATCGTTTGCTGCTACTTTGCACGGATATGGATTCCGGACACGGCGGTAAATCCGGGCGTTTTAAATCTTACGAAGGCGTGGCCCTTGAGTACGCTTTTTTGATTGGACTGGCGCAGGGAACACTGCCTGCTCAGGCGTGATCCAAATAGTGTTTTAGCGTTAATCGCAGTTCCGGGCTCATATTGTCAAGGTTATTAAATAACCAGCGCAGATAGCCCGGATCGCGCTCAGCCACTTCTGATACCGGTTTTCCGCGGTACTTACCAAAAGTGAAAGTAGTGAGTAACGCGGGACGGCCGGTAATATCGACCATTTGATCGGCTGTCCAGCCTGACGTCTGCATGATGTCGATCAGCAGTGCCGCAGTGATGTAGCAATCGTACAGGGCGCGGTGATGGTGGAGACCCGCTGGCGTCTGGACGCTCAGCTTGCGCGATTTATACAGCGCCATGTTGCTGTATTTAATCCCCGGCCACAGCCGACGGGAGAGCTTCATGGTGCAAATCCATTCCCCGGGCATGTCGGGCAATACGCGGCGGTCAAAGCTGGCATTGTGCGCAACGTACCATTCGCTGCCGTAATACTGCGGGATGACGTCTTCAATCCATGGCTTATCGGCCACCATTGCTTCAGTAATGCGATGGATAGCCATCGCCTGTGGGCTGATGGGGCGGTCAGGGCGTACCAGGTGGCTCATGGGGTTGACTATTTTTCCATCAACCACGTCGACAGAAGCAATTTCAACAATGCCTCCCTGTAGACCACAGGTTTCTGTATCTATTATGCGCAACATGCCATGCTCCTGACCCAAAACGACTAGCGTAATGGAATGATATCACCTTGCCAACCCCGTGGCGTGCGTTGGCCGGTTAACAGTAACGAACCGCTGTCTGCGCGAACAATCAATCGACCTCGTTCATCCCATAACGCACTGCTACCCCGCGCATTGGCCATTAATACCGCGATGGCGAATTTATGTGAGAAACTTTGTAGGCGAGATGTAGAGGAGAGCAGTTCCGGTTCACTGACTGACTGGCAGCTGGTGAACAGCGAATAGGCCGGGTCGATATCAATGCCTTCCGGTTGGCTATCTACAACGCTGATGGCATTTCGCTGTCTGGCAATACAGGCCCCGTGGCTCTGATGGAAGGTTAGTGGCGAAGTCATCCAGGGAGAGAAAAGTGCAATGCCTTTCACGAACCGGTTGTTATGTTCTACCGGTAGTCCCGCAATTATCGTCATGCGATAAGTCGCGGCGGCATGTGCGAGAGGTTCTAACAGCGCTTCATCGGGTGGGGCAGGAAGCGCGTCATTCTCATCAACACAACCCAGCAATGAGAGGGAAGGGAAGACCAGCAATTCACATTGGCATTGAGCTGCCGCATGAATGAATTGCAGGTGATGCGCGACATGTTCGGTAACTGAGGTGTGAAGAGGTTCGTATTGTGCTGCTGCGATTTTCCAGTATGACATAATGATTTCCTTTTCATAGTGTCTACAACCATCCTTAATGTGTGGATTAAGAATATGCTTATACTGTAGCAGGCGTCATGTAAGGAATCGTAACGTAATATAAGTTTTATTTAACTTTAGGCTCGTAAGGTAAACGTGAAAGCGAAACGGATGCCAGGCGGTGCGCGATGAGTCTTTCGCGGAACCAGTCGCGTAAATGCTCTGGCTGTTCGCGTTCAACAACTTCTGCAACAACGGGCATATTGTATCGTTCCTTAAATGCCACTCCAGCCGCAGCCAGATCGACATTGACCTTGTCCATTTCCGCTTGCTCAAGTTTGGCCAGATTGATGTTCATGGGCTTCTCCTTTTCTCTGTCTTTCGGCGCGCAAAGTTACTAAGAGTGTGCGTTAATGGCAAGACAGAAATGATGATTCTCGACTCGACCATTGTAGAAGGTTATTCTCTACAGGTTAGACATAACAAAAAGGAATAGTTGAAATGGCTTCATCTGCATCTATGCTTCGCAACGCGCTCATCGTACTCGCCAGCGTCCTGGCTACACCTGCGGCATTGGCGCATGCCCACCTCACAAAACAAAGTCCGGCGGCTAACGCTGAAGTTGCGGCATCTCCTCAGGCGTTGACGCTGAATTTTTCTGAAGGCGTAGAGCCGGGATTCAGCGGTGCAACGCTGACCGGTCCTAACAAAGAACAGATCAAAACGGGCAAGGCATCGCGCAGTGAGCAGGACAAAACGCAGCTGATTGTTCCGCTTGATCAAACGCTTGAAGCAGGAAAATATACGGTCGACTGGCACGTTGTCTCCGTGGATGGTCACAAGACGAAGGGGCAATATACCTTTAGCGTGAAATAACCAATGCTGGCATTTACCTGGGTTACGCTACGGTTTATCCATTTTACCGCTTTGATGCTGGTGTTTGGCTGTGCGCTTTACGGCGCATGGCTGGCCCCCGTTTCGGTTCGTCGTTTAATGATGCGTCGTTTTTTACGTCTGCAACGGCATGCTGCGACGTGGAGCTTTATCAGCGCGACGCTGATGCTGGCGATTCAGGGTGGGTTAATGGGCTCAGGCTGGCGGGATGTTGTCTTTCCTGATGTTTGGCTCGCCGTGTTGCAAACGCAATTTGGCGGCGTTTGGTTATGGCAGATTATCCTCGCGTTGGTCACGCTGGTGGTGACCATCATGGTGCCACGCAGTATGCCGCGACTGCTGTTAATGCTGACAATTGCGCAGTTTATTTTGCTGGCTGGCGTCGGACATGCGACGCTGCACAGCGGTATCCCTGGCGCAATCCAGCAGGTTAACCACGCCTTACATTTGGTATGCGCTGCCGCCTGGTTCGGCGGTTTGCTGCCCGTACTTTATTGTATGCGAATGGCGCAAGGTCGCTGGCGGGAACAGGCCATCAGTACCATGATGCGCTTCTCACGCTATGGGCATCTTTTCGTTATCGGTGTTTTACTAACCGGTATTATGAATGCGCTGTTTATTGTCGGTTTTTCTGTTCCCTGGCACATGGCTTACGGGCGACTGCTTTTGTTAAAAGGTGCCCTGGTCATGTTAATGGTGGCGATTGCGCTGGTGAATCGGTATGTTCTGGTACCACGCATGCGGCAGGATAACCGTGGCATGACTCTCTATTTTATTTGGATGACCAAGCTGGAATGGGGTATAGGAGCCGTTGTGCTGGCGATTGTCAGCTTGTTTGCAACCCTTGAACCTTTCTGATTGATGGACTGGCGAAACGCATGAAAAAAATCATTATCTCTTTATTACTCCTGGCAAGCTCCGGAGCCGCGCTGGCTGCGCCGCAGGTCATTACCGTCAGCCGTTTTGAGGTTGGCAAAGATAAGTGGGCGTTTAATCGGGAAGAGGTGATGCTGACCTGCCGTCCAGGTAACGCGCTGTATGTCATCAATCCCAGTACGCTGGTGCAATACCCGTTGAATGATGTCGCCAGACAGCAGGTGGAGAGCGGAAAAACCACGGCTAAGCCGATCGAGATTATCCAGATTGATGATCCGGCGAAACCGGGCGAAAAAATGAGCCTGGCACCGTTTGTAGAGCGTGCAGAAAAGCTCTGCTAATTGTCAGATGTAGCGCTCTGATTTCCAATAAAAAACCGCAAGCATCTCGCAGGAGAACTTGCGGTTTTTGCGTTTGGATGCGTAACAAACGTCCTTTTTTTCCGGCCACTTTAGTCGCGGACTGGAAAACCTGGCGCTGTCATCTATTCTTAAATGGCAGGGTAACTTAGCCTGCATTAATGCCAACTTTTAGCGCACGGCTCTCTCCCAAGAGCCATTTCCCTGGACCGAATACAGGAATCGTATTCGGTCTCTTTTTATGTGGCGAATGCGATGCCATCCAGGGCAAAACACGGCGTATTGCATGCTGCATTCTCCATAAACCATACCATACTCCTGCCCACGATCGTCCAGGCTTTTTTACCAACATTGCTAAAATTATAATCAGGTACCCTTGTACTCTGGAGGCGACATGGGACGACCTGGCAATATCTATCAACGAATCGACGGTACGCAGTGGCGTCACGTCTGGGTGGTTGGGGATATCCACGGATGCTTCTCGATGCTGATGGCTAAGCTGCGCCAGTACCGTTTTGATCCCTGGCAGGATTTGCTGGTTTCAGTGGGGGATGTTATCGACCGTGGACCAGACAGTTTGCGTTGTCTGAAACTACTGCGTAAACACTGGATTGTCGCGGTCAGGGGGAATCATGAACAGATGGCGCTGGACGCGCTGGCGACGGGGGATCAATTCATGTGGTTTATGAATGGTGGCTCGTGGTTCGAGCAGGCGGAGCAACCGGCAGCGAAATTTGCTCTTGAAGCGTGTTGGCAGTTACCCTGGATACTGGAGCTGCATTGTCAGAACGGTATACACGTTATTGCTCATGCCGATTACCCGGATGATGATTATCAGTGGCTAAAAGAGATCGATTTACAGCGCGTGCTGTGGGACCGTTCGAGGCTGATGAACAGTGGTTGTGCGATTCAGGGCGCGGATCACTTCTGGTTTGGCCACACGCCGCTGCGCCATCGGCTGGATCGCGAGAATTTACACTATATTGATACCGGTGCTGTATTTGGTGGCGAGTTAACGCTGGTACAACTGCAATAATCAAAAATCGCTGTATTCCTGGGCCGGATGCCAGAAACTGTCGATGTAGTCGTCCGCAGGTAAACATCCGCCGTTACGAATACGTTGATCGTCCATCGATATCAGGCACTGCTGCTCAGTTTTGTAGACATCAACCACGATATCTTCACAACCGCCATCCAGATAGCACACAAAAAGAACCAGCGTGAACATTCCATCCTCAAATGGTAAAGCCATACCTGTAGTGTAGAAGATGTTGATAGATGAGGGAAATTAACCAAGAAATAACCCGTCTGGCGACGGGTTCTTTTTGAATCAGGCAAGGCGCATGATCCAGGCATCTGACTTACGATCGTAGTGTTCGCGAAATAGTACTGAATGTTCTCCGTTCAACAGGGCCGGGACGCTGGTTTCGGCATCCCAGGCATCCAGTTGCATACATAAATCCGGATCGGATTTACACGGAATGGTTAACGTTCGGTCCCCCGGCGATTCGCCATGTAACTCGGCGTCGTCGATTTCAAAAGCGCCAATGCGCACACTGGTTTTCATCATCGTGCTCTCCGTTAATTTGCTGGTTGTGGTACGACCAGTTAGGGCGTCCATTTTTCAGCGTAGTCAACGTTAGCAAAAGCGCCAGTAAAAACGTGCGTTATCCCGTAAAGAGTTTGCCATCCCGGACAAGATCGCGCGGGTAGCTATTCTTCAGTCGCGATCCAATGCGTTTTGCCAGACCGATCGGCTGATGCTGGAACGTAACCAGTACGTCATCAGTCGTCGGTGCGGTTTGCGGGTAAACATCTCTACCGCGATACCACTCTTCCGCTTCGGCAAGGGTCAGTTCGAATGCATGGCTGTGGTTCGGGTCGGCGAGGGCGATAACGGCCTCATGCTGCCAGCGATACCCTTTATTGTGGGTTTCGGCCAGTTTGATCCCAAGTCGAGAAAAGCGAACCTTGCCAATCAGAGGTTCAATTTCAGTCGGGAACAGCCAGATCTCTTTATCGCGCTGCCACAGGCGCAAATTATCTTCCCACTGCAGTCCACAAGCGCTCGCGGCTTGCGTGACAAGCGCAGACTCGCGCCCTTTAAGCGGGCTAAACGGGAAGTTACCGACTTTGTACTTCGGCGCAGGTAGTGCAGGGATTGCAGCTATTTTGCGCAAACGCGCAACGAAGAAACCTTCGCAATCGTAAATCTGCGGGAATACATGAAGGAATCCTTCCGGCGTCAGGGCGCGTTCGGCCTGCGGAAATAAATCGCCCAGAGGTAAAAACTCGACGGCATCAGGGTAGGTCTCAATCAACCACTGCATGATATTTTCATTTTCGTCACGATTAAGCGTACAGGTCGAGTAAACCAATGTGCCACCGGGACGCAGGGCGTGGAAGGCGCTGTCGAGTAATTCGCGCTGGGTCGCGGCAATTTCCAGATTACTTTCTACAGACCAGTTTTTTAGCGCATCGGGGTCTTTACGCACCACACCTTCACCGGAACACGGTGCGTCGAGCAATATGGCATCAAATGACTCCGGCAACGCAGCGCCAAATACGCGTCCGTCAAAATGGGTCAGGGCGACGTTGGCTATCCCGCAACGGCTGATATTGGCATGCAGGACTTTGACGCGACTGGCAGAAAACTCATTCGCCAGAATGGCGCCTCGATTATTCATTTTTGCGGCAATTTGCGTGGTTTTGGAGCCGGGGGCTGCCGCAACATCCATTACGCGTTCCGGGGTATTGCCTTCGGCGAACAGTGCTGCGACTGGCAGCATTGAACTGGCTTCCTGAATATAAAACAGGCCGCTTAAATGTTCTGCGGTGCTGCCGAGCGGCACTGACCCTTCATCATCGCGCTCGATCCAAAAGCCTTCAGCACACCAGGGAACCGGGGTGAGAGACCAGTTGTAAGGTGCTGTCAGCGCGAGGAAATCGGCAACGGAGATTTTCAGCGTATTGACGCGAATGCTGCGGCGCAACGGGCGCTGACAGGCAGCGAGAAATTCATCGAATGAGAGCGTGGAAGGCATTGCTTCACGCATTTGAGTCAGAAAGGCGTCGGGAAAATAAGCCACTTGGTACCACCGGCAAAAAAACAGGTGCGCAGTGTAGCATAAGTGCTCCGGCGCGAGTACGCCGGAGCAAGTGGAGAGGTTAACGTGGCAGGGCGGTTCCCCATTCACGCCACTCTTTAGGTTCACTTTCCAGCAACAGGAAGTGTTTACCTGCCTGCGCTTTCGGAGCCAACGGTGTACCCGGTGGAGTCGCGAAGGCGATGCCGCCGCGGATGAACTGATTGAAGGTACCGGTCTTCACGACACCGCCGGTCAGGCCGAAGTCGAGATTGTAGCCGGATGCCAGCCAGAACACGGAGTTGTTGCGTACCAGATGCTGATAGCGTTGGCTAATGCGCATGGCAACCATCACACGATCGGAAAGCGAGCCCAGCGTCAGCCCGGTGACGGTCCCCACTTCAATACCTCTGAACAAAACCGGGGTTCCGATATTCAGCGAACCTGCTTCTGGTGCTTCAACCACAATACTCAGACCATCGAGGTAACGAGAGTCGGTAATGGTGGCTTCCTGCAGCTCAAAATCACGGCGCGGATTACCGCGTCCTGGTTCAACGTTGATATACGGCTGCAGGATTGTATCCAGATGCTCCACGCCCGCTGCCGAAATTTGCGGGGTGATCACGGAGAAACGGGTACCGCTTCGCGCGAAGGTTTGTACGTATTCCGGGTACAGAACCGCTTTTGCCTGAACTTCGTTACGGGCGGTGATCAGCTCAAGCGTCTGGATCTGTCCGATATCGATTCCCAGGTAGCGAATCGGCATGCCTGCAGCGAGTTTACCGGCATCGAACGCATGCAGCGTTATCTGGCCGCCGACCGCACGCGCGGCGGTTTCCGAAGCATACAGAATACGCTTGTCGCCTTTACGTTGGCTGGCGCTGGCACCGCTTAAATTATCGAAGCTAATCGCCCCTTTAAGCGCGCGTGAAAGGGGAGATGCCTGTACGGTTAATCCGCTGCCGTTAAGCTGAACTTTTGCTCCGCCTTCGGCCCAGAACACGCTGTTGCTGGTCAACAGGTTGCGATATTCCGGTTTGATATGCAGATCGATATCAAACGCATCAGCGCGAGGACGAACGCTAATCACTTCACCGACCTCGAATTTGCGGTAAAGCACCACCGAGCCGGCCTGCACATCAGGTAGCGTTTCGGCGCTCAGGCTGACCGTAGTGGTTGGCAGATCGCTCAGGCTGTTTTCAATCGCTTTCTCCAGGTTAGCGTAAAGCGGGTAGCTTTTTTTCATTTCGCCCTTGGTTCCGGGCAAAATACGAATGCCGCCGCTGAGCCACTCACTGGCGCTGGCGCCAAGGAACTCCACGCCATCAAGTCCAACTTTGACATCCACGCGGCTGTTCACCACGAACTTACTGTCACCTTGCACCAGGTCACGATGCTGTGGTTCAACTGCAACGGTAAATGAGACGCCTTTGCTGGAAAGCGTACGCTCAATCACCTGACCGACCTGTACGCCGTGAAGAATTAGCGGCTGGCCAGCATCAATACCGTAACTCTCCGGCGCGGTCAGCGTAAACGTCATGACGCCTGGGTCGTGTAACAACGACTTCTCAGCGGGAATAACGACAAACTGGTTACGCGGCTCGCCTTCGCCAGGTACCAGCTCGAAAGTTTTACCTGTTAGCAGCGAACTGAGATTCACATCGCTTAACGATAATTTAGGGCTGTGTAACTCAATGCGTGTGTTGTCACGCAGCAGCGTTACGACGCTGGGATCGACCGTCATTTCGCCGGTGACTTTACCGCCTGGGTTTAAATCCAGTTTTGTGAGCTGACCGACTTCTAATCCTTGATACATCAGCGATGTTGAGCCTGCTTTGAGTCCATCTCCGTTGGGTAAATCAAGCTTGACGATTACTCCGCGCTGGCTGTGCGCGAGATCCTGATATAGACCAAACGTGTCGTCTGCCGCAGCAGGTTTTGAGTCTTCGGGTGAATCAAAAGCAATGGCACCGTTGACCAGCGCCGCCAGACTCTCCAGTTTTACCTTCGCACCGCTAAGGCTGACATCCGCATTTACACCGGAGACGTTCCAGAAGCGGCTGCCTTTTTTCACCAGATTGGTGAAGCGACGTTCAATCAATACATCGATGGTTACGCCCTGATGGTTCGGGTTGATGGTGTAGTCATAGACCCTGCCCACCGGAATCTTACGGAAATAAACCAGCGAACCGCTATTAAGCGATCCGAGATCAGGGGCGCGCAGATGCAGCATTAAATCGCCATTATCCAGACGATACTTAGGCTGGGTGTCGAGGGCGACGAAATGATCCTCGGCCTCGCCAGTACCGGGCATCATGCCGATATAGTTGCCACCAACCAGCGCATCCAGACCAGAAACCCCAGCCAGCGACGCCTTCGGCGTGACCAGCCAGAACTGGGTATCTTTGCGCAGAGCATCTTTCATGCTCGATTTGATGCTGACGCGGACTTCAATTTTGCGCAGATCTTTGCTGAGGTTGATATCCTGCACCGTGCCCACTTCAACGCCCTGATAACGAACGGGAGTACGGCCTGGCACAATGCCGTCAGCAGACATAAAGTCGATGGTCACGGTATTGCCGCGATCTTCATAACTTCCCCAGATAAGCCATCCTGCGATCATCAGCGCGATGAACGGCAGCAGCCAGAACGGGGAGATACGGCGTTTTGTTTTAATCTGCGCTTCAGTCTGCGAAGCGGGCGTTTCCTGACTCATGTGCATCCCAAAGTAAGCGGCTGTCCAGCCATTCCACAGCAAGAATAGTCAATATTACCGCTGCGCCGAAATAAAACGCAGCCGGTCCCATAGTAAAAGCAAGTATCTGATCGCGATTTATCAGCGACATGGTTAACGCGATAACAAAGAGATCGAGCATCGACCAGCGGCCAATCCAGGTCACCATACGCAGTAGTTTTATACGGGTGCGCAACCCTTGTTCACAATTAAAGTGGATGCTGAATAGCAACGTAAACATCACAATCACTTTGGTGAATGGCACTAATATACTGGCGATAAACACGATCGCCGCTACGCCGACATTACTGTTTGCCAAAGACATTATGCCTGACAGGATTGTGTCTTCCTGCCGGCCGCCGTTGACATAAATTATCGAGATGGGCAGCAGGTTAGCGGGCAAAAGCAGGACAATCGAGGCCAGCAGTGCCGCCCAACACTTTTGGATACTTTGATTTCTGCGCCAGCGCAACGGGATATGGCAGCGAGGGCAGCGACCGCGGGCATCCGGATAACCTGTAAAATGGCAGCCGAGGCAGACGCGGAGCTTTTCATCGGGCCGACGAGCCGGTCTTTGCGGGTAGAAACGGTCCCAAAGCTGCTCAACGTTAAGATGCGACAGCGTCAAAATACTGAGGATCACCAGCGCAATAAAAGCAAACAGCCCCACGCCAGGCTGCAAAAAAGCATAGTCCTGAACCTTGATTGATGCGACGCCGATACCCACCAGGTAAATATCGAGCATCACCCACTCTTTGAGCCTTTCCAGCATCAGCAGCACCGGGCGCAGGTTCATCCCAAGAATATTACCAAACCACAGATAAGCGATTGAGGTCACGAGAATTAGTGGCGCACCAGCGACGCAAAAAAGCACGAAGGAGGCGGTGAGGGGATCACCTTGTCGGGTCATTTGCCAGATGCCTTGCATCACATTGGCATCAATGCGCACGCCTAATAAATAGATGTGCAGGAGCGGCTCTCCCCAGGCAAAGGGCATCAGCAGCAACATGGTGAAAGCCATTGCCGCCAGTCGTGTTAACGACCAGTCGCGTCCGTCACGAATTTTTGCCTGGCAGCGTGGGCAAAAGGCACTTTGGTGCGAACGCATTTTAGGCAAGCTAAATATCAGGTCACATTCAGGGCAGCGATGATAATGTGCACGAGGTAGTGCCTCACCGATGGACCTGATGGCTATTTTTTTAGTTGGCGTGATGCGTGGTGTCGTTAAGGCCATGTATCGCGAATCAAATTGTTGAAGTAATGTTATCTTAACTCATGACGGGAATGATCTTGAGCATTAACGCATTTAATGTTTATTTTAGTAGGCTGCAGTTTTAAGTAAGACAACTAAGTGATTATATAATGAACAAAATAGAGCTATACACGGATCTGAACCGTGATTTTCAGGCATTGATGGCAGGTGAAACCAGTTTTCTGGCAACGCTGGCGAATACCAGCGCATTGTTGTACGAGCGTCTTGCAGAAGTGAATTGGGCCGGTTTTTACCTGCTTGAGGACGATACGCTGGTGCTTGGTCCCTTCCAGGGCAAAATTGCCTGCGTGCGGATCCCGGTAGGGCGCGGTGTGTGCGGTACCGCAGTGGCGCAGAACCAGGTTCAGCGTATTGAGGACGTACATGCTTTTGATGGGCACATCGCCTGTGATGCCGCCAGCAACGCTGAAATCGTCCTGCCGATCGCTGTCGATAATCAGATAATCGGCGTGCTGGATATTGATAGCACGGCATTTGGCCGCTTTACTGAAGAAGATGAACAAGGTCTGCGTACGCTTGTGGCACAGCTTGAAACCGTGCTTGCAACGACGGATTACAAAAAATTCTTTGCGCGCGTCGCAGGATAATCAACGGATAACGTAGCAATTACTGATGACGTCATTATAATGTCGCCTGTTCATGCCTGCGCTTGTTGGCTACGTCCGTTGTAATCAGGAAATTTCATGGAAAATCAACCTAAGTTGAATAGCAGTAAAGAAGTCATCGCGTTTCTGGCCGAACGCTTCCCGCAGTGTTTTAGTGCGGAAGGCGAAGCGCGCCCACTGAAAATTGGCATTTTTCAGGATCTGGTAGAGCGTGTTGAGGGTGAAATGAACCTCAGCAAGACTCAGCTCCGTTCTGCCTTACGTCTCTATACTTCAAGCTGGCGCTATCTGTATGGCGTTAAATTGGGCGCAACGCGTGTTGATCTCGACGGCAACCCTTGTGGTGAGCTGGATGAACAACATGTTGAACATGCTCGCAAACAGCTGGAAGAAGCTAAAGCCCGTGTTCAGGCGCAACGCGCAGAGCAACAGGCGAAAAAACGCGAAGCGGCTGCTGCCGCCGGTGAAAAAGAAGACGCCCCGCGTCGCGAGCGTAAGCCGCGTCCTGCACCGCGTCGTAAAGAAGGTGCTGAGCGTAAACCTCGTGCTGAAAAACCAGCAGCAAAAGCACCGCGTGCTCCTCGCGAAGAACAGCATACCCCGGTATCTGATATTTCAGTACTGACGGTAGGGCAGTCTCTGAAGGTGAAAGCAGGAAATAATGCGATGGATGCCACCGTATTAGAAATCACCAAAGATGGCGTCCGTGTACAGCTGAATTCGGGTATGTCTTTGATTGTACGCGCAGAACACCTGGTGTTCTGAAACGGAGGCCAGGCCTGGCATGAACACTTTTTTTAGGCTTACTGCGTTAGCTGGTCTGCTTGCATTAGCAGGCCAGGCACTTGCTGTGGAAGACATCACGCGTGCCGATCAAATCCCCGTGTTAAAGGAAGAAACCCAGCATGCGACGGTAAGCGAACGTGTGACGTCGCGTTTTACGCGATCACACTATCGCCAGTTCGATCTGGATCAGGCGTTTTCGGCAAAAATATTTGACCGCTATTTGAATTTGCTCGACTACAGCCACAACGTGCTGCTGGCGAGCGATATCGAACAGTATGCAAAAAAGAAAACGGTCCTCGGCGATGAACTGCGCACCGGCAAGCTGGATGTCTTTTACGATCTCTATAATCTGGCGCAAAAACGCCGATTTGAACGTTATCAGTACGCATTAAGCGTACTGGCACGTCCAATGGATTTCACCGGTAATGACACCTTTAACCTCGACCGAAGCAAAGCGCCGTGGCCGAAGAGCGAAGCAGAGCTTAATGCGCTGTGGGACGGCAAGGTTAAATTTGACGAACTCAGCCTGAAGCTGACCGGTAAAACCGATGCGGAAATCCGCGAAACGCTGACGCGCCGCTACAAATTTGCGATTCGCCGTCTGGCGCAGACCAACAGCGAAGATGTGTTCTCACTGGCGATGACAGCGTTCGCCCGTGAAATCGACCCGCATACTAACTATCTCTCTCCGCGTAATACCGAGCAGTTCAATACTGAAATGAGCTTGTCTTTGGAAGGTATTGGCGCGGTTCTGCAGATGGATGATGACTACACCGTCATTAACTCCATGGTGGCAGGTGGTCCGGCAGCCAAGAGCAAAGCGATCAGCGTTGGCGATCGTATTGTCGGCGTCGGGCAGACGGGCAAGGGCATGGTCGATGTGATTGGCTGGCGTCTGGATGACGTTGTAGCGCTGATCAAAGGACCTAAAGGCAGCAAGGTGCGCCTTGAAATTCTGCCTGCCGGTAAAGGTACCAAGACGCGCACCGTGACGCTAACGCGTGAACGTATCCGTCTCGAAGACCGTGCCGTTAAAATGTCCGTGAAAACCGTTGGCAAAGAAAAAGTCGGCGTACTGGATATTCCTGGCTTCTATGTTGGCCTGACGGATGACGTCAAAGTCCAGTTGCAGAAACTGGAAAAACAAAATGTCAGCAGTATCATCATCGATCTGCGTACCAACGGTGGTGGAGCGCTGACCGAAGCGGTTTCGCTTTCCGGTCTGTTCATTCCTTCCGGCCCGGTGGTTCAGGTTCGTGACAATAACGGTAAAGTGCGTGAAGACAGTGATACCGACGGCGTTGTGTACTACAAAGGCCCGCTGGTGGTATTGGTCGATCGCTTCAGCGCCTCAGCTTCAGAGATTTTCGCTGCGGCAATGCAGGATTATGGCCGAGCGTTGATCGTTGGTGAACCCACCTTCGGTAAAGGCACCGTTCAGCAGTATCGCTCCCTGAACCGTATTTACGATCAGATGCTGCGTCCGGAATGGCCTGCGCTGGGTTCTGTTCAGTACACGATCCAGAAATTCTACCGCGTAAACGGTGGCAGCACGCAGCGTAAGGGTGTTACGCCGGATATCATCATGCCGACAGGTAATGAAGAAACTGAAACCGGTGAGAAGTTTGAAGATAACGCGCTGCCGTGGGACAGCATTGATGCGGCAACCTACACCAGGTCAGATAATCTGACGCCGTTCGGACCTGAATTGCTGAAAGAGCACAATGCACGTATTGCGAACGATCCCGAGTTCCAGTACATCATGAAGGACATTGCGCGTTTCAATGCGATGAAGGATAAGCGCAACATCGCTTCTCTGAATTACGCTCAGCGTGAAAAAGAGAATAACGAAGATGACGCAATGCGTCTGGCGCGTATTAACGATCGGTTCAAGCGTGAAGGCAAACCGCTGCTGAAGAAACTGGACGATCTACCGAAGGATTACCAGGAACCGGATCCGTACCTGGATGAAACGGTAAAAATCGCGCTCGACCTGGCGCATCTTGAAAAAGAAAAGCCAGCGGAACAGCCCGCAACCAGTCAATAACCTCGAACAGGCACAAGAAATTGTGCCTGTTTTTTTAACAAGCGCATGAAGACGTCAGTCTGATACGATAAAATGTAAAGTTGTGTCTTTCTGGTGACTTAGCACCTATGGATGCTTGAAAATAGTCATAAGACCCATACGATATGGGTAATCGCATAGTGCGTTTTGTTAAATTGAGGTTAAAAGAAAATTATGATGCGAATCGCGCTCTTCCTGCTGACGAACCTGGCTGTGATGGTCGTTTTCGGGCTGGTATTGAGCCTGACAGGGATTCAGTCAAGCAGCGTTCAAGGCTTGTTGATCATGGCACTGCTGTTTGGTTTTGGTGGTTCCTTCATTTCGCTGCTGATGTCCAAATGGATGGCGTTAAAGTCCGTTGGCGGGGAAGTGATCGAACAGCCTCGCAATGAAAGAGAACGCTGGCTGATGAATACAGTCGCGAACCAGGCCCGCCAGGCCGGGATCGCTATGCCGCAGGTTGCAATCTACCATGCGCCAGATATTAACGCGTTTGCTACCGGTGCGCGCCGGGATGCCTCGCTGGTGGCTGTAAGTACTGGCCTGTTGCAAAACATGAGTCCGGATGAAGCCGAAGCGGTTATCGCGCATGAGATCAGCCACATTGCTAATGGCGATATGGTTACCATGACGTTAATTCAGGGTGTGGTGAACACTTTCGTTATCTTTATCTCACGTATTCTGGCGCAGATTGCCGCTGGGTTTATGGGAGGCAACCGCGATGAGGGAGAGGGTAGCAACGGTAACCCGTTAATCTACTTTGCGGTAGCGACGGTACTGGAGCTGGTATTTGGTATTCTGGCGAGCATTATTACGATGTGGTTCTCACGTCATCGTGAATTCCATGCGGATGCAGGCTCAGCGAAACTGGTGGGTCGTGAAAAAATGATCGCCGCGCTACAGCGCCTGAAAACCAGCTATGAGCCGCAGGAAGCGACCAGCATGATGGCATTCTGCATCAACGGTAAATCCAAATCGTTGAGTGAGCTGTTTATGACTCACCCGCCGTTGGACAAACGTATTGAAGCGCTGCGCAGCGGTGAATACCTGAAATAAATGGCAGCAGACTTAAAATAAAAAGCGCGTCGACAGACGCGCTTTTTTTATGCCTGAACTCGCGGTTGTGTGATACGTAAGCCACTCACGATTGCGGCTAGCGAAGCCAGAATACCCGCTGTTATCAGCGAAACGTGTGTTCCGCTGTCGCCAAACTGATTTAGCATCAGCGCAACCAGTGCGGCCCCGGTACTCTGGCCCAGTAAACGCGCCGTTCCAAGCATACCGCTCGCGCCTCCGCTACGATCACGCGGCGCGGAGGTGATGATGGTGTGATTATTCGGTGACTGGAACAAGCCAAAACCCGCACCGCACAAAATCATTGGCCAGATGATATTAAAATCAGAAGGTGATGCGGGCAGCAACACCAGCGAAAACAGCCCACACGCCATTACTGCCATGCCCAGCGCGCCCAGCAGACCCGCATGAACACGTTCAATCAAATATCCCGCCAGTGGGGCCATCACCATGGTTGCCAGTGGCCACGGCGTCAGCAGCAGGCCCGTTTCAACCTCGCTGCGCCCGAGAACCGTTTGCATGAAAAATGGGAGAGAAACCATCGCCAGCATCTGTGCGCTGAATGAACAGATTGAAGTACAAATAGAGAGTGAAAACAGCGGAATGCGCAGCAGATCAACCGGTAGTAACGGTACTGGCAATGCGAGTTGGCGGCGGATAAAGAAAAACCCTACCACGAGAAGCCCCACAAGTTCAGCACCAATCAGTTTTAGCGACTGTCCCTGCGCAAATCCGCTGAGTGCCGTGATTAACAAACCGAATGTTAAGGCGTTCATCACTGCGCTGGGCAGATCGAAGCGCGGTTTATTGCTACGTGATGAATTGGGTGGCAAAAAACGCATAGCCAGTAGCAGGGCGATGATCCCCAGTGGAACGTTAATCAGGAATAGCCATTTCCACGAGGCAATAGAAAGAATAGCCGCCGCAATAGTCGGACCCGCTGCCGAGGATACAGCCACGATAAAGGAGTTAATACCCATTCCGCGGCCAAGCTGGCGCTGAGGATAAATGAGTCGGATCAATGCCGTATTAACGCTCATCAGCGCCGCGCCGCCAAACCCCTGAGCCACGCGCGCTAACGTCAGCATATGCAGCGAGTCTGACAAGGCACAAAACAGCGACGCCAACAGAAACACGACCAGACCACACTTATAAATGCGTCGGTAGCCAAACATATCACCTAAAAAAGAGAGCGATAACAGCGAAACAACGATCGCAATTTGGTAGGCGTTCACAATCCAGATTGAGCTGGCGGGTGAGGCCTGAAGATCGGTGGCGATAGTGGGGAGGGCAACATTCGCTATTGCGCCGTCGAGTACTGCCATAGAGATGCCAATAACAATGGTTAAAATTGCGCCATATCGCTGGGGCAATGGCAGACCATCGGTCTGAGTTTTTTCCATAGGAAGTCAATATTGTCGGAATTTATGATGAGAATAATAATTTTAGCATTGATATTCAGGCGTTAGGTCGCAGATTTGTAACTAAGTAAGCAAAGAGCGATTGCGAGGGCTGATACGTGAAATTATAATAAAAACCGGTTCTGATTTTTATAAAACACTCGAAAGGGGTGATAAATGGCAATCGCAGATCTGGATAAACAACCCGATTCTGTATCTTCCGTGCTGAAGGTTTTTGGCATCCTGCAGGCGCTCGGTGAAGAGCGCGAAATTGGTATTACCGAGTTGTCGCAACGCGTCATGATGTCGAAAAGCACCGTTTATCGCTTTTTGCAGACCATGAAAACGCTGGGCTATGTGGCACAAGAAGGGGAGTCTGAGAAATACTCACTGACCCTGAAACTATTCGAGCTGGGTGCTCGCGCGTTACAAAACGTCGATCTTATCCGTAGCGCTGATATTCAGATGCGCGAACTTTCGCGCCTGACCAAAGAAACAGTACACCTTGGCGCACTGGATGAAGACAGCATCGTCTACATTCATAAAATCGATTCCATGTACAATCTGCGCATGTATTCTCGCGTAGGTCGCCGTAATCCACTGTACAGCACGGCTATCGGTAAAGTTCTGCTGGCATGGCGTGACCGCGATGAAGTGAAGCAAATTCTGGACGGTATTGAGTACAAACGCAGCACCGACCGTACTATTACCAATACTGATGAGCTGCTGGTACTGCTGGATAAAGTCCGTGAGCAGGGCTACGGTGAAGACAACGAAGAACAGGAAGAAGGTCTGCGCTGCATCGGTGTGCCGGTGTTTGACCGTTTCGGTGTGGTGATTGCAGGCTTGAGTATTTCATTCCCGACGCTGCGTTTCTCAGAGGAACGTTTGCACGAGTATGTGGCGATGCTGCATACGGCTGCGCGTAAAATTTCAGAACAAATGGGTTATAACGACTATCCGTTCTAATCTGGCGTAATAGCGTCAACTTAAAAACCCCAGGTATTTTTGTATCTGGGGTTTTTTATGAACAGTCATAACGTTAGTTGGTGCAAATAACGTAGCGTATGTATTGTTGCTATATTAACCGTTATCAATAATGACCGTACTTTTTCTTAACAAGGGACAATCCGACAGGCCAATGATACCGCTGTTTGTGTGGACGTATTGTGCGGTGCTGGTTCCGCGGGCGGTCAGATATTGGCATTGCAAGCCCAGACCCGCTGCATTCTCCTTACTTCCAATCAAAATTCCGTAGCCGCTCAGTAATAAACCGATCCAAACCAGAGCTAACAACACAATAGCGCGGATTATCAGACGCATTACAACCTCTTATCTTTTCTCGTTATTATTAGATTAGCCTGTACATGGGATGAAACAAGTGAATCATTCCTAAAAAGATTGAATGCCGATACAGTTAACGCTGGGTTTAGGTAACGCATGATAATTTATAGACATAAGATGTAGATTCGAAGAGTGGAGCTGGAGTGAAAAAAATTCGCTGGGTAGTGCTGATAGTTGTCGTGCTGGTATGCATACTGATGTGGGCGCAAGTGTTCAACATCATGTGCGATCAGGATGTACAATTTTTCAGCGGTATTTGTGCCATTAATAAATTTATTCCCTGGTAAGCGCATTTTTGCCACAGTTGATTACCTTCTTGTGCGGCAGTGGTAAACTACGCTGTCTACATTGAGGTGGTGAAATGAACGAAGTTTTGAATTCTGGCGCGTTGAGTTTGGCGTCTTTGGCTGTATCGGTGGTGATTCTGGTTGTCGGGCTTGTACTGTGGTTTTTCGTCAATCGGGCAAGTTCGCGTACTAATGAGCAGATTGAGCTGCTTGAAGCATTGTTAGATCAGCAAAAAAGACAGAACGCATTGCTCCGTCGCCTTTGCGAAGCTAACGAACCTGAAAAAGCAGCAGAGCCTGCTGCGGTCACAGCGAAGGATGAAGATGATGACATCATCCGCCTGGTAGCTGAGCGGTAAAAACGGTATGACAGGGTGAGGATCTGTTGCTTTTGTTCTCGGATGTTTCATCCTGTCACCAACGTGCCAGATTATTTTCTTCTGTACATGTCGTGTAATTAGCACTCTGATACGCGTGTAAACTCAGTATTTTCAGATGCTCCAACCAATTAATATCTTATCCCCGGTCTGATATAAATATAATTTCCCATACGATAAAAATATGATTATGTCATTTTTGTGATAGCGATCGTTTTATTAACAGCGAAACGTTTCTCTTACTTTTTTTGTGCATTGTCATCATTCTTTCATTATTTTGGTGCAAAAGCAGAAGGCGGATCTCATTTTTACGCTTGTGACATTTTATGCATTACTAAGCATAAAAAATGATATCCGGCACATCCTGTAACAGCTAATCTGGAACAACCGAAGCTATTGAGCTATGGTAGAAATGTCCCGGCTATGGTGCAAGCCAGACGGGGGATGGGGTGAGCGGCGGGAATATAACACTTCTCGGTGTGGCGCATAACTGTGCAGTTGCTGTTTGATGAACGACGGGATTTGTGCGACCGATCGAGACACGTTTAAAAATGGCTTGCCATTATTAACGTTGTATGTGATAACACGTTTTGGGTTAAACGAGGTACAGTTCTGTTTATGTGTGGCATTTTCAGTAAAGAAGTCCTGAGTAAACACGTTGACGTTGAATACCGCTTCTCTGCCGAACCTTATATTAGTGCCTCAAGCAGTAATGTCTCAGTTTTATCTATGTTATGCCTGCGGGCGAAGAAAATACTCTAAGGAATTTTGCAAATGGCAAAGATTAAAGGTCAAGTTAAGTGGTTCAACGAGTCTAAAGGTTTTGGTTTCATTACTCCGGCTGATGGCAGCAAAGACGTGTTCGTACACTTCTCCGCTATCCAGGGTAACGGCTTCAAAACTCTGGCTGAAGGCCAGAACGTTGAGTTCGAAATTCAGGACGGCCAGAAAGGTCCGGCTGCTGTTAACGTAACAGCTATCTGATCGACACCACTGATTTGAAGCGCATATGCGCAACCATCTCAGATATAAAGCCTCGCCTATGCGGGGCTTTTTAATTCAAAATACGTCTAAATATTTCTAAATGCCCTTCCATTAGCGCTTTGTTGCAAAGGCGTGATGTTCGTAGCATAGTTTTCCCCGCTTTCTTACGACATTTCTCGTTAAATCAGACACCTGAAAAACTATCTTGCTGGAGACCAGGTGAAAAAGAAAAACGACGGCGACGCGCGCAATTTTACTCCCGTACGTTTTGCCCTGCTTTGTGTGGCAATATTATTGAGTCTGGGGTTGCTGCTGGGTCGGGTTGCGTGGCTGCAAATTGTCACGCCGACGAGTCTGGTGAAACAGGAAGACATGCGTTCGTTACGTGAGGTAACTATTGCCTCGCCGCGCGGGATGATTACCGACAGAGAAGGGCGACCGCTGGCGGTAAGTGTTCCGGTTAACGCCGTATGGGCCGATCCTAAGACCATCATCAGCAAGGGAGGCGTGGGTTACAACGAACGCTGGCAGGCTCTGGCAAGGACTCTGCATTTGTCACTGAGTACGCTGGCGGAACGCGTTAACAGTAATCCTGGCGGACGTTTTATTTATCTGGCACGACAAATTTCCCCTCAGCAGGCTGAGTGGGTAGATGATCTTAATCTCCCGGGCATCAACCTGCGCGAGGAATCCCGCCGGTTCTATCCCGCAGGCCACGTAGCGGCGAATCTCATTGGTTTTACCAACATTGATGGACAAGGCATTGAAGGGCTGGAAAAGAGCTTTAATAACCAGCTGATGGGTAAACCTGGCTCCCGTCTGGTACGTAAAGACAAATTTGGCCATGTCATTGAGAATATAACCGAAGTTACGCCTGTTCCTGCACACGAATTACAGCTCAGCATCGACGAGCGTCTGCAGACGGTCACCGAAGATGCGTTGGACAATGCCGTTACGTGGAATAAAGCAGAATCAGGAGCCGCAGTGCTGGTCAACATTGCTACCGGTGAAATACTGTCCATGGCGAGCTTTCCTGACTTCAACCCCAATAATCGTGATGGCGCGGTACTGGATGATTTTCGTAACCGTGCAATTAGCGATACGTTTGAACCCGGTTCAACCGTTAAACCGCTGGTGATCATGACTGCACTCCAGCAGGGGATAGTACAACCCGACAGCGTGATTGATACCCATCCTTTTTACCTTGATGGACATCGTATTCGCGACGTCGGATTTTACCCGGAACTGTCGCTGACCGGGATTTTACAGAAATCGAGCGATACCGGCGTGTCGCACCTTTCATTGGCTATGCCTGTCCAAAAATTGCTGGATACCTATAAAAGCTTTGGTTTTGGCGATCCAACCGGACTGGGATTGACCGGTGAAAGCAGCGGTTTGATGCCTCAGCGCCGCTACTGGAGCGATTTGGATCGCGCGACCTTTGCATTTGGTTATGGATTAATGGTAACGCCGCTGCAGTTGGCGCACGTATATGCAACCATTGGTAGTTTTGGTATCTATCGGCCCCTTTCGATTACCCGTATTGACCCGCCGGTAATCGGTACCCGAGTGATGCCGGAGGCGCTGGTTCACCAGGTTGAACATATGATGGAAAGCGTTGCGTTACCTGGTGGTGGGGGAACTAAAGCCGCGGTCAGGGATTATCGCGTGGCGGTTAAAACAGGAACGGCAAAGAAAATTGGTGATGACGGTAAGTATGTCGATAAATACGTGGCTTATACAGCAGGCGTTGCGCCAGCGAGCGACCCGAAATTTGCACTGGTGGTCGTCATCAATAATCCGCAAAACGGTGCTTATTATGGTGGGGCTGTCTCTGCGCCTGTCTTCAGCCAGATAATGGGTGATGTCCTGCGTCTGGAGAACGTTAAACCAGATGGCATGCCTGCTGACTCCGATCATCTGCTGGTGATGCACGGCAGCAACGTATCCTCGCCGTCGCTGTAAGTTATTTTCCCAGGGCGCAATTCGCGTTACACTTGCGCCCTTAAGTCACCTGCCGGAGTTGTCATGTCGTTTTCCTGTCCTCTTTGCCACCAGCCTCTTACTCAAGCGAATAACAGTTTTGTCTGCCCCGGGCGGCACCAGTTTGACGTGGCGAAAGAAGGGTATGTCAACTTACTGCCGGTTCAGCATAAACGATCGCGCGATCCGGGTGACAGCGCTGAGATGATGCAGGCGCGACGGGCATTTCTTGATGCCGGGCACTATCAACCGTTGCGTGATGCGATTGTGAATGTGCTGAAAGAGAAGTCGACTTCAGAAGATGCAGCGATCCTGGATATTGGCTGTGGGGAAGGGTATTACACCCATGCGTTTGCCGACGCGCTGACGGGTTGTACAACCTTTGGTCTTGACGTCTCCAAAGTGGCAATTAAAGCTGCAGCCAGACGCTATCCGCAGGTGACCTTTTGCGTTGCCTCCAGCCATCGTCTGCCGTTCGCAGATGAGTCAATGGATGCCATCATCAGGATCTACGCGCCCTGTAAAGCGCAAGAGCTGGCACGCGTGGTTAAACCGGGGGGATGGGTTATCACCGCCACGCCGGGACCGCGTCATTTAATGGAACTGAAAGGGCTTATTTATGATGAGGTGCGTTTGCATGCGCCGCACACAGAGCAACTGGAAGGTTTTGTTCTGCAACAGAGTATTGCGCTGGGGTATAAGATGCAGCTTCAGGGCAGCGAGGCCGTTGCGTTACTGCAAATGACGCCGTTCGCCTGGCGGGCAAAGCCGGAGGTGTGGAAAACGTTAGCGGAGAAAACGACGTTTGACTGCCAGACCGATTTTAGTATTCATGTCTGGCAGCGTCTGAATTAACCGTGGAAGTGTGCCCAGAGGATCTGGGCACCGATACCAATCAGCACCACCCCACCCAAAATTTCTGCTCGTTTGCCCAGCATCGGGCCAATGAAACGACCAATCATCATGCCGAGCGTGGACATAATCAATGTGGCGCAGCCGATGGCCAACGCGGTGGCAATAATATTGACCTGCAGGAAAGCCAGACCCACCCCGACGGCCATTGCGTCGAGACTGGTGGCAATGGCGGTGGTAACCAGCAGCCAGAAACCATGACGGCGCTGCGGTTCTTCCTCTTCATCCCCGTTGTCGCGAAAACCTTCGATTATCATTCGCCCGCCTAAAAAGATCAGCAGAATGAAGGCGATCCAGTGGTTCCACTCCAGCACGAATTTGCTGGCCAACATACCCATGCCCCAGCCAATCAGCGGCGTAAGCGTTTCAACTGCGCCGAATATCAGACCTGTGCGCAATGCTTCAGAAAATTTGGGTTTATGCAGTGTGGCGCCTTTGCCAATTGATGCAGCGAAAGCATCCATCGACATGCCGAAAGCGAGAAGAACGGTAGCGGTGAGATTCATAACAGCGTCCTGACCGGGGTATCCATAAAACACATCACTGCCCCCAGTAACCATGCATACAGGCCGGAATCACTGTAAATACAGCGCCATTCAGATATGCATTGCAGTTGATGTGCCTATGGTCTCGCCTGACTGAACCTGTAAATTCAGTCCGTACGCGCCACGTTTTTCAACGAGTATGTTGACACGTACATTTCCGGAGTCTGGAAATCGGCTACTCCCCAACGACGGGCGCAACCTTAACATATTTTGAGAATATAAAACAAGAAACGCAGAAATAATATTTGACTCCTAATTGAAAACGATTTTCATTTAGATTTATTTATAAATAAAACGTTAAAATAAATAACATTGTGGACAGTTAAATATAGCCTTGGCTATGTTTGTTTTTATACTGATATATAAAAACATAGTTCAGGCTATATTTATAAGTTATTGATTTGAAATTAAAAGTTTATATATCTTCTCAAGATCGTCTATATTTCGTACGCGGATCAACAATCTTCGATGTTCTAATTGCATCACTAATACACCGTCTTCAGATAAATTCATCTCTTTAATGCGGTTATATTCAATCCAGACGTTGGCGAAGAAAAAACCTTTCTGCTTGAAGATGATTTTTGGCGTACGGATCCAGAACAGATACAACCCCATCAATACCAGTGCACATAATAACCATGTGGTAAATTGCGCGCCGTGGCTGGTGATGTTGTTGTAGATAAGAATAGCTACCAAGCCAAGGAAGATAACGCTGTCGACTCTGCTGCGGGGAAGCAGGGCGACAGTAAGCAGAGTAGGGCCATTACGGCGGGGCATGATGAACTGATCGTAAATGGCATACGCCAGCAGCGAAAAGATGAATAGAACCAGCACCAGGTCCGTGATAGTCATGAATCCTCAACCCTCTAAATAGAAAAACCGGGGGCAAGCCCCCGGTGATGTACAACAGTCTTACAGGCCGAGCAGTCCGACAGCGTAGCCCGCGATACCGATGACGAAGAAGCCAACGATGATCCACAGCGGGTTCACTTTCTTACGCAGCAGCCACATACAGGCGAATGTCAGCAGCAGAGGAACCAGACCCGGCATCAGCTGGTCAAGGATCGTCTGCACGGTGGTAACACGAGTCTGACCATCCTGACCGGTGATAGTGGAAACCACCAGCGGGATGTTTACGTGCGTCCACTTGTTAACCAATGCTCCCATGACAAACAGGCCGAGGATTGACGCCCCCTCGGTCAGTTTCTGCAGGAAGCCGCCGCCCATATCTTTAACGATATCGACACCTTTACGGTAGCCATATGCCACACCGTAATAACGGGTTGCCAGACGAACCAGGTTAAACAGGATGAAGAACAGCAGTGGCCCCAGCAGGCTGCCGCTCATCGCAATACCTGCGCCGAGTGCGGCGAAGACCGGACGTACGGTACCCCAGAAGATGGGGTCACCGACGCCTGCCAGCGGACCCATCAGACCAACTTTGATACCGTTGATGGCACCATCGTCAATCTCTGCGCCGTTTGCACGCTGTTCTTCCATTGCCAGCGTAACGCCCAGTACTGGAGCCGCTACGTACGGATGGGTGTTAAAGAATTCCAGGTGACGCTTAATCGCTTGCTTACGTGCATCGTTGTTTTCCGGGTACAAGCGGCGGATAGCCGGTACCATGGAGAAACAGAAACCCAGCGCCTGCATACGTTCGAAGTTCCATGAACCCTGAAACAGGTTAGAACGAATGAACACGCCACGAATGTCACTCGGAGTGAGTTTTTTCTCGGTGGTAGTTTTAGTCATATCAACCATTTCGCTCACCTGCTAGTCCAGTTCGTTATCGAGATCGTTATTGCCAGCCGCCGCAGCAGGTGCACCGGCTACGCGGTTATATTTCGGGCTCAGCTGAATGTAGAGGATGGCCATGACTGCGCCAATCACACCCAGAGCAACCAGGTTGAAGTTAGTAAATGCCGCGGTGACGAAGCCGAGGTAGAAGAATGGCATCAGATAGCCTGCGCGCATCATGTTGATGACCATCGCATAACCAACCACTACAATCATACCGCCTGCGATGTTCAGACCACCGGTTACGACTTCCGGAATGGCGTTAAGCATGCTCTGAACTTCACTGGTACCAACAGAAATCGCAACGATTACCGCCGGGATAGCGATACGCATAGCCTGCAGGAACAGAGAGGATACGTGCAGCCAGGAGAGCGCAGTCAGGTTACCGTTTTCGGCTGCCTTATCCGCTGCGTGCTGGAATGCTACGGTGATTGTACGAACGATAATGGTCAGTACCTGGCCTGCTGCTGCCAGTGGGATAGCCAGCGCGATACCGGCACCAATGCTTTGGTGACCCGCGATAACCAGAACGGTAGAGATAATTGAGGCCAGTGCGGCATCTGGTGCAACCGCAGCACCGATGTTCATCCAGCCCAGGGCGATCATTTCCAGGGTACCACCGATGATGATACCGGTTTTCATATCCCCGAGAACGGCACCAATCAGCGTACAGGCCACCAACGGACGGTGGAACTGAAATTCATCGAGTACCGACTCCATACCCGCGATACATGCGACGATGAACACCAGCACAATCTGAAGAGTGGTAATCTCCATTGTACTTCTCCTATTGCTATACAGACTTAAGTGTGAAAACTAAGTAAATGCCAGAGAATTATTTCACCTTGGCAATCAAATCCATCATTTTCAGTTTCTGATCGGTAGAAACCTTACGGGCCTCAAGCTCAATACCGCGTTCGTTGAGTTTCTTGAAGGCTTCGATGTCTTTGTCATCGACAGAAATTGCGTTGTTTACCTGCGTTTTACCCTGACGGAAAGCCATACCGCCAATGTTCACGGAGGTAATTTTCACACCACCTTCAACGATACGTTCTACGTCGGTTGGGTTGGTGAACAACAGCATCACACGCTCACCTGCATATTTCGGGTTGTTGTAGACGCGGATCATTTTCGCGACATCAACCACATGCGCCGTCACACCCGGAGGTGCTACCTGAGTCAGCAGCGTTTTACGCACGGTATCGGCGGCAACTTCATCACTGACGACGATAATGCGTGTTACGTTGGTTTCTTTGGTCCAGCGAGTTGCCACCTGACCATGGATTAAGCGGTCATCAATACGCGCCAGGCCGATCTGCATATAATCGTTCGGACCCATTGGTTTCGCGGGGGTTGCTGCTTTAGGTGCCGCGACAGGGGCAGGAGCGGCTTTTTCCACCGGTTTTGCTTTCAGCGCTTTCACGCCTTCGCTACCGGTTTCAACGGCCAGTGCCACTAATTCATCAAAGCTTGGGTTGTCATCACGCGCCATGAAGGTCTCAACCAGCATGGGAATGTTCACACCGGCGATTACTTCGTAATGCTCTTTATCGACGACAATGCGGCTCGCAGCGTTAAACGGGCTGCCTCCCCATGTGTCAACGAGAAACAGCACGCCTTTACTGGTATCGAGTTTTGCCAACTGAGCGTTGTACTTTTCGATCAGCGTTTCAGCATTTTCGCCTGGAACGAAATCGATCCAGCCGACGTTTTCCTGCTCGCCTAACAGCATCTCTGCCGTCTTAAGTAACTGCTCTGCAGCCCAACCATGTGTGCCTATTACAATAGCAATGGTCACTTGCTACCTCCTTTATTATCGTTAACACATCAACGTGAAGATGTATTTGAATCGTCGTCCGCAATCGAATCGATTCAGATAAGGGTTACAAAGAAAAACCTATGATTTTCGTGAATTATTTTAGATATCGAAAAAAATATTTTATGTGATGAAGATCCGTAATTTAACTTCCGATAAAAAGAAATTTCGAAGGGTAAAATATCTCCGAAACAACTTATTGCAAAGGAAGGTAAATCTTTGCTAAAAACAGCTTCTCTCTGTTATGTTTAGCATCTGTTTAATTACTCAGGAGTATAGGGCAGTAGCCCACCATATGGATCGTCACCGACGTCATTTCACCTTCAGGCCGTATCAAGCCTGTCAGATTGGCACTTTTTGCCACAAATTTTCTCTGCATATCGCTTTAACGCCTGAGATCCTCAGCGCGCAGTTTGGTCATTCCTTAAGCAGGAGCTTGTCATGGAATTATTAATGGACCCGCAGATTTGGGTGGGTTTGCTCACGCTTGTCGTTCTCGAAATTGTTCTGGGTATTGATAACCTGGTCTTCATTGCGATCCTGGCTGATAAGCTGCCGCCGAAACAGCGTGATAAAGCGCGTTTAATCGGTTTGTCACTGGCACTGATTATGCGTCTGGGCTTGTTGTCCGTGATTTCGTGGATGGTGACGCTGACAAAGCCGCTGTTCACGGTAATGGACTATGCGTTCTCGGGGCGCGATCTGATTATGCTGCTGGGGGGTATCTTCCTCTTGTTCAAGGCTACGACAGAGCTGCATGAGCGGCTGGAAAACCGTGAACATGATACCGGGCAGACGAAAGGGTATGCGAGCTTTTGGGTTGTCGTAACGCAGATTGTCATCCTCGATGCGGTGTTCTCGCTGGATGCCGTGATTACGGCGGTCGGCATGGTCAACCATCTGCCAGTGATGATGGCGGCAGTAGTGATTGCCATGGCCGTGATGCTGCTGGCCTCTAAGCCGCTGACACGATTTGTGAACCAACACCCGACGGTGGTGGTGCTGTGTCTGAGCTTCCTGTTGATGATTGGTCTGAGCCTGGTTGCCGAAGGGTTTGGCTTCCATATTCCGAAAGGTTATCTGTATGCGGCGATTGGTTTCTCGATCATCATCGAGTTGTTTAACCAGATTGCCCGTCGTAACTTTATTCGTCACCAGTCGACGCTGCCGCTGCGTGCACGTACTGCCGATGCAATCCTGCGTCTGATGGGCGGTAAACGTCAGGCCAGCGTGCAGATGGAATCCGATAACCCGGTGCCGGTTCCTGTCCCGGAAGGCGCGTTTGTGGAAGAAGAACGCTATATGATCAACGGCGTCCTCTCCCTGGCGTCGCGTTCGTTACGCGGCATTATGACGCCTCGTGGTGAAATCAGCTGGGTTGATGCCGACCTGAGCGTGGCAGAAATTCGCGAGCAGTTGCTCTCTTCACCTCACAGCCTGTTCCCGGTGTGTCGTGGCGAACTGGATGAAATCATCGGTATCGTGCGTGCTAAAGAGCTGCTGGTGGCGCTGGAAGACGGTGTGGATGTGGCGGCGATTGCCTCTGCTTCTCCGGCTATCGTTGTTCCGGAAACGCTGGACCCGATCAATCTGTTAGGCGTACTGCGTCGTGCCCGCGGTAGCTTCGTTATCGTCACTAACGAGTTTGGCGTAGTACAGGGTCTGGTCACGCCGCTGGACGTATTAGAAGCCATTGCCGGTGAATTCCCGGATGCCGATGAAACACCTGAAATTATTGCTGATGCAGGTGGTTGGTTGGTCAAAGGCGGTACCGATCTGCATGCGTTGCAACAGGCGCTGGACGTGGATACGTTAGTGAATGAAGACGAAGATATCGCCACGGTGGCAGGTTTAGTCATTGCGGCTAACGGCCATATTCCACGTGTAGGTGATGTTATCGAAGTCGCACCGCTGAGCATTACGATTGTCGAAGCGAATGACTATCGTGTGGATTTAGTTCGCATTGTTAAAGAACAACCCGCTCACGGCGAAGACGAGTAACCGGGTTTAGCGAAACGGCATGACGGGCATACTGTGTCGCCCGTTATGTCGGGTGGGCGGCGGCGTGCTGCCCGCCAGCCATTTTGGGAAATCACGCAGCGGCATTGGCTTTGCGTACAAAAAACCTTGCAACAAATGTACGCCGTGTCGGCGCAAATGCTGAGCCTGCGCCTGGGTTTCAACGCCTTCCGCCACCAGTTCTATATTCAATTTTTTCCCCAAAGCGATAATGATGTCTGTGACGGTTGAGTTCACGGCGTCTGTTCCTATGGCCGAAGTAAATGATTTATCGATCTTCAGCACATCCGGGCGTAGTTTTTCCAGCCAGGAGAGCGAGCTGTTACCGGTACCGAAATCATCAATCGCCAGTTTTACGCCAAGCCGATTTAATTCGCGTACGACCCGATAATCCACATCCAGTAACGCATCGCGTTCGGTCAGTTCGATAACCAACTGCTGGATTGGGTGCTGGCTGAACCAGTACTGATTAAGATCTTTTAGCAGCGTGCCGTTACGAAAATGGCTGGCGGCGACATTAATCCCAATATGAAACTGACTGCTCATCGGGAAAACGTGTCTTTGCTGAATGGTTTCTGCGATGACATGACGGGTTAGCGGCACAATCAGGTTGTGCTCCTCAGCGATGGGAATAAACACTTCCGGAGAGATCCAACCCTGGCGTGGGTTATTCCAGCGTAGAAGAATCTCCACGCCCATGCATTGCTGGGTTTGCGCATTAAGCAGCGGCTGGCAAAATAGCTCGAATTCCCGAGCAGCAAGGGCCAGATTAATCTCCCAGGAAAAACTCATTCTGCTGGCAGTCGCCAGCCATGCCAGGTAGCCCACTAATAAACTCAGGATCACCGCCAGCGGCAGCTGTGTTGGCAGATGTTTAATCGCCAGTTCACTGGGACCGGGGCCGGTGACGCTAATGGTAAACGGGAAATGTTGAGATGACAGCTGGTAGCGTTTTTCATCATTTAGCTTAGGCAGAGTATCGACCACACCTTGATCATACAGTAGATGCCGATTACCAACGGTTAAGCTGGCATCGGTGATCTGCGGCGGCTGGGGTTCAAGCAACATAGACGACAATAAATCGATATTGACGATTTCCAGCACGCCATCTTCACCATCGGCAGAGGATGGATACCATTGCGTCAGAATCGGGCTGCCTTTTATCAGCGAATGGTCAGTAGACAGCAGCAGTTGCGGTTCTCTGCTGGGTAATTCGGGCTGTAGTTGACGAATGGGGACATTGCGATACCCAAAAATGCTGGAGCAGTAGAGGATTCCGCTTTGAATAAGATTAATAGAACGCACCGTTTGCAGTCTTGCGGCATGTTTGCTTAAGGGTAAACGCGCTACTGAGCAGGGGAGGCCAATTAACGGCAGCAATACATCACGTCCGGTCTGCAAGGGTAAAAGCACGTCATCCAGTTCTTCTACAGCATGGTTGGCAAAGGTGACGATATTTCGGTGATTTAAATTACGCTCCGAAATAAATCGGACAGTTAATGTGAGGATGAGCGTCAGTAGTGCACATACTGTGCAGACGATTAAGCGATTCCGGCGATAATTTTTAATGATCCGTTGTGCTGTTTGCATGCGGGCCGCCCGATAAGCCGTTGGTCACAGAAGCCAACAGCAACAGAGCAAGTGTAGTGGGGAAAATTACAGTAGACGAGGGAGAGGGGGCAAATTCGCCCATCCGTCGCAGATGGGCGAAAATTAAGTATTAGTCACATTGAACTTTGATTGCCAGGCCACCGCGTGACGTTTCGCGGTATTTGGCGTTCATGTCTTTACCTGTTTCGTACATGGTCTCAATGACTTTATCCAGCGAGACGCGCGGCGCGCTGGTACGGCGCATTGCCATACGCGCAGCGTTGATCGCCTTCACTGAAGCAATGGCGTTACGCTCAATGCACGGAACCTGTACCTGACCGGCAACCGGATCGCAGGTTAAGCCGAGGTTATGTTCCATGCCGATTTCGGCAGCAACACACACCTGCTCAGGGCTCGCGCCCAACAGTTCAGCCAGACCAGCGGCAGCCATGGAGCAGGCTACACCCACTTCACCCTGACAACCTACTTCTGCACCAGAGATTGAGGCGTTCATTTTGTACAACGCGCCAATTGCACCGGCCGCCAGGAAATAGCGGGTATAGATATCCGGGCTGACGGACTCGATGAAATGATCGTAATAGGCCAGTACCGCAGGCACGATACCGCAGGCACCGTTGGTTGGCGCTGTCACTACGCGACCGCCCGCGGCGTTTTCTTCGTTAACGGCCAGCGCGAACATGTTCACCCAGTCGATCACGTTCATCGGATCGTTGGACAGCTTATCGCTGGAAACCAGCATACGACGCAGAGCTGAAGCACGACGAGGAACGCGCAGCGGACCCGGCAACACACCTTCGGTGTTCATGCCACGATCGATACAGGCCTGCATGGTTTGCCAGACGTGGCCAAAGTACTCTTCAATCTCTTTTTTGCTGTGCAGAGCAAGTTCGTTCTGCATCGCCATGCCAGAGAGAGACAGGCCGGTGCTGTTGCAGTACTCCAGCATTTCAGTCGCGGATTTGAACGGATAAGGCACGCTGACCTCGCCCGCGGCATCCTGACCAAAATGTTCTTCATCAACGATGAATCCACCGCCGATTGAGTAGTAGGTTTTGCTATAAATGACGGTTTCGCCATTGTACGCATGGATCTGCATTCCGTTTTCATGCAGCGGCAGGTTGCCGTTGTGAAAACGCATCCCGTCATTCTGCGGGAAATCCACTTCGTGCTGACCTTGCGCAAGCAGCAGGCGTCCGCGCGTTTCTACGTCGCGGATAAATCCGGGGATGCTATCAATATCCACGGTAGCAGGCTCATTGCCCGCCAGACCCATAATAATGGCGATATCGGTGTGGTGACCTTTACCCGTGAGCGACAGTGAACCATACACGTCGACGGCGACACGAGTAACGCTGTCCAGTAATCCTTTTTCGACCAGGTCATCGACGAACTGTTTACCCGCCTTCATAGGCCCTACGGTATGGGAAGATGAGGGACCAATCCCCACCTTAAACATGTCGAATAGACTAATCACGATAATACTCCTACAGGGCGACTGGGCTTTCCAGTAACGATGTTATAACTGCGCATAGTGTAAGAGGGAACGCGGCGATCGGCTTAACTATTCACATGAATTAAACTAATAGATAACCGCGGTTTTACTAATGTTGTGACCTGAGTTTCAAGTTGTCTATGGCGCGCGTAAAGATAAGTATAGTCAGGGCTTGACGCCAATTTGCAGCGCCAGCTCACGAATTATTCCGGCAGTCATTCCCCAGACGAAATATTGCTCATACCAGGAAAGCCATACGCGATGTGAATCGCCACGACGGTAAATATCCAACGGGTGGTAACGACCTAAATGCAGGGCCTGGGCCAGCGGCATTTCGAACACTGCTGAAACTTCATCTTCACTGGCGCGATACGGCAGATTAGGCGGGATAATGCCTACCACTGGGGTGACCTGGAAACCGGTCACGCTGTCGACCGGCGGCAGAACGCCGATCACTTCTACGCATGAAGGTGGGATCGCCACCTCCTCCTGTGCCTCGCGAAGGGCGGCGGCAATTAACGAGGCATCACTGCTATCCACCGCCCCACCGGGGAAGGCGACCTGTCCGGCGTGCTTGCGCAGGTGAACGGAACGTTGGGTTAACAACAATCCCGGCTGTGGACGACGCACGACGGGGATCAGTACGGCGGCCTGGCGCTGGTTTAACGCGGCATGATTGACCTGCGGGCGCAGGAGTTGAAAGCGCGATAAGAAATCATCAAGCGTCAGGCTGCTGTATTCCACGTATCAGTTCTCCAGTTGGTGCAAAATACGATTCACTTTATCAAATGTTTCCTGATATTCAGCGTCTTCCTGACTGTCCGCCACTATGCCGCCGCCAGCGGAACAATAAATTTGTCCGTTTGTGGCTGTCAGCGTGCGAATGGTGATGCTGGTATCCATATTGCCGCAGAAACTCAGATAACCGATGCTGCCACACCAGGCATTACGTCTTTGAGGCTCCAGTTCGTCAATAATTTCCATCGCCCGCACTTTCGGCGCACCGGTAATAGAGCCGCCGGGGAAGGCTGCGCGTAGCAGATCGGTGGCGTGTAATGACTCTGGCAGACGTGCGGTAATGGTGCTGACCAAATGATGAACGGCAGGGAACGGTTCGACGACAAACAGCTCCGGAACCTGTACCGAACCCGGTACGGCAACGCGGCCAATATCATTACGCATCAAATCGACGATCATCAGGTTCTCCGCACGATCCTTCGGCGAATTCGCCAGCCGCCGGGCCTGCTCACGATCGGCATCGGCATCTTCAAGCCTGGGCAACGTACCTTTAATAGGACGCGTCTGGATATGCTGGTTCTCCAGCAGAATAAAACGTTCCGGCGAAAGACTGAGGATAACGCCTTCCTCAAGACGAATAAACGCGCTGAACGGGGCGCGGTTAGCGTGATTGAGTTTGACAAATGCCTGCCACTCATCCCCCTCGTAATGCGCCTGAAAACGCTGCGCGAGGTTGACCTGGTAACAATCGCCGCTGTGCAGATAGCCCTGTACCTGGCGGAATTTTTCGCCGTACTGGGCGCGGCTCATATTGGACTGCCACGCCGAGGTCAATATAAACGGCTCACGCGTTGGCGGCTGTTGCGCGTCCAGCCATTTCAGGCGAGCCTCGACATCGGTATGGCTGAGTAGGGATACGGTCTGCAACTGGTGATCGACAATCAACGCCCAGTCGTAAATGCCAACGGCCATATCCGGTAGCGTAATATCGCGCTCAGCAATAGTCGGCAGAGATTCAAAGCGTCGGCCGAGGTCGTAGCCAAACAGACCTAACGCGCCGCCCTGAAACGGCAGATCCGGGTGATACTCGGGGTGAATCTTGTGTGCAGCTAGCGCGGAATGTAATACCGTCATTGGATCATCAAGCGAGCGCGTGATTGCGTGCCCGTTCTGCACTACGGTCTCTTCAGCACGTGTAACCAACGTGGTGACGGGGTCCGCCACCAGAATATCAAAGCGGTTATGCGGATGGTCGGCTTGACCTGAATGCAACAGCATCGCCCAGGGCAGATGGCTTAATGTCGAAAAATAGCGTTCAGCGGCGTCCTGACGCCAGGGTAATGTGATTACTGCGGGAGATAACGTCTTCATCAGTCCTGACTCGTTGCTACTCTACTGGCTAACTGCCCGGTAGCATGAAATAATTAGCGCAGACAATTTAGCAGGAGTTAACAATGTTTGCAGGTTTACCTTCACTCAGTCATGAGCAGCAGCAAAAAGCGGTTGAACGTATTCAGGAGCTGATGTCGCAGGGGATGAGCAGCGGACAAGCCATTGCTCTGGTTGCTGAAGAGTTACGCGCCAGTCATACCGGCGAGCGGATCGTGGCGCGTTTTGAAGATGAAGACGAATAACGCCGCTTAAACTGCAGCGATTATCTTAATCTCAACTTTGTATTTCGGGTTCATCAATCCGGCCTGAACGGTACAACGTACCGGCGCGTGGCCAGCAACGACCCACGCGTCCCAGGCTTTGTTCATGGCGGCAAAATCGTTTTTGTCTGCCAAAAATAGGGTGGCATCAAGAATACGTGACTTGTTGCTGCCTTGTTTTTCCAGCACTGCATCAATTTGCGCCAGCGTATTTGCCGTCTGCTCAAAGGCGTCTGCATCCAGATTTTCCGGCACGCCGGTGTAATACAGCGTGTTGTTGTGGATTACCACGTCGGACCAACGCGCTTCGGCATCAATGCGCACAATCGTCATAAATCATTCCTCATTTACGTTTTTTCATAATAGCTTTGGGTTGCGCCAAGACTGCCATAATGTTGTGCCCACGTCACCTCTTCAACTGGCGAAAGACCCGCTGGCCTGACATAA
The DNA here is from genome assembly GCF_030332975.1 of Citrobacter sp. Cpo032. NCBI lineage: Bacteria > Pseudomonadati > Pseudomonadota > Gammaproteobacteria > Enterobacterales > Enterobacteriaceae > Citrobacter > Citrobacter sp. Cpo032. The sequence goes on from NZ_JAOWGU010000047.1 coordinate 205,029, forward strand.
TCCCTGTTCAAATGAACAGGGGGCAGTGTGACGGACGATTTTGCAGCAGACGGTCAGTTGGCTAAAGCGATACCGGGTTTTAAACCGCGAGAACCACAGCGGCAGATGGCCATCGCCGTCAGTCATGCCATCGAAAAATCACAACCGCTGGTGGTAGAAGCCGGAACCGGAACGGGTAAAACCTACGCTTATCTTGCCCCAGCGCTGCGTGCAGGAAAGAAGGTCATTGTCTCCACGGGCTCGAAGGCGTTGCAGGATCAGCTATACAGCCGCGACCTCCCGACCGTCGCGAAAGCACTGAAGTTCACCGGTAAACTGGCGCTGCTGAAAGGGCGTTCAAACTATCTGTGCCTTGAGCGTCTCGAACAGCAGGCGCTGGCGGGTGGCGACTTGCCGGTACAAACATTAAGCGACGTCATTCTGCTGCGCTCCTGGTCAAATCAAACCCTTGATGGGGACATCAGCACCTGCGTCAGCGTGGCGGAAGACTCTCAGGCCTGGCCGCTGGTGACCAGCACTAATGACAACTGTCTGGGCAGCGACTGCCCGCTGTATAAAGAGTGTTTTGTCGTTAAAGCGCGTAAAAAAGCGATGGATGCGGATGTCGTCGTGGTTAACCATCATCTGTTTCTCGCCGATATGGTGGTAAAAGAGAGCGGGTTTGGCGAACTGATCCCGGAAGCTGATGTGATGATCTTCGATGAAGCGCATCAGTTACCGGATATCGCCAGCCAGTACTTTGGTCAATCACTCTCCAGTCGCCAGCTGTTAGACCTGGCGAAAGACATCACCATTGCCTATCGCACCGAGCTGAAAGACACTCAGCAGCTGCAAAAATGCGCCGATCGCCTTGCACAAAGCGCTCAGGACTTCCGCTTGCAGCTTGGTGAGCCGGGCTATCGCGGAAATCTGCGGGAACTGCTGGCCGACCAGCGCGTACAGCGCGCGTTTTTGCTGCTCGATGACACGCTGGAGCTGTGTTATGACGTGGCGAAGCTGTCTCTCGGGCGTTCGGCATTGCTGGATGCCGCGTTTGAGCGCGCCACGCTTTATCGTGCGCGTCTGAAGCGCCTGAAAGAGATCAATCAGCCAGGCTTCAGCTACTGGTATGAATGCACCTCCCGCCATTTCACCCTCGCGCTGACACCGCTTACGGTGGCGGATAAATTCAAAGAGGTGATGGAACAAAAGCCGGGCTGCTGGATTTTTACTTCCGCGACGCTGTCGGTAAACGACGATCTTCATCATTTCACCGCACGACTGGGTATTGAAGATGCCGAGTCGATGCTGCTGCCAAGCCCATTTGATTACACGCGCCAGGCGCTGCTGTGCGTGCCGCGTAATCTCCCGCAAACCAACCAGCCGGGGGCTGCGCGCCAGTTAGCATCCATGCTGCGACCTATTATCGAAGCGAACAACGGCCGCTGTTTTATGCTGTGCACTTCGCACGCGATGATGCGCGATCTGGCGGAACAATTCCGCGCTACCATGACGCTTCCCGTACTGCTGCAGGGCGAAACCAGCAAAGGACAACTGCTACAGCAGTTTGTCAGCGCAGGTAATGCGCTATTGGTTGCCACCAGCAGCTTCTGGGAGGGCGTGGACGTGCGCGGCGATACGCTGTCGCTGGTGATAATCGATAAACTGCCATTTACCTCGCCGGACGACCCGCTGTTAAAAGCCCGAATGGAGGATTGTCGACTGCGCGGCGGCGATCCGTTTGAAGACGTCCAGTTGCCGGATGCGGTAATCACCCTGAAGCAGGGTGTAGGGCGTCTGATACGTGATGCTGACGATCGCGGCGTGCTGGTGATTTGCGACAATCGTCTGGTTATGCGGCCATACGGCGCCACCTTCCTGGCGAGTCTTCCTCCTGCGCCGCGGACGCGTGACATCGCTCGCGCGGTTCGCTTTCTTGCCATACCAACGACTGAGTAATTTGTTACGGAGTGTGGTAAGATGCGCGCCAAATTTATTGATCTGATCACAAACACCCATGCGAATTCTGGCTATCGATACCGCCACAGAGGCGTGCTCTGTTGCCCTGTGGAATGACGGTACTATCAAGGCTCTCTTTGAGCTTTGCCCACGAGAACACACCCAACGAATTTTACCGATGGTTCAGGAAATCCTGGCCGCTGGCGATCTCACGTTAACCGATATCGACGCCCTGGCGTTTGGTCGCGGTCCCGGCAGTTTCACCGGCGTGCGTATCGGTATTGGCATTGCTCAGGGGCTGGCGTTAGGCGCAAACTTACCGATGATCGGCGTCTCCACCCTGGCGACCATGGCACAGGGCGCCTGGCGTAAGTCGGGCGCGACTCGCGTACTGGCGGCGATTGACGCGCGAATGGGCGAAGTCTACTGGGCCGAATACCAGCGTGATGACAACGGTAACTGGCACGGTGAAGAAACCGAAGCGGTGTTAACCCCCGAGCAGGTATATGAGCGTTTATTGCAGCTGTCTGGCGAGTGGGTGACGGTCGGGACGGGCTGGCCGGCATGGCCTGAGCTTGGTAAAGACAGCGGGCTGACGCTCAGCGATGGTGACGTGCTGCTTCCAGCGGCTGAAGACATGCTGCCCGTCGCCACGCAAATGCTGGCTGCGGGTGAGACCGTAGCGGTCGAACACGCTGAACCGGTTTATTTACGTAACACCGTGGCGTGGAAGAAACTTCCCGGTAAAGAATGAATCTTAGTAGTAGAACCCCGGCTAAGACGTACAGTCGTCAGTGAACAGCATTGTGATTATGCCGGGGCTGGCGCTAAGAAAAGGGAGTCGCAATATGGCGGTGCAAAAGCAGTTATTGAAAGGTGTGTTGGCGGGAGCCTTAGCGTTAATGCTTAGCGGCTGCGTCACCATCCCGGATGCGATTAAAGGTTCGAGCCCGATGCCGCAGCAGGATCTGGTGCGGGTGATGAATGCGCCGCAGCTGTATGTCGGACAGGAAGCGCGTTTCGGTGGCAAAGTGGTGGATATTCAGAACCAGCAGGGAAAATCCCGTCTGGAAATTGCCACCGTTCCGCTCGATAGCGGTGCACGCCCCGTGCTGGGTGAAGCCTCTCGTGGGCGGATTTATGCTGATGTAAATGGCTTTCTCGACCCGGTAGATTTCCGTGGTCAGTTGGTCACCGTCGTCGGCCCGATAAGCGGTACGGTGGACGGAAAAATCGGTAATACGCCGTATAAATTCATGCTGATGCAGGTAACTGGTTATAAACGTTGGCATATTACTCAGCAGATTGTCATGCCGCCTCAGCCTATCGACCCTTGGTTCTACGGTGCGCGTGGCTGGCCTTACGGCGGCTACGGCGGATGGGGCTGGTACAATCCCGGCCCGGCACAGGTTCAGACCATAGTAACAGAGTAACTCTTTGTTTTATTGGTAAAAGAAACAGCGGCTCGTCCGCTGTTTCTGCATTAACGTGGATATAAGAAAAATAAATAGTGACGTGCTTCGCAACCTTGTCGTTGTGTAATAAACAAACTGGTACGCTGAGTTAATATTATGTTAACAGTTTGTTTATTGCCTGGGGTTGTGATGACGACGAATACGCATTTTAGAGGTGATGTATTGAAAAAGGTTTGGCTTAACCGTTATCCCGCTGGTGTTCCTGCGGAGATCAATCCTGACCGTTATCAATCCCTGGTGGAACTCTTTGAACACTCAGTAAGACGCTATGCCGATCAGCCCGCGTTTGTAAACATGGGGGAGGTGATGACCTTCCGCAAGCTTGAAGAGCGTAGCCGTGCGTTTGCCGCTTATTTACAACAGGGGCTCGGGCTGAAAAAGGGCGATCGCGTCGCGCTGATGATGCCGAATCTGCTGCAATATCCGGTCGCACTGTTTGGGATTTTACGTGCCGGCATGATCGTCGTGAACGTGAACCCGTTGTATACGCCTCGCGAGCTGGAACATCAGCTCAACGATAGCGGCGCGTCGGCGATTGTCATCGTGTCCAACTTTGCCCATACGCTGGAAAAAGTGGTCGACAAAACGTCGGTGCAACACGTGATCCTGACGCGTATGGGCGATCAGCTGTCGACCGCCAAAGGAACGCTGGTTAACTTCGTCGTCAAGTATATCAAGCGCCTGGTGCCGAAATATCACCTGCCGGATGCCATCTCGTTTCGCAGTGCGCTGCAAAACGGCTATCGCATGCAGTATGTGAAACCCGAAGTGGTGTCGGAAGATCTGGCGTTCCTGCAATATACCGGCGGGACAACCGGTGTGGCGAAAGGCGCGATGCTCACGCACCGCAACATGCTGGCTAACCTGGAGCAGGTTAACGCCACCTACGGCCCGTTGCTGCATCCGGGCAAAGAACTGGTGGTAACGGCTCTACCGCTGTATCACATTTTTGCGCTGACGATGAACTGCCTGCTGTTTATTGAGCTGGGTGGTCAAAACCTGCTGATTACTAACCCGCGTGATATCCCTGGACTGGTCAAAGAACTGGCGAAGTATCCGTTTACCGCGATGACCGGCGTAAATACGCTGTTTAACGCGCTGCTGAATAACAAAGAGTTTCAGCAACTGGACTTCTCGTCACTGCACCTTTCAGCAGGTGGCGGAATGCCGGTTCAACAGGCAGTGGCTGAGCGCTGGGTGAAGCTGACAGGGCAGTATCTTCTGGAAGGTTATGGCCTGACGGAGTGCGCGCCGCTGGTGAGTGTTAACCCTCACGATATTGACTACCACAGCGGAAGTATCGGTTTACCGGTTCCCTCCACTGAGGTCAAGCTGGTGGACGACGACGACAACGAAGTGCCGCCGGGAGAACCGGGTGAGCTGTGTGTGAAAGGTCCACAGGTGATGCTGGGCTACTGGCAGCGACCTGACGCCACTGACGAAATCATCAAAGACGGCTGGCTGCACACCGGCGATATTGCGGTGATGGATGATGAAGGCTTCCTGCGTATTGTCGATCGTAAGAAAGATATGATCCTGGTGTCCGGCTTTAACGTCTACCCTAATGAAATTGAAGACGTGGTTATGCAACACCCTGGCGTGCAGGAAGTGGCTGCGGTTGGGGTTCCGTCCGGCAGCAGCGGTGAAGCGGTGAAAATTTTCGTAGTGAAGAAAGATGCCTCGTTAACCGATGACGCGCTGGTCACTTTCTGTCGTCGTCACCTGACGGGCTATAAAGTACCAAAGCTTGTGGAGTTTCGCGATGAGTTGCCGAAATCTAACGTTGGTAAAATTTTGCGACGAGAATTGCGTGACGAAGCGCGTGCCAAAGTGGACAATAAAGGCTGAGCGTTAAGTCAGCCAGTAGAAAACGCCGGGAAATCCGGCGTTTTTTTTGGCGCAAACCTAAGAGAGCACGATTTGAATTATCAAATGATCACCACGGACGACGCGTTGGCCACGCTGTGCGAAGCCGTCCGTGAATTTCCGGCGATAGCCCTGGATACAGAATTTGTTCGCACGCGTACCTATTATCCGCAGTTGGGGCTGATCCAGCTGTTTGATGGCAAACACGTTGCTCTGATTGATCCGCAGGGGATCACCGACTGGTCGCCGCTGCGCGATATTCTGCGTGATACTGCCATCACCAAATTCCTGCATGCAGGTAGCGAAGATCTGGAAGTGTTTCTCAACGCTTTTGGCGAACTGCCGCAGCCGTTGATTGATACACAAATTCTGGCTGCTTTTTGCGGTCGTCCGATGTCGTGGGGGTTTGCCGCGATGGTGGAAGAGTTTACGGGGGTGGCGCTGGACAAAAGCGAATCCCGCACCGACTGGCTGGCCAGACCGCTGACCGAGCGTCAGTGTGAGTACGCGGCGGCTGATGTCTGGTATCTATTACCGATCACCACAAAACTGATGGTTGAAACTGAAGCCAGCGGCTGGCTGCCAGCCGCACTGGACGAATGTCGCTTAATGCAGCAGCGTCGCCAGGAGGTTCTGGCGCCTGAAGACGCATGGCGCGATATCACTAACGCCTGGCAGTTGCGTACCCGTCAGTTGGCCTGCCTGCAACTGCTTGCCGACTGGCGACTGCGTAAAGCGCGTGAGCGCGATCTGGCGGTGAACTTTGTGGTGCGTGAAGAACACCTGTGGGCGGTCGCTCGTTATATGCCAGGGAGTCTGGGTGAACTGGACAGCCTCGGCCTTTCCGGTAGTGAAATTCGCTTCCACGGCAAAACGCTGATTTCTCTGGTAGAAAAAGCGCAGGCTTTACCGGAAGAATCACTGCCACAGCCGCTGCTGAATTTGATGGATATGCCTGGATACCGCAAAGCGTTTAAAGCTATTAAGGCGCTGGTTGCCGAGGTAAGTACTGAGCATAATCTTAGCGTCGAACTGCTGGCTTCACGCCGTCAAATCAACCAGCTACTCAACTGGCACTGGAAATTAAAGCCGCAGCAGACCCTGCCGGAGTTGGTTTCCGGTTGGCGTGGCGAACTGATGTCCGATCGTCTCAACGCGCTGCTGCAGGAATATCCGCAGTAAGTCACCAGGCTCGCCGGGTTGCGCCATTGCTAACCCGGCCTGCGCAACGCTACAAATCAAGCACCAGGCGCTTACCTTTGGCGCGTGAGCAGCAAATAAGCATGCTTTGCTGGCTAGCTTTTTCGTCGTCGCTGAAATACTGATCGCGGTGATCCGCTTCCCCTTCAAGAATCGTCGTTTCACAGGTGCCGCAAACACCTTCCCGGCACAGGCACTCAACGCGCGCGGCTTTGTTATTTTCGATAACCTGCAAAATGGTCATCTCTTCCGGGACCACAAACTCGCGTCCGGAACGCGCCAGAACCAGGGTAAAGGCATCACCGCTTTTATCTTCCAGCGCAAATTGTTCGAAATGTAGCGTATTGCTGTCCAGTCTATGGAGGGAAGCCGCTTCTCTGACGGCATCGTTGAGCACTGCTGGCCCGCAGGTGTAAATATGTGTGCCGGGTTCGACATCGGCCAGCAGGCGAGATAAATCAAGGCGGGTCCCTGCGCTTGACAGATGCAGATGAATACGATCGACGCTGGGGTGCTGCAGGAGTTCGTCATAAAACGCGCAGTTGTCCTGACTGGGAGAGCAATAATGCAGTTGCCATTGCGCCTTAGAATGTTCCAGCTCCGGGATATGCGATAAAAACGGTGTGATGCCGATACCTCCAGCAATCAACAGATGTTGTTGTGCCTGAGGGGCGAGGGCGAACAGATTGTTTGGTGTGGAGATCGTGAGCGTGTCGCCGGGTTTCACGTTTTGATGCAGATATCGTGAGCCGCCTTTGGATGCTTCCTCCAGTCGTACGGCGATTTGCCAGGCGCTCGTATCAAAGGGTGAACTCATCAGCGAGTAAGCATTGCTGTACAGATTCTCGCCATCGCGCATCTGTACGATAATATGGCTGCCACCCTGAAACGCGGGCAACGGCTCGCTTGATGTCGCCGTTAAGGTAAAGCGTTTTACCTGCGCGGTAATCGTCTCAATCCGGCTGACCCGGACTTCTTGCATTTGATAATCAGACATTGCGGCACTCCCTAAAAAATCTGTCCGGCGCGGCTTGACGATGCGCCGGAACCTGTCGTTACAGCCTCTGGTTATTCCTGAAACACCTGCGCGACCAGATTATGGAAATGGGCAATGCCATGTTCGGAGATACCGCTGCCGCTGGTGTCGGCCATAATGCGGCCCTGACCGCGATACCCGCGCGATTTCAACCCTTTTTGGACGCTTTCAACCAGACGTAAATCTTCAGGGCGGAAGACGTTGCGATACCATTCGATCAGTTGTTTCTGCTCTTCGGTCAGCTCTTCGTTGGTGAAGTAGATGTCATAGTTTTGCAGCGTAGTTTCTGCATCCACTGGAAATTCGTAGATAACGGTCATCATGCCTTTGATTGGCGTAACGTTGAGCATGGTGCACGGCCACAGCCAGAAACCGTGGAAGGCGGCATCAACACCTTCTTCGAACTTAAATGACTGCTCTGACGGTTTGGCGAAACCGTATTGTAGCGTCCAGTTGCCGTGCATAGTATGCCAGTAACGATCAACCTGAACCGAGTCGGAAAAACCAGGGTGAGCCGGGCCGCAGTGGTAGCACTCCAGATAGTTATCGACAATATTCTTCCAGTTGGCTGGAGTTCGGGTCGTAAAGCGCGCCGCCAGCTTCAGGTCATGCACATCAGGGCAGGCTTCGATAACTTTGTCTGCAAGACCTGGGAGTTGTTCTTCTACGCTGCCCGCGTTCGGATCCATGTTGATAAACACGAATCCGGCATATTCTTCCAGCCGTACCGGGGTGAGATGTGCTTTCTCACTGTCGAAGTTGGCAACGTTTTCGCAGTTACGTGCATGCGCCAGGTTACCGTCAAGCTTGAATGCCCAGGCGTGGTAAGGGCAGGTAATCACATTTTTCGCTTTCCCTTCGCCGCTCAACAGCTGATGACCACGATGCGGGCAAACGTTGTAGAACGCGCGCAGCACGTTATCGCGACCACGTACCAGCACGATGTTCTCGCCAATCACTTCCCGGGTTACATAGTCATTGGGTTTCGCCAGTTCGCTACTGTGGGCGACGCAAATCCAGCTCTTAGCGAACACTTTCTCCTGCTCGTGCTCGAAGGCCTGATGGTCGGTATAGAACCGGGCAGGGATAGTCCAGGCGTCCTGTGGGTTGGCACAGAAATTTTGCGGCAGAATAAACTCAGGGCTCAGATTGCTCATTGGAATACCTTTAATTTGTGAGTAAGAGGATTTTTTACTGGCGCTTAGTTGTCGCCTTTGAGTAATGTCGCGGCCGGTGGTGCGACGGGGACGTCCACTGGCGTTTCGGGGAGATGGCCTTCAATTTGATGTGCAGGAACGTGGGCATAGTCCTGCCGTACCCAACGAAGAAAACCGCCAACCTTCACCAACAGAATGGCGAGGAAGGGAAGTGCGGTCAGAACCACCGTGGTCTTCATGGTTTCCAGGGACGCGCCGGTGAACAAAATCGATAATGGGATCAGGGTGATGACCACGCACCAGAACAGACGTAAGCTACGTTGCGGATCTTCCCCTTCCTGCAGGTTACGCGTGCTGGTGGCCGCCATGGTGTAGGCGACGGCATCCATATGCGAGGCGAGAAAAATAATCATGATCGCCAGATACGCCACCAGGAACAGTTTCCCGGCAGGCAACGACATCAACACTTGCTGTACGGCTGTTTCGCCGCCTAACGTGGCCATAACCTGCGGTACGTCGATCACACCGTTCACAAATTGGTGAATGGAGTAGCTTTCCATCACGCCAAAGAAGAACCAGCAGCCAACGGTACTACCCAGGATTAACGCCCAGATAACCTCTTTGATTTTGCGACCACGGGATACGCGAGTGACAAACATTGCCACGCCAGGGGTGTAGGAGATCCACCACAGCCAATAGAACACCGTCCAGTTGCGGGTGAACTCACCGTTGCCTAGCGGGTCGGTGAACAGACTCATCTGCAAAAAGTTTTGTGTCGTCAGACCGATGGCGTTAATGATGTTGTTGGTGATGAACTCGGTCGGGCCGACAATCAGCACCAGCAGCGGCAGTAAAAACGCCCCCCAGCCGACCATTTTGCTCAGACGTTGCAAGCCGTTGTTGATGCCAATCCAGGAGCTCAGACAGAAAATGCCGCCAGAGAACAGGATAATAAACGCCTGTACTGTGAAGTTATCCGGTAAACCCGTGAGAGCAGATAAACCACGGGTAAAGGTGGCGGCGGTGACAACCAGAGAGATGGTTAACGCGCCAACTGTGGCGATCAGGAACATCAAATCAACCAGCCGGCCCCAGACGCCCTGCGGATGCACGCCGGTGATAGCGGCGATTATTCCGGACAGGCTCAGCCCTTTGTTTTTCCGCACATGAAAGTGGTAGGCCATGGTTAATGAAGCCAGCGTATAGGTCGCCCAGGCGCTGATTCCCCAATGGAAAAAAGAGTAGGGTAAGCTGTATTCCAGTGCTTTTTGCGAGTGCGGAGCGATATTCAGACCCGGGGTCTGGTAATAATAGGCCCACTCAGCAACGCCCCAGTAGAGCGTGGAGGAACCTAGTCCGGCACAAATAAACATAAACAGCCAGGACAGCGTGCTGTATTCCGCTTTTCCTTCTCCCAGACGAATATTGCCGTATTTGCTGGTGGCCAGCCAGACGACCAGACCCATCGCCATCAGAACGAGGATCTGCACGGCGGAACCCAGCATCCGGGTAACGCCGTTAAAAAGGGTATTTGCGACTTGTGCAGACTGCTGAGGGAAGAGACTAAGTGTGGCGGCGATGAAAAGAATAGCCACCAGACTGATGGCTATCAGCGGCATGTCTTTTTTCTTAACGTTGCTCAACATGGGATCTCCTGGGCACAGTTGCCCGCGTATGGCATTAGCCTGTCGTTGTTATCATGCTGTAGGGAATCAGTGATTTTGTATTTAACAATTTTATTATTTGTTCTTTACATGAATTAAACAATTGCTCGATGCGTGAAGCAATAAAACACGGAACGGAAATAATAAAAGGTGAATTGGCGCAGGTTATTGGCGCCATAAAAAGCATAAAAAAGCCGCGTCAGTGACGCGGCTCATATTCCGTGGTTTGACCTCTAACGCAATGCCCGAGAGATGGCCTCGCCAACCTGTTGGGTGGTGGCATTGCCTTTCATATCCGGTGTTTTCGGGCCGCTGGCAATAACCTGCTCAATTGCAGCCAGAATACCGTCGTGGGCGGCTTTATAGTTAGCATCACCGTTGCCAAGGAAGTCGAGCATCATGGCGCCAGCCCAGATAGTCGCTATAGGGTTGGCGATGTTCTTGCCGTAGATATCGGGGGCCGAACCGTGTACTGGCTCGAACAGAGACGGGAAGGTGCGTTCCGGGTTTAAGTTGGCTGAAGGCGCAATGCCAATCGTTCCGGTACAGGCTGGACCCAGATCGGAAAGGATGTCGCCAAACAGGTTGGAGGCAACCACCACGTCAAAACGCTCCGGCTGCATCACAAAGCGGGCGCAGAGTATATCAATATGCTGTTTATCCCAACGGATCTCGGGATAGTGAGCCGCCATTGCTTCTACACGCTCGTCCCAGTACGGCATGCTGATGGCCAGGCCGTTGGATTTGGTCGCCGAGGTCAGGGTTTTACGCGGGCGATTTTGTGCCAGCTCGAAAGCGTAACGCAATATACGATCGACGCCGCGACGGGTGAAGACCGACTCCTGGATAACCACTTCGTGTTCTGTACCTTCGCTTACGCGTCCGCCGAGTGAAGAGTATTCTCCCTCGGTGTTCTCGCGCACCACATAGAAATCAATGTCTCCAGGCTGCTTGCCAGCCAGCGGGCAAGGTACGCCTGGAAACAGACGTACCGGGCGCAGGTTGACATACTGGTCAAATTCGCGGCGAAACTTAAGCAGCGAGCCCCATAATGAGATGTGGTCCGGCACGGTGTCCGGCCAGCCAACGGCACCAAAATAGATAGCATCGAAGGATTGTAACTGCTCATGCCAGTCATCCGGCATCATCTTTCCGTGATAGGCGTAGTACTCGCAGCTGGCCCATTCCATTTGCTCAAAGCTGAGTGACAACCCCCAACGCTCGGCGGCTGCCTGCAACACCTGAATGCCTTCAGGCAGGACTTCTTTACCAATGCCATCTCCGGGGATAGCGGCAATACGACAGGTTTTCTTCATAGCAGCTCTCACTTGTACGCCATCAAAATTGACTTTCCCCGTATCCTATAATTGACTGATTAATAGTTAATCCCCCTAACTGGTGAAACATAAAACACAGATCATGAATAATCTGCCTCTGCTAAATGATTTACGCGTCTTTATGCTGGTTGCCCGTCGTGCGGGATTTGCCGCCGTTGCCGAAGAGCTGGGCGTATCTCCGGCTTTTATAAGTAAGCGCGTTGCCCTGTTGGAGCAAACGCTTAACGTGGTGCTGTTGCACCGAACAACGCGGCGCGTAACCATCACGGAAGAGGGGGAGCGGATCTACGAATGGGCACAGCGGATCCTGCAGGATGTCGATCAGATGATGGACGAGCTGTCCGATGCCAGGCAGATCCCGCAGGGGATGCTACGAATTATCAGTAGCTTTGGTTTTGGCCGCCGGGTGGTCGCTCCGGCGCTGTCTGCGCTGGCAAAAGAGTACCCGCAGTTAGAACTGAGGTTCGATGTTGAAGACCGTCTGGTAGATATGGTCAATGAGGGCGTCGATCTCGATATTCGTATCGGGGATGATATCGCGCCGAACCTGATTGCCCGCAAGCTGGCGACTAACTATCGTATTCTGTGCGCCTCGCCGGAGTTTGTGGCGCAGCATGGAGTGCCGAAACAACTGAACGATCTTTCTACTTTTCCCTGCCTGGTTATTAAAGAACGCGACCATCCGTTTGGTATCTGGCAAATGCGTAATAAAGAGGGCGCACACTCAATAAAGGTTACGGGGCCGCTGTCGTCTAACCATGGCGAAGTGGTACATCAATGGTGTCTGGATGGGCAGGGAATTGCTTTGCGTTCGTGGTGGGACGTTTGCGACAACATTGCCAGCGGACATCTGGTGCATATATTGCCTGAGTATTATCAACCCGCCAATATATGGGCGGTTTATGTCTCCCGGCTGGCGACGTCGGCAAAAATCCGTATTACGGTTGAGTATTTGCGCCGCTATTTTGCCGAAAACTACCCAAAGTTTACTTTGGAATAAATGCTCGATAGGTTAGTCAGAGACAGAAAATAAAAAAGGCAGAATAATCTGCCTTTTTCGTAACCATGATTTAGCGACAAAAGAGTTTATTTAGACTCTTCTGCTTCAGGTAATGTCACGTTAAGTTCGAGGATCGAAATATCGCCGTCTTTTTGTTCAAGTTGTACCGTGACCATTTCGGGATCAATTTGTACATACTTACAGATAACGTCGAGAATATCCTTACGCAGCTGCGGTAAATAATGTGGCTCGGCGTCACTACGACGACGTTCCGCAACAATAATCTGCAGTCGCTCTTTAGCGATGTTCGCTGTGCTCTTTTTCCGCGAGAGAAAAAAATCCAGTAATGCCATAACTTATCCTCCGAACAGGCGTTTGAGGAAACCTTTCTTCTCTTCTTCAATGAAGCGGAAAGGACGTTCTTCTCCCAACAGACGGTCTACGGTATCAGCATAGGCTTTACCGGCATCAGCATTGATGTCGAGAATAACCGGCTCACCCTGGTTAGACGCGCGCAGGACTGACTGATCTTCAGGAATCACGCCAACCAGCTTGATTCGCAGAATTTCCAGTACGTCTTCCATGCTCAGCATGTCACCTTTATTAACGCGGCCAGGGTTGTAGCGCGTCAGCAACAAATGCTCTTTAATTGGATCTTCACCGTTTTCCGCGCGACGAGATTTCGACGCCAGAATACCCAGTATACGGTCAGAGTCACGTACAGAGGAGACTTCCGGGTTGGTGGTAATAATCGCTTCATCGGCAAAATACAGGGCCATCAGCGCACCGGTTTCAATACCCGCCGGAGAGTCGCAGACGATGAAGTCGAATTCCATCGTTTTCAGATCGTCCAGAACTTTCGCGACGCCTTCACGCGTCAGCGCGTCTTTATCGCGAGTTTGTGAGGCCGGAAGAATAAAGAGATTTTCGGTACGCTTATCTTTGATTAGCGCCTGATTTAACGACGCATCGCCCTGAATAACGTTGACGAAGTCGTAAACGACGCGGCGTTCACAACCCATAATCAGATCAAGATTACGCAGGCCGATATCAAAATCAATAACGACAGTTTTCTTTCCCTTCTGGGCCAAACCTGTAGCGATGGCCGCGCTGGAGGTGGTTTTGCCAACGCCCCCTTTACCCGAAGTAACAACAATAATGCGTGCCATAGAAATTCCTTGTTAAAAAGGGATCAATTCAACGGTTGAACTGTCAAAGCGTTCTCTGCTAATTGCAGACGTGCCGCTTTGCCATAAAATTCTGCTGGGATTTTATCACTCAGCCAATAAACACCTGCGATAGACACCAGTTCTGCCGTCAGATGGGTACAAAAAATTTGCGCTTCCCGGTCACCGCTTGCGCCTGCCAACGCACGGCCTCTCATCATTCCATAAACATGAATATTGCCATCAGCGATAAGCTCTGCGCCTGCACTGACGTGGCTTGTAACAATCAGATCACATTGTGGTGCATAAATGCGCTGACCGGAACGAACCGGCACATTTATTAATCGTGTTTTTGTGATGGGAGTAACGTTTTGTGGCGGAGCGACGGGAGCCGGGGCCTCAACGGGCGCAGGACGAATAGCTTTTTCTTTACCTTCAGTCAGTAAAGGAAGACCCATTTCGTCGATTTCAGCCTTGAGTCTGGCGTCTTTGCATCCGCTAACGCCGATAATGCGCAATCCGGTAGACGCGACAACCTTCTGCAGCGCTGACCAGTTTACCGGGCTTTCAAGACCACTCACGTTAACCACTACGGGAGCATGTTTTAAAAAAGCAGGTGCCTGCGCGATTTTGTCTTCCAACGCCTGACGAATAACCTCGGGTTCTGCTTCATGTAAATGAACCACTGATAAGGTGAAGCTACTGCCTTTAAGCTCGATTGGCGTGTTTGACATCCTGGCCTTACTCAATTTGCTATTTATCATCCCCAGCGCGGGGTGATATTCCGAAGACTATAAGGCATGTTATAGTCAGTATTATATTGAGGCAAGCCACCATTCCGTGAATTCAGAGTAAAAGATATGTTTTGTGTGATCTACCGAAGCAGTAAACGTGACCAGACCTATTTATATGTCGAAAAAAAAGACGATTTCTCGCGAGTTCCTGAAGAACTGATGAAAGGATTTGGTCAGCCGACGCTGGCAATGATGTTGCCGCTTGATGGCCGTAAAAAGCTGGTTAATGCCGATCTGGAAAAAGTAAAACAGGCACTCACCGAGCAGGGCTATTATTTACAAATACCACCGCCGCCAGAAGATTTACTTAAACAGCATCTGGCCGCGACGAAACAAAATACACCAGACGATAAACGTTAAACTGCATCCGGCAGCAGCACGCCCCATCGATGCAGTACCTGAAATTGATAACTACGTTAGGGGAAAGTAATGTATCAACATCATAACTGGCATGGTGCTCTGCTGGATTATCCGGTGAGTAAGGTGGTTTGCGTAGGGAGTAACTATGCTAATCATATTAAAGAGATGGGCGGAAGTACCCCGGAAGAGCCGGTGCTGTTTATTAAACCGGAAACCGCGCTGTGCGATTTACGCCAGCCGCTGGTGATCCCATCTGATATGGGTTCGGTTCACCATGAAGTTGAGCTGGCTGTGCTAATTGGCGCGACCCTACGTCAGGCGACGGAAGAACATGTGCGCAAAGCAATTGCGGGCTATGGCGTCGCGTTGGATCTGACCCTGCGTGATATTCAGGGCAAAATGAAGAAGGCGGGGCAGCCGTGGGAAAAAGCGAAGGGCTTTGATAACTCTTGCCCGCTGTCAGGGTTTATTCCGGTGGCGGAATTTAATGGTGATCCTCAGGATACGATGCTCGGGTTAACGGTTAACGGTGAGCAGCGCCAGCACGGCACCACGGCGGATATGATCCATCACATCGTTCCTTTGATTGCCTACATGAGTCGTTTCTTTACCCTCAAAGCGGGCGATGTTGTGTTGACGGGGACGCCAGCAGGAGTTGGGCCGTTAAACAGCGGTGATGAGCTGGCTATCAGTTTTCATGGTCAAACGCTGACGACACGCGTGCTGTAATCTCTTCTTGCCGCCTTTTCGGGCGGCAAAACTTGCATCAGCGTGTCAGACTGGTTATAAGGTGCAGCTTTATTGCAATAGCGGATACCCTGATGAGCGACATACCTTTCTGGCAAAGTAAAACCCTGGATGAAATGACCGATGCCGAGTGGGAGTCATTATGTGACGGGTGTGGTCAATGCTGCCTGCATAAGCTGATGGATGAAGACACCGACGAAATCTATTTTACTAACGTCGCGTGTAAGCAGCTCAATATCAAAACCTGTCAGTGCCGTAATTACGAACGCCGATTCGAGTACGAGCCTGACTGTATCAAACTGACGCGCGATAATCTGCCTACCTTTGAATGGCTGCCGATGACCTGTGCGTATCGTCTGCTAGCGGAAGGTAAAGGGCTGCCGGAGTGGCATCCACTGCTGACGGGATCAAAAGCGGCGATGCACGGTGAACGTATTTCAGTACGTCATATTGCGGTGAAAGAATCGGAAGTGCGTGACTGGCAGGATCATATTTTGAACAAACCTTCATGGGCGGACTAAGCCGCCCATCGATTAGCAGGCGTTAAGGCTTAAGACTTTTTCGCCTGATACATCTCATCGCCATGGTTGTCATCTTCAACCCAGAAATTGATGTTGAATTGGGCGTCATCGCTTAATTCAACGCGATGCCAGTACTGCGGCGGACTGGTCGCAAACTGACCGGCATTAATCACCACTTTCACTTCAGGTTCTTTTGCGTCTTCATTGGCAAAGCCGTAATACGTTACCGTACCTTCCATCACACAAAGCTGGCCAAAAACGCCTGCTGCAGTGTTATGGTGAGAAAGCAGTGCTGCTGGGACGTTGTCTTTTGTGAAGAAGGGAGTAGAGCGTTTAACTTTCCAGTTTGCCGGGATGCGTAAATGGGACATAAGACATCTCCTTGGTGTGGCATCTATAAGATGCATTTAATATACATCTTATAGATGCCAGCAGGCAATGAATTTAAAGCAAAAAAAACGCTCCCGAAGGAGCGTCTCTGTTAGCGACCGAAGAGGTCACGTTTTTTCGGTTTGAACGGCTGTGCTATCACTACCAGCACGGCGACCACCAGGTAGGCGGCGAAGATCCCCAACAGCCACTGCGGCATTTCCAGGGTTAAAAAAGACCACTGGCGCTCAGCACAGTCACCGGACGCTAAAAACACCTGCGGCAGCCATTTGTCCAGTGGCAGCCAGCTTGGGAAGCGTGCGGCAAAATCACAGGTCATAAACGGGGATGGGTGCAGCTGGATCATGGTGTGCTCATACGCTAACTGAAGTCCGCGCCAGGCACTGTAAATCCAGATTATCATCGCCACATAGCGCAGCGGTGTTTTTGGTGCGATAGCACCCACCAGCCCTGCCCCCATCACGCCAAATAATGCACTACGTTCGTAAATACACAACACGCAAGGTTTTAGCAGCATGACGTGCTGGAACCACAGCGCGACGAGCTCCAGCGCAAAGGCGGTTAACGCCAACAATAACCATGCTCCACGACCTCGGGAGCACTGGTTTAAAAATCGCAACATAATCATTTCCCTGCAACATGCGTAGAGACCGCAGTTTAAACCAATTCACTTTATGCGCCACTAGCGGGAATTGAAAATTTGCGTAATCGGATATTTATCATGCAAAAAGTCAAACCGGGCAGTGATTCGCCCGGTTAATTGTTATGAAAGTGTAGCTAACCAGCCCGTTTGAGTCATCCACTCGGTCACCGGAACTAGCGTGAACTCGACGCAAAGCAGGCCGACGAGCGTCAGGACGAGAGTATAAGGCAGAGCCATCCACACCATGCGACCATAAGAGAGGCGAATCAACGGCGCCAGTGCAGAGGTCAGCAGGAACAGGAATGCAGCCTGGCCGTTTGGCGTGGCCACCGAAGGCAGGTTGGTCCCGGTATTGATCGCCACCGCCAACAGCTCAAATTGGTTAAGGCTGATGGTCCCATGTTCCATCGCGGCTTTGGCTTCATTGATGTAAATCGTACCAACAAAAACGTTATCAGAGATCGAAGACAGCAGGCCGTTGAAGAGATAAAACAGCGTCAGTTGTGCATGTTCAGACGACTGCAAAACAAACTGAATAATCGGCGAAAAGAGCTGTTGATCGATAATCACCGCGACAATAGAGAAGAACACGGTCAGCAGCGCGGTGAAGGGTAGCGACTCGGTAAAGGCTTTACCTATCGCATGTTCGTCGGTGACGCCGGTCAACGAGGTTGCCAGAATGATGACCGACAAACCGATCAATCCGACTTCTGCCAGATGCAGTGCCAAAGCAACGACCAGCCAGACGCCAATAATCGCCTGGACAATCAGTTTGATTTTGTCCTGGCGGGTACGTTGTTGGCGGCTTTGATCGTCAAACTGTTGCAGGACATCACGGACGGTCTCCGGCAGCGTTTCGCCATAGCCAAACCAGCGCAATTTCTCGACCAGCACACAAGTTAACAGGCCGCAAATCAGTACCGGGACGGTAACTGGCGACATACGCAGGAAGAAGTCGCCAAAATGCCAGCCAGCCGCTTTGGCGATAATCAGGTTTTGTGGCTCACCCACCATGGTCATCACGCCGCCTAACGCCGTACCGACCCCCGCGTGCATCATCAGGCTACGCAGAAAACCGCGGAACTGCTCAAGAACGACCTTATTGTGCTGATCGATATGGCTGTCATCGAGCATGTTGTTGTCTTCCGCGCGAGAAGAAGCAACGCGATGGTAGATACCATAAAAACCGACCGCAACGCTGATTACCACGGCAACGACGGTCAACGCATCGAGGAACGCAGAGAGAAAAGCGGCTGCAACACAAAAAGACAGTGACAGCAGCGTCTTGGAGCGAATAGTGAGCAGCAGACGAGTGAAAATAAACAGTAATAGCTGCTTCATAAAGTAGATGCCTGCCACCATAAACATCAGCAGCAATAACACCTCAAGGTTTGCGGCAACCTCTTCACGCACATGCGTGGCGCTGGTCATGCCAATAATTACAGCTTCAATAGCCAACAGCCCGCCTGGCAGCAGTGGGTAACATTTTAACGCCATCGCCAGCGTGAAAATGAACTCGGCCACCAGCAACCAGCCGGCGATAAAAGGGTTGATGAAAAAAATAATCGGGTTAACGACTAAGAAGACAAGCAGTGCAAGTTTGTACCAGTCTGGTGATTGACCTAAAAAATTGCGCCACATAGCGCGGCCCCATGATAGCTCCATGGTGATTTCCCTACCTTTAAAAATGAAATCATGTTTTTATGTTTGACCGCAAAGCTTAGCGGGAGGAGGGAGTACAGGCAAGCTATTCACGAGACTGGCAAGTTTGGCTGTGCTGTAGCGTTATTTGGAAAATGAAGCCTTGATCCACTTTTTCTTCATTGCGTCAGCTATCAGCTAAGATACCCATCTGGTATGATGTGTGTAACTATGTTTTGCTGTGTAATGGAATTTTTACTATGGTCATTAAGGCGCAAAGCCCGGCTGGGTTCGCGGAAGAGTACATCATTGAAAGTATCTGGAATAACCGCTTCCCACCTGGCACTATTTTGCCCGCTGAACGTGAACTCTCCGAACTTATTGGGGTGACACGTACCACGCTACGCGAAGTATTGCAGCGGTTGGCGCGAGATGGCTGGTTGACCATTCAACACGGCAAACCGACGAAGGTGAATAACTTCTGGGAAACCTCCGGGCTGAATATTCTTGAAACGCTGGCGCGTCTCGATCACGAGAGTGTCCCGCAGTTGATTGATAATCTGCTGTCCGTGCGTACCAATATTTCGACGATCTTTGTTCGCACTGCGTTTCGCCAGCATCCTGATAAAGCACAGGAGGTTCTGGCGACGGCAAATCAGGTGGCCGACCACGCTGACGCATTTGCCGATCTGGACTATAACATTTTCCGCGGCCTGGCATTTGCCTCCGGCAATCCGATTTACGGTTTGATCCTCAACGGTATGAAAGGATTATATACCCGCATTGGTCGTCATTATTTTGCCAATCCGGAAGCGCGCGCGCTGGCGCTGAGCTTCTACCGTAAACTGTCAGAACTCTGCGAGCAGGGCGCTCATGAGCAGGTGTATGAAACGGTGCGCCGCTATGGTCACGACAGTGGCGAAATTTGGCATCGCATGCAAAAGAGCCTGCCGGGCGATTTGGCGATTCAGGGACGTTAATCGCTCAAAGCCGGATGGCGACGCCAAAGCGTCTTATCCGGCCTACAATACGTGCACTTCGTAGGCCGGATTAGGTGTTTACACCGCCTCCGGCAATAAGATTTACAGACCGTTCATCCTTGGCGGGCAACGCTCCAACAGCTCCACGCTGCCATCTTCATTCTGTTGCTCCAGCATCACGTCAAAACCCCAAAGCCGGTGTACGTGCTTGAGCACTTCTTTGCGTCCTTTATCCAGCGGTGCGCGGTTATGCGGAATATAGCGTAAGGTGAGCGAACGGTCGCCACGCAGATCGACATTCCAGATTTGAATATTCGGCTCCAGGTTGCTGAGGTTGTATTGCGACGACAACCTGTTGCGGATCTCACGATATCCTTCCTCGTTATGAATCGCTGAAATCTCCAGATAGTTGTGACGATCGTCATCCAGCACGGTGAACAGACGGAAATCACGCATCACCTTTGGTGACAGGAACTGGCTGATAAAGCTCTCATCTTTGAAATCGCGCATCGCAAAATGCAGGGTTTCCAGCCAGTCAGAACCCGCTATGTCCGGGAACCAGTATTTGTCCTCCTCGGTCGGCGACTGACAAATACGTTTGATATCCTGGAACATGGCAAACCCCAGGGCATAAGGGTTTATCCCGCTATACCACGGACTGTTGTAGGGCGGCTGAAATACCACATTGGTATGGCTATGCAGAAACTCCAGCATAAACCGTTCGGTGACTTTACCTTCATCATAAAGGTGGTTCAGGATGGTGTAATGCCAGAAAGTGGCCCAGCCCTCGTTCATCACCTGCGTCTGTTTCTGCGGATAAAAATACTGGCTGACCTTGCGTACAATGCGCAGGACTTCACGTTGCCAGGACTCCAGCAGCGGGGCGTTCTTCTCCATGAAGTACAGCAGGTTCTCCTGTGGCTCAGAGGGATAACGCCGGGCTTCCGCCACGGTTTTCTCTTCCTCTTTCTTCGGCAGCGTGCGCCACAACATATTCACCTGGCTTTGCAGATACTCTTCACGGCTTTTCTGACGGGCTTTCTCTTCCTGTAGGGAGATTTTTTGCGGGCGTTTGTAACGGTCAACGCCGTAGTTCATCAGCGCATGGCAGGAGTCGAGCAGCTTTTCGACTTCATCCACGCCGTAACGCTCTTCACACTGGGTAATATAGTTTCGCGCGAAGATCAGGTAATCGACAATGGAACTGGCATCCGTCCAGCTTCGGAACAGGTAGTTGTTTTTGAAAAAGGAGTTGTGTCCGTAGCAGGCATGCGCCATCACCAGCGCCTGCATGGTGATGGTGTTCTCCTCCATCAGATACGCGATGCACGGATTGGAGTTGATAACGATCTCATAGGCCAGCCCCTGCTGACCATGCTTATACAAGCGCTCGGTTTCAATAAACTTTTTACCAAACGACCAGTGAGGATAGTTGATCGGCATCCCGACGCTGGAATAAGCGTCCATCATCTGTTCGGAGGTGATCACCTCGATTTGGTGCGGGTAGGTATCCAGTCTGTAGAGTTTCGCCACGCGGTCTATCTCTGCCAGATAGACATCCAGCAGATCAAACGTCCAGTCGGGTCCATCGCTTAACCGTGTGCTGTCCTTGTTCATGGAATCAATCGTAGCCATTCGCGCACCCTCATTGTTGGCGGCACTCTCTGTCTGGAGTACCTCATGTCAAGCATAGATCATGGCGTTAAAAAACGTGCTGCGGCAGAAATTTTTTCTTTGCGATTTCACGTTAGCGAGGCGTCGAAAAATGGCATGGCCGCAAAATTTTATGCTGGATAAAAATAACGCACAGCAGGAGATGCCAAAGCGGAGAGTCCCCAGCCATCACCGCTATATGTGAGATAAGTCACCATAAAAAAGCCATATGTTGAATAATATTTTCAACTGAGTTATCAAGATGTAATTAGATGATTGTTCTTTTACTGTTAACGGAGTGGCTATGCGAGTTGTCATACTGGGAAGTGGTGTCGTTGGCGTGACCAGCGCCTGGTACTTAAGTCAGGCTGGACACGATGTCACCGTCATTGATCGTGAGCCCGGTCCGGCACTGGAAACCAGTGCGGCGAACGCGGGGCAAATTTCTCCAGGTTATGCAGCACCATGGGCGGCACCAGGCGTACCGCTAAAAGCAATTAAGTGGATGTTTCAGCGCCACGCTCCGCTGGCCGTCCGTCTTGACGGAACCCAGTTCCAGTTGAAATGGATGTGGCAGATGCTGCGCAACTGCGACACCAGCCACTACATGGAAAACAAAGGACGCATGGTGCGACTGGCGGAATACAGCCGTGATTGCCTGAAAGCGCTGCGCGCCTCTACCGGTATCGAGTACGAGGGGCGCCAGGGCGGAACCCTGCAACTTTTCCGTACCGCTCAACAGTATGAGAACGCTACCCGCGACATCGCCGTGCTAGAAGATGCGGGCGTGCCATATCAACTGCTGGAAGCAAACCGTCTGGCGGAAGTCGAACCCGCACTGGCAGAAGTGGCGCACAAGCTGACCGGCGGTCTGCGTTTACCGAATGATGAAACCGGCGACTGCCAGCTGTTTACCCAGCGTCTGGCGCAGATGGCGGAGCAGGCAGGCGTTAAGTTTCGCTTTAATACCCCGGTCGATAAGCTGCTGAGCGATGGTGAGCAGATTTATGGCGTCCAGTGCGGCGAAGAGATAGTTAAAGCCGATGCCTATGTGATGGCGTTTGGTTCGTACTCCACGGCAATGCTGAAAGGGATCGTTGATATCCCGGTCTATCCGCTCAAAGGCTATTCGTTGACCATTCCGGTGGCGCAAGACGACGGTGCGCCGGTTTCTACTATCCTTGATGAAACCTACAAAATCGCTATTACCCGCTTTGACAATCGTATTCGCGTTGGCGGCATGGCGGAGATTGTCGGCTTTAATACAGAACTGCTACAACCTCGTCGTGAAACGCTGGAAATGGTCGTACGCGATCTCTTCCCGCGCGGCGGTCATGTGGAGCAGGCAACCTTCTGGACCGGACTGCGTCCGATGACGCCGGACGGAACGCCGGTGGTGGGGCGCACCCGCTTTAAGAATCTGCTGCTCAATACCGGCCACGGCACGCTGGGTTGGACCATGGCCTGCGGCTCCGGTCAGCTGCTGAGCGATATCCTTTCTGGCCGCACGCCAGCCATACCTTATGACGATCTGAGCGTGGCGCGTTACAGTCCGGGGTTTACCCCCTCCCGTCCACGGCATTTACATGGCGCACATAACTGATAAGGACGTGAGATGACCCGCCCGATACTGGCCAGCATTGACCTGCAGGCGTTGAAACAAAATCTGACCATTACCCGCCAGGCCGCGCCGGACGCTCGCGTCTGGTCGGTGGTGAAAGCCAATGCGTACGGACACGGCATTGAACGCGTCTGGAATGCGCTGGGCACAACCGATGGTTTTGCCATGCTCAATCTTGAAGAGGCGATAACCCTGCGCGAGCGCGGATGGAAAGGCCCGATACTCATGCTGGAGGGTTTTTTCCACGCCGAAGACCTGACGGTATATGACAATTATCGACTCACCACCTGTGTACACAGTAACTGGCAGCTAAAAGCATTGCAGAATGCGCGCCTGAAGGCGCCGCTCGATGTTTACCTGAAGGTGAATAGTGGTATGAACCGCCTTGGTTTTTTACCGGAAAGAGTTCCCACGGTCTGGCAACAGCTGCGGGCTATGCCCAACGTCGGCGAAATGACGCTGATGTCGCATTTTGCCGATGCAGAGCACCCGGAAGGTATCCAGGAGGCTATGGCGCGTATTGCGCAGGCGACTGAAGGGCTGGAGTGCAGACGGTCACTATCGAATTCGGCCGCCACGCTGTGGCACCCTGAAGCGCATTATGACTGGGTTCGTCCGGGCATTATTTTGTATGGTGCGTCGCCTTCGGGACAATGGCGGGACATCGCCAATACCGGCCTGAAGCCAGTGATGACGCTGAGCAGTGAGATCATCGGCATACAAACGCTGAAAGCTGGCGATCGGGTGGGCTACGGTGGACGTTACACTGCCAGCGGTGAGCAGCGCATTGGCATTGTAGCGACCGGCTATGCAGACGGTTATCCACGCCATGCGCCAAGCGGAACGCCTGTGCTGGTGGATGGTGTACGTACCGGGACGGTGGGGACAGTCTCAATGGATATGTTGGCGGTAGATCTGACACCGTGCCCGCAGGCAGGGATCGGGACGCCGGTAGAGCTGTGGGGCAAAGAGATTAAAATTGACGATGTGGCCACCGCCGCAGGTACGGTAGGCTACGAGTTAATGTGTTCTCTGGCGCTGCGCGTGCCAGTTGTGACGGTGTAACTTTATATAGCATTGCCTGATGCTGCTGCGTTTATCAGGTCTTCAGAGTCAGTGCATTTTGTAGGCCGGGTAAGGCGCAGCCGCCACCCGGCAAAACATCCGCTTTACTCATCCTCATCTTCAGCAACGCGAACACCGACCTTCAGCACTGCATTATCTTCCTTCTCGGCCACAGTCCAGATCATACCCGCGAATTCCACCTGGTCACCGACGACCGGCGCGGCACCAAGCAGATGCTGGACAATTTCACCCAGCGTTTGCTGCTTATCACGATACTCGGTGCCATCATCCAGGCCATAAATCAGTGCCACATCGGCATATTTTGCGCTGGCTTCAAGAATAAAATCACCGAAGAAGCGCTGGTCTAACGACACAGGTGGCGACTGGCTGAACAGCTTGCCAAGAGCCGGGAGATCGCGCTCGCGGCCAATAACACACAATACATCGCCTTCGCGAAGACGCGTACTGCCGGAGGGGTGAAACAGCACGTTGTCACGAAACAGGGCGGCTATTCGCGTTTCTTCCGGCATATGCAGGTCGCGCAGTGCGGCGCCCACACACCACTTATCCGCGCTGAGCTGATAAACAAACTGCTCCCACGGGTTATCCGGATGAATATCCAGACCAATGCGCGACACGGGCCAGCCGACGGGAGGGACCACCACTTTGGCTTTTTTAGCAGCCCATGAAAGCGACGTTCCCTGAAACAGCAACGAGATAAGTACCACGAAGAAGGCGACGTTAAAGAACAGGCGCGCGTTCTCCAGACCCGCCATCATTGGGAAGACGGCGAGGATGATGGGTACCGCACCGCGCAGACCCACCCAACTGATGAAAATGCGCTCGCGCAGATTAAAGCCACGAAACGGCAGCAGTCCCGCGAAGACCGAAAGCGGGCGGGCAATGAATATCATCCACGCAGACAAAATCAGTGCCGGGATTGCGATAGGCAGCAGGTCGGATGGCGTAACCAGCAGTCCGAGCACCAGGAACATGGCGATTTGCGCCAGCCAGGCCAGACCGTCGAAGTTTTGCAGAATGCCAAACCGGTTGCGAATAGGGCGATTACCCAGCAGGAAACCACACAGATAAACCGCCAGAATACCGCTGCCTTCCAGCGCAGTGGTCAGGGCAAAAATCAGGATCCCACCGCTTAACGCCAATAGCGGATACAGTCCGGCAGGCAGGGAAATGCGGTTAATCATCTGCTGGAGCATATATCCACCGCCCAGACCGATAACGATGCCTAAGCCAAACTGCTGGATAATGTGCACCGCGAACATCCAGCTTAAACCGGTTTCGTGGTTTTGGATCATGGCGATGAGCGTGATGGTCAAAAATACGGCCATCGGGTCATTACTGCCGGATTCAATTTCCAGC
This sequence comes from Citrobacter sp. Cpo032, assembly GCF_030332975.1. Lineage (NCBI taxonomy): Bacteria > Pseudomonadati > Pseudomonadota > Gammaproteobacteria > Enterobacterales > Enterobacteriaceae > Citrobacter > Citrobacter sp. Cpo032. The sequence goes on from NZ_JAOWGU010000047.1 coordinate 230,663, forward strand.
GTAGAGCCAACGCGTTCGTTAAGCCCCTTACCACCAAGCAGGGAAAAGACCGCCGCGGCGTCGGTTGAACCAACAATCGCGCCAATCAGGAGTCCTTCGATAAGATCCAGATGAAACAGCCAGGCGGCCATCATGCCAGTGAGTCCGGAAGTAATCAGCACACCGACCGTCGCCAACGATAGCGCCGGGCCTAACGCAACGCGAAAAGAGCTGGCCTGGGTGCGCATCCCGCCGTCGAGCAGGATAACTGCCAGTGCCAGGTTACTCACCATGTAGGCGAATGGATAGTTATCGAAAGGTATGCCGCCTATACCATCTACGCCCGCTAACATACCGATAGCGAGAAATATCACCAGAATTGGGATACCGAGGCGTGATGAGAATGAACTGAGTAAGATACTGCAGGTGACGAGAACGGAACCCAAAATAAAAAGGCTAATAATTGCTGCGGCATCCAACGTTCGGTTACTCCTGAATTACGCTGTTTCGTATTAGTAAACCCTACCATAATAACGACAGAAACAGCGTTTTGCTTAGCCCCATTAGCTGCTTTTTTTACGATTTTAGTACCGGATGCCCACTTAAGGTGAGCTGAGTGCCGTTTTTATCATTTTTCAGCACCGCATTGGCTCCCAAAGGCAAGGTGACAGTGCGTTGTTCATGGCCAAAATCGAGGCCGCAGATCAACGGTACTGACAATCTGGCGCGCAGAAAATCACAAACTGAATCAAGATTGTAACCAGCGTCGTAATCATTTGGCGCGCTGCCGCTAAAACTGCCGAGGATAATGGCGTTTTGCTGGGCCAGTATTCCGGCGTGGTACAGCTGTAGCAGCATACGCTCGACACGGAATGGATGCTCGTTAATGTCTTCCAGCACCAAAATGCCGTTTTTGATAGTCGGCATCCACGGCGTACCCATCAGCGAAATGATCATCGCCAGATTTCCTCCCCACACTGTACCTTCAGTTGCGCACTGCGGACCCTCACCCTGCCATTCGAGGGTAAATTGGGCATTACGCAAAGCCTGCCAGAAATGGTGCTCGGTGAATGCGTTCATTTCTTCGGCGCCGAAGTTCGCTGCCAGCATCGGGCCGCTGAAGCTAATCACATTCCCCTGTGCCAGCAGACCACACTGGATCGCCGTAAAATCGCTGTGTCCGCACAGCAGTAGCGGATCTTGTTGCTGGCGGGCTGCTAGCCCCTGCCAGTCAATCTCTTCCAGTAAACGGCTCGCGCCATAGCCGCCGCGTACCGCCATCACAATGGTATCGGGGGTTTTCAGATTAACGAGCGAGTTCACATCAGCAAGCCTTTCTGCCTCTGTCCCCGCAAAACGCTGGCAGCGGCGCGCAATGACCGATGAATTGTCGACCTGATGACCGGCCTCAGTAAGACGCGCAAGCCCACGTAAGGCAGCCTGTTGATTGATACAGTAGCCCGACGGGGCAATTAAGTGAAACCGGGACATGGCATTTCCTTGCTACAACTAAAACCAAATGTATATCATGCCGCGTAGGTATGTCGTTGTCACCTCAGCGACAGGTTCCGGCTATAAGGATAGATGACGTGAAATTGAGATGGTTTGCTTTTTTGGTTGTATTACTTGCGGGCTGTAGTTCAAAACAGGATTACAAAAACCCGCCGTGGAATGCTGAAGTTCCGGTTAAACGCGCAATGCAATGGATGCCGATCAGTGAAAAAGCCGGTGCGGCCTGGGGTGTCAGTCCACAATTGATTACCGCTATTATCGCCATTGAATCAGGCGGAAATCCGAATGCGGTCAGTAAGTCCAATGCGATTGGTCTGATGCAGTTGAAAGCCTCAACTTCAGGACGCGATGTTTATCGCCGCATGGGCTGGAGCGGAGAGCCGTCGACCAGTGAGTTGAAAAACCCCGAGCGCAATATCTCAATGGGGGCCGCATATCTGAGTATTCTCGAAACCGGGCCGCTGGCCGGCATTGAAGATCCGCAGGTGATGCAGTATGCGCTGGTAGTATCGTACGCCAACGGCGCGGGCGCATTGCTGCGAACGTTCTCTTCCGACAGGAAGAAAGCCATCAATAAGATCAACGATCTCAGCCCGGATGAATTTATTGAACATGTTGCGGACAATCATCCGGCGCCGCAGGCCCCGCGCTATATCTGGAAGCTTCAACAAGCGCTGGATGTGATGTAGTTCGTGTGAGTTTACTCGCGCACCTTATTCGATTTTTCCCGGGCCTCGCGTTCAAGGGAAAAAATAATCCGCTGTAAGTTCCGCTCCACCGCCGGGCCGACGTTGAGAAAACGAAAGCTCAGGCGGGGAGTGGTAATGGTTTCGTTTTTGCTGTCGATAACTTTGCGCTCGCTAATGGAAATGAGCTGGGCGTCAACGTGATACACCCCCCATTGCTCCATATTCAGTTCAACCTGCGCGAAGCGTATACCTTCTACCAGTCCTTCTGGTTTTGCCGTTTCTAACAGCCCGCCCATACCGCCAAGCGATAAATCGAATAAGCGAAAGCACAGCGTGCTGTTGTCCGGCATTTTTGCCGTGCAGCGATAGGGAGGGTGCAGCGGAGCGCCGATGCGGAAATATTCGCGACGCTGCACAAACCACAGAGAAGGCGGCAAGGATGAAATAAACGCCGGCAGTTGCTGATACTCGCCTTTTTTCAACTGTGGCAGGGTGAATTCTACTTTGGCTCCCTGCGTTTCGGCGATAATCGAGATCTGGCTGGCCCGCTGTACGGCCTGGTTTTCATATTCCTGGCTGCCAAAATCCATGACCAGCTCGTCCGGGCTGACGGCCAGAACTTTGCTGATGAACTGGCCGCCCGACCAGGAGATACGCAGTGGAACCTGCTGCGACTTTAAGTCCCGAAGTACACCTAACACCGCTAACGGATTTTGCTTCAGGAACTGCTCATTGTAGTTACTCACACCTAATGACTCCTGGATGCCTGGTTTGTCGTTGGGTTATCGGCATCAATCGACGGAACTTAATACAAATGGATGAAATTTTTTACCAAACCCAATGAATTAAGTCTGAGTGATAAAAGCATGTCGCGATGGCTTGCCTATACTTTAAGTGCTGGCGCAGGAATGTCTTGCGCGTGCGTTCACTGGAAAGAGGGCCTGAAAATGGGAATTATTGCCTGGATTATTTTTGGTCTGATTGCGGGGGTTATCGCCAAACTGATTATGCCGGGGCGTGATGGCGGTGGGTTTATCCTGACCTGTATTCTCGGTATTGTCGGTGCTGTGGTCGGTGGATGGTTGGCAACGATGTTTGGTATTGGCGGCGATGTCAGCGGATTTAATCTCCATAGCTTCCTGGTGGCCGTGGTCGGCGCGATTGTTGTGCTGGGTGTCTTCCGGCTTGTACGGCGAGATTAATCGAACGGCCTCCATGCGGTAATGCCGTTCAGTTAAGCATGTACGGTGAACATGTGATTCTTGTTCAGGGCTCCGTTCACCTCAACGGTGTCATTTCTCTGAAGCGCAGATACCCGTGAACGTGCAAGGGAGGCTCGCCGCCGCCTCCCTTGCAACCCAGGCTCCCGGCGGGAAAATCGTCGCTATGCGATTCATTCGTCTTATGCCGCCTGCCTGTCAGGTCGGGGCCGAGCCTGCGTCCATGCAGGCCGTCCCTTCTGTCCGCATCCCTGCGGACTGCACCGGTCAGCCGTCAACGCCTCATCGATTTTCAGCCGGACCGGGGTCATCGCTTCAACGCACTGACTTCCAGTTAAATCTTTTTTGCTGT
>NZ_JAOWGU010000047.1:234464-298989 GCF_030332975.1 Citrobacter sp. Cpo032
TTGCAAGGACGCTACCTCGCGCCCGGCCCGGTAGCCTGGAGGAATAAGCGGAGGGTATTGCGTAGCAACAATTTTCCCGCCGGGAGTCGGGATTGTAAAGGGCGTGACGGAGAACGCCCTTTACACGTTCACGGGTATCGGCGTTTCAGAGAAACTATGAACAGGAGGTGAACGGAACCCTTTTTCTGAGAGTGCATATTCAAAACTTCTACCCACACCGGCGATACTTTCTGAAACTAAGGCGTTAACTGAAGAGCATTACTCCGAGTGGGGCCGTTTCTTTGCATCGTTAAATCAGAACTGATACTCAATCCCAGCCCAGTAATTACGGCCTTCTTCGATAAATCCTTCGCTGTACACGTATCGTGTATCGAACAGGTTATTGACCGAAGCGTTGACGCTGAACCCGTGACCGATGGCGTAGTCTGCGCGTAAATGGGTAATGGCGAAACCTGCGGCTTTCTGCGAGCCGTCGCTATTGCTATAGCTCGATGAGCGGGCCTCTTCAGACAGCGTAATGCTCAGTGGATCCCACGGTTTCAGCGTCATCCATGCGGTGAGGGTTTGCGTCGGCAAATCGGTTATTTTGCCGATGTCGCTGCGTTTGACGTCCGCATGAATCAGGCCATAGCTCAGCCCAACATCCAGCATATCAAAGACTTTACCTTTAACGCCTGCATCCAGACCGGTGTAATCCACCCGGCCGCTGTTCTGATTCTGGATGGTATCGGCATCAATATTGTGTGAAAGAATGGCATCGCTGATGCGGTTGTAATAAACGCTGGCTTCGAATCCCCAGTCTTTGCCAAGTGAACCATTCCAGGTCAGATCCACGCTGCGGGCGCGTTCCGGTTTAAGCTGCGGATTGACCAGCGCCACCTGGTTATAGGCCGGTTTCGAGGTGGTGTAGCGCTCTTTCAAAGTCGGGAAACGTGTTCTGTCAGAGTAGGACAGCGCTAATGTGTCTGAATTTTCAAAGTGATATTTGGTCATCATCTGCCAGTTGAAGGCCGACTGATTGTTGTCATCATAGTGGGTGACGCTACCATTTTTTTCGTGCTTCATGCCTTCCAGACTGTCGCGCCAGTCATAGCTTATTCCAGCTACTACATCGACGTTATCCGCCGCTGCCCACTGGTATTCGCTGGCAACGGACCAGGTGCGGTCTTCGTAACGGTCGTAAGCTGCATTCGGAGCGCCTTTCTCGCGGTGAACATCATCTTTCCAGTTCACGGCGAAAGAGAGCAGGTCGTTTTCTCGCATTTCCGCAGCGAGCTGCAGGCCAGCGCCATCGCTGTAGTCTGAATAATGACTGTAGTTGCCTTTCTTGTTTTTCAGATCGGCAAGTGAGTTGTACATCATCAGCGTATTTTCAAAGGTGTCGCGATACAGACGGCTTTTCAGGGTGAAACGATCGCCCAGATGGGTGGTGCCCTGATAGTAATAGCTTTCTTTATCGTACTGTGGCCATTGCCAGTAGCGTGATTTCTGACTGCTGGCTCCAGCGTACGGCGGGTTATCTTTTTCACCGTCCTGATTAATATAGGTCAGCACATATTCGTCATTACCACGTGGGGTAAAGCCCAGCTTCACGATACCGCGTTTGTCATCGGCGGAGGAGTTAATCATCTTGCCGTTGCTGCCCGCAATAGGGTTGTCCACACCGTGCGGTAAGCCAAGGAAATCCTGCTTCAACTGACTGCCGCTGAGCTGGATGTAGCCGAGATCATTGCTGGCGCCAAATGAAGCGTGCATATCGTGGGCATTGTCTTTGCTACGACTCCAGCCCTGGCGATAGCCAATGCTGCCTTCAATCGGTTTGGTAGGCTTTTGGGTGGTGATATTGATGGCGCCGCCCATCTGGTTCGGCCCTTGTAACAGCGACGAGTAGCCTTTGGAGACTTCAACCGAAGCGATATCGGAGGTCAGAAAACGGCCTAAATCGAGGTTGCCATCATAGGGGATGTATACCGGCACGCCGTCAAAATAGACGGGAACCTGACGGCTGTCAAAACCGCGGACTTTCACCTGCTGTTCATTGCGGTTGCCTGACTTTTGCAGCACGACGCCGGGGACAACGCTCAGTGCCTGCGCCACGTTTTGCTTATCCAGTTGCTGCATCGTTTCCTGGCCGAGAACCGTAGTGGTTGCGGCGGAGGCCGGACTTGACCAGACGGTCATGGTTTCGCTTTCCTGCCCAGCAAAAGCACTGTGCGCGAAAGCAAACGACAGGGCTGTGTAAAGACAACTTTTGTTGAAATTCATTATTTTTAGTCCATTTATTAATGTTATATGCCACGTGCGTCCGGGCTCAGGCTAACTTTGATATCCGCGGGCGGAGCGTAGTAAGGCGCGGAAGTGATGAAAAGTCTGATGCCACAGTCGAGATAACTCGCCAGCGAGGCGAGGGTAATGCCGCCAGTCAGCGCCAGCGTGCAATGGGGGGCCAGAGAAGGGGCCTGGCGAACAATTTCTGTTGCTTGCTCAGGGGTAAATTTGTCGAGTTGCAGGACATCGGGCGCGGCGCGTAGCGCGGCTAATGCCTCATCTGGCGTATCTGCCTCAACCACAATCTTTTTTTCTGGCGCATGGCGGCGTAAGCGCGCAATCGCACCTGACCAGTCGTTTGGGTTGGTAAGAAAATGGCGGTGATTAGCAAACAGCAGTACCGTTTCGGCGCATCCTCCGCGATGGATAATGCCTCCCGCGGCGAGTATTGCCTGAGTCGCCAACAAACGCGTGCCGGGAATGGCTTTGCGGGTACAGGCAATCTGCCCATCAGGATAGCGTTGGCGCAGTTGGCTCAACATGCTCTCAAGATAGCCCGAAACCCCACAGCTCCACTCCAGGACATTTTGTACCGCTTTCCAGCCCTGGTGCAGCGCCGCCGCATTCCCATGTGCGCGAATCAATCGCTGCCCTGCACTTACCTGTTCACCATCGGCCACCATGTCGCTGACGGTCAGCCCTAATGAGGTGAGCATTTGTCTGGCAACGGCGGTGCCGCTAACGCATCCGCCCTGGCGATGATAAAACGCCATAACGCCCGGCTGTGCGCCGATCCCCAACGCGCGGGTAGTCAGATCGCCGCCCTGAATATCTTCCAGCAGCAGCGCGTCGGTTTGCGCCTGCGAAAAGTAGATCATCGCAGCGCCTCCCGCGGCACGCTGTCCCACCAGATAAGCGCCCAGTCACGGCTGGCGGGGGCAATCGTGCGTGGATCCTGCTGTTGATACCAGGTTTCCAGACGTTCGACCTCATCGGCGCTCAGTTCACCCATACTCCAGCGTACGTTTTCCAGAAAACGCGTCCAGGTGCTGTTGTCCTGCTGGCAGTTGGGCCCGCGGATAAAATCAACATGCGCGTGGATCCCCATCTGATACAGGACATTAAGCGCATAGATATAGTTGGGGAGCTCAATCACTTCGCGGCCCAGTGCACGCTGAATGGTGGGGGAAACGAAAGATGAACTGACGAGATGAGTGGTGTAAACCCGCAGTCGGGCCTGATTATTCAGTTTGGTCATCGCCTGGCGCATATCGGCAACCAGCGTAGAGCGCGAGGCGACGGCGATATCGCACTGGGGTAAATCATCCCAGTGTTCCTCCCAGGCCCGCTGCACCCACTGCACGTGACGGGCGTTCATTTGCGCAGCGCGGCGGGCAGCTACGCTAAGCATGCCCTGGCTGTAATCTACGCCGTAAATTATTGGCATCTTTTTAGCGAGCGCCAGCGAGACCGTACCGGGACCGCAACCCATGTCAAACAGCGACTCCGCCCCTTTCAGGTCGATTTTCCCCAGCAGTTGCAGCAGATAGCTGTCGGTTAATGAGGCGCAATTTTCCGCCATTTTTTCCGCACGTTTATCCCAGTGCTCCGGCTTTTTCTCGGTTCTGTTCGCCAGCTGTAACTGTTTACGGTAAAGATCGGCAAAATCAATGTCGTCAATGAGCATTCTTATTCCTTAGTTATGTGAGCCAAAGAGATGGTGAGCAATTTGTGACGGTGTAACGCGATACAGTTCCGCCAGGCGATCGGTGGCGAGCTGATGTTCAGGAAGTCCTTGTGACACTTCGCCATTTGGTTCAACGCGTACCACGCTGTCGGCAATTGCCCGGGCGTGCAACGGATGATGCGTCGACATCAGCAGGGCCATACCCGAATTTTTCAGCGTCACCAGCGTGTCGAGCAGACGGATCTGATACCCAAAATCCAGGCTGGAAGCTGGTTCATCCAGCAACAAAAGGCGTGGGCGTTGCGCCAGCGCGCGGGCAATCAACACCAGTTGCCGTTCTCCGCCGCTCAGCGTGTTCCAGCGCCGGGGTGCCAGATGAGAAATTCCCAGCATCGTCATCTGCTGGTGCGCATTTTCACGCTCTTTAGCGCCGGGAACCGCAAATGCCGCCAATTGCGGGGCCAGCCCCATCATCACCATGTCCAGCGCAGTGAAGGCAAACGCGCCGTCATGTGCCTGAGGAACCCAGGCGATAGCGGCGGCGCGTTGCCGATCGCTGAGATGATTTATGGCGACGCCATCAAGCAGAATGTCACCGTGAAGCGGCGGAAGAACGCCGAGAATGGTGCGCATCAGAGTGGTTTTTCCACTGCCGTTGCCCCCAATCAGACAACAGACGGAGCCGGGCGAAACCTGAAATGAGACATCGCGTAACACGGGCTGGTGACTGTGGTATCCCAACGACGCATGGCGGAGGGTCAGAAGCGTCATGGGCGATTTCCTCGAAGCAAAAGCAGCAAAAAGAACGGTGCGCCAATAAATGCCGTCAGGATCCCCAGCGGGATTTCTGTGCTGCTCAGCGTGCGGGCAAGAGTATCGGTGAGCAGCAGCAAAATGGCGCCGATCCCCATGGAAACTGGCAGCAACTGCTGGTGGTTATTGCCACTGAGGAGTCTGCCGATGTGCGGTACAACCAGCCCAATCCAGCCGATAATGCCCGCGATGGCAACGGTACAGGCGGTGATTAACGTTGCGCAGACGATCAGTCCCAGCCGCAATCGCGAGACGTTGATCCCAAGCGATCGTGCTTCATCATCCGACAGGGTGAGCAGGTTCATGCGCCAGCGCAGCAGCAATAGCGGGATCAGTCCTGCGAAGATCAGCGGTGCCGAGAACCACAGATCGTGCAGCGTGATCGTCGATAAACCGCCAAGCAGCCAGAAGGTGATAGACGGGAGTTGGGTATACGGGTCGGCCAGCGTTTTGATGAGCGAAATTCCCGCACCGCATACCGTACCCAGCGCAATCCCGACCAGCACCAGCGTTAACACCGGGTCGTGACGCTTGACTCGCCGGGTAATCAACCAGACACCGGAGACCACGAATAAACCGCCCATGAACGCATACAGCTGAATGAACAGGATCGGTAAACCTAACAGGATTGCTAAACAGGCACCTAAACCCGCACCCGCCGCCACGCCGAGAATATCCGGCGAGACCAGTGGGTTGCGGAACATGCCCTGATAGGTGGTTCCTGCGCCCGCCAGCGCCGCGCCGAGCAGCAATGCAGCCAGTATGCGTGGCAGGCGGATTTGCCAGAAAACGATTTTGTCCTGCATTGGAACGCCATCTGTACCGGCCACGAGATTCAGAACCTGCTGTGCATCCAGGCGATACGCGCCTGATACCGCAGCGACGCTCGCGCAAAGCACCACCGCAGCAATCATCAGAAAACCGAGGGTTGATGTTTTCATCAGACTGCCACCAACCTTTGATACTGTGCGTCGCTTAGCGTGGTGTGCCAGAACAATTCACTGTAGCGCTGCATATCGGCTTTAAAGCTCGCGTTAACCTGAGGATCAAGCCAGGCATGAAGGCGGCGTAACCCCAGTAAACGGTTGATGCCAGGAGGTGCATCCAGCCAGCCAAACGGCAGACCGCTGAGAAACAGAATGCGCCGGTCAGCAACCGCTTTGACTCCTTGCCAGACCGGATCTTCTCGTAGGAACTGCGCTGTCACCGCATCCTGCACCAGGATAATATCCGGCTGCCAGCTGAGAAGATTTTCCATTGAGACCTGTGTGAGCCCCTGTCGTCCGGGGATGTGCGCCACATTGTGCAACCCCAATAGTTCTGCTGCTTCGGTATGCAGAGAACCTTGTAAACCAGTCTCCAGTCCTCTGGCACCGCGCGCGGCATAAAAACGCAGATTCGCCGCGGGTGAATGCGAGAAAGCTATTGCATCATCGATAAATCGACGGGCCAGAGCGGCCTGCATTGCGGTTCGCGAGACGACGCCCAATACTTCACCGACTGCGCGCAGCTGTTCTGGGGTATGGCGCAATTCGCCGTTAATCAGCAGCCAGGGAATGTGTGTTTGTGCGCTCACTTGTCTGGCTTGAGAAAGCCAGGTTTCATCGGCATTACCGCAGTCAATAACCAGGTCAGGTTTAAGCGCCAGGAGTGCTTCAAGCGAGAGTGTGCTGGCGCGCCCCGCCAGCCTGCCGAGTTTCGGCAAAGTCCGAATGTTATCGTTAAACGGGATGGCTGTCTGGCGAGAGAAATCAAAGGAGGAAAGTCCCACCAGTTTTTCCGGTGCGACGGCCAGCAGCAGCATGTCAGCAGGCGCGCCAGCACTGACCACACGTTGGGTCGTTGCTGGCTTCGGAGAGTCTCCAATGGCCACAGTCAGCGAGGTTTGAGCAAACGCGGGAAGATGGCGTAGCAGTATTGCAGATGCCACGAGTTGGGCAAACATCCGTCTTGTCAGTGGCATTATCGGTATCCTGAAGGTTACAAAATCGCTATATATTTACATATACAGCGAATAAAAACATGTTCAGAATCAATTTCTCACGGATGAAAACCCCGGATACCCCATAAGGGCTAGAGGCCATAGAGACAGCTGGAAGGGGGAAATATAAGAAAGAAAAATCCGCGACGAAGCGCGGATTCAGGAAGTAAAACGGCTCGGGCTATGATGTTATGGCGTCGGTTGAGTCTGTTTTTTAGACTCGACTGGCGCTGTACTTGCCGGGGTAGGTCGCGACGCGGGTACGTTGTCACAGGGCTTTTCTTTGGCGCAAATCAGGTCGAGCATTTTCAGCGTTACGCCGTTGGTCCAGCCGAAACCATCCTGCAACGGATACTCACCGCCACCACCGCCGGTTCCAGTGGTGCTCACGTCATACTTCTCAACCAGCTTTTTCTCGCGATCGTAGGTGTGTTGAACATTGGTGAGGAATCGCCAGGTCACGTCCATGGCGACAGTATCCTGACCGTAATTCTGTAACCCGGATGCTGCTACCCACTGGAGCGGGGCCCAGCCATTGGGGGCATCCCACTGCTGGCCGCTTTTCACCGACGTGGTAGCAAGGCCGCCCGGTTGCAGCAGATGTGCCTGGGTGGCCGTGGCGACTTTACTGGCACGATCTTTTGCCGCTGCATTGACATATAGCGGGAACAGGGCGGCAGCCGTGAGCTGGTTGCGTACTTTGTGGCTTTTCAGATCGTAGTCGGCATACCAGCCTTCTTTGTCGTTCCACAGGTACTTCTCGATCCCTTTTTGTCGGGCATTAGCGAAGCCATCGTACTGCGCCGCTTTGGCATCATCACCAGCAGCCTTGCTGGCGAGGGAGATCATTTTTTCCATTTTGTACATCAGCGCATTGAGATCGACCGGAACGATGCTGGTGGTGCGCAGAGTGCCCAGCTGATTAGGATTGTCCATCCAGCGGGAACTAAAATCCCAGCCGGACGCGGCAGCTGAACGCAGGTCGCGGTAGATTTCTGTGGCCGGGCGGTTCGGGTTGCTTTTAGCGGTGGCGATATCCTCTACCCACGACTCTGGCCGAGGCGAATCGCGCTCATCCCAGTAGCGGTTCAAAATGGTGCCGTCATCCAGTTTAACTACGCGCTTATTTTGCTGACCGGGCTGGAGTGTTTCGACGCCTTCCATCCAGTAGCTGTACTCTTTGAGCATCTGTGGGAGGTATTTTTTCAGCGCGTCATTCCCGTCGTGCTGCGCCAGTAGTTCAACCATAAAGGCAAAGAACGGCGGTTGCGAACGACTCAGGTAGTAGGTGCGGTTGCCGTTAGGAATGTGTCCCCAGGAATCAATCTCGTAAGCGAAGTTTGCCACCATGTCCGAGACCTTATCCCAGTGATTGCTCTCGGCAAGCCCCAGCATGGTGAAATAGCTGTCCCAATAATATATTTCGCGAAAACGCCCGCCAGGTACCACATACGGGTCCGGGAGCGGCAGCAGCGAATCCCATTTTTCAGCGTCGGTGGTCGAACGAGTGAGTACCGGCCACAGGCCATCGATATGTTCGCGTAATGATTGCCCGGCCGGGGGCACGTATTTCTCGCCGACTTTCGGCAACGTAAAATTCACCTCGACAAAATGACGTAAGTCGAATCCGGACTGGTTTTTCTGCATCCGGTAATCGGCAAGAATCATTAATGGATCGCTGTTTGGCACCGCGTCCGCAAAGGTTTTCTGGTCAGGAAACAGTTTGGCTGTTTGTACATCGTTAAACAGGGGGCCAAGCAGAATATCAGGCGGAGCAGGCGTAGCGGCTGGTGCGTCCTCGGCGTTGACGGTAAAAGAGGAAAGGGCAAAAAAGGTGCTTGCGAGCGTCAGTTTTATTGCAACAGAGAGCAGGCCAGGATGGCGAGTTGCTGGCGTTATCATCGGTTAATCTCCTTAGCGGCTTGCCGAAGTAGCGGCATTTACCATGAGAAAACCTTAGTTCAGGAATGACCGTTTCGCGTGATCGGCTCCCCATTTTGCGAATAAACAGACATTTCCCGACGCGAATAGAGAAGAAGCACACCCTTTGTTGGAAAGGGTGTGCTTCGGTATCAGTTTGCGCGGGTTATCCGCTGTGTGACACAGTCAATGGTCAGAGTATCGCCCATCTTGATGCTATCGAGAGCCGCGCCTTGCTGACACATCCAGCACAGACCCATTTCACGAGCGATAATCGCCGGATGCGAGGCTTCGCTGCCGTCCCGCAGGCAGATACCTTTGATGGTCTTCGGATCGAGTTGCAGTACCGTAGACGGATAAATGACATCAGCGACCAGGATAGTGGGGCGCAAGAACGCGGGAATTTGTGCGCTCTCTCCCGTCAAATGCTGCAGTGAACGGGACAGCAAATCTTCAATATCAATGTATCGCGCCTGCAGATAAGGATCATCGAGCTGTAAATACTGCTGGCTGAGATCGCTCAGCACCTGATGCCAGGCCCAGGCGGCGCTGCACTGCTTTTCGCGCATTACATCGCAGGCCATTTCAAACAGTTCAGGATCGTCCAACAGCGTATGGTGACCGGAGAAGATGGCGGCGATATCTGCGGAATATCGTTCTTCAGCAAGTGCGGTGAGTTCGCTCAGATCGTTCAGCGTACTTTGGATGGCGGTCTGTAATCGCTGCTGCTCAGCCTGGAGTGATGCGGCTGGCTGCGGGTTTACCTCGGGCGAGAACGGCGTGTGACAGAATGCCGTCCCCGTGACTTTTGAGGGAGCCTGAGTTGCCTTGTTATCAGCATTAGCGGACTCGAGCGATTCACCAAAATTCTCCGCTGCCAGCTGTTTAAATGCGGCCAGCGCATCCTCTGCCTGTTCGCCTTTGGCAATCAGGCGCAGCGTGTCATTACAGCGTACCTGCAGCAGAGCTATCTGATTCAGGCTATCAGGAACCACACACTTGCCGTTTTTCTCCAGCCACATGTCGGCGTTAAAACCAGACAACGCGGAAACCAGCCGCGAAGCCGGGCGAACGTGGATGCCGTTAGGGTTTTTCACCACAATGGCAACAGAACGGGCATCTGCATCGGGAGACAGTGCAGCAGATGCGGGTTTCGCTGCGGATGGCGAAGGTAAACCCAGTTGCTCACATTTGGCGTCGAGGGCGTTCATGGCATCACGGATGACCCGATCGATATCAGCACCCGCGGCGGCGCTAACCGTCGCGGCCAGTGTGCCTTCAACCAGTGGTGCTGCGCACAAACGCACTTTGGCGGCAATGCCAGGGTCGAGCAGTTCCAGCGCGGTTTCCGCACTCAGTAATGCACTACCGATATCCATCATCACCAGCACGTGGTCCGTATCGGCCACGGACTCGATGGCTTCCATCACCTTGATCGGATCGGTGCCAATCGGATTCTCAGGATCATCAATGCCTGCGGCAATGGCGATTTTGCAATCACCGCCCATTAACATCTGCCGGGCCAGCGCACCGACGCCTTCGCCCAGTTGGGCGCTGTGAGAAACAATAACCAGGTTTACCATCGCTTTATCCTTACTCTCTGGACGCCTGAGCTAGCATTTGCATCATAAACATGACCGACGTTGCGCCGGGATCCTGATGCCCAATACTGCGCTCACCAAGATAGCTGGCACGGCCTTTGCGAGCCTGCATGGTGATGGTGCTTTGCGCTGCGGCTTCCGCTTGCTGGCTTGCCGCTTCCAGCGCTGCCTGTACGCTTAACTTTTGCTCGCAGGACTGACGTAAAGATTCGACCACCGGTAGCCAGACGTCGCACATGGTTTTGTCGCCAGGTTCAGCCTTACCGCGGCTAATCACACCTTCTGCGCCATCACGCATCATTTGATACAACTCTTCAAGCGTCAGGCTTTGATGAGCCTGAGTCACCTGGGCGGCGCGAATAAAAAAGGTGCCAAACAGCGGTCCACTGGCCCCGCCGACGCTTGAGAGCAGCACCATACCGGTGTTTTTCAAAATAAAGCCGATGTCTTTGTCTGCGATGGACGGCAGCTTTTCAACGACTTTGCTGAAACCACGATGCATGTTCAGACCGTGGTCGGCATCGCCGATCTCCCGGTCAAGTCCGGTGAGAAAATCACTTTCTGTGGTGAAGATCTCGCCGCAACGATAGAGCCAGTTAACAATTTGCGTTCTGTTGAGGGACATCATGAATCTCCTTATTTACCCCAGTTGAGGGCAGGGGTGTGAACCGGTGCATCCCATAAGCTCAGCGTTTCGTCGTCTACCTGTAACAGGGTGATCGAGAAACCGGTCATATCCAGAGAGGTACAGTAAGAACCGATCAGGTTGCGCTCAATGACGATGCCTGCATCCTGACAACGGCTTTCCAGGCGGTTATACACGCCGAAGAGTTCAGACAACGGCGTCGCGCCGAGATTATTGACCAGCGCAATAACGCGATCGCCACTTTGTAACGCACGCTTGCTTTCTTTACCTTCCTGCCACGTGCCCTGGACGTTGTCCCAGTGGCGGAGTGTACGGCTGTAGTTACCGTTTTCCAGCAGGGTATCGAACATTTCATCAACGGTCTGATCGAGAGAGGTGAAGGGGCGACGGTCTATGCCCGGTTCCCCGTGGATACCTACGCCAAACTCCATTTCGTTATCCTGCAGCGTGAACGACGGTTGTCCGGCGGCTGGAACGGTACAGGCGCCAATGGCTATGCCAATGGAGTGCCCCAGGTTATTCAGCTTACGGCCCAACGCCGCACAGGCTTCCAGCGAATCACCGCGTTCGGCGGCCGCGCCGACCAGTTTTTCGATCAATACGGTATTCGCCACGCCACGTCGACCGGCGGTATACAAACTGTCTTTCACCGCCACGTCGTCATCCACCACCATGGTAGTGACTTTGACACCGCTTTCGTGCAGCAACTCGGTGGCGGTTTCGAAATTAAGAATGTCGCCGGTGTAATTTTTGATTATCAGCAGCACGCCTTCGCCACCGTCAATTTGCATGGCGCATTCGAACATTTTATCGGGTGTGGGCGAGGTAAAAATCTCACCTGGACAGGCGCCAGAGAGCATGCCCTGACCAATGTAGCCGCAGTGCATAGGTTCGTGTCCGCTGCCGCCACCGGAAAGCAGTGCCACTTTGCCCATCACCGGCGCATCTGCGCGGGTGACATATACCGGATCCTGATGCAGTGCCAGGGAAGGATACGCTTTCGCCAGTCCGGCGAGTTGTTCATTCAGTACGTCTTCAACACGGTTGATCAATTTTTTCATTATTTATGCTCCGCAGACAGTCCTGGATGGCTGCCAAATTCGGGCAGGCATCTGATGTAGGGTATCGGTTGGTTCAACGTCACGGCGACCGCTCGCTGCCGATAAGGTAATTTTGCACACGGGTACGCAAAAGAAAATTACTGTGAAGGGCGTTTCAATACGGAACGTCATCATTTTATAACGTTCCATATTGAAACGTAGTGGTGCATAAAACAGCGAAAATGAGAGATCGGGCAGTATTTAATGGGGAAAGACTACGTGCAGGATTTTGCTAAAAAAAACCACCTGCCTGGCAGGTGGTTTATGCGAGGGAAAATTATCGGTATTAGCCCGGATAAATTCCGCGATCTTTACGTGCCAGCAGAATGCGTTCGCAGGCAACAATGTAGGCTGCGGTACGCAGGGAGCAGGATTTCTCAGCTGCTTTTTCCCATACGTGCACCATCGCATCAGTCATGATTTTGTCCATGCGATTGTTGATCTCTTCTTCACTCCAGAAGAAGCTTGCCATGTCCTGGACCCATTCGAAGTAGCTGACGGTTACGCCGCCTGCATTACATACGACGTCAGGTACCACGATGATACCGCGGCTTGCCAGCATATCATCGGCATCCGGGTAAGTCGGGCCGTTAGCGCCCTCAAGTACCAGTTTGCAGGTCAGCATTTCTGCACGCTGACGGGTAATCTGTCCTTCCAGCGCGGCAGGGATCAGGATATCCATCTCCACGCTCCAGAAGGCTTCGCTGGCGATGGTTTCAGCGCCTGGGAAACCGGCAATCTGTTTGTGCTCTAACTGCCAGGCAGACAGCGCGGTCATGTCGATACCTGTGGAGTTAAACAGCGTTGCGGTGTGATCCTGAATAGCGACGACACGCGCACCCGCTGCGGCGAACAGGCGGGCGGCTTCGCTGCCGACGTTACCGAAACCTTGTACCGCCACGCGAGCGCCTTCAACTTCAATGTTCGCACGACGCGCGACTTCCAGACCGCTGACGAAAACGCCGCGACCGGTGGCTTTATCACGGCCTAACGAGCCGCCAAGGTGAATAGGTTTACCGGTGACCACACTGGTCACGGTGGTGCCGTGGTTCATGGAGTAGGTATCCATCATCCAGGCCATGACTTTTCCGTTAGTACCTACATCCGGCGCAGGAATGTCTTTCTGCGGCCCAATGATAATGCCGATTTCGCTGGTATAACGGCGGGTTAAACGCTCCAGTTCACCTTCAGAAAGTGAGAACGGATCGACGCGCACACCGCCTTTGGCTCCGCCGTACGGCAGATTCAACGCTGCGCATTTGATGGTCATCCATGCAGACAGGGCCATCACTTCATTAAGATCAACATCAGGATGATAACGCACACCGCCTTTGCCCGGACCGCGGGAAAGGTTATGTTGCACGCGATACCCTTCAAAATGACGGATAGTGCCGTCATCCATCTGCACCGGGATATCGACAATCAGCGCGCGTTTTGGGTGGCGCAGGGTGTCCACCCAATGGGAAAGTTCGCCCAGGTAAGGGGCCACACGCTCGATTTGTTGCAGGTAGGTATTCCAGGCAGATGTGCTGCTATCTGAAGCGTAAGATAACTTATCCATGATAAACCTTAGTTATAAAAGTAATATGTTCTTAATTTGGCCGTGGTATACAGTGAATCTCACCATATAAACCTAAATTTAACATTTTTTTCATAGAACAGCCTGCCTGGCTAACACGGATTATCGGTATGAGTAGTGTGGGTTTTGGCTTAGTGGTGAATGGTTATTCTTTATTTTTGCTGTCATTGCGGTTGTTTTGCAGTTTATGTAGTTTAATATGCATAACTTGTAAAAATCGCAATTTGTCAGATTTATGACGCACCTCTAAAAGTAAACAATATGATAATAAAATGTGTTTGCTTTATTGCTGTTAAGCTGGGCGTCAGTAGGTCACGGCGATGGTGACAGTATCGGCATAGTTGTCTGGCGTGTAGTTCGCGCTGGGAACGGTGGCGTAAACCGGGTAGGTAGTCGTTGTCCCCGTGCCGCTGCCCGCAACGGTATTGAGCGATGTATTGCCCCACACCATACCGGAAGGACCTGGCGTCGAACTAAGCTGGTAGGGGACTTTATCCGTATTTGACCCCGTGCCTGCCATCACGCCGCTGCCTGCCGTATTGCCGTTGGAGGGTTGAAGTCCGATGGTATAAGGCGTGTTATTGGAACAGGCTACGCCTACGTTATTTGACGCCGTGAGATTACGACCCGTTCCGCTGGTGGGAGCAAAGCTGATGTTAGTCGCGGAGGTGATATTACACTGTTTGCTGACAGCAGCTGTGACGGTGAAAGGAAACCTGGCGGCAACGGTATCACCACAGGTGGTCGGCGGGAAAAGTAATCCAGGATTAAGGGTGACAAGGGCTGTTGCCGTCGTATAGTTATCCTGATAGTTTCCGGGGACGGCTGAAGTTTGTGGCGTGACGATCTGCGCCGATACCGTGAGTGAACCTGTCACTGGCGTCAGATTCAGCAGGTTAAGCTGTACCATCGGAAAAGTGGTTCCCGACTGATACTGGCTGCCCCAGACTTTGGTGCGCCCGCTATCCTGGTAAAGCTGGTATGCCAGCGTTCTGGCGGGGTTTCCGCTTAACGACATATTTCGCGGTGTCACCTGGCCACTGACGGCCGAGGCGCCAATATTAAAACAGAGATTGATCCCAGCCAATGTGTCACCAAGCTCTTTGGCGCAAGTGTAACTGAACGTCATTGATGACGTAGCGCCTGTCGCAGACAGTGGATTGACCGAACCTAAATTTATGGCTTGCACATTGCTCACCGAACAGGTTACCGCATGGCTAATTGCCGGACAAAAAAGTACGGCAGCGATGAGTAGCAGATGTCTTAACCTCATGAGCGCACTCCTGTTAATGTGGGCGACAAACCAGTGGGCCTATTTGCAAAATCCCCTTTGCTGACGCGGGATAGTCAAATTGCACGCGACAACTACCGGTGTCCGTATCAACTCGCAGCGTGTTGTGCTGTTCAAGAGTGTCGAACCATGTCATTCCATCAAAGCCAACGACAGACGATTGTCCTTTTTCGTTGATGGCGTAAGCCATGCTACCTTCAGGAATTGGCTTACCCTGATTGTCGACGAGGATAATCTGCGCAGCGCGGACGGGGGTGATGCCAAAGCTAATCAAAGTACCGGAACGATCGGCTGGCGTGGCATTCGTCTCAACGCGTGCGATCCGCATATTGGCAGGGAGATCCATCGGGTCAATACTGATCAGGTTTTTTTGATAACTGTTGAGCGGTGTGACCAGCAGTAGTCCCTGGTCATCGCTGCGACCGATCAGGTTATTTTGCAATTTGACCGGAACATCAGGCACGCCGTCAGTTGAGACGACGGCAAAACCATTATTGATTTCTCTTGCTGCAAACAGGCCGCCTCCCATAGTCACCAGCGATCCGGTTGCGCCTGCATAACCGTAATGGTTATCCGGTAAACGGCTGAATCCCGCGTACGCTTTACCATAACGTCCCAGATATCCCACTTCTCCCTGGCCACTTTGCCGGGAAGCCTGCTGACTGGCAGCCAGATTCCAGCCCCAGCCGCCGTCGGCAGGGGGCGTCAGGCTGGCGTTGAGCTGGTAACCGGTTTCGTCGTTGGTACGTTGTAGGGTGCTGCTGGCGCTCAGATTGTTGTCGGTCGTGATGGTTACCATCAGATAGAGGCTACGATCGCGGTTGTCGTCAATGTTCTGGTTGAATCCGGCATTCAGTGAGATGTTGTCGGTGAGAGATTTAAACCAGCTGGCATTGGCGTAGCGCACCGCATTTTCGTGTGGATATCGAAACTGCAAATAGCTCAGGCTGACATTTCCAGCTGCTTCCAGCGAATAACCAATAACCGTGTTGCTGTTAAGCGTGGGGGGCGGCTCACCGTAATGGGTGGCGACATCGCGATAATCGCCGGAAGTTGCCGTGGTACTGGTACTGAAATTAAACCGTTCGCCGGACCAACGGTAACCAAAACTGTACAAAAACCCGTTCTTTCCTGAGTCGGTACTTGCGGCAAGTGAGGTCGAAAACGTGCCGCTGCGGGTTCCTGGGATCCAGTCGTTACTGAAGCCCGCGTTAATCAGTCCATCGCTGGTTTCCGCGTGAGTCCCGGCGGTGAACGTATTGCTAAACCCGCGACGCCACGTAGCGCTCAATACTGGTGCGCTGGCATAATCAAAAGAGGAGTAACCATAATTTTCGCGTACCGTGCCTAATTCTGCCGACCAGGCGGTTAATCCTTCCCGCAGGAGTTGCTGATCGTTGTAGAACGAGAAATTTTGTACGCTCGTTCTGCCCAACGCATCTGTCATCATCACCTGACCCGTTCCCGCGCCGCTGATGTTAGGCATTGTGTTGATCTGAAAGCTACCTGCGGGGACTTCTCCGTTGTAGTACCTGACGCCGTCGACGTACAGCTCAACGTTTGACGGTAACGTCGCGGATCCCAGATATGCTGGAAGCGGGGTGGTTGGCATATAGGGCTGTAACCCAAAATCGGTGCCTATCTGAATGCCGCCGATTCGCGTCGGTCGGGACCAGATGAGTGAACTAGTCAGGGTATCGCCAACGGTTAACGCCAACATCGAATCAGGAAATGACGTACGCCAGCTGGTGTCGAGGCGCTCAACGCTGTTATCGGCATATTCCTCGGTAGAGTACTGCGTCAACTGAGTGGTGCTGAGCACGCCGGTCGCATTGAAGGCGCGAAATTCGCTGAAGGTATTGATTGCGCTTTCATCCCCCTGTTGCGTATAGATATCATAATTGAGCAGCGCCCCGCGTGATGTTGTTGCCGTTGGCGCGGTTTCGGTGGGCGAGTTAAGCTGCGTGGTTGCAAGATCGAGTGAACTGAGTGGCGCAGTAAGCGAGAGCGTTTGCAACTGAACGTTGTAGTCAATGGTTAGCTGGGGGATATCGTTCAGGCAGACGGCGTTAATGACGTCTGGAGCAAAGCGAAAGCCCATTTTACGCAGAGTATCTGCTCCTGCATAAAGCTTTCCATTATCGTAGCCAAAATGTACCAGCCCAACGGGATTCCCATTTAAGGTGACGTCGAGATACAAATCGACTCCCGTAATCTGTGAGGCGCTATTAATAACACCATTTTCGTTCTGGTTATTATTCAGCGTTTGTGCGCAAACCATTCCCGATATTAATACTCCATTGAGAAAGCAATATTTCACCAGAAGCCAGGATCTGTTACAGATCTTGTACTGTTTTTTGGCCATTGATTGTGACTTCAACTTTCCCGCCGTAATGATTATTCCTGGCTGACGGGGAGACTATCCAGCGCATTGTTGATCCGGGTAAAACGTAGCCTAATAGTCCGGGTGTAATGACTTTTTTAGTACCGTCAGGGCTTATAAATGTTGCAGCAGATAACTGTGCATGCCCATTTCCCTGATTACTGACTTCAATAAATTTTTTGCCATCCAGTTGCTGTAATTTCCATTGCAGTTTTGCCTGCGTTTGTGCCGCTGATGTTGGTTGAATGAAAACGGGAACAGAATAATGCAGCACAAACTGAAGCTTGTTTTTTTCTACTTTTGCAGGCGGTAACTCATCTATCGATAAACGATAAGCGTCTTCGGCATGTGCCGAGGGAGGGGTTGTGCGAATAACACGAATCAACTGACGTTCTCCAGGGGCTAATGCTAACATCGGCGGGCTAATCACCAGCCCCTGAGAGGGAGAAAGTTTGTCGTCATAAGCGCTTTGACTCCAGCGAAAAACCCGAACCTGGGCATTGAGCACATTTTCACCCGCGTTACTCAGCCAGATACCATCGGCATTTTGCGTCGCTTGCAACGTTAACGTGACCGGGGCTATTTGCAGTCCGCTGGCGGTGGCAAGATTGATGCTCGCACCCATCCCTAGCAGGCATGCGCAGGCACACTGCTTTACAGGCAGTTTTACTCTCATATGGCTTCCTGAAGTTAGTAGTTAACGTTAACCGTTACCGTGTCGGCATAGTCGTCAGGAGTGAAGTTGGCGCTCGGTGCGGTGGCATAAACAGTATACGTTTGCGCCAGACCTGTACCCGTCGCCGCTACCCCATTTCCAGGTGCGGTGTCGGTGGCGGTATTCCCCCACACCGGACCTGTTGCTGACGTACGATTTAGCTGATAGGGCACTTTATCGGTATTGGTGGCAGCGTTAGCTACGGAGGACATGGCGCCAGAACCCGTTGTCGTCCCTCCATTGGCAGCCGACGGTGCCAGGCCGATAAAATAGGGCGTGGTTTTTGAGCAATTAATTGAAATAGTGTTGCTTGCACTGGTATTTGTCGCCGTGGTATTCACCGGACCAAGTGTAATATTTGAAGCCGAACCGGCAGTCACGGTACAGGCTTTTTGAATCGTCATCAGCACCTGAAATGTTCCGTTAACGGTTGCTGCATTTGCCACAGAAATAATGGAAAAGGCGCAGCAACAAAGAATTAAGCGTTTGTCTAAGACTAGAGCCATATCCTTTACCTTTTTCAAATAACCACATTTATTACTTTAGAAAAACAATAATGTGGCATAAGAAGACATAATTTAACCCTAGAATAAGTATTAGACGTACGCCAGTTGATCTAATGAATTTTACTTAGGAAAAAGGTGATGTCGTCTGCAAAAAAATAATACCAATGGGTTAGTATATTGTTTTATTTTTATGCTATGGCCGGGGTTAAGTCAGGAGGATAGAGGGCAACATATTCCTTGGGGGGTACTCAAAATAACCAGCCAAAAAATGAGAGTTGTATGATTTATCTTACACGTATTACGTGTAGGTTACGAGCTGTGGAAAATGACCTTATAACCTTGTTCATTCCAGTGTTGGAGCAGTTCATTTTGTCTGCGGGTTGGCGTAATACCTGTCCAGACAAAAAGGGTTTGCCCAGGGAAAAGTTCAGGTCTTGGCGATTCAATGGGTTCAGCCAGAACGGCAATATGCCAACCAGATTGCGATAAGCGCCAGGCTTCGAGCCACAGACGGGTTCTGTCTTCAACATCCCAGGCCATCAGGAGGGCATCCTTTCCTGACTTGCGCCGCGTTTCAGACAGCAGTGTGGCAACATATTCAATCAATGCGCCATCAAGCATGCTGTTCATTATGCGGGATGTATTATGGTCAAGTATCAGCCGTTGACGTACGGGAAGATAAACGTGATCGATCAGCGCATCTACGGGGTGAACGCGACCGAGTGCGGTAATTTTGGCTCGCAGCTTCGGTGGATGCGCCATGCGAAGAATGCTCATCATCTCTTCTTGTGATTGATTCCAGTCGTCGTCAGCTTGACGGGTACTGGTTTCCAGCAATGCCTTAACTTTCCCAACAGGTATGCCATTGCTAATCCAACGTTTTATTTCTTCAATACGCTGAATATCTTCTTCATCAAAGAGTCGGTGGCCGCCTTCACTGCGCTGAGGTTTGAGTAAACCGTAACGTCGTTGCCATGCCCGAAGGGTGACAGGATTTATCCCGCAACGTTCTGCGACATCCCCAATGCTGTAATAAGCCATAGTTCCCCCGGGCACTCCTGATTCTCCGTCACCGATATGCGGTTCCTGTTACTTTGTACAACATGCATCAAATTGTACAAAACATACAGAGGATTCTAGCAAAATTAAGATTTACTTTACTATCACGCATGGGGTAAATGCTGAATTTTTATGTTCAGCATGAGGGCGGTTGTGGTGATTGTTTATTTATAACAATGCGTTAGTTATTTTGACGCTGAGAAATCATTTTTCTCTGGCCATGCAACAGACGGAATACCATTCAGGCAGGCTTGTGCAAAAAGGTTACCCTGGAAGATTTCAATACCTGCGGACTCAAGCCACATCCACTCTTCAGGTTTTTCAACGCCGACTGCGGAAATCATGATTTCCAGTGAAGTGCAACATTTGATAATTGCCTGAATGATGGCCTGTCTTGGTCCACTTTTATGCACATCCGTGATCAGCTCGCGGCTTATCTTAATTCGGTCGGGTTGAAAACGAGACAGAAGCTGAAGCCCGGCAAAACCTGCCCCAAAATGATCTATCGCCACACAGATCCCCGCAGCCTTGAGTGACTTTACGGCCTGCGCGAACGTATCAAAGCGCGATATAACTTCGCTTTCGGTAAACTCTACAATGATTTGTTCAGGCACCAGTCCGTGCGCCGCGATTTCGTTTATCAGAAAGCTGACTGCATCGGGTTTGTTTACCAGGGTCATGGGGAGCAGATTGACTGACAGCATTTTGTCGTTAAGTCCCAGCGCGCTTGCCATTGCAAAAGCAGTCTTTTTGCTCTGCAGATCCGCGGTATACAGTTCTTCAGGATTTAAGTTGCCAAAATAAGTTGCGGGCGTTTCACCGTCTCTACCACGAATAAGTGCTTCCAGAGCAATGACGCGCTGCGACATAGGATCGATAATGGGTTGAAAAGCAAAGCTGAAATCGATATTGGACTGGAGTGTGCTTTCATCCAGGAGAGTACAAGAGTTGTCGGCAATAAAACTCCAGTAATCAGGCGCAGGTATTTCAAAATAACTCGATTTTTCCGTCGCAAGGACAAATGTGCGGAAAAACTGTAATGCCCGGTCATCATAGGTGAGCTGAAATTTTGATGTTCCCTTGTTAAGTACCGCTTGCAGGACGTCATTGCGTTCATGTTTTTGTAAATCAAATAACTCCATTCCCACCTTTCCGAATCTTCTCGCAGGCGCGTAATCACACATCAGCTCAACGATATTGTGGTGCCGTGGATCGTTACATATACAACGATAAATCTCTTTTACCTGCTCCTCAGGTCCTTCAAGCAGTTGGAAAAAGTGGCGGCCATTAAAGAGTAAAATCCCCGTAACATCGGATCGCCGGTTTTTTAGATTTGCGGCTGTCACCATATCCTCAAGCGCTCTGAGGGGGGCGTCATCACGTAGATGGCTACGGTAAATAATGGTCGTGAGCATGGACAGTCCGGGATCAAGGGAAGGGAAGAGATATGGACAGTATCAAACAAACCAGCTTATGTCCTGATTTTAATACATTATCCTAACTTTATTTTTACAAACAAAGACCCTCAAACAGATCGAATTCATTCGTTAAACGAAGTGAATTGTACAACTGAATTTGATTTTATGTAAATTGATATTTATTTAACTTACTGATTGTATTGATTTAGCACTTTTTGATAAAAATTGATTGCTCGCGTTGTACACATTTTTGGTACAACTTTGCTACTGTTATAAAACTTAATATTCATCAGCATTTTGTTACAGGAGCATGACATGCAGCAGCATACCGTTCGCACTGATACTGCAAGCGCGATTTCTCGTTACTTTGCGAAGGCGCATCTGCCAACTCAACAGGAAACATTGGGAGAAATCGTCACTGAGATACTCAAGGATGGACGAAATCTGAACCGCAAATCACTTTGCACCAAGCTTCTGTGTCGTCTTGAAAAAGCATCCGGGGAGAAAGAACAGAAACACTACAATGCGTTAATTGGCCTGCTTTTTGAATAAAATAAACCCCTTACTTATAGGGGTAAGTAGTGAAGGAGTTATGAAGAAAACTGATAGTGAACGCCTGAAACATGAAATTACAGGTTTGGCTGTGCTAGAAATTTTGCGAATGCATACAGACGTTTCGTTAGCTGCAGTGATTAAGCAATTGCGACTTATGCAGGCCAGTGAAATAGATGGTACACGCAAGCAATTAATTGACAGCGTTATCAATGATTTTACAAACATTAATCCGGGGAAGATAAGTAGAAAACCGGATAAAACCAGAGATGAGAGTGCTTTCAGTGCCAGCAAAAACCCTAAATTACATTAAAGATAATCTTCCAGACTATACAAGCGAGGTTACCATGCTTCATGAAATTAATGTCCACAGTGTAATGACGGATAAAGCTTTATCAAGTTACTTCCATAATGCAGGTGAGCTATTAGCAGATGAGTCTGTGGTATTGGGTCAGGCGGTAACCAATGTAATTCTGGCAGGTGATAATGTTAATAATAAAAACATCATTTTAAGCCTGATTAGTTCTCTGGAATCAACAGTTGACGTTGTCCAGGCAGATGTTATCAGAAAAACCCTGGAAATAGTGCTGCGCTACACAGCTGACGACGTCTAAAAAGTCTTCATATTAATATAATATGTACAGTACCTTTGTTATATGCTGAAAGCACTCATGCTGAGCATTTTTTTGATTAAGACTATACATAGCATCCTCTCTAGAACAATTGTGATTTTTCATTGAGGCCATAATGATGAACATCGTTCAGGAACACACTGGAAACGCAGAGTTATGGATTGATGATATTTTTATCAGGCAAGGGCTAAAGAATATTCTTGCAGATATTGTTTTCGAAGATGATAAGACGCATCTGGTTTTTTTCACCGCCAATCACTTTGAGGCGGTAAAAAGGCAAAATTACGATCTGAAAACGCATCGTCTGGTACTGCTGATTGATGGTCATCTGTACAGATATCTCAATGAGTTATCACTTTACAGACTGCCAATAGATGTTAGCGTTGCCACATTCAAAAAATTTATTATTGATATTACTCGTTCTGGCGGAATACACGACAATCAGTCGGAACTAAATATTTCGCTGACTGCGCGAGATAAATATATTTTAACACAGTTAGGGGAGGGGCGAACTATTTTTGAGATATCCGCCTTGTTAAATCTACATTTAAAAACGATTTACCAGGCCAGGCAGAATCTGATCAAGAAGCTTGGTTGTTCTGGGCTGATTGATTTTCAGGGAATACTGCGAGCGAAAATATTCCGCAACTGGCTGGAACATGCCTGAGTAAATCGACAGTTCGTACTTACTGTTGGGGGATACGACAGGGCCAATGGCCCTGTCCGATATATTTTAAACTTCGCTACTCTGTCACCAGTTCATTTTCCATCTTCTGCTGATGATGCTTTTTGCTCAACGAGAAATAGCCAAATATTAGCGTTATTACCACAATGCTGGCCATAATCAGGAAGATTTCCTGATAGCCCACTTTATCAAACAACTTACCGACAGGCAGTGACAGCACGATAATGCCAATGGAACTGGCGATATTGAAGCCAATGAGATATATCGTTGATGACAGGCGTTTGTCAAAATTCGCTACGCTGAATTTAAACACTGAAATAACAAACAGTGGAACTTCCAGCGCATGAAGCATTTTAATCAAGGAGATAATATAGATATCGGTGAACAGTGCTGAACCCAGGATTCGACAGGTCATGATTGTGCCACCCAGCAGCAATGCGGATTTAGGCCCGATGCGGTTAATCAGGAATGGAACCAGCGCCATACCGACGGCTTCCATAAAGACCTGTACCGAATTGAGATAGCCGTATACGCGTGGTGCCAGTTCGGGATCGTCAAATAAGCTGGCGTAAAACACCGGGAACATCTGCTGATCGTAGATGCTATAGAACGACCAGGTGCCGACGACAAAGATAACGAAAAACCAGAACTGCGTATCTTTAAAGATAGTGAGAAAATCATTTCGGGTCAGCGCGTTGGGTTCAGGAGAGCGTGTTTTTACAGAAGATGGGGCGGGTGAGTTGGTTTTAAACAACACGTTAATCAACAGGAATAACACCCCCATTACCGATACGCACCAGAAGTTAATGTGCGGGTTGATGCTGAAGAAAATACCGCCAACAAAAGTTCCTGCGGCGTAGCCAAGCGATCCCCACAAACGGGCGGTGCCGAATTCAAAGTTGAATTTGCGGCTCACTTTTTCGACGAAGCTTTCAACCAGACCACAACCCGCGAGGTAGCCAAGGCCAAAGAAAATAGCTCCCAGCGCCATACCAAGCTTGAAGTTGGAGGTCAGCAGCGGTTCGTAAACATAAATCAGGAACGGGCCGCTGAGCGTGATGACTATCCCCATCAGCCAGATAAGGTGTTTACGGGTGCCGAGCTTATCCTGTAGAAAACCGTAGACCAGCATAAACAGCATGCTAAAGAACTGGTTTACGGCATACAGCATTCCCAGCTCCGTTCCGGACAGGCCAAGTTTATTTTTTAGCCATATCGCATAAAAAGACCACCACAACGACCAGGCGGCAAAGAAAAAGAGCAGATACCCGGATGAGTATCGATATTTGTCATTACTGAACGGCATATTTATCTTCATGATTTTTCCAATCCAGATCAGGTCATTGTAAGGTCTTTCTGATACGACGTAACGAGTGCGCTTTATTACGGGGTAATCGTTCTCCGTAGCGACGGTTGTGACTGAATAAAGCTGCTCAGGTGTTGGCTGTCGGGAAACGCGCTTAGCGCGCCACGCCGGGTGGTCGCCAGAGCACCACAAGCGCTGGCCTGCTCGATAAGTGGAAGTAGCGTTGACGTCGATGTGGGCCAGCCTTCCTCGGCGAGTGCCGCCAGCAGCCCGGCCATAAAGGCGTCACCGGCGCCGGTAGTATCGATACTTTCGACGTTATAGCCGCTTAAAGTTAGCCTGCTTTTTTGCCAGAAAGCGATAGCGCCGTCGGCACCGCGGGTGACGATTTTCAGGCGTGCAGGAAAATCAACCAGACGTTCGCAGGCGCTACTGAGACAGTTGGTCTGTGTTAGCCACAGCAGCTCTTCTTCCGACATCTTCAGAATGTCGCTCCGCCGGGCAAACTCGTAGACAAGGTCAAACATCTGCATCTCGTTGCTCCACATCTGCGGACGCAGATTGATGTCAAAGCTCAGAGTACCGCCGCTCTGTCTCAATGCGGCCATAGCCTGGGCGAGGGTGGCGCGGCAGGCAGGGGCAACAAGCGCCAGCGAACAGAAGTGCAGAATATCGGCGCCAAAGTCGGGCAGTCTCGCCGGGCTGAGAAATTGATCGGCAGACGGATTGACCAAAAACTCAAACTGCCGCTCGCCGTTGGGAGCCAGTGAAACCAGTACGGTACTGGTGTGCTGATGTGCATCAAACTCCAGACTTCCTGTATCCACCTGCGCTGTTTCCAGCGTCTGATGCAGAAATCGACCAAAAGTGTCATTGCCCACACGGCCAATAAAACCGCTGGCGCGGCCAAGGCGAGCCACGCCGATTGCCACATTGAAGGGAGCGCCTCCCGCGCAGGCTTCAAACTGCATATTGTCGCGCGGCAATAAATCCACCACAGCGTCTCCGAGCGTCCAGATAGTCATTATTTTTCCCCAAAGTAGTAAGACGGGTGTTTATTTGGCGCTGAGCGGCCAGGCATGCCCTTGATTAAAAATGGCGTGTCCGTTCAGGCTGAATAAGGTCAGTTGGCGATCGTCCGGTTCAGGATAAATACGACTGCTAAGGGTATATTCACCGTGATTGACAAATACCTCTACCGAGGAGCTGTCGATAAATAAGCGCAGATCCAGCCGGTCACCAACTGGCAGCGGCACGCTGCGATAACCAGAGAGACTATGCTGCGGGTAGCGGCGATCCAGCACCAGACGCTGTGCCTGAGCATCGACGTAGACCCGTAGTCCATCACCCAGCGCGATACCATATTCTTCAGCACTGCTGCGGGCGATATCGAGACTCAGTTCGACTTCAATAGCGTGCGTCTGCTCCTCTACCATCAGGGTGCGATTGTGTAGTTCGCTGACCGGCCAGACATGAAGCTCACCGCGTAATAATTCCAGCTCTTTCACCGGGTTCATACGCAGCCGCTGATCGGTATCGAGCGTCACCTCGCGGGGGAGGGTAAGCATGCCCGCCCAGCCGTCGGCTTGTTCTGGTATTGGCGATTCCCACATCGACAGCCAGCCAATCACGATGCGGCGCCCATCCGGGGTGGTAAATGACTGGGGGGCGTAAAAATCATGCCCGTGATCCATCTCCTGGAAGGCGTGGGTGACGTGAAAATGGAGATTATCCTGCCATTCGCCGACCATATAGCCGCTCTGGAACAGGTTACGGTAATCGTATCCGTCGGCGGCGATGCCCTGCGGCGAGAACATGAAGACGAGCTTATCGTTGAGTGGGAAGAGGTCTGGGCACTCCCACATGTAGCCCATGCCGTCATCGGCCCTGCCAAGCGTGCTGGCAAACTGCCAGTGCTGTAGATCTTGCGAGCGATAGAGCTGCACTTCGCCCACGTCATCGACCCGGGCGCCCACCACCATGTACCAGTTGTCTCCCTCTTGCCAGACTTTCGGATCGCGAAAATGGTGTACGCCTCGTGGGGTATCCAGAATCATGCCCTGGCGTTCAAAGTGAATTCCATCGGTGCTGGTGGCCAGGCACTGTACCTGATACAGGTTTTCCTCTTTCGCCTCGCCGTCAAACTTATGTCCGGTGTAGATCAGGGCCAGCTTATTGCCTTCAACCACCGCTGAACCGGAAAAACAGCCGTCTTTATCTTCCGGCCCTTCTGGTGCCAGTGCGATGGGTAAGTGCTCCCAGTTCACCATATCGCGGCTGCGCGCATGGCCCCAGTGCATTGGTCCCCAGACCGGCTGCCACGGATAGTGCTGATAGAACGCATGGTAGTAACCATCGAACCAGGACAGACCGTTGGGATCGTTCATCCAACCCGCTGGTGGCGCCAGGTGATAGCGTGGATACCAGCGCGGGTTTACAAGGTCTTTCTGCTGGCTTAAGGCTTCGTTGGCTTTGGAAAGTAGTGACGTCATTTGCTTGTCCCTGTAAGTGAATTGATCAAAAGATAACGTTAACATTCTCGGTTTTCTCGCAGATTTGATGGTAATATCGATGTTAATCACAAAAGTTAACGTTAATATTTTGCGGGCGTTATCGAGATCGCATTTTCAGACCCCGGCAAAGTGAACATCGGCGAAGGAGAGGGTATGGCATCTTTAAAGGATGTGGCGCAGCGGGCTAACGTCTCGTTAATGACCGTATCGCGGGCGATTAACGAGCCCGAACGACTACGGCCTGAAACCTATAAAAAGGTGATGGAAGCGGTAGATGCGCTGGGGTATGTCTCCGATCTCTCCGCTAAAAAAATTCGTGGTGCGAAAACCACAGCTAACACGATTGGGGTGCTGGCGTTGGACACCATGACTACGCCATTTTCCGTGGAGATAACGCTCTCTATCGAAGAGACTGCGCGGGCGCACGGTTGGAATAGCTTTGTAGTGAATATGTTCAGCAATGACAAGCCAGAGAAAATGGTTGATCTGCTGTTGGCGCATCGCCCGGACGGTATTATCTACACCGCGATGGGACTGCGCCAGGTACCGGTACCGGAAAAGCTGCATAAGTATCGCTGCGTACTGGCGAACTGTGAAAGCACAAGCGGCCCTTTCCCCACCTATATTCCCGATGATGAACAAGGGCAATATCTTGGCGTGAAAGCGCTGTTGGCCGCAGGCTATCGCCGACTGCTGTGTATCCACCTACCGAAAGGAATTGTGGCGACCGATCGCCGTCGGGCGGGAATGGAGAGGGCTTGTCGTGAAGCGGGTGTCGACCCTGATGCAATGTTCCACCACTATCTTCCGCCGGGCGAGCGCCACCATATTGATGCGGCGGAGATTGCCGGGCATTACCTGAGCGGCGCGCGCCCGATGTTCGATGCGGTGGTGTGCGGTAACGACCGCGTGGCTTTTGTTATCTACCAGCTCTTGCTGGGGCGAGGGCTGCGCATTCCGCAGGACGTCGCTGTGCTGGGTTATGACAATATGGTGGGCACCGGCGAGCTATTTTTGCCGCCGCTCTCAACGGTACAGCTGCCGCACTATGAAATCGGTCGTCTTAGCGCGCTGCATCTTATCCAGGGGCTCGATCACCGGGATACCGTGCGGGTAGACAGCCCCTGGCTTCCGCGCGCCTCAATATGATTAACCTAACTGCTTCGTTTCATCAACCGGAGGGATGTGTGAATTATGTGGGGGTATCGCTAATTTGCTGGTGGATGTTACAAAACTGAAACGTGGGGGTACTGCTAAGTCACGGTTTAGCGCGCAAGGCTCAAAGTTGGGGCGTGTATTAAACTCTCGTCGTAATTTAGGGTTTCAATAAAATAACCGTTATTTATTAATGTTAACGTATCAATACATCGTAACTTACGAAACGTTTAGATTTTAGTTCGTACTTACCCATCTATCGCTCTTCTCTGCTCATTCTGCTTCTCTAACTTCAGCGGGACGCACAAGCGTCCACCACATTAACCACATGCAATAGTTCAGCTCAATGACATCGGATTCTACGGCGGTTATAGGCTTTTACGTTCCTTTTTTAGCCTACAGATAAACCGTGAAAATTGTGATCCCGTACTCAGATAGTGCATTCCGTGGTTGCCTTTTAACCACAGACTTTTATTGTATTCTCATTGTATACAATTAAAATACAGGAAGCTGAGTATGAAAGTGATTGATACCCATAACCATATTTGGCATTGCCAGGGAGAGCATTTTGCCTGGATCACAGACGATCTGGCGGCAATTCGCCGTGATTTTCTTATTGACGATTTGCAGGCCGTATTGGCTGAAAACCACATCGAAGGCGCCATTTTAGTACAAGCCATCCCTTCAATTGAGGAGACCGAATGGCTGCTGGAAATAGCTGAGCATCACGATGAAGTAAAAGGTGTTGTGGGATGGGTGGATATAAACCACGGGGCTGGGATCGCAGAGGATTTGCAGAGACTGCAGAGAAAATCCCGCTATCTGAAAGGGATCCGCTATATGTCTCAGGGCTTGCCTGAGAGCCATTTAGTGACCCCGCAATTTATCCAGGGGGTACGTTGCGTTGGAGAGCAGGGGCTGGTGTATGAACTGCTGGTTACGCACCAACAGCTGGAGGCGGCAAGCCAGCTTATCTCTGCTTGTCCGGAAGTGACCTTTGTTATCGAGCATGCGGCAAAACCCGCAGTTCGCGACGGAGAAATTACCCGCTGGCGTGAACAGTTAATGTTGATTGGTGAGGTTTACAGCAATGTTTTTTGCAAACTATCAGGCCTGGTCACGGAAGCAGATTATGCCCGCTGGACGGGACCTGAGCAGGCGAGCCAGGAGCTGGAACCTTATTTTAGCTCGGTTTTTGCCGCATTTGGTGATGAGCGAGTGATGTATGGATCCGACTGGCCTGTTTCTCTACTGGCATTACCGTATGCCGACACTTTAGGGCTTTACCAGAACTACCTGCAATCTCACCAGGCTCTTTCCAGCGATAACTTTTTTTATCGCGTGGCAGAGAAGGTTTACTCATTAAAGTAACAGGGGGGCACTTATGGAAGTCGTTCAATATAACCTCGGATTTGGCCCGGCAGTGGTCATTCCAATGATTATGTTTTTATTTGCCGTGCTATTTGGCGCGAAACTTGCCGATGCGGCGAAAAATGCAATGACGGTAGGTATTGGGTTTCTCGGTCTTTCGTTGCTGATCGGTTTTATGGTGACATCACTCAGCAGTTCGACAGAAGCGATGGTAAAAAACCTCAATCTTCATTATGAAGTATTGGATCTGGGCTGGCCGTTAATTAGCGCCTTCAGTCTGGCTGCGCTTTCTCTACCGATTGTTTATGCGTTATGTTTTGCCACTAATTTGTTGATGATTTCAACCAATACCACCAAAACTCTTAACGTTGATTTTTGGAATTACTGGCACTTTGTATTTGCCGGAATCATCGTTGAACAGGTGACGGGTTCATTTTGGATGGGGATTTTTGCAAGTTGGATCACATTTATTATTACGCTAAAAATCGCCGATTACATTGCCCCACATGTGCAGAAATTCTGTGACACGCCAAACGTGACCATTACTCAGGCGGAGATCGTCGCATGGGCCCCGCTGGCATTTTTAATGGACCGTGTAATTGATCGCATTCCGTTGATTAACAAAATTGACCTTAATCTCAGCAAAATTGAAGCCAAACTAGGGTTTTTTGGTAGTCCGTTAGCGATGGGGGCCATTCTGGGGGTGATCATCGGTATGCTTGGCGCGCTACCGTTCAGCGATATTATTAAGAGTGGAATGAATTTTGCTGCGGTCATGGTGTTATTACCGACGATGGCGGGAGTGCTGGTCAGTGGTCTGGTACCGATTACTGAAATTGCTTCTGAATGGGTAAAGAAACGTTTTCCAACAAAGTCACTTTATTTTGGTATCAGCGGTGAAATTGCTTTTAAAAACCCTGCGGTATTGTCTGTAGGTATTTTGATGGTGCCACTCACGATCCTGATTAGTACTATTTTGCCTTTTAATACCATGATGCCATTCGCCGATATTCCTTATCTGCCGATATTTGTTGTCTTTGGCACGGTTGCATGCAACGGAAACATGTTCCGTGGATTAATTAATGGCATTGTCATCGTGTGTGGGATCCTGTGGTTTGGTTCGGATCTCGCTGTTGTGTCGCAGGCTTTGGCCGAAAAGGCACAATTGAATGTGCCAAAAGAGATGATGGCCTCATCAATCGATGGTGGCTCACACGCTATATCTTATATCTTCTACAAAATGTTCGAGCTGTTAAAAGGAATGAATCCTGCGCTCTTGTGTCTTTTTTCTATCGTAGTGACCGGGATTATTATTTATGTGCTGAAGTTGATTTTTAATATTAATAATAAATCAACAGCAGCGACCTCATTAACTGCAAACAAAGTTGACTAAGAATACTGATAAACATCAGGGGAATATTATGATCGCTCAGAATACAATTAAAAGTGTAGGGCTTAGTGTACCTTCTTTAACCTTCGGCGCAGCCAGCCTGGCTAATTTATTCAGAACGCTGAGCAATAACGAAGCTATGGACATTGTTGATAAGGCCATTCAGGTTGGCTGGCGCTACTTTGATACTGCACCACATTATGGCAGCGGACTTTCTGAGTTGCGTTTAGGTTTGGGATTACGTGGACTGGAGCGTAGCGAATATGTTTTGTCCACCAAGGTTGGTCGTCTGCTGCAATCCCGGAAACAAGAGCCAGGCCTTGAAGCAGGAGAATTTTTTTATGATGAGAACCCTTTTAACCGACAGGCTGATTACTCCTATGAGGGCATCATGCGCTCATACGAAAACTCTATCCAGCGACTGGGAACCCGTTATATCGACATTCTCTATGTACACGATCTCGGCACTTATACCTACGGCAATACGGAACTGGAACGCCAACATTTTAAAACCTTCTGTGAGTCAGGGCAGAAAGCACTAGAAGAGCTTAAGCGCAATGGCGATATCAAAGCCTGGGGCGCAGGCGCGAATGAAGAGGCAATCCTGATGGAGGTGATGGATAACGCTGCCCCGGATATCTTAATGCTCGCCAACCGCTACAACCTGCTGGAAACAGACCGCCAGGCGTTCTTTGCCAAATGTGAAAGCAACAATGTTTCGGTGGCTGTTGCTGCACCTTTCGCTACCGGAGTTTTAGTCGCGAAAGATAAATCGAAGGCGTTGTATGAATACGGTTCCGCGCCAGCGCAGGTTATTGAAAAAGTAAATGCGATAGAAGCGCTATGTGCAAAACATGCCGTGCCGATTGGTGCTGCGGCGCTGCAATTCCCATTAAGAAACCAAAATGTGGTCACCGTAACCTGCGGCGTTCAATCCGTAGAACAAGCATTGACTAATTTTGCCTGGGCTAACTGGGATATTCCGCAGGAATTGTGGGATGAACTGGCCAGCATTGGTATTCAGTAAGCATCATTTGTAACTTTGCGAAAAAATTAACAGATATTGAGGATGTAATGAAAATAGTTAAAGCCGAAATCTTTATGGTTGATTTGAAACCTAAAGTAAAACGTGTCGATGCGATTCAGTCTTTTGTCTCACAAGAGACGCCGATTATTCGTTTAACAACATCGAGTGGAGAAATTGGTGAGGGCTATACCTACACAATTGGCACCGGCGGCTCATCTGTGGTTGCGCTGTTACGAGATCACCTGTTACCGAAATTGATTGGTCAGGATGCGACGATGATTGAGGGCATCTGGGAATCATTGCTGTTCTCAACTCATGCGACCTCGGTTGGCGCCATTACGTCTCTGGCACTGGCAGCCATTGATACCGCATTATGGGATTTGAAGTGTAAGCGCATGAATTTGCCGCTGTATAAAGTCGCAGGTGGTGCGAAGTCGCGCATGAAGTTATACACCACCGAAGGGGGCTGGCTGCATTTAAGCACTCAGGAATTAGTTGATGATGCGCTGGCTGTTAAGGCGCAGGGATTCTGCGGTTCTAAAATCAAAATTGGTTCTGAAAGTCCGGTGCGTGATATCGAGCGTTTGACTGCTGTACGTGAAGCGGTGGGTGATGAGTACGTGATCATGACTGATTGCAACCAGGCGTTTAAATTCTCGGAAGCCAAACAGCGCGCAGCGTTGTTGGAGCATATTAATCTTTCATGGATTGAAGAGCCGTTTCTGGCGCATGATGTTGATTCTCATCAAAAATTGTGTGAGTCAACCACCATTCCTGTCGCGGTGGGTGAGTCCATTTATTCTATCCAGCACTTCAAAGAGTATTTACAGAATAATGCCGCAGATATTATTCAGGTTGATGTGGCTCGTATTGGTGGTATTACACCATGGCTTAAAGTTGCACATATGGCGGAATGCTTTAATAAAATTGTCTGTCCGCATTTCTTGATGGAATTGCATATATCATTATGTTGCGCCATTACTAATAGCCGTTGGTTGGAATATATTCCACAGCTCGATAGTGTTACTCTAAATAAAGTGAATATTCGCGAAGGATATGCTTTCCCACCAGAAGAACCTGGTTTGGGTATTCAGTGGGACTGGCAGAAAATACAGGCTGATACTGTTGTTTACCATGTCATTGAATAAAACAATTTTTATTTTCTCAGGAATATATTATGTCTGAAAATCATGCTCAATTTCACGGTGCATGGTGCCCATCAATTACGCCTTTTGATCAACAAGGAAATATTGATTTATCGGCACTGCAGCAGCATTTGCGACGTTTGGAAGAGGCTGGGACTCATGTCGTATTGCTAATGGGAAGTATTGGGGAGTTCACCGCATTAACGCTGGATGAACGACTGATGCTTATCCGTGAGGCACGGAAAATGTCATCGCTGCCGCTGGTGGCAAATATCTCAGCTACCTGTATGGCGGATATGATACGTCTGTCAGAAGAGGCCTGGCATTGCGGGTATCAAGCAGTGATGATTCTACCTCACTACTATTTTCAACAAACGCCGGCCCAACTATTGGCATACTACCGCGGTCTGGGGCAGCGCCTGAATGGAAAATGGTTCGCATACAACTTTCCTGCCCGAACTGGATGCGACCTGGACGCGGTACTGGTAGCGCAATTAGCGGCAGAATTTCCCAATTTTGTGGGTGTTAAAGATACTGTTGATTGTCTCTCTCATACTCGCGCAATTATTCAGAAAGTCGCGTCCGTTAGAGACGATTTTGTTGTTCTGTCCGGTTATGATGAATATCTTATCCCAAATCTTCTCGCGAGTGGCGCGGGAGTTATTTCAGGATTAAATAATATTTGTCCCGAACTTTTTGTGCAGGCAATTAAAGCCTGGGATGAAAATGATCTTACCCAGCTTACTGGCATACAGCGTGAGATAAACCGACTTTCTGCTATTTATAATATTGGTAATGATTTTGTTACTACAATTAAAACCGCGGTGGCTCATAAGTTTCAGTATTCTGGAGAGAAATCAAGAAGCTTTGCGGGGGAACTAACTCGTCAGGAATCGCAACAGATTGACATAATGTTCAGTATCAAATAATCAAAAATCAATAACAGCACACATTATGCCACGGCAATGCTGTATTGCTGTTATACCTCTCTGTTATAAGGTATAGAATATGTCTTATAGAATGATATTAAATGAAACCTCATATTTTGGCGTGGGTTCAATTAACGCTATCGTTGATGAAGTTAAAAAGCGAGGTTTTAAAAAAGCGCTGGTAGTTACTGACCACGATCTTATCCAGTTTAATGTAGCGACCAAGGTACTTGATATTCTTGATAGCGCAGGGTTGCCTTACCAAATTTTTGATAAGGTCATACCTAACCCGACGATTGACGTCGTGCAGCAAGGTGTTGAGGCATTTCGTCAGGCGGGGGCAGATTACCTGGTCGCTATTGGTGGCGGTTCACCGCAGGATACGTGCAAAGCGGTAGGGATAATCATTAACAACCCTGAGTTTGCCGATGTCCGCAGCCTCGAAGGTGGGGCTGACACTAAAAATGCCGCTGTACCGATGATTGCCATTCCAACGACCGCGGGTACGGCAGCTGAGGTGACTATTAACTATGTGATTACCGATGTAGAGAACCGACGTAAGTTCGTTTGCTACGATCCTCATGCTATTCCGGTCGTTGCCATTATTGATGCTGACATGATGGCCAGCATGCCGCCCAGTTTAAAAGCGGCAACCGGTGTTGACGCACTGACTCATGCAATCGAAGGATATATTACGAAAGGGGCATGGGAATTAACCGATACGCTTCATTTAAAGGCGATTGAGATGATAGGGCGTTCGCTACGCGGTTCGATACAGGGAATCGCCCAGGACGCTGAAGGCATGGCGGTGGGGCAGTATATTGCCGGGATGGGCTTTTCTAATGTCGGATTGGGCCTGGTGCATGGGATGGCCCATCCTCTGGGTGCATTCTATGGTACGCCACACGGCGTCGCCAATGCAGTGCTATTGCCGCATATCATGGCATACAACGCCGAGTTTACAGGAGACAAATATCGCCAAATTGCACAGGCTTTGGGCAATACTCAGGCCATGGTGATGCCGATCGAAGAGGCGCGTCAGGCGGCCGTTGAAGCCGTGGCACAGCTTAACCGCGACGTAAATATTCCCGCCCGACTGCGCGATATCGGCATGAAATATGAAGATATCGATGCTCTGGCAGCCGCGGCAATGGCGGACGTCTGTACAGGTGGAAACCCTCGAGATACTTGTATTGAAGAGATTAAGGCGTTGTACCGACAACTCTACTAATTTTTAACTTTCCACATGACCGGTAGAAATACCGGTCATGTTATATGCATAGCCTATTTAAAGCTGGAGAACAGGCGGTTGTAGGAGTTGTTGACGTGATGGGCAATGGCCTCACGGGTTTGTTCTATATCGCGGGCAATAATACCGGCGCAAATTTTCAAATGTTCTTTGGATGAATCAATAATTGAATCATTTTTCATTTTGTCTGAACGCAGCATGCGTAACCGGTCATACATGAAGGTCAGCGTTTTAGTCACAATAGCGTTGTGGCAATCGGATAGCATTTGTTCATGTAGCTCGTTATCAGCTTCGAGTAATAAAGACACATTCGAATCATGAAAACCGACTTCAATTTTATCTTTAATTGTCTGGTAGCGTTGCGGGTCCTGGTTCTCCCATGACAAATTCAATACCATAATTTCAATGTCTTTTCGGATCTGGAAAATATCACGTATTTCACTGAGCGTAATGGGTTTAATGGTTTTCGTTTTATTTTTGGAAGGCTCAATCCAGCCTTCAGTCATCAGGCGAAACAAAGCTTCGCGCAGCGGCGTACGGCTGACATTAAGTTCCTGACATAGCTCATTTTCTGAGATAGCCCCCACCAACTCATTGGCGATGATTTTGGCCTTCAATTGATGATATGTTTTTTCGCTGATGTTCATAGTCTGGCTTTAATGAGGGTCATAATCATGTTTAATGAGATACAAATTAGCCCCTTGTCACTATGAAATCAATGGGTAAGCCCGGTTGTACAACGAATTAGCTCGTGTTTCAACGACTCAGTCAGCAGCACTAACAGCTGCCAGCGCGTCCACATCCTTCTGCAGATGATGTTTTTTTACTCAGCGTGAAGAAACCAAATACCGGCGTTCATACCACGATACTGGCCATCATTAAGAAACTCTCCTGACAATCCACCTTTGCAAACTCAACGTTGAATTTGGCTTAGTGGAAGAGATAGCCGTTAGCCAGTTTGATGAGGATGTATGTAGGTGGTCTTTTGGGCGCCATGTCTCTGGCATTTACTCCTGATGAGGAGCGCTTTTTGTCCCTAAAAATTGTCCAACGCGACTAATGGTCAAATAAATTGTCGATTTCTCTAAAAAAAATGATCAGCGTGCCGATACACTGACAGGATATGTCAGCATTTTATATATAATTCATGTCAGGAAAACAGAAAAGTAGGTGCTTATGGCTGATTCAGCAAGGAGTTGCTCAGCAGAACGTTTAGTCGATATCCTAATAGAGCTGCAAACTTGTGGCGTTGTGAATCGCTATCAGTTGATGAAGAAATTTAATATCACTGAACGAACGGTCTATCGTGATCTTAATATGCTTTCCTCCTTTATTGAGGGGTGTGGTGGTGGAGAGTATCGATTGATACCGATTCGCGCGCAGAATAATAGCGCCTATGCCCTTCATGACCCACTGGCAAAGCTGCTGGACGCCGACGCGGTTTTTCCTGATAGAGATGAGGATTTTTGGCTTAGCTTAGAAAAACGAGCGGTAGAACAGCATGTTAGAGTTCAGTTTGGTCGCCCTGAACATTCAGTCAGAAATGATTTGCGAAAGTATTTTAACTTATTAGAAAAAGCGATTCAGAAAAACAGTGTCTGTCATATTTTATATAAAGACAAAACGCGCACCGTTCACCCTTATAAATTAGTTAACCAGAAAAATATTTGGTATCTGCAGGCGACCGAGGACGGAAAGCTAAAGTCTTTTTCGTTAAGTAAAATTCGGTGGTTGGATATCCGGAAAGAGCATTTTACGGTCGATACACCCACACTGTCATTAATTGATGAGCATCGCGATCCTTGGGTAAGTGAAGAGACGTTTGAGGTGCGGGTGCGTATTAAACACAGCATTGCTGGCTACTTCGCAAGACGAGATTTACTGCCTCAGCAAGAATTAGTGCGTGAAGAGAATGATGGCGTGACTTTGCTTTGCAAGGCAGCACATCAGAATCAAATTATTCCATTAATTCTATTCTGGTTACCGAATATAGAAATTCTGGAACCTGAATGGTTGAAAACAACGGTCATCAACATACTGCATAACTACATCACTGGCGATCGCGACTCTGTTCCTGTTCTGGAATGTGATGCGTAGCGGGTAACAACGACTTATTGCACAGGAGATTTTTATTTATGGCATTACCTTTCATTATTCTGGGCGTCGCGGCAGCGGCAACGGCGTTTGGTGGCAAAAAAGCTTATGATGGCTACCAGAAAAAATCAGAAGCCGACGATGTTTTAGATCGCGCGCAGCGTCGCTTTGATAAGCATAAAGAGAGCTTTGATCTGGCGAATGAAACAACGTCGAAAAAACTGGCCGAGCTGGGTGAAAAAGAACTGAAGATCGGTAAAGATTTCAATGAATTTAAAACGATTGCCGACGATCTGTTGGCGCGTATGGCTAAGGATGGGCATAAAGATCTTCGTCTGAAAGTACCGCAGCACAACATCAATAAAATTCAGAGTCTGGCGATTTCCGCCACGGAATATCTGACGACGGTCGTCGGTGCCGGGGTGTCCGGTGCTGCCGCTGGTTTTGCCGTGTACAGCGGCGTGATGGCGTTTGCCGCAGCGTCTACCGGTACGCCGATTGCCGCCCTGTCTGGTGCGGCGGCGTATAACGCCACAATGGCGGCTATTGGCGGCGGTTCTCTGGCCGCAGGCGGCTGGGGAATGGCGGGCGGTGCGATGGTACTTGGCGGCGCGGTAGTGGCTCCGTTGATTGCTATCGCAGGCTGGGCTTACGATAGCCATGCCGAAAAGGCGCTTAACAATGCTTATCAAAGCTCCCGTGAAGTGACAGCTGCGGTGGAAAAAATGAATGCGGCTGAAGCGCAGCTGACGAAGGTGCAGCAGTATGTAAATAGCATTTATGAATCAATAACCCGTATGCATAGCGTCTTTGTTCAACACTACTTTGAACCGCTGAAAGCGATGCATGCCATCATTGTTGAACGTCATGAGAAGAATATAACCACCGAGATTAGTGAGTCGGAAGAGATCATGGCGATTATCGACCATGGTTATGAATTAGCCGCCATCATGACCGACGTGATCACCACGCCGCTGTTCAAGCCGGTGACGCAGGAAAACGGTGAAGCCGTTATCGAAGATGGCGTGATCCAACTGCAGACCGACAGCAACGGTATGAACCTGCTGAACAAAGAGATTCTGGACGAAAAACTGGCGGTTTCTGCTTCTGAGTTTGACGCATTTTCTTCTCGTATTTAATCGACGCGCCGGGCGAATCTGCCCGGCATTGCTATGGGCGAGCACAATGAACACAGCCAGGTTTGACTGGGGTGAAGAGTTACATCAGACGGTGGTTAAGAGTCTGACCACCTCTTTTGGGTTGGATTTTCTCTTGCTGGAGGATAAACACGGCGGCGATGTGAATACCATTCATAACGCTCGCGAGGGAGTGTATGCCACCGATGCCGAGCGTCAACGGTACGAGCAACGTGAAGGGTATGATTCTCATCATTACCATAGCCACGAAAACTACATTGCCACCAACCGGGCGGGAAAAAAGGCGCACGAGGCCGGTAAGTTGACCGATACCTACACCGGTGAGAAATTTGCGGCTAATGATAAAAAGAACCTCGACCATATTATTGCCGCCCATGAAATTCACAACGATCCTGGGCGTATCCTTGCCGAATGCGATGGTGCCGATCTGGCTAATGATTC
Source organism: Citrobacter sp. Cpo032 (assembly GCF_030332975.1). Lineage (NCBI taxonomy): Bacteria > Pseudomonadati > Pseudomonadota > Gammaproteobacteria > Enterobacterales > Enterobacteriaceae > Citrobacter > Citrobacter sp. Cpo032. The sequence goes on from NZ_JAOWGU010000047.1 coordinate 273,078, forward strand.
ATCAAATCTGACCTTCACGAATGAGTCGCTGAATAAGGCGAAGAAGGCGAAAACGATGGATGCCTTCGTGCAAACGCTACAAGAACAGCATGCTGTGACCACGCAGGAAATTGCCCGTTTACGCAGCCAACCAACGCTTTCCGAGCAAGAGCAAAAACAGCTGAATAAGCTGGAAAATAAAGCCGCCGCCGATTTTGAACGGATGAAAGAGGCCGACAAAAAGGCGCGGGTAAAATACAACAGTACGATCAATCAGGAATATTATACCAGCAGTAAGTTTGCGAAGAATGTCGCCACCGCCACAATGAACAATGCGTTTCGCATGGGAACGCGGCAGATGTTGGGACTGATTCTGGCAGAGACCTGGTTTGAGTTCCGCGCGCGTATTCCCGTGATGTTTGAGAAGCATCGTCATTCATTCGATGCCGGAGACTTCCTGCAAGATGCGGCGGAGGCATTACGCGCAGTCTGGCAGCGAGTGCAGGGTAAATTCAGCACTTTCCTGACGTCCTTTAAAGACGGAGCCATCGGTGGCGTGCTCTCCAGCATTACGACGACGCTCTTCAATATCTTCTTTACGACTAAGAAGATGATGGTGCGCCTGATTCGTGAGATGTGGAACAATTTGGTACAGGCCTTTAAAGTTATGGTCTTTAACCCTGAAGGCTTAGCGCCGGGGCAGCTCGCTAAAGCGGTAAGCAAACTGGTGGCTGCGGGTGTGGCCGTGGCTGCTGGTGTGGTGGTTAACGAAGCTTTAGCCAAGATGCTCGTCTTTCCTTTTGGTCCGGAACTGGCCGCTTTCTGCGGTGCGCTGGCGACAGGTATTCTGACGCTGGTAATGAACTACTTCCTGGAACACAGCGCATTGATGAAAAAGGTCTGGGCGTTTCTGGATACGTTTAAAGATAAGTATCAGAAAGCACTAGAGTATTATCAACAGGTGAATGCTGAACTCGATCGTTATCTACTGGAGCTTTCGGCGTTAGAGTTTGCTATTGATACGTCAGCGTTATCGCGTTTCTCGCTGCATCTTAACGCGGTGAACAGTGAAATTGAGCGTGGTTTGTTGCTGCGTGCAGAGGTTGAGCGCCGAAATATTGCGCTACCGTTTGAAGCAGGGAATACCCGCTCTGTACGTAGCTGGTTAAGTAAGCTATGACGCTCACGCCCGCGTTTCCCTGTAACCAGTGTGGCGCTTGTTGTCGCCACGTCGATCGCGCCAGTGAAACGCAATTTCTTGATCGCGGTGACGGCATTTGTCGTCACTATCAGATGGAGACAAAGCTGTGCGCGATTTATGAAACACGTCCGCTTATTTGCCAGGTAGAAAAGCAGTATCAGCTTAACTACCGACAGCAATTTAGCTGGCAGGAGTTCATTACGCTTAATCGTGAAGCGTGTTTAATTCTGGAGAAAATGTAGGGCGGTGTGCTTCACGAAGGGGTCAGGGTCAATATGTACTCATTATGGAGTTGGCTCGCTTTCGTAATGCGAAGGTCGTAGGTTCGACTCCTATTATCGTGCCATTTAAATCAATAGGTTACAGTTTATTATTTGCATATAATCTTACTGTCTTCTCTCCCGCGTACTTACTGGCGTACTTATTTAGCATGGCATAGCTGAGTGTCATGTTCCCGTTCTCAAATAAATTCAGACCCTACAAACTATTCCCTTCATAGGCTACTAAGAAGCCAATCCAACAGAAGTATCTAACTGAAAACTCATTGCGTTTACATGAAAGTGGTCAAATGCTTGATATACCTCATTGGACGTCCCATGATCTGAGCCGCCCTGTACGGACAGGGCTATCTCGTTTGCAATGTCCAAACGAGGTAGCTGAGGCTAAATTGGGGCATATGCGTGGCGGCGTTGAAGGTATTAGGATTTACTGACACATAAAAGTGATGGTGAAAAAATGTTGCCTATCAGATATGCATTTTGAAGTTTTGATACATGCATTCGTTTCTCTGGTTCAGAGCTATCGTAGATGGCTTTAGTAAAAAAATCATCAGGCATTGTGTCAGCTGATTTCTTTCTCAGTCGTGCTTCAGAAAGCCTTACGGTGCCAGAATCTAGCATCACGTATTCAAACGCAATGGTACGCTGGACGCTACTTTTCCCAACGCCATGCTCTCCTGTTTCCGTAACGACACCAGAAAAATCAACCTCACCGGATCCGTCTTTATAAATCTGAACGTATACACTGCCATTGAATTTCACCCCATGAGGTAATTCTGGCATCGAGATCGTCGATACACAGTTGATGCTTATCCCATTATTGGGTGCCCAGTCAGCGATTCCTGTCGCGCGAACAGCAATTGCTGAAACAAACGCAATTGCTGAGACGCTTATCAGTGTTTTTTTCTTATTAATTTTCATGGATATAGATATCCTTGCAACCTGCAAATTTAGTTTGTTCTTTGTTATTCCAGGTGCAGCGGGACAAAAATACGCGTCCTTTTTCACCGTAGGTGTATAGATCGTCAGGCTGGAAGAAGTAGGTCGCACCCTGAATGCACGGAAGGTAAGTGTTTGTTAACAATCTGGCTTTTTCGAGTTTGACGGACATCATTTCTGGGGAGTTGTTATAAAAAGTATACACAGGGCACTGATCAATCTTACCGAGTTTCCAAGTCTTTATAGCTGAAATCATATCAGAAGCACCATTTTGTGATGGGTAAAAGGCTATAACCAGTGAACTCAGCAACAAAATCATTACAAAAATCCAGATTTTTGCCGATACTTGCGTTTTTTTAATTTGCACCGTTGACTGAACATTTAATGAATTGATTTCACGGTAGTTATCAGTCTCTCTGATAGATATAGAGTCATCAGGAACCAAGAAGCCCACCCGGGGTATAGTCTGAATGACTTCCTGATTACAGCCCAGATCGTGGAGTCCTCTTCGTATAAATGAAATGTACTGGCTCAGAGAGTTATTCGAGGCCTGAAACCCATTCTTATCCCAAACATTAACTAAAAGATCCTCACGGGAAACGACCTTGCCTCGTTGCTCAAGCAGGAACGAAAAAATACGATTCGCCGTGATGGAAAGTACAACCGAATTTTCGGGTGATGAAAGACTGGCAAGGACACCATCATCAGTTCTGAATGTTACTTCGTTGTAAATTTGGTAAAGCATATGTGTATTCATCTGCATATGATTGTTCCTCTCTATTTTAGCTGATATTTCACGTTTTGACATTGTGCTCTATCACGCATACGCATTTTGCAGTTAGATATTTTATAAAACTATTTCTTCTATTGCTTTATCAGAATATCTACCTATATGACATGACATTACTTCTATAGATTCCTGGGTAAGGTGTTGTTGTATTATTATTTTCGTCTCAAACCCTCCCAGTAACGAGGCTCTTCGTGAAGGTTCTGTCAATTAATTTTGAGAACATCATGAAGGGCATTATCAGGATTTACTCATGATGGATAGGCAAACATTCATGGTCATCACGCATGATACTTTTCTTCGTCAGTCTATTTTCGCTTTAATGAAACAAATTTGTTGTGAAAATAGAATATGTTTCATTGATGTCGATTCATTTAACTCGCTTGGAGAACTGAATGACACCCTATATCACTTTTCCAAAGAGGATGAAATTCGAACGATTTTGATCTCTCGCGGGTTATGGATCTCTAAGGTTATCTCATCTCAAATTGATTTATCTGTGTATGATGATTTAAACAAATGGCGACACCTTATAACGATAGCTAAACTAAAATCGGTGAGTAATGTAATTGAAAAAATTGAATTCTTCAAGGACTTCAAAGGAATGAGCCAATGTGAAGTTAAAACAATTCAATCACTAAAACTTTCAGAGAGTATTTTCTTGGCTGCAAAAAAATCAGGCGTAAGTTATAAAAACTTTTTGAGAAATACACTCGCCATAGCAAAGAGGTATAATCTTAAAAACACCGCCAACCTGCACTTCTTTGTTTACAGGTTTAATAAATAGGATTACTCTCAAAAAAGTTTTTCCAGGGTGGTAATCCCCCCTGGAGCTTTTTAATCATGAAGCTATTAGTTAACGACATGCTGAAAATATATATCGATAATATGTACTCACCAGAATGTATACTTCCGCTAACCAATAAAATGTCGTGTAACACCATTTAAAATTCAGCACGATAATCTTTAAAGATTTATTTTTATAGATGATGTATCTATAAATAACGCATTATTCATTATATATACCCTAGAAGAGGGGCGGCAAGTAAAATCACTCACGAAACGCCTGAGCTAAAAATCAGGCACTGATAATTTTGGTCCAAATTCACCTGTGAAGTAATCGCGAAAGAAAATGGGCTGTTAAAAGCGAGTGAGATGATGAACAAAGTATTTAAGGTTATCTGGAGCGTAGCCCGCTCGTGTGCCGTTGTTGTTTCCGAACTGGCACGTGGAAACGTACAATCAAGCAGTTCTTCGCTTATTACGGAAGAACAATACAGCGCAGAATTCCAGAATGCATATGTTTTTCGAATGGCACCTGTCGCTTTATTAATGCTTGCACTTTTTCCAGCGAAATCACAGGCAACAGATTATGTAGTAGACTCCATGACCCCACAAGATGCCATAGAGATAACAGTGAGTGGACGGGATAATACATTGTCAGGTAGCTTTTCGAATGTTTCGTATGGTAATAGTGGTTACACCAATATGACTCTGGGTGAGGCTTATGATAAAGGTCTTCTAGGTACTAATAGTGAGTATGTTAAGAATAACAACATATTTAATATCGGCTCGCAAAGCAAAGTAATTGACTTTATAGATCCAGTTACCGGGAATACGACATCAATAGCGGTCTACGATAATGATGCGATGGTCATTAACTCTCTCGCCGACTTTAATGTTACGATTTCAAATGCCGTGGGTGCTAACGGCCAGTATATAGATCGTAATCTATACAACGTTAATAGTGGAGCCACTCTTGATGTCAATGTTGGAAGTCAGGATGCCAACTGGATTAATGATAGGGAAAACTTATTTAGCGCTGTTTTCAAAAGTTCAAATACGAGTAGCATAAATAAAGCATCAGTTTTTAATGTTTCCAGTGAGTCTGGTGACAAAGCAGAGCTTAATTACCATTCTAAAACAATAGCCCAGTTAGGTAATGATTACAACAATCACAGTGGTGGCACGGCTATTGCGTACCCAGTGATTGACGAATTTACAGGTGAGTTCACCAGCAAACTTGGGCCACAAAATGTGACAAATGTGGAGGAGTTTAAAGCTTACAACGCTGCGTTAATCGCAGCGATTGAAAAAGGTGAGCTCTCAATGACCAGTGCAGAGTACAACGCTGAACTGAATTTGGCGCGAACTACCGGGTCTATCCCTATTTATGCGAATGAGGATGGGATTGCGTCTGATGATGCAGTTAGAGGAACGGTTAATCGTGATACCGTCTCCTACATCCACGGAACCGGCAAAGATGCCGTTATTAACATTGATAAAGACGCTAATCTGCAACTTTTTTGGTCTGATGCATCGCTGGTTAACCTGGAAAATGGTGCAACCTTAATCAATGAGGGCACACTAGGGTCGAATAACAATACGCTTCGTGGGGCCTATGTCGTCGCCGTTCACAGTGGTTCTGTATTTGAGAACAACGGGGTTGTTGATGCAGGGACTAACCCTGACATGGCTGAAAAATTGGGTTCGAGCGCAGCATTAGTCGCAGCAGGCCAGCACACGGCTATCCTGGCAAACGGCACATCCACTGTTAATAACAATGCCACTGGCGTGATTAACCTGGCAACGAGCTCTTCTCAATACAGTAATAAAGGTGTCCTACTCTCTTCGTCTGCGGTGCTGACAAATGACGGCACGATAAATGTCGCATCAACCGCGCAGACGAATACCACTGGCACACCGGTCACAACAGGTGTTGAGGCCGGCCAGCAATCAACATTTAACCATAACGGCATGTTGTACATCGGCCGGGAGGCTCAACGTGAGGGGACGGATGCGACTAACGACCTTCGTATTTCGGGAGACTCCATCGGTGTTCTGTTATCAGGCAGTGCGACGTATAACGGCGATAGGGCCTCAAAAATTGTAATTGGTTCTCAGACAACGAACGCAACAGCCATCGTTGTTAAAAATACCGCGACGTTAAATCAAAATGGCACGATAGAGATCAACGGCGATCTGCCCGGCGAATCCTCGATTGCGAACGTGGGGATCAACGTAAAATCAGGTACCGGTGAAAACCGGGTCGTGAACAACGGCGTAATCAATCAAAACGGGCAAAACAGTATCGGTATTGATGTGGAAGCCGGAGGAAAAATCACGCACGCGGGTGTCATTAACGTCAACTCCGGTGTAGATGAGGGGACGCATTACGCGAACTACGGTATCCGGGCGAGTGGTGAGGATGCCCTCGCCGTGGTATCAGGCGACGTCAATCTCAATGGCGATTATGCCATCGGTGTTCAGGCGCGTGATAAAGGCACCATCACCCTGGTGGATGACGGAACGGTGACCTTCAATGAAGGGAGTCACCAGACGGGGTATTACATCTACGGTGCCGGATCGTCAATTATCGATAATGCCACGAGTAATCAAACGGTTTCGACGACAGATTCGACACTTTATCGCGTCGATGGCGGCGCTGCGTTTGATGGTTCTAGTACCAATAAGTCACAAATGAATGCAACGGGTGATAACTCCACCATTATCCTTACGACGGATGCAGGTAGCAGTTTTAACTCCGGCAAGCTGGCGTTAAGCATTATGGGTGAAGGCTCAACTGGCGTTCGTATTGAAGGCGGTGCTACGGGGACAATCACGGCGGATGCCGATATTGTTAAAGTCGCCGGTAAGGGCACAACGGCGGGCATTGTTGACGGAAACTACTATGGCCTGGATGGTGAAGTCGTTGAAGCCAAAAAAGGTGAGTCGGTATTAACCAGCTATGCCACCCTTGAAACGGCCAACACCGCTGACGGCGCTTTCGGCTATATCGCTCGTAATGGTGGTACGCTGAACCATAAAGGCACTATTGATTTTGATCAGTCGGACAGTACCGGAGTGCTGATTTCCGGCGGTACGCTGAACAACGACGGCGATATTCAGGTGAATGGCGTGGCGGTCAATATTCAGGGCGCAGATTCCGTGGTGAACAATAGCGCGACCGTTTCTGCCACCGATGGCACCGCGGCGTATCTGGTCGAGAGCGACGCAACGCTTAACCTGACCGGTGAAGGGCAAACTACCGCTGACGGCACGGCGCACGCCATTCTGTTGGCAAGCGGGGCGAAAGGGCTGGTCGTTGATGGCGCAACCATCACGATGGCCGCGGGCGGCAGCGGTAACGCCATTGAAAACCAGGCTAACCTTGTCGGTATTCAGCTCAAAGAGACCCACATTACCGTCGGCAACGGCATTGGGGTACATACCGGGGCTTCCATGGCGCAGACCAACTCCGGCACCATCAACGTTACCGGTAGTGGAACCGGCATCCTGTTTGAAAGTATGGACGGTTCGCAAACCGATCAGACCCTGGTTATGTCCGACTCGCGCGATCTGGTCATCAACGTCCAGCAGGCGGGTGGTAAAGGGATCGTCACCAATTCCTCCGCAGACCTGAAAACAGGTGCCAGCGTCAACGTGCTGGACAGCGATGGCGCAGAGGCGCTGGTTGTCGGCGGGACCACGAAAAATATTGAACAGTCGGGCGAGCTGACGTCAGTTTCCACTTCGCATGCGGTGGTCGATGCAGATAACGGCTCTCTGGAAAGCTTCCTTAATAAAGGGGTGATCCGCGCGCTGGATGCTTCGCAAAAAGCGCTGGAAATCGTTAAAGGGAAGGGCATTGCCTTTACCAATGCCGCGGAAGCCAGCATCACCGGGATGGTAAATTTACTGAGTGGCGATAACACCGTCACGCTGGAGTCCGGCAGTATGGCAACCGATATCACCACCGGTAACGGCAGCGATCTCTTCTTGCTGAAAGACATCAAGGCGACGGAAACCTCGCTCTTCACCAGCCTGAATGGTGGAGAAGGTGAAGACACGCTCCGGTTGCAGAACGCACAGTACACTCTGAACAGTGCCGACGCCATTACCGGCATGGAGCATATCGATCTGACCAGCAACTCCGTGTTTAGCGTCAATAACGTCGACTTCGTCCTGGGTGACGCAAAAGATGATGCAGCGAATACGGGTTACAGCATTGATACGAACAGTACGCTGCAACTGAACGCGACCGGCGATATGGCGTTCAACAGCCACCTCTCGGGAACCGGGACCGTGTCTGTGGATGCGTCCGGCAAGGCGTTTGATTTTACCGCCAACAATGCCGCAGACGGTTTCCAGGGCACGCTTGCGCTGCAAAACAGCACCTTTGAACTGGCCGGGTTAAATACTCAGGCCCTGGCTAAAGCGACGCTGAGCGCGGGTGAAGGCAGCCTCACGCATGTCGGCAAGGGCGAACAGAATATCGGCGGGCTGGCGTTTAACGGGGGCACGGTGAGTTTCGACGGTGTTACGCCGGGCAAAACGCAAGCGGATGGTACGATCCATGCGGGTAAAATGGATCTGAGTGGTCGCGGGACCGTTCAGGTGGATACCGGCAGCGTCAGCAATGATCGTCCACAGGCGGATACGACGCTCTCCCTGCTTGAGCAGGACGACGCACAGGAGTTGATCAAACTGGCCATCTCTGACTCCGCTGTGCAGGGTGGCGCGGGCAACCTGACGTTAACCGACAAAGACGGCAACGTCATCAGCGATGGCGTGGTGGCCGACATCGAGCAGAATGATGAAGTGGTGGCCAAAGGCACTTATGACTACCGCCTGACCGGTGGAGAAAACGACGACGGGTTGTATATCAGCTACGGGCTGACGCAGGTTGAACTGCTAGCGTCCGGCAGTAACGCGCTGGTGCTGGATGCCAACGATAAAACAGGTAATGCCGCTGACCTCAGCGCCCGCGTCACTGGCACCGGCGACCTGGCATTCGACAGCGCCAAAGGCCAGACCGTGTCACTTTCCAATATGGATAACGACTACACCGGCATCACCGATGTGCGTAGCGGCAACCTGCTGATGAATAACAACGACGTGCTGGGGCAGACCAGCGAACTGCGTCTGGCATCTGACACTGGTTTTGATATGAACGGCTACAGCCAGACGGTCGGTAAACTGACGGCCGCTGTCGATTCTTTGCTGAATATCCATGGTGGCAGCCTGACGATTGCGGATGGCGGTGAGGCGAACGGCACCTTAACAGGTAGCGGCGCGCTCAACCTGAACGGAGGAACGCTGACTGTCACGGGTGAAAACAGCACTATGACCGCGAAAACCACGATTGCCGAAGGGGCCACGGCGTTGCTGAACTCTACGCTGGGCCTCGGTACTGGTGACATCGTGGCGGCCGGTACGCTGGCGTTAAGTAATGCCGCAGGCGTGCTGTACAACGCCATCAGCGATAACGGCAGTGTCGAACTGACCGACAGCGATGTGGTGCTGGCCGGTAACAACAGCGAGTTTACCGGAACCTTTGACATTGATGGTGGATCGCAGCTTACCGCGTCCGTGGCTGAACATCTGGGCGATGCGGCGGTGAAAAACGCCGGTTCCCTGGTGCTCAACAGCGCCAGTAGCTGGGACCTGAACAACAGCATTACCGGCGCAGGCAGTGTCACCAAACTCGGCAGCGGCACCATCACCGTGGGCGACAATGCCGCGTGGACCGGTAGCACACACATTGAGCAGGGCGGACTGCAACTGGGCAGCGAGAGCGCTTCACTGGTGCTGAGCAGCACGCAGGTCACTATCGCAGATCAGGGGAAATTATCCGGGTTCGGCGGCGTGACGGGTGATATCGACAACGCCGGTCTGCTTCAGGTTGGCACCGCTGAAAGCACAGGCACTCACACCTTTACGGTGGGTGGAAACGTCACTAACAGCGGCACGATGGCTACCGGGGTTTCCGGGAAGCAGGCCGGAAACCAGCTGGTGATTAAGGGTAACTATGCGGGTAACGACGGGCTGCTTTCGCTTAACACCGCACTCGGCGACGATAAATCCGTCACCGATAAGCTGGTGGTGGAAGGCGATACCTCCGGCAACACGTATGTCACGGTGACAAACGCCGGGGGCAAAGGGGCGGCGACCATCAACGGTATTGAAGTTATTACCGTTGAGGGGGCGTCCGACGGTGATTTCACCCAGAAAGGCCGTATTGTTGCCGGGGCGTATGACTACACCCTGAACCGCGGTACCGGTGAAAACAGCAGTAACTGGTATCTGAACAGCAGCAAAACGGACCCGGGCACGGATCCGGGTGATAAAGAAACGCCGGATCTGCGTCCGGAAGGCGGCAGCTACACCGCAAACCTGGCGGCGGCTAACACCCTGTTTGTGACCCGTCTGCACGATCGCCTGGGTGAAACACAGTTCATCGACGCGTTAACCGGCGAGCAAAAAGTCACCAGCATGTGGATGCGTCACGTGGGCGGCCACAACAACTGGCGTGATGGCAGCGGGCAGCTCAAAACGCAGAGCAACCGTTACGCCGTTCAACTGGGCGGTGATGTGGCGCAGTGGAGCCAGAGTGGTCTTGACCGCTGGCATCTTGGTCTGATGGCCGGTTACGGCAACGACCACAGCAATACCCACACGTCACGTACGCAGTATGGTTCGAAAGGGTCTGTGAACGGCTATTCCGCCGGGGTTTACTCAACCTGGTATGCCAACGACGAGACGCACAGCGGGCTGTATGTCGATACCTGGGCACAGTACAACTGGTTTAACAACAGCGTGAAGGGTGAAGGTCTGCAGGGCGAATCCTATAAATCGAAAGGGGTGAACGCCTCGGTGGAAACCGGCTACACCTGGAAAATGGGGGAATACCAGACGCGTGAAGGTTCGACCAACGAATGGTATATCCAGCCGCAGGCACAGGCCGTGTGGATGGGCGTGAAAGCCGACGATCACCGTGAAAGCAACGGCACCCGCATCACCAGCAGCGGTGACGGTAATGTGCAAACGCGTCTTGGTGTGAAAACCTGGATCAAAGGCCACAGCCAGCTCGATAACGGTAAAGCGCGTGAGTTCCAGCCGTTTGCCGAAGTTAATTGGCTGCACAATACCCGTGATTTCAGCACCCGGATGGACGGCGTTAACGTCAGCCAGGCCGGAACGAAAAACCTGGGTGAGGTGAAAGTGGGTGTCGAAGGGCAGGTCAGCCCACGTTTCAACCTGTGGGGCAATGTCGGCGTGCAGGTGGGTGATAAAGGCTATAATGACAGTGCGGCAATGATCGGCGCGAAATGGAACTTCTGATAATCGTCTCCTGACCTTTTTGCCAGGCAACCAGTGGTTTGCCTGGCAATCCTGCTGGTTGGACTGACCCCACGCTCGTAGACAAATTCTTTCCTCACGACGGGGCCTGTTCAATAAGTTGAGACATTATGAAATGAAAAATCCACGCAATTGCGTGGATTTTATAGGTTTTGTCATTTTCATGAGATTCGTTGGAACCTCATGAGACAGCAGATTTTATTTAGATGTTGAACTGTGATTTTAATCGTATCTTATTGATATTTATTATTTATCAAAAGCTATGTCTTAAAAATACTCATTCTTGTACTCATTTTGGAGTTGGCTTGCTTGATAGCCAGCAAAGTGCTATGTCATCAAACCCCAATGTACGAGCGCTACTTGGCATCGTGAAAGCGAAAAATTCGTCCATTCTCGTTCACTTCCGCAACCTTTCTCAAAGCCTCTGCTGGCGACAAACTGAACTTTCGGGTTAACACAACGAACAGGTGATAGAACTCGGATTTCAAATCCGCTGCGAAGATCCCAGGATCATCAGATCCTAGACAAATAGACATAGGGACATCACCTTCAATCACCTCATTCGGCAAGCCCATCCAGCGAAAGATATGATGTTCGCTGACATCTCGATACTGGCTGATACGGGTATTGCTGGTCGGAGGGCACTCAATCGCTATGTTTCGGCCTGCCATTTTTGCCATCACAGCTTGTTGTAATGCAACAACTGCTTCATCCGGCAAATATTCTAGGGCAACTTCAACATATTCTGCACGCTGCTTTCGCACATTGTCAGATGTAAGCCATTGCTTATACAACTTTAGTGGTCTTTTCATTCCTGCAGTTTTAGCCAACTCTCTAGCATGCTCAAACTCTTCCAACCAGAGGGATTTGGTTTTCAACGGCCCATCCAATTCACCCAGTAGGCCTTCCGATTCTGCCAACACCCCCCTCAACTCAAACACCTGATCAAGGGTGGTAATCGAGATTTCTTCTTCTAGCGAAAAAACCTCATGTGCCAAATGAACCGCCTCAATCGCTGCATCACTAGCGTAACGCAGCAGTTCCGGATGACTTCGAAGTTCTCTCCAGATAAACACCAAATCGAGCAATCTCGTTTCTTTGTTCATGGACAAAGACAATGGCAAAGAGCGTTTCCAGATGCCAGGTGTGATGCCAATCGCCGTGCAGTGACCAAGACGGTCGCCATTCCGCAAAGGCAAAAATCTCAAAGCATCATCAATTGATCGAATACCACTAATCAGATGCGGAAAGTCCTCGCCAACATGATAGGTAAAATGAGCAATACCGGATTTGGCTAGTACCCGGAACAAAGGGCCAAACAACTCCGGTGGAGCGTGCATCTCATTAGCTGCGGCATCTACTCCTCTAATCCATTTTGTCAAACGTGGTTCATGATTCAGGATGTCCATCAGAATAGCAGCCTGATTCTTCAAATCCTTGAACAGAAACGCGTAGGGATAGACTTCATCTTTTTTGGGCTTTTTCTTGATAAAGTGCGGCACTAGTGCCAGCTCGGCACATATACTGCCAGGCTTAACCTGCTCAAGATTATCGAGCACCTGAGTAATATTCAGTGGCTGGGAATGCTCCCAATTTATGGACATATGACATTTGAGGTATTCCCAGTACCCACGCAAAACGCTGAAGAGCAGTTTTTGCATTTTGCTGGGGTCGCTCTTCGGAGCAAAGCGTCCTTCCAGATAACGCACCTGAGAATATATACCGGCGCCATGTGCATGTTTGAAACGAGACAAATAAGATTTCTCGGTTTCTTCTCTCAGCTCCGTCATGGTGTATTTCTGGAACTGATCAAAACCGAAAAAATCGTCTCTCTGAACTAGCAGCGTCAAATACTGGTTCTGAATCAGCAGGTAAATCCAAAGCAGTCGTTCCAATCCTTCGGGCGCACCATACCGCCATTTTTCCAATACCCCGGTTAGCCAGCAAAATTCAGATTCCTGACTATATTTGCGGTCCGTTGGCCAAATCGTCGCAAACTCATGCTCCATACCCTGATGCAGAATTGTGCTGTTCGCCAACTGCTGTGGGTGCTGCAATGATGTCATCCACTCTGGCAACTCCATGCCCTGAGCTACCCGACAAAGGATTTCGCGAATATTGTTGGCAACCTGCAAACGATCCTGGAAGGTTTTGGGCGTCAGTGAGGAATCAATCTGGCCACAGAGTTGTTTCATCTCTTGCGAGACCCATCCCTTATCGAAATCTCTGACGGCCACTTCTGGGTGCCTGAGTGCATCCAGCCAGCACTCTTCCGCACTGGTACTACCATTCAGATGCTGGTGAGTTTCGTGCAGGCGTTCACGGGTAATGTAGTCCTCAACAGTCGGGTGATAAGGGTACAAAGGCCAGTGAAAACAATATTCCTGACTGGCAGATCCAGGATTAATGACCTGATGACACGCCATAACCGGCAGGCACGACACACGGCTCATCAGAGTTTGCCATTCCGAGAATAAAGCAAGATCGGTTCTGGGGCCATCTTTCTCGTTTTTAACAAATTTTTCAGCGATCAGGCGTAAGGCCGCTACCGGACCAAGTTTCATATTTCGCTGTTTGAGTTGCTGTTCCAGGGATGACCAAGCCGATTTGGCTACATGATCAGGCAAACTACGCGTTTGTTCGTATTGAGCAAGGAACACGGATGATTCCACCCTGTCATCAAGTGATACTTCATCCAATGATACGTTACTTAGCCGATCCAACAGTACTGTTGAGTTAAGAAGAAAGCGTTCCATATCCGATCCTTAAACAGATTAATCTTGGCCATTATCTGACGAATATGTTTTATCTTTCTTTGCCAATTTTGAATCATATGGAGCAGCAGCAATACTGGTGACATGCAAGTTTCTAATTCCCAGACCTGAAAACGAGGGATCATTTTTTTCCATATTATCGAAATCCACATTCTTACTGAATTCTCCACCAATAATCGTATCCAAACAATTAAGAAAGGATTTTTCTTGCTGGAGGAGTTGCGTATCGGCCGAATTAATTCCACCAAAAGGAAAAAGAAATGGATGTATTAACGGGCACTTTATAATGAGATAAAAAATCGGATGGGTTTTTATCAACCCGCCTAAATCCTCTATTGAATCCAGTTTGGTGACGAATTGACCAACGGATGTAACAGGATTTTGCTTAAACTTAACAGAAATACTAGACAATGAGTTCTCGTCAATCCGATGATAAGCATCTTCTTCAACCAGTACCGCGTGAAGGAATGCCAATATATTAAATCGCATAATTTTTGCAGCATTGGTATATTTTGCATATTTTCCTTGGTGCGCATCTTCATCACCACCAAGTAACGCTTTATGCTTTTCAGATATAGAGGACAAATTAAAAAATAACCGGGTCCATATCTTACCAATCAATATAGAGGAAGGTTTTATTTTTGGTGACTCTTGACGAACAAGACGATTCCAAACAATAAGCGCCGTCATTGCTTCACTAATTTCCTTTTCACTAACAATGTCCTGATCTTCCACCTCTTCGACTGTGCCTTTATCCATATGTTTAGACCATATAGGCGCAACACAAGTGGGTTTCGCCAAAACCTTCAGTAAAGCCTTATTAAATACCTGCTCGCCCATATTTATTTCTGAGCTAGCGTCATCTTCCACTAGGTTATTCGTATCAATATCCGCTAGATCAGCAATGGCGCCAATTAGGTTGAAAACAGACAGAAAATCCGATGGGACTGGCGTCAATGAGGAGCTTAGAGAGGCTGCAACAGCAAGCTTCGCCAATCCATTTTCTGAATTTATATTTAATGCTTTGTATACCCCTTTCTCACCACGATTTTTCTTATTTACTTGTATCATTCCAAGATATACACCTGCTGATTGGGATGGCAACCCATCATCAGAGATAACGGCACAACTTCTATTCGCCCAATTGGTAACACTTTCACGACGACCAATTGACATATATGACTTAAACTCTACATCTATACTTGGTCGAGTTTTCTCTACATCTCCTCCAAGTCGCTTCTTCACATGATCAAAGAGACTGACACTGCCACATCCAACCAGCATAAGTTGAAGTATTCGTGAAAGACTTCCTCCACACAAAGCACTTACTTGAGAGGATAAATAAACAGAGCAATTCCTGAGAGCTTCAGAACTTGATTGAGGTCGAAGATAAAATCCGGTATTAACCTCTTGATCCTGACGTGAGTAGCTAAATATATCATCACACAAAGAATCCATACCAAACCGATGCTGCTCATAATTCAAACCCACCCTATAAATACTACTAAGCATTGCTCCATATAACGAATCCCTCAGCAAAACACTTTCAGATATACCAGATACATGCAAACGGGAGTAATAATCCTGCATCACCTGCATTAACAACCTAACCGGTTGCTTCAAAAGCTCATCAACATACATATCAAGATCGGAGCCAACCCGTATGTTCAAACCATTCGAAACAATATTCTCCAAAGCACTCCTAACAGTATTGATCTTTATTCCATCTGTGGTTTTACTGTATAAAACCTTAATCTTTTCAGAGCTTTGATCTCGTCCTTTCTCTCCCACCAGTTGCAACATGGTTTTCAACTGCATACGCTTCTGTACTGGAAACAGTTTTAACAAATATTGCTGTTCAAGGTGTTCCACCATATAGCCCCGTTCGGCTAAGCGGGCGCTCTCTTTTTCCTGATCGAGCAAAGTTTTGCTGTAATTTTCGTATTGCTTACCGCGAATCAACTGGGAATAAAGACGCAAATCCCCGGTCGCCACTACCACCAATTTCTGGCTGTTAAAGAATTTTCGAATAGATTCAAGTACATCCCAACCCGTATCAAACTGCGTATCGATATCATCAAACGAGATCAAAATGGCCTTACAGCCGAGAATTTCACACGCACGTTCAACCAATTGATCAAAGATTTGCGATAAATTCTGGCCACCGATGGAGTAATCAAGCTGGGCATCCAGCTTCAAAGCGTCACTGAAATATTCCGGCTTGTATTCCTTGTCAGTCAGCAGATGAAGACCGCGCTTGAGCTGTTCAAGGTGACTCTGCCATTCTTCCTTTCGTTTTTTATGGTTATTCGACGACCAATCTCCTCTTAACTCGTCGGATACCATTTTGTTCAGACGGGCGGTCACCGTGACCAGAATGGGTTCATGACGCGGCAGCTTGGTAGGGTCGATGGTCGGCAGACACTTGATGCTAATGTTGGCATCATCTGTGCCACTGTTCAGTGATTTGACCACGCTATTGATAAAAGTTGTTTTACCTGCACCGCGAGTACCATCCACAAAGAACACATTACGGCCTGATTCATCAATAAATCGGGCAAGCCCTGATGGATTGTTGGATTTAGGGAGAGTAATCGAGCTTCGAATGCTTTCAACCAACTGAGTAAGCAACGCTTTCTGGATTAAGTCGCCTTCATTGGTACTGCCCGGAAGATTGGGGGCGAACAAGTCGATGATGATTTCGTTCGTCTCGTTGTTTTTTTTCTGCGTGTTATTAGTCATATCCGTATTGATCCAGTCATTTTGTTTTTTGCCAGCCTGTACACCAGAACTGGCGCTTTGAGTTTCCACTACATTGAATTCTCAATATTCTCCCCCTAAGTCAGCTCGCGGGGGCATGGAGTGAAGGTAAAACTGACCACTCCATTCAACCCATCCTCGCGATTGATGGTTCGTTGTATTGAGCTGGCATTAGCACGCACTGGAATCACGTATAACAATTTATTAGATTCCTAAATGGGTCAGTTAAACTCCTTATTTGGAGATCTTTCATGCATTCTAAAGAATGCTGACTTCTGGTATAATTACCTGTTTTTACGATGTTATCATAGGAATATCCAAAAGAGAGAACGAGAAAACACGACGAAGCATGAATCGTTATGATCCCTGCAAATAGTGCGGCATTCCAGGAGCCTTTCGCCACTTGGCTATCCCTCAGTATGAATCTGAATCTAGGCAACATACCAACTGCGACTGACATAATCTGTCAGTACACATCTGTTATTCATTTCTGGGCAATCCAAGCCACCGGCCGACAAGAGCGAGCACAGGTCTGCATGATGGTGATCCTGTAAACGGTCGTGTTTGCCGGACAGCTGTCGCAGGCATTTTCATTACTGCCTAAGAGATGCAGAACGATGAGTTTCTTACCGAGTTGTTACAGGTACGGCGGAACAGCAGCTGCAGGACATTATCGTGCCCTTACGAAGTACCCAAGGGGCTGGCGCTGTGCGCGATTCATCATAAAGCGTTTGGCCGAGGCTCGATTGACTTGGATGAAAATATGCGTGCGGTGGTTTTCGATGAGGTGAACGTCGATGATGGGCGAATTACAATGCTGTCCTCCACGCTTCTGACACTAGGTACACTAATCCCTCTTCCTCGAACAATTGCGGGGCATCCCTGGTGTGACATCTTCCTAGTCTGAATAATAACGACAATATCGACTATAATTGTATATGCACGTTACATCGGCTAAATTTCGTTTAGTATCTACAGCAGTTGCGATTGTGCTGACTCTACACGTTCCTGGCCGATTAGATTTGATAATGAATGGCACATCAGCAGGAACATCTTTTTCTGGGGTAGTTGTATTTAGTGTAACTAATCAACTAAATGCGATAATAGCTACAATGGTAAATGTGATTATCTTATTCGTGAGGATTCCTTTTGGGATAAACATCAATTACTTTACCCAAAAGGAATTCTAATATTAACTAAGGTTATTATAAACCAGATACATTTATATAAAATTGCCCTTTGCCATCGTCAGTTTTCTGAATCCGGTAGATGACTGGTAGGGAATTTTGCAAGTCTGGTTTTGTAAATGTTAAATCAGCCGCGCACTGATAAACATCAAGCCCTGATTCATGGCTTATTGTTCTGACATTTTCTACTGTAATCCGCACATCCTTATCCAGTGTCATTCCTTTCTCGATTGTCTTTCTGGCAATATCCACGACCAGATTTTTAGCGTCATCACTACTACATTTTGGCGTTTTCTCGCCACAGCCAGCCAGCAAACCCATGGATATTAATACCAGAAGTATTGCTCTTTTCATCTGTAGTTCCTTCGTAAATTAATGATACTTTTACTTCTTATTAAATAGACCATCCATTGCGCCTGCTGCAGAAGCCCCGCAGTATCCCTCGCAACCACGAGTCATAATGCTGGCATTACCGTTATGCAGTTCACTAATTACTGCAACACATTGGCTGGTATTGTCATTCCAGACCCAGCGATGTTTCTGGTTTTCTCCGGCAGCTATTTGTTGTGCTGTACCCTCCATATTGCATACGCCCGAACCATCCCCCGTTGAAGCATTAATGTTGAATTCAGCGTTATTCTGCCCCGGATGCAGGGTTAGAACCGCTCCGGGTTTTACGTACTGCGCTGCCGCAGCCGGAAGTGTTATGGCTGCCATCAATAAAGCCAGCAGTTTTCTGTTCATTATTTAAATCCTTGTTAAGTGATACGGATGTTTTTGGTGATTTTCCCAAATGCCAGCGGTCTGCGTTTTTCCACAAAGAAATAGACCACATTGAAAGCTGATTTACGGTGATTCCTTTGACCGAGAGAGGGCCAGTTGCGGGAGGATTCAATCTGTTCTTCTGAATAGGGCGAGTAAGAAAAGTCCAACAGCACAAGCAAGGCTTTGCCATCGTGCTTCATTAACTTCTTAACTTCAGTGCTATTTACAGTTGCGGAGACATTCGAACATGCCGCAGTTGGTTTACGTACTGCAAACTCAACGGCTACATCATCAATGACAAAATCAATGTAACCGTGCCCGGATACAGTTCTTGGCAGCTTGCTTTTTACTTCCGGTGAGACATTATCTGCAAACCAACCCAACAAATAGCAACGTACCAGAGGCAATAATTCCCGCTCGCTACATTCGTTCAGACGCAGTGTTTTGACAAATTCTCGCCGGTAAAGAGAGTTGAAAAAGTACTCAAAGCAATCCGTTATCTCAGTAATGGTGGTTGCCACAATGTTCTCCTTTTTGCCCACCTTTGCTCTGCTGCTCAACTGAGTGGGCTTCCAATCCAGCTTAGTTGACCGGTTGCAGTCGTTTATGTCTATAAATGATATGGTGGTTAATTTTATGTCCATTACTGATGTTCATGCAAGAGTAAAAAAGCCCCAGAATTCCTCTTATGGATGTTCTGGAGATAAAATGATGGTTAAACTGATGGCAGATTCAGCTGATAAGCTGGTAGGGCAGCGTATTCAGACTAGACGTAAAGAAGCTGGGCTTACTGCTGCCGAGCTTGCAGAGACTATCGATATCTCTCAACAACAACTTTCCCGCTATGAACGCGGAACGAATAAGATCAATATTGCTCATTTAGTCAAAATTGCCGTTGCTTTAAAAACTCCAATCAGCTGGTTCTTTATTGATTGTATGGAGGATTTAAATGTTTCTGATATCCCGATTAACTATGCCACTGGGCTTGACGTTGAATTAAAACAACGTCTCGAGCAAGTCTGGAATAAGCTAGATAACACTAAGAGGAAAAGCTTAATTATGTTTTTAGATGAGTTTATAAAATAACAACCAAATTAGTTCCTGGGTGAAACTATTTGCATTAAAAGCATAGCCCTGATAAAATAACATTGCTGGATAGTGTCATATTGTCCAGTAGCTAATACAAACTAATTGCCAACTTAGCATTTCATTTTATTATCCCATCCTGATGGGAGGGCGTCTATCGTTTAAGCAGTCAGTATGGCAATGGTCAATTATTGGGTTGTATCATCAATTCAAATGCATATTTTCCGGAATAAAAACGATGAATATTATCCATCAGGAAGGGCTAGCTATGCCCGTCGATCAGGAATTAATAAATATCATATTAAATGAAGCGGTAAATCCACCGCCGCATAAAACCAAAATTACAGCCGTCAGTCTATTATTTAAAGACATGAGTTACGGCGCTGAAAAGGGCGGTTACCATCCCGTCGAAATACGGCTTATTTCACGCAATGATGAATGGTATTTCGATTATATTACCGATTTCAGTTATATGGGGACGGTATACCCCGAACTGGAAAAGGACATTGATATCAGCTGGAGTCAGCAGTATGTCTTTCTTGCTTATGTTGGTGACCTGCCTGTTAACGCCGGAAGGGAGCTGTTTAAACTCTGGCAATCCAACTTTATTCAGTATCACGCCATGAACGTCTACACCATTACCGTCCTGTGGGAAAGCTAATTCCTCTGCACTAACTATCACTACTTTATGGGGAATTATCTGTGAGAACTGACAGAGGTATACGTGCGTCTCAACAGGGCGAACTGGACTGTCTTTGCGGTGCTTATTGCATGGTTAACATGCTGAGCTGGCTGTTTGACGGCAGGGTGAAACGACGCCCGTTAATGAACCGGCTTATTCAGGCTTATCAGCAGCGTTGGCCCTTGCATGAATGGCTGACTGAAGGGATTGAAGAAGACCGTTTAGACTGGCTGATAGCTCAGGTATTGCAGAAAGGGTATTACAGCCGCCAGTTCCCGGTTGAAATCACTAAGCCCTTCGCCGGGAAACGGGGGTTAACAGATGGGCGGCTGTTCAGGGAAATGCAGCGGTTTCTTGACGTCACTGACCACTCCCGCCTGATTATGCTCAGCGACCAGTTTCACTGGTCCCTTATGGTCAAAATGGATGAGGAAACTCTCTGTTTCTTCGACAGCAACGGGCGAACCACCATGCCTCGCAAAGCTTTCTCCCTGCGTACTGGCGTAACCCGCCGCCAGCTGTTCCCCGACGCCATTTACTTCATTGAACGGGAATTCTGATATGACCATGTTTACCCAGCGTGAAACCCGTATCCTTGACCAGGCGCGTGACATCATCAGCCGGTACTATCAGCGTGGGGTTCAACTCTGCTCCCCTGATGATGTGCGACGGTGCGTAATGGTTGAGCTGGCACCGCTCGAACATGAAGAGTTTGGCATCATCCTGCTCGATAATCAGAATCAGCTGCTGCACCGCGAAATCCTGTTCAGGGGCACATTAAACTCGGTCAGCGTTCACCCCCGCGAAGTTATCAAACATGTGCTGAAACATAACGCTGCCGCAGCCATCCTGGTCCACAACCACCCCAGCGGAGAGCCTGAACCCAGCCGCTGCGATATCAAGTTGACTAAAAAGCTTCAGGAGCTGCTGGAAATGTTGGATGTGCGGTTACTTGATCACTTTATCGTGGCGGGAACTGAAACGGTGTCGATGGCTGAACGGGGGCTGGTGTGATTCTGAAAGTTACCTGGTTTAATGTACGTTATTACGGGTTAGGCGCATGAGCAGGGCTGCGTTACGTCAGGTTGTGCCGGTGGTACAAACCACCGTGTTTGATGCGTATATCAGTGGTCTTGCACCATCGGGACGGCGGGGCATCACCAGCCTGTTAAACCGCAGCGCCAGCATACTTAAACGCGGTGTGGATGCAGAAGACTATCCGTGGGAACAACTCAACTACGCCGCCGTCGCTAAAGTACGTACGGCACTGCTGGATGACGGTTACGCCGTGTCGTCGGTGAACATGGCGTTATCATCACTGCGGGGCGTGGCGCAGACGGCCTTTAACCTCAACTGCATGGATGCCGAAACGCTGGCCCGTATCCGGTCAGTTAAGCGCGTGAGCGGCGATATCCAGCGCAAGGGAAGGGCGCTGGACAGGCAGGAAATTCGCGCGCTGATTCATGCCGCAAAACAGCATCCGCAACCGGTACGGCGCTACCGTGATGTCGCTATTGTGCTGACACTTTGTGGAACGGGCCTGCGTGCCGGAGAACTGGTCAAACTTGAGCGCCGGGACTATTACAACGGCATTCTGACGGTCAGGCAAGGGAAGGGGCGTAAATACCGTGAAATTCACGTGGCGGATGCGGTGGACAAGGCCATCCGCGCATGGCTGAAAGTTGGCGCAGATGAAGCTGACAGCGCACTGTTCAACCGTATCCAGCGCAACGGTAAGGTCGCCAGCCAGCCTCTGACAACAACCGGGTTAACGGGTATCCTGGAACAGTTACAGCAAGCATCAGGCATAGCGCGGTTTACCCCGCATGATATGCGGCGTACCTTCATCACCCGTTTGCTGGAGCAGGGCGTGGATATCAACACCGTACGCCAGTTGGCAGGTCACAGCGACATATCCACGACGACGCGCTATGACTGTCGTGGCGAGAGCATGAAAATCAGTGCCAGCAAACGCATCAGGTGTTTTTAGCTGTTGAGACTACTGTCAGTAGCGATTGCAGTTTTATCTTCAGCACTCAGCCGCGCGTACTTTTGATTCTGGACATTAATCAGTGCATTGATATTTTCAGGCTGAAGCATCCACGCAACATCCTCTCGCGTCCATTGTTCACTGTTAGAGAATTGATTAAATGACGGTTTCCCCGGCCCGCATTCGTTAAGTTTTGCTGCCACCGATGCACATTTCTCACGATCTGACTCTCCCGTATAAAGCTTGTCAAAACGACCTTTAACGAGCTGGTAAACAGTGTAGATTTCCAGTGCCTTAGGGGATCTGGCCGGAACTATCATGGGTGGCTCCTCCAGCCCATAAATCCCGTTATGCTTTCCTTCACTGAATAGATCGTTAAACATGTGATTCACACATGCGCTCAGCACATCCGCCGCTTTCTCTGCGTCGAATTTATCCGGGCTAAAACCCGCTCCCGTTAGTTTCCTGGCAATCAGTGCCAGTTTTTGCCGAGTATCCCGTCCCAGATAAAGCTTCTTCTCCAGAAATTCAAAGACCTCGTTACTGCTTTTCCGTTCCCGGTGGCATCTGGCGTCAGCCTTGTTGCTTTGGTTACCAATCATCGTCACCTCCGTGACAGTTATTTGTACGAAATGTCATCATTGAGCCTCAGTGAACATTACGTCTTTATATGACCATTCTGGAGACAGAAATCGGTGCTCTCGAATGACATCCACTTGAAAGATGCCCTTAACCTGCTCAGCGAAGGCATCGTTGGGCGAATCCTTGCGTTTTTTGGTGGTTGTAAATATTGCCTTCCAAAAACAGCTTATAAGGAGCACTGGTATGAACACCCACCGTAATCACTGTAAAAACGAGATTCATCGTATGACATAAGGAACTGTAACCACAATGAACCAACGTATTAAGAAAGGTTTATTTTCCGCGCTGTGACGCTAATTGATAGCAAAAAATTAGCTTACCTAGAAACTAATATTGATTTCAGGGCCAACATCCAACTGTTGGCGGAGGAGTAAAATGAAAACGATTAAACGTGAAACTTCTGCATCCACAATAAAGTTAACGCCGTGGTTTGAAACTATGGGGCAACAGATTGGTTTATCGCAACGCACAATCGATGCCATTATGGCGGATAATCAGTCGCGGATAAGAAAGCTCAATAAGGAAGGAGCCCGACACGTTCGTATCAGTATGGAGGATCATGAAAACTACAAACAAGTTGCTTGGGGGATTGGAGGGGCCGGCCAGTTAGCAATGATACTACAGAGGTGCACATACATTCCTTGTGGAAGTCAGGCCTGTTCACAGTGTGTTACAGCAAAACAACTACACCAGCAAGCCATTGATTTATAAGGTGATTTTAATAATCATCGCAACCATGTTATCGTCAGGTACAGCAGCACAGATTTGTCGGCGAGTGATTTGCTCGATATGCATAACCTTTCATGGTCTTATAATGGTAGGTAGTTATTGCTAACAACACCTTTAAGTTGATTAAATAAACAGTTCCCCGTTGATGCAGCAGTTAGCGGGGAAACTTAAGTGCTACGGGTAATTCCTTGCCTGTAGTTCTTATGAGCCTGCCATCACAATTTCTCATGCAACTTTCCAGCATTTTTACCCTGCCAAATTTTATCAAGGCAATCATTTCGGCTACATTCGATGACCCTTTCAGTCGTTATTAAATTCAATTCCTGTTCATTACATGTGATTTTCTGTTTTTCCACTCCAAAGAGCGCTATTTTTTCTCAGCATAATAATCGCCAGTTCTATATTTTTTTTGATTGTTATTTAACCGTTGAGCCTCAGTGGGTGTGGCGTGATTTAATGGTCATTATTGGGATGATTTATGTCGTCCCATGACGTACTAATTTCGAAAGAAAGCCAAAGATTGACGTCTGGAGCTCAATCCGAAGCAAATCCTTGAGATTTTTCATGCTTGTAAATAGCTCAGCTCCTGAAACAGCTCAAAGGAGCACAAGCATGAACACCAACCGTATTCTCCGTAAAAAAGAAGTTCTTAACCTGACCGGGATCTCGTCCGCGACGTTGTACCGACTCATAGCTAAAGGAGACTTTCCAAAATCTAAGAAACTGACTGGTGATAGCGGTCTGAATCGCCACGGATAATCTAGACACTTCCGAGCCGTTGATAATACTGGTTTTCATATTCTGTCGGTGACAT
Organism: Citrobacter sp. Cpo032; assembly: GCF_030332975.1. Lineage (NCBI taxonomy): Bacteria > Pseudomonadati > Pseudomonadota > Gammaproteobacteria > Enterobacterales > Enterobacteriaceae > Citrobacter > Citrobacter sp. Cpo032. The sequence goes on from NZ_JAOWGU010000047.1 coordinate 297,833, forward strand.
CTGATTGCTCGAACCATGCCGACGCTTACTGTTATAAAACATTTCGATGTAATCAAAAATATCGCTGCGGGCTTCTTCCCGCGTTCCGTAGATCTTTTTCTTTATCCGTTCGCGTTTCAGCAACTGGAAAAAGCTTTCTGCAACCGCATTATCGTGACAGTTACCGCGACGGCTCATGCTCCCCTCCAGGCCGTGTGATTTCAGGAACGACTGCCACTCATGGCTTGTGTACTGACTGCCCTGGTCCGAATGAACCAGCACCTGTTTTTGGGGATTACGCCGCCATACAGCCATCAGCAGTGCGTTCAGGACAATGTCCTTTGTCATCCGGGATTGCATTGACCAGCCGATAATTTTGCGTGAGAACAGATCAACAACCACAGCAAGATACAGCCAGCCTTCGTGGGTCCTGATGTAGGTTATGTCCGTTACCCAACGCTTATCCGGAGCATCCGGATTGAACTGTCGCTGGAGCCTGTTGGGCGATACGATACTGGCCTCGCCTTTGCGTGCCCACGGGCTCCGGTACCCGACCTGAGCCTTTATCCCGGCACGATTCATCAGTCGCCAGACTCTGTTCACTCCGCACTGTTGACCGCTATCCCGCAAGTCCAGATGGATCTTGCGATAACCATAAACGCAACCGGACTCCAGCCAGAACTGTTTGATCTGTCCCGTCAGTCTCAGATCTACCTGGTGGCGCTGAGAATACGGTTGCTTAAACCAGGCGTAAAAGCCACTGGGATGAACATCCAGCACCCTGCAGAGCAGACGAACAGGCCAGCAACGGGAGTTGTCACGAATAAAGGCGTACCTCAGTCGGACAGCTTTGCGAAGTACGCCGCGGCTTTTTTTAATATGTCCCGTTCGTCAGTAACCCGCTTCAACTCCTTCTGGAGTCGGCGGATCTCGGCCTGAGCATCTGACTGTTCTTTATTAGTGGATGAGTCCGGACCGTACTTCTTTATCCAGGCGTAAAGGCTGTGGGTGGTGATATCGAGACGTGTTGCAACGCTGGAAACAGAATGACCGCGATCAATAACCTGTTTGACTGCTTCAATTTTAAACTCTTCGGGATAACGTTTACCGCTCATGGGCACCTCTCTTTAAGTCATCTTAAATGACTCCGAGGTGTCTGTTAAACCCGTGGCGATTCA
>NZ_JAOWGU010000048.1:0-99785 GCF_030332975.1 Citrobacter sp. Cpo032
TGCGGCGTACCGCCTTATCCGGCCTACAGAGGCAGGGCTGAATGTATTTTGTAGGCCTGATAAGCGCAGCGCATCAGGCAATACGTCTGCATACTGCCGGATGCGGCGTGCTGCCTTATCCGGCCTACAGGGGCTGGGCTGAATGTATTTTGTAGGCCTGATAAGCGCAGCGCATCAGGCAACACGTCTGCACACTGCCGGATACGGCATATCGCCTTATCCGGCCTACAAAAGCTAGTCCTGCTACCCGCGTACGAGGTTGAGTAACGGGTACGGTCGTCCGAGATCGTCCACCTCTGTACGTCCCGTCACGCTAAATCCCATCTTCTTATAGAATCCAACCGCCTGTTCATTCTGCTCGTTAACGTTGGTTGTTAGCGTTGAACTCATTGATAAAGCATGTTCAATCAGCAGTTTACCAACACCACTACCACGCATATCCGGATCGACAAACAAAGCATCTATATGCTGGTCGGTCAGAAGCATAAAGGCGACGGGCTCATCCTGTTCTGTCACTGCAACCCACAGAGGGGCTTCTGGTAAAAATGAACGTACCAGCTCCTCCAGCTCAATCCGATAATCCGCAGAGAGGAAATGGTGCGTGGCATCTACTGAGCGACACCAAATAGAAACTAACTTATCTCCTTCGTCCTGACGCGAACGACGAATGGTAAGGTTCATAGCATTCTCCTTTTTTCTTTACTGCACTATTCTACAGCAAGGAGCCGTGAAACTTTCTCAACTTGAGGATGCAGGCTCGACATTCGCATGATTCCTGGGTATCTTCAGCTATCTGGATGTCTAAACGTTTAAACGTATGTTGTGAGGTTATCAGGTTATGCCAATTCGCGTGCAGGACGAGCTACCCGCCGTCAATTTTTTGCGTGAGGAAAACGTCTTCGTGATGACGACATCCCGCGCTTCCGGTCAGGAAATTCGTCCACTGAAGGTGCTCATCCTCAACCTGATGCCCAAGAAGATTGAAACGGAAAACCAGTTCCTGCGCTTACTGTCTAACTCACCACTGCAGGTTGATGTTCAGCTATTGCGCATCGATGCCCGCGAGTCACGCAACACCCCAACGGAGCATCTGAATAACTTCTACTGTAATTTCGAGGATATCTGCGATCAGAACTTTGACGGATTGATCGTGACCGGCGCGCCGTTGGGCCTGGTTGAATTTAATGATGTAGCTTACTGGCCACAGATTAAACAAGTGCTTGAATGGGCCAAAGATCACGTTACCTCGACGCTATTTGTCTGTTGGGCGGTGCAGGCCGCGTTGAATATCCTGTACGGAATTCCCAAGCAAACCCGCACGGACAAACTCTCAGGCGTCTATGAGCACCATATTCTGCACCCTCATGCGCTACTGACGCGTGGATTCGATGATGCGTTCCTGGCCCCGCATTCCCGCTATGCTGATTTCCCTGCAGCGCTTATCCGCGACTACACCGATCTCGAGATCTTTGCTGAAACCGAAGAGGGAGATGCCTACCTGTTTGCCAGCAAAGACAAACGTATCGCCTTCGTGACGGGTCACCCTGAGTATGACGACCATACACTCGGCAGCGAATATTTTCGTGACGTTGAAGCGGGCTTATCGCCGGAAGTACCCTATAACTATTTCCCGAAAGATGACCCGCAAAACAAACCGCGGGCAACCTGGCGTAGCCACGGTAATTTGTTGTTTACCAACTGGCTCAACTATTACGTCTACCAGATCACGCCATATGATCTGCGTCACATGAATCCAACGCTGGATTAATCTTCTGTAGCAGACGATCCTTAAGCGTTTCAGCATATTGAATCAGGCACCTTCGGGTGCCTTTTTTATTTCCGAAACGCACCTCATCGTGTAATTAAATTTTATTTATATTGTTATCAATAGGTTAATTGATAATTAAATTAAAAATGGAAATTGTTTTTGATTTTGAAATTTAAATGAGTAGTCTTAGTTGTGCTGAACGAAAAGCGCACAACGATCCTTCGTTCGCATTGGGGATGTGTTTGGATCAATGACGAGGAACTACGCAATGAATCAACAGGCAACGACAGCCGATGAACTGGTCTTCACCAGGCCGTGTGGCGAACAGGAACAGCAAATTCTGACCGCTGAAGCAGTGGAGTTTCTGACTGAACTGGTGACAAGATTTACGCCAAAGCGGAATAAACTTCTGGCTGCACGTATCCAGCAGCAGCAGGATATTGATGACGGTAAGTTGCCTGATTTTATTTCGGAAACAGCTTCCATTCGTGAAGGTAACTGGAAAATTCGCGGAATTCCTGATGATTTACTGGATCGCCGCGTAGAGATCACCGGACCCGTTGAGCGCAAGATGGTCATCAACGCGCTGAACGCGAACGTCAAAGTCTTTATGGCTGACTTCGAAGATTCACTGGCTCCTGAGTGGAGCAAAGTTATCGACGGGCAGATCAACCTGCGCGATGCGGTCAATGGCACCATTAGCTACACCAACGAAGCGGGTAAAATTTATCAGCTCAAACCTAATCCGGCTCTGTTGGTATGTCGCGTTCGTGGTCTGCACCTGCCGGAAAAACACGTCACCTGGCGTGGCGAATCTATCCCGGGCAGCCTGTTCGACTTTGCCCTCTATTTCTTCCACAACTACAAAACGTTGCTGGCGAAAGGCAGCGGCCCTTATTTCTATCTGCCAAAAACGCAGGCCTGGCAAGAAGCGGCATGGTGGAGCGAAGTGTTCAGCTATGCAGAGGACCGCTTTAACCTGCCGCGCGGTACCATTAAAGCGACCCTGCTGATTGAAACGCTGCCTGCCGTCTTCCAGATGGACGAAATTCTGCACGCCCTGCGTGACCACATTGTGGGTCTGAACTGCGGTCGTTGGGACTACATTTTTAGCTATATCAAAACACTGAAGAACCACCCGGATCGCGTGCTGCCGGACCGTCAGGTGGTGACGATGGATAAACCATTCCTCAGCGCCTATTCGCGTCTGCTGATTAAAACCTGTCATAAACGTGGCGCATTCGCGATGGGCGGCATGGCAGCGTTCATTCCCAGCAAAGATGCGGAACGTAACAACCAGGTTCTGACCAAGGTAAAAGCGGACAAAGCACTGGAAGCAAATAACGGTCATGACGGCACATGGATTGCCCATCCGGGACTGGCAGATACCGCCATGGCGGTGTTCAACGACGTACTCGGTGAAAACAAAAATCAGCTGTTCGTGACCCGTGAAGAAGATGCCCCGATTACCGCAGAGCAACTGCTGGCACCTTGTGAAGGTGAGCGTACTGAAGAAGGCATGCGCGCCAATATCCGTGTCGCGGTGCAGTACATCGAAGCGTGGATCTCCGGTAACGGCTGCGTACCGATTTACGGTCTGATGGAAGACGCGGCCACCGCCGAAATCTCCCGTACCTCCATCTGGCAGTGGATCCACCACGAGAAGACGCTCAGCAACGGCAAGCCGGTTACCAAACCGCTGTTCCGTCAGATGCTGGCCGAAGAGATGCTGGTGATTCAGGACGAGCTGGGCGAACACCGCTACAGCAGCGGGCGTTTTGACGATGCCGCGCGCCTGATGGAGCAAATCACTACCTCTGATGAACTGATCGATTTCTTGACCCTGCCAGGCTACCGCCTGCTGGCGTAATTCACCGCATAACAATATGGAGCATCTGCACATGAAAACCCGTACTCAACAAATCGAAGAATTACAGAAAGAATGGACTCAACCGCGCTGGGAAGGCATCACCCGTCCATATAGCGCGGAGGAAGTGGTGAAATTACGTGGCTCGGTCAACCCGGAATGCACGCTGGCGCAGCTTGGCGCGGCGAAAATGTGGCGTCTGCTGCACGGCGAATCGAAGAAAGGTTATATCAACAGCCTCGGCGCGCTGACCGGCGGTCAGGCGCTGCAGCAGGCGAAAGCCGGTATTGAAGCGGTCTACCTTTCAGGCTGGCAGGTGGCGGCAGATGCCAACCTGGCATCCAGCATGTACCCGGACCAATCGCTGTATCCGGCGAACTCTGTCCCGGCGGTGGTGGATCGGATCAACAACACATTCCGTCGCGCCGATCAGATCCAATGGTCAACCGGTATTGAGCCGAACGATCCTCGCTATGTCGATTACTTCCTGCCGATCGTTGCCGATGCGGAAGCAGGGTTTGGCGGCGTACTGAACGCGTTTGAACTAATGAAATCGATGATTGAGGCTGGTGCAGCGGCCGTTCACTTCGAAGATCAGCTCGCATCGGTGAAAAAATGTGGTCACATGGGCGGCAAAGTGCTGGTTCCGACTCAGGAAGCTATCCAGAAACTGGTGGCCGCCCGTCTGGCAGCCGACGTCATGGGTGTGCCGACGCTGGTGATTGCACGTACCGATGCCGACGCAGCCGATCTGATTACGTCTGATTGCGACCCATACGACAGCGAGTTCATCACTGGCGAACGTACCAGCGAAGGGTTCTACCGTACGCATGCGGGTATTGAGCAGGCGATCAGCCGTGGTCTGGCCTACGCACCGTATGCGGATCTGGTGTGGTGTGAAACCTCCACGCCGGACCTTGAGCTGGCGAAACGCTTTGCCGATGCGATCCACGCGAAATACCCTGGCAAACTGCTGGCTTACAACTGTTCGCCGTCGTTTAACTGGCAGAAAAACCTGGATGACAAAACTATCGCCAGCTTCCAGCAGCAGCTGTCGGATATGGGTTACAAATACCAGTTCATTACCCTGGCGGGTATCCACAGCATGTGGTTCAACATGTTCGACCTCGCGCACTCCTATGCGCAGGGTGAAGGCATGCGCCACTATGTTGAGAAGGTTCAGCAGCCAGAATTTGCGGCAGCTAAAGACGGTTACACCTTCGTCTCCCATCAGCAGGAAGTGGGCACAGGTTACTTCGACAAAGTCACCACCATCATTCAGGGCGGAGCTTCCTCGGTGACCGCGCTGACTGGCTCGACCGAAGAATCGCAGTTTTGATTAATGCCCGGTGGCGTTGCGCTTACCGGGCCTACGAAGGGATGTAGGCCGGATAAGCGAACGCGCCATCCGGCATGACGTTGTGCCGGATGGGAGACATTGATGACGCGTGGCCTGGAATTACTGATTGCTCAGACTATCTTGCAAGGTTTCGACGCCCAGTACGGGCGTTTTCTGGAAGTCACCTCCGGCGCGCAGCAGCGTTTTGAACATGCCGACTGGCATGCGGTTCAGCAGGCGATGAAAAGCCGTATTCACCTTTACGATCATCACGTAGGTCTGGTGGTGGAGCAGTTGCGCTGCATTACTGACGGCAAAAGTACCGACGCGGATTTTTTACTTCGCGTGAAAGAGCATTACACCCGGCTACTGCCGGATTACCCGCGCTTCGAGATTGCGGAGAGTTTCTTTAACTCCGTTTACTGTCGGTTATTTGACCACCGCTCGCTGACTCCCGAGCGGCTGTTTATTTTCAGTTCTCAGCCAGAGCGCCGTTTTCGCACGATCCCACGTCCGCTGGCGAAAGACTTTTTTCCTGATACCGGCTGGGAGTGGCTGCTGACACGCGTCCTTAGCGATCTGCCCCTGCGTCTGCCGTGGCAGAACAAACATCGTGATATCCACTACATCATCGAACACCTGACCGAAACCCTGGGAGCGGATGTGTTGTCGGGTTGCCATTTACAGGTGGCGAACGAACTATTTTATCGCAACAAGGCCGCCTGGCTGGTCGGTAAGTTGATTACTCCTTCTGGGACGCTACCGTTTTTACTGCCAATCCACCGGACTGATGAAGGCGAATTGTTTGTCGATACCTGTCTGACCACGACGGCGGAGGCAAGCATTGTGTTTGGCTTCGCCCGCTCCTATTTTATGGTTTACGCTCCTTTGCCCGCGGCGCTGGTGGAGTGGCTGCGCGAGATCCTGCCCGGTAAAACCACCGCCGAACTGTACATGGCGATTGGCTGTCAGAAACACGCGAAGACCGAAAGTTACCGCGAATATCTGCTCTATCTTGCCCATTGCGATGAGCAATTTATTGAAGCACCTGGGATCCGCGGCATGGTGATGTTGGTGTTTACGCTGCCGGGTTTTGACCGAGTGTTTAAAATCATCAAAGACAAATTTGCCCCGCAAAAAGAGATGTCTGCCGCCCACGTCCGCGCCTGCTATCAACTGGTCAAAGAACACGATCGTGTTGGGCGGATGGCTGACACCCAGGAATTCGAGAATTTTGTGCTGGAGAAACGGCAAATCGATCCGGCGCTGATGGCGCTGTTATTGCAGGAAGCCCCGGAAAAAATTACCGATCTCGGCGACCAGATCGTCATTCGCCATCTGTATATTGAACGACGGATGGTGCCGCTGAATATCTGGCTGGAGCAGGTCGAAGGTCAGCAACTGCGCGATGCCATTGAAGAGTACGGCAACGCCATTCGTCAGCTGGCCGCCGCCAATATTTTCCCCGGCGATATGCTATTTAAGAACTTCGGCGTGACCCGTCACGGGCGTGTGGTGTTCTACGATTACGATGAAATCTGCTACATGACGGAGGTGAATTTCCGTCATATCCCGCCGCCACGCTACCCGGAAGATGAGATGAGCGCTGAGCCGTGGTACAGCGTATCGCCGGGAGATGTCTTCCCGGAAGAGTTTCGTCACTGGCTATGTGCCGATCCGCGTATCGGGCCGCTATTTGAAGAGATGCACGCTGACCTGTTCAGCGCTGACTACTGGCGCGGCCTACAGACGCGCATCAAACACGGTCACGTGGAAGATGTTTACGCCTACCGGCGTCGGCAGCGGTTCAGCGTGCGTTATGAAACCGACCGTAGGCCGGATAAGGCACTTGCGCCGCCATCCGGCAATGTGCGCCGTGCCTGATGCGCTACGCTTATCAGGCCTACAAATCTGCCCTAACCTTGGATAGCAGGCCGGGTAAGGCGTAGCCGCCACCCGGCAACCCCATCTTAGCGAAATCCACCGTACGCCAGCGTTACTTCTTTCGCCGCTTTGATCGCCATGGCGCCAAACTCGGTCACGCGATCGTCGGTAATACGCGAAATGGGTCCGGAGATGGAAATCGCAGCGAACGGCTCGCGGTGCTCGTCATAAATGCACGACGCCACGCAGCGCAGACCCAGCGCATGTTCCTCATCATCAAAGGAATAGCCGCGCTTGCGCGTCTGGGCCAAATCCTCTTTCAGATGCACTGGCGACACCAGCGTGGCGTGTGTATAAGCATGCAGGCCTTTGCGGTGCAGCAGGCCAGTCACTTGTTCTTCGCTCAGTTGGGATAAAAACGCCTTACCCGCACCGGAGGCGTGCATCGGCAGCTTGCCGCCGATAGGCGCGGACATGCGCATCAGTTGGGTGCACTGCACCTGGTCGATAATAATGGCCTGATGGTCGCTTTGATCCAGCACGGCCAGGTTTACCGTCTCACCGGAATCTTCCATCAGCTTGCGCAGGATCGGATGCACAATTGCCAGCAGATTACGGCTTTGCAAAAAGCTGCTGCCTACGATGAACGCATGCGCACCTACGGCCCAGTGGCCTAATTCACCCACCTGACGGACAAAACCCTGCTGCTGCATGGTGGTCAGCAAACGGTGAGTCGTGGAGTTTGGCAGGCCGGCCTGCTGAGCCAGCTCGGTCAGCGCCACGCTGCCGTTGGATTCCGCAATCCACTCCAGCAGCTTCAGGCCGCGGGTCAGAGACTGAACCTGCCCGGTTGCAGGCGCAGTAGCGGCGGCGGGTTTTCTACCGCGTTTCGCGGGGACAGTGGCTACCATGGCAGACTCCTTTTCTGTATCGTGGAAATCATTTTCGTTTTATTCAATTATAATGCAAGAATTCCTGTACTGATCGGATGAGTGAAGCTGAACATGTCTCATGTTGGCCGTTGTTCTCTTTTCCGCCTCTCAGGTTTGTGCCAGTATGACCTGTTGAGTTTTTTTCGGTCTGGTTGAGCGTTGTCGGGAGCGAGTGTGAGCAGCAAAGTAGAACAATTACGTCAGCAGTTAAATGAACGTATTCTGGTGCTGGACGGCGGTATGGGCACCATGATCCAGGGATATCGTCTGAGCGAAGAGGATTTCCGCGGCGAACGCTTTGCCGACTGGCCGTGCGATCTGAAAGGTAACAACGACTTGTTGGTGCTCAGCAAACCGGAGGTCATCGCCGCCATCCATAACGCCTACTTTGAGGCGGGCGCGGATATCATCGAAACCAACACCTTTAACTCCACGACTATCGCCATGGCGGATTACCAGATGGAATCCCTGTCGGCGGAAATCAACTTTGCGGCAGCCAAACTGGCGCGTGCGGCGGCTGACGAATGGACGGCGCGCACGCCGGAAAAACCGCGCTACGTCGCGGGCGTGCTCGGCCCAACGAACCGTACGGCGTCTATCTCGCCTGATGTTAACGACCCGGCTTACCGCAACATTACCTTTGATCAGCTGGTGGCCGCCTACCGTGAATCCACCAAAGCGCTGGTGGAAGGCGGCAGTGACCTGATCCTGATTGAAACCGTCTTCGATACTCTGAACGCCAAAGCCGCTATTTTCGCGGTTAAAACCGAATTTGAAGCGCTGGGCGTTGAGCTGCCGATTATGCTCTCCGGCACCATCACCGATGCTTCCGGGCGTACGCTCTCCGGCCAGACTACCGAAGCATTCTACAACTCCCTGCGCCACGCCGATGCGCTGACCTTCGGTCTGAACTGTGCCTTAGGTCCGGACGAATTGCGCCAGTACGTGCAGGAACTGTCGCGCATAGCCGAATGCTACGTGACCGCGCACCCGAACGCCGGTCTGCCGAACGCCTTTGGTGAATACGATCTCGACGCCGACACCATGGCGGCGCAGATTCGCGAGTGGGCTGAGGCCGGTTTCCTGAATATCGTCGGCGGCTGCTGCGGCACCACGCCGGAACATATCGCCGCCATGAGCCGCGCAGTGGATGGTTTACCGCCGCGCCGCTTGCCGGAAATCCCGGTTGCCTGCCGCCTTTCCGGCCTTGAGCCGCTGAACATCGGCGACGACAGCCTGTTTGTGAACGTCGGCGAGCGTACCAACGTCACCGGTTCGGCCAAGTTTAAACGCCTGATCAAAGAAGAGAAATACAGCGAAGCGCTGGACGTCGCCCGTCAGCAGGTGGAAAGCGGCGCGCAGATCATCGATATCAACATGGATGAGGGGATGCTCGACGCCGAAGCGGCAATGGTGCGTTTCCTCAACCTGATCGCCGGTGAGCCGGATATCGCCCGCGTGCCGATTATGATCGACTCCTCGAAATGGGACGTTATCGAGAAAGGGCTGAAGTGCATTCAGGGTAAAGGCATCGTTAACTCCATCTCGATGAAAGAGGGGGTTGAGACCTTTATCCATCACGCGAAGCTGCTGCGTCGCTACGGTGCCGCGGTGGTGGTGATGGCCTTTGACGAGCAAGGGCAGGCCGATACCCGCGCACGTAAAATCGAAATCTGCCGTCGGGCGTACAAAATTCTTACCGAAGAGGTAGGCTTCCCGCCGGAAGACATCATCTTCGACCCGAACATCTTTGCTGTCGCGACCGGTATTGATGAGCACAACAACTACGCGCAGGACTTTATCGGCGCGTGTGAAGACATCAAACGCGAACTGCCACACGCACTGATCTCCGGCGGCGTTTCTAACGTTTCATTCTCGTTCCGTGGCAACGACCCGGTACGTGAAGCCATTCACGCGGTATTCCTCTACTACGCCATTCGCAACGGCATGGACATGGGGATCGTCAATGCCGGGCAGCTGGCAATTTACGACGACCTGCCCGCCGAGCTACGCGATGCGGTTGAAGATGTGATCCTCAACCGTCGTGACGATGGCACCGAACGACTGCTGGAGCTGGCAGAGAAATATCGCGGCAGTAAAACCGACGACACGGCGAATGCCCAGATGGCGGAATGGCGCACCTGGGAGGTGAAAAAGCGCCTCGAATACTCGCTGGTGAAAGGCATTACCGAGTTTATTGAGCTGGATACCGAGGAAGCGCGCCAGCAGGCTGCGCGTCCGATCGAAGTTATTGAAGGACCGCTGATGGACGGCATGAACGTCGTTGGCGATCTGTTCGGCGAAGGAAAAATGTTCCTGCCGCAGGTGGTGAAATCCGCCCGCGTGATGAAGCAGGCGGTGGCGTACCTCGAACCGTACATTGAGGCCAGCAAAGAGAAAGGCTCCAGCAATGGCAAAATGGTCATCGCGACCGTGAAGGGCGATGTGCACGATATCGGCAAAAACATTGTCGGCGTGGTGCTGCAATGTAACAACTACGAAATCGTCGATCTTGGCGTGATGGTGCCCGCGGAGAAAATCCTCAGAACGGCGCGTGAAGTGAATGCCGACTTGATAGGCCTTTCCGGGCTGATTACCCCGTCGCTGGACGAAATGGTCAACGTGGCGAAAGAGATGGAGCGTCAGGGTTTCACTATTCCGCTGCTGATTGGCGGCGCGACCACCTCAAAAGCGCACACGGCGGTGAAAATTGAGCAGAACTACAGCGGCCCGACGGTGTACGTGCAGAACGCCTCGCGTACCGTTGGCGTGGTGGCTGCGCTGCTATCTGATACCCAGCGCGATGACTTTGTCGCCCGTACGCGTAAAGAGTACGAAACCGTGCGTATCCAGCATGCGCGTAAGAAACCGCGTACCCCGCCAGTAACGTTACAGGCTGCCCGCGACAACGATCTGGCCTTCGACTGGGAAAACTACACCCCGCCGGTGGCGCACCGTCTGGGCGTGCAGGAAGTGGAAGCCAGCATCGAAACTCTGCGCAATTACATCGACTGGACGCCGTTCTTTATGACCTGGTCGCTGGCCGGGAAATACCCGCGCATTCTCGAAGATGAGGTAGTAGGAGAAGAGGCGAAGCGCTTGTTCAAAGACGCCAACGACATGCTGGATAAACTCAGCGCTGAGAAGACCCTGAATCCGCGCGGCGTGGTAGGGTTATTCCCGGCAAACCGCGTGGGTGACGACATCGAGATTTACCGTGACGAGACGCGTACGCACGTCATCAACGTGAGTCATCATCTGCGCCAGCAGACGGAAAAAGTCGGTTTCGCCAACTACTGCCTGTCTGACTTTGTTGCGCCGAAACTGAGCGGCAAAGCGGATTATATCGGTGCTTTCGCGGTGACCGGGGGGCTGGAGGAAGATGCGCTGGCGGACGCCTTCGAAGCCCAGCATGACGACTACAACAAGATCATGGTGAAAGCGATTGCTGACCGTCTGGCGGAAGCATTCGCAGAATATCTGCATGAGCGTGTGCGTAAAGTCTACTGGGGCTATGCGGCGAATGAGAACCTCAGTAACGAGGAGCTGATCCGCGAAAACTACCAGGGGATTCGCCCGGCACCAGGCTATCCGGCGTGCCCGGAACACACCGAAAAAGCCACCATCTGGGAACTGCTGGATGTGGAAGCGCACACCGGGATGAAACTCACCGAATCCTTCGCCATGTGGCCAGGCGCGTCGGTTTCCGGCTGGTATTTCAGTCATCCGGACAGCAAGTACTACGCCGTGGCGCAAATCCAGCGCGATCAGGTTGAAGATTATGCCTTCCGTAAAGGCATGAGCGTGGCGGAAGTGGAGCGCTGGTTAGCGCCGAACCTCGGCTACGACGCCGACTGATTCACAAAACTGTCATCTTTCTTTACAACAAACAGGGCGCTCAATGAGTGCCCTGTCTCTTTATTACGTTTAAACCCTTATACTGAAAGGGGGCCGTTGCCGGATGGCGGCGTAAACGCCTTATCCGGCCTACATAGGGATGATTTGTAGGCCTGATAAGCGCAGCGCCATCAGGCAAATGAGCCTCAAAAAACCATAAAAATAAGGAGAACCTGATTCCGTGTTAACTCTGTTACACCTGCTTTCTGCTGTATCTATGCTGGTTTGGGGTACGCATATTGTGCGTACCGGCGTGATGCGTGTCTTTGGCGCCCGCTTGCGTACCGTCCTCAGCCGTAGTGTTGAAAAGAAGCCGCTCGCCTTTTGTGCGGGTATCGGCGTGACGGCGCTGGTGCAAAGCAGCAACGCCACCACCATGCTGGTGACCTCGTTTGTCGCCCAAGATCTCGTGGCGCTTACCCCGGCGCTGGTCATTGTGCTGGGTGCCGACGTGGGGACCGCGCTGATGGCGCGTATCCTGACCTTCGATCTCTCATGGCTATCCCCACTGCTGATTTTCATCGGCGTGATCTTCTTTCTCGGGCGTAAGCAGTCCCGCGTGGGGCAACTGGGGCGGGTTGGCATCGGGCTGGGGTTGATTTTACTTGCGCTGGAGCTGATTGTGCAGGCGGTCACGCCGATCACCCAGGCTAACGGCGTACAGGTTATTTTCGCCTCGTTGACCGGCGATATTATGCTGGATGCGCTGATTGGCGCCATGTTTGCGATTATCAGTTACTCCAGTCTGGCGGCGGTGCTGCTGACGGCCACGCTGACCGCGGCAGGCATTATCTCGTTCCCGGTGGCGTTGTGTCTGGTGATTGGTGCCAACCTCGGCTCCGGCCTGTTGGCGATGCTCAACAACAGTGCTGCGAATGCTGCTGCCCGTCGCGTGGCGCTCGGCAGCCTGCTGTTTAAGCTGGTGGGCAGTCTGATTATCCTGCCGTTTGTTCATCCGCTGGCCAATCTGATGGATGAACTGCCGCTGCCGAAATCTGAACTGGTTATCTACTTCCACGTCTTCTACAACCTGGTGCGCTGTGTGGCGATGGTGCCGTTCGCCGAACCGATGGCGCGTTTTTGTAAGCGCATCATCCGCGATGAGCCGGAGCTGGATGCACATCTGAAACCCAAACATCTGGACGTCAGCGCGCTGGATACGCCGACGCTCGCGCTGGCCAATGCCGCCCGTGAAGCCCTGCGTATCGGCGACGCGATGGAGCAGATGATGGACGGGCTGAAGAAAGTAATGCACGGCGAACCGCGTGAAGAGAAAGAGCTGCGCAGGATGGCGGACGACATTAACGTGCTGTACACGGCAATTAAGCTCTATCTGGCGCGGATGCCAAAGGATGAGCTGGCGGAAGAGGAATCGCGCCGTTGGGCGGAGATTATCGAAATGTCGCTCAACCTCGAGCAGGCTTCCGATATTGTTGAACGTATGGGCAGCGAGATTGCCGATAAGTCGCTGGCGGCGCGGCGGGCATTTTCCGTCGAAGGGTTAAAAGAACTGGATGCGCTCTACGATCAGTTGCTCAGCAATCTGCAGCTGGCGATGTCAGTGTTCTTCTCAGGAGATGTGACCAGTGCCCGTCGTCTGCGTCGCAGCAAGCACCGCTTCCGTATTCTCAATCGTCGTTATTCGCATGCGCACGTTGACCGTCTGCATCAACAGAACGTGCAGAGCATCGAGACCAGCTCCTTGCACCTGGCGCTGTTGGGCGATATGCAGCGTCTGAACTCGCTGTTTTGTTCCGTGGCTTACAGCGTGCTGGAACAGCCGGATGAAGACGATGAGCGGGATGATTACTAATGAGGACAGGTGAAATATTGCCCGATGGCGCAGTCCGGTAGGCCGGATAAGGCGAAGCCGCATCCGGCAATGTGCGCTGAACTGCCTGATGGCGCTGCGCTTATCAGGCCTACAGTTGTAGCCCGGATAAAGCGAAGCCGCCATCCGGCATCAGACAACAAATCAACTAAAAGCAGTGGCCTGCTTCAACGGCAACCGCTTCTTCACCCGCTTTAAAGATATACGTGGTGTTCGGGCCGCCGAGCACGGATTGACCGTTACTTACCTTAATCCAGTTCCCTTCCGGCAGGCCAATCACCGTCAGCTCCGGTGCCACAACCAGCAGCTCGCGGATACGCTGTTCACGCGTTTCGCCTTTATGGCCTTCCGGCAGCGCGTTGGTGAAGTGTGGGTTAATCTGCAGCGGGAACAGACCCAGCGCATCAAAACCTTTTGGATCGACAATCGGCATGTCGTTGGTAGTGCGGATGGTCTGGCAGGCAAGGTTGGAACCTGCGCTCCAGCCGATGTACAGCGCACCGCGTTTGACGACATCCACAATCGGCGCCAGCAGTCCGCGTTCGCGGCTTTCTTTCAGTAACTGGAAGGTATTACCCCCGCCGACAATCACCAGCTCTGCGTTTTCAATAGCGGCAATCGGATCGGCAATGGTATGAATACCCGTAACGTTGACACCCATTGGCGCAAAGATGGCTGCCGTTTTCGCTGTGTACTCATCCCAGGTTTGCGTCACGCCAGCGAACGGAATAAACACCGCCGTACGGCGACCATTCAGTTGTTCAGCAATCAGCGGCAGCGCATGTTCCATCCAGCCTTTGCCCGGCAGCGTCGAGTTACTCAATAAAAGCAGTTCCATCATTTCTCCATGTAATCAGAAAATTACAAACCGCGCTAATGCTACCACTATCAGGCTAACGCCTTACTGATATGGCTCACGATGTTGGAAGGGGGAGATAGAAGCTGAGGCTATTTTTTAAGTGTCAATTCAATGCCGAGTACCTTCATCACTGCAAGGGTGGTTTTCAGCGTCGGGTTACCTTTCTCACTAAAAGAGCGATAAAGCTGCTCGCGGGATAATCCCGTTTCTGCCGCAATGTTCGCCATTCCCTTAGCGCGAGCTACCACGCCCAGTGCTTTTGCAATGTATGCTGCATCGCCTGTTTCGAGGGCATCGGCCATAAACACGGCAATTTCTTCATCATCAACCAGCGCAGTCGCGGGATCGTAGTGAGTAAGTTTATTCATGGCAGAAGATCTCCTGTGAATTCAGTGTACGGGCGAGCATTTTTGCAAGAGTAATATCGTTGGTTTGTGAGCTTTTATCGCCCCCACATAACAAAATGATGATGCGGCAACCTTGCTGTTTAAAGTAAATCCTGTAGCCAGGACTGTAAGAAATGCGCATTTCGCTGACGCCTTCCCCAACAGGTTTAACATCACCAGCTTAAACCATTAGCCAGACGAAAAAGGCGTGTGGCAATGAGCGTTTTAGCTCTCCTGTCCCGTAGGTTTTGCTCCCAACGCCGGAAAACCATTGTCTGAAGAATTTCCATGATGACGTTCCATGTATTTTATAAACTACATTATGAATTGACAAGTTGAGACTAGAGAGTAAAAAAATGGGGAGTAAGGGGAAATGCTTGCTGGAGGAAACAGGAAAGTGTCTCGCAATAATACGTAGTTTTTCAGGATGCTGCGGTTGATACGAGAATCGATGATAGGGGATTGGGAGGGCTTTGTGCCAGGAGCGGAAGCTATATGTCCACTAGAATATGACAGATTCATGCATGGTGATTCACCACTACACGTAGTTGCCGTCTTAGCAGGGTTTTATCCTGGAAAGAATAAAATCCACTCGCTCTTCTACAGAAACACATGGTAATTCAATCAACTGATAGTCATACATACGGTATGTTTTTACCATTGCGTGATATGTCGCGATGGCAACATCGAAAGATTGTTTGCGCTCTGTGTCCTGTACATATATTTCACGCCAGGGTGGTGCAATAAATACGATTCGGTTATAGCGAAATTTCTCGATGGCGTTTTCCAGATGCCTCGGTATGGTAAGTTCAGAAAGACATAAATAACCTACAACATCAGGAACACCACGATCAAAGAAGCAGGGTTGTGTATGCCCTTCCGCTTCATGCCACGAACGCATTTCCCAGGATAGCATCAGCTCTGCAAATGCAGTCTGGTTGGCCCACGGTAATGCATCGCCGCCGATGTTAACCTGGTCTTGGATCACACCTCTTCCAGCTTCTTTAGAACACCAAAACCCTCGTTTTATAATCGTATCAATTATCGTGCTTTTGCCTGACCCTGGGCCACCAGTCAGAATGAATCGATGCTGAAACGCTGAAGACATTGAACTCTCCCAAACCTTCTTAGACGCGATGATTTAGCAATTGATGGCGTACTTTTTGCGTATCGTCATATTACCTGCTGATGGCATGACTAACTACGTTTTATCCCCATTTTAATGTCCGCTATTCTCTCATTTCACAGGCCGATCTACTTTATTTCTCACTCGCCGAGGCGTTCCGCCATCTTGATTGTAGCCATCTCACTACTGAAGAAAATCTGGCGCTATCGTTTGGCTGTGAAGAGGCGCTGGCAGGGTTGTACCAGACGCTGAATTTTATGGGCGAAAGCCTGCTGACCATGGCGGGTGAAGGTCAGGAACATTTTGCGTATGAGAGCATATGCCAGTTAGGACACAGTCTGGTCAACATCAGCCAGTTGATTCCCGCACTGGTGCAGTTAGAAGCGAAAGCTGACCAGCAACTGTTCGCTGTTGCATAGTACCTAAAATAGACAGAGCGCCCATCCCTGGCGCTCTGTTCCTGCTTCGTTACCCCGCCCGCGCAAATTCTGCCGCTTCGGCGATTAGCGCGTCATCCGGGCGTACGCCGGTGTACATGGCGAACTGCTCTACGGCCTGTAAGGCAATCACCTCTGCACCGCTGATGGTCTTTTTACCTAATTGCTGTGCCAGTTTGATTACCGGTGTTTCCGGCGGCAGGGCGACGACGTCAAACACCACGCTGGCGGCAGCGACCATTGCTTCGCTGTAGGCCAGCTCATCGCTCTCTTTACCGCCAGCCATGCCGACTGGCGTCACGTTGACCAGAATATCGCAGGTAATCCCTTCCGGCTGCGGTTGCCACTGGAAACCGTACTGTTTTGCCAGCGCCGGACCGCTCTCCCGGTTACGGGCGGCGACGATCACATCGCGAAAACCGGCATCGCGAAATGCAGCAATGACCGCTTTACCCATTCCACCGCTGCCGCGGATCATGACGCGTGCGTGGTTATCAAGCTGGTGGCTGGTAATCAGGCTTTTTACCGCAATGTAGTCGGTGTTAAATCCTGTCAGCGTACCGTTGTCATTGACAATGGTGTTAACGGAATCAATGACTTGTGCGGAAGGATCGATGGCATCCAGAAACGGCATGCAACTCTCTTTAAACGGCATAGAGACCGCACAGCCGCGAATCCCGAGTGCGCGAACGCCTTTCACTGCGGCCTCAATATCCTGCGTAGTAAAGGCTTTGTAGATAAAATTTAACCCTAACTTTTCATATAGATAGTTATGAAAGCGTGTGCCAAAGTTGCCGGGGCGACCGGCAAGCGACATGCACAACTGGGTGTCGCGGTTAATCATGTTAAATTTCCTCGGCGTGAGACAATATGTACTGTTCGGCTTCCTGCGACCAGATCCCCTGATGACGCTCCAGGATATCGCGCAAGGCCGGATCGTCAATCTGGGTGAGCGCAGTTAACGGCAATGCTTTTCCGGTGTAAACCAGTTTTTTACCCCCACCGACTTGCGGCAGTTCCAGCGTTGTTTCACCTGCCGCATTCAATCCCAGAATGTGTGTCACCACTTTTGCCGCCTGAACTTTCTTCTCTTCGATCAGTTTTACCGCCGTGCGCATGTCGTCGGTATTGCCGCCAGATGTCCCAACATAATGGGTGAAGGCATAGTGCACGTCGTAGAAGTTAATCGGCGCGCTAAACTGCTTATCCTGCGGACCGGCAAAGAAGTTCATGCAACCATCAGCAGCCAGCAAAGAAGAGGCCAGCGTAACCAGCTGTTCGTTGGGCACAAAAACAAAGATGTCATCAAACCCGTGTCCGCCGCTCAGCGCCATCAAGGTGTCATAACCCGCATCCTGGGCGTGGAGATAATGGATCAACGTTTGTGGTTCTGATGGATAGTGCTTGCGGGCGTAGTTCAACTTGTCGTTATTGGTGTCGGTCACCACCAGCAGCGCCGGGTTAACCGGTCCATGCAGTGCATAGTCGATCGCCAGTAGTCCCATTGGCCCGGTACCGCCGAGGATTAACGTGCGCCCCTGCGGACGAATGCCCATCTTGTGGTTATACGTGCCTTCCTGTAGGTGATAGTTGGCGTTGAATGCGCCAATCACGCAGGACAGCGGCTCAACCAACGAGCCTTCAAAATAGGTTTCACCTTCGTAGGCTAACAGGCAGTCCTGCTCCATGACTTCATCAGGAATGATAACGTGAGTGGCTTCACCGCCTACCCACGGGAAGGAGTAGCCGGGGCAGTCCGGGCGATCCGGCAGTTGCAGGTTAGCCTGAATGACATAGCGCTGGCCGGGCTGAAACTTATGCTGCCATTTTTTGCCTACGGCAATAATATCGCCACAAAACTCGTGGCCGATGATGATCGGGTTGGTAGCCACATCGTCCGGCACCTTTTTGTGGTTCTCGCCCTGGTTAGCCTCTTTCCAGGAAGAAAGGCACAGGCTGTCGGTTACGACTGAGGCCAGAATTTCATCGTCCTGCATTTCAGGAAGATCGAAGGTTTCCAGGCGCAGATCGCGTTTACCATAAAGGCGTAAAGCTGTTGTTGTTTGCATTGTTACCACCTCTTCCTCTTTCGAGGACTATTTGTTGAAGTAGCCCCGGCATCGCCGGGGCGAAAAAATCAGGACAGGAAGCCCAGCGCGTTACCGATAATTCCCAGCGCAAACAGGGCGAAGATCAGCCATACCGGGTTAATTTTCTTGTTGAGCAGACGCACCATCAGCAGCGTCAGACCCAGCGCCAGCAGGCCGGGGCAGAGTTGGTCGAGAATGTTCTGCACGGTCATGGTGACGGTGGTGCCGTCTGCGCCAGGCGTTTGCGATACCACCAGCGGCACGTTGATGCTGGTCCATTTGGTGACCAACACCCCCATGACAAACAGGCCGAGAATCGATGCGCCTTCGGTCAGTTTCTGCAGCAGGTTGCCGCCCATGTCGCTGACGATATTGACCCCTTTACGAAAGCCAAGCTGTAAGCCGTACCACTTCATGGCAAGACGTACTGCATTGAAAATAAAGAAGAACAATAGTGGGCCGAGAATGTTTCCGGACAGCGCCAGCGATGCGCCGAGCGCGGCGGTAATCGGGCGCAATGTTCCCCAGACCAACGGGTCGCCAACACCGGCCAGCGGGCCCATCAGCCCAACTTTGATGCCGTTGATGGCCCCGTCGTCAATTTCCGCACCATTAGCGCGAGCTTCTTCCATCGCGGCGGTCACGCCAATCACCGGGCCGCACACGGCAGGCGTGGTGTTGAAAAACACCAGGTGGCGTTTGAGTGCTGCAACCTGGTCCTCTTTCAGCGGATACAGGCGCTTGATGGCAGGGATCATGTCGTAGCAAAAGCCCAGTCCATGAATGCGTTCAAAGTTGAATGACGCCTGTTGCAGATTGGAGCGAACAAACATGCTAAACAGGTCAGATTTGGTCAGTTTTTTCTGTTCCATGGCTGGCTCCATTAGTCATCAAGCTGATCGAGAGCTTGAGAAGAGGCGGGTTGCGCCTGCGGTTCGGCTTTACGCCACTGTGGGTTCAACTGGATGTAGACCAGCGCGATAATCACGCCAACCCCACCGAAAGCCAGCAGGCTCAAATCGAGATAACCCCCAGCGATAAACCCGAGGAAGAAGAAGGGCATCAGGTACTTCACGCCCATCATGCGCAGCACCATGGCGTAGCCGACCACCACGATAAAGCCACCGGCAATCTGCAATCCGCGGGTGACGAATTCCGGAATGGCGTTGAGCATATTGCTGACCATATCGGCGCTGACAAACAGCGAGACGATTAATGCAGGGATGGCAACGCGCAGCGCCTGTACGCCGAGAGCGGAAACGTGCAGCATGTCGATGGTGCGAAAGCGGGCGTCTTCGGCTGCTTTATCCGCCGCGTGCTGGAACACCACGGTGATGGTACGGGCGAATACCGTCAGCACCTGACCTGCCGCCGCGACTGGCAGGGCGATGGCGATACCGGTAGCAATGCTTTGCTGACCGACGATAACCAGAATGGCGGAGATAATACTGGCGAGCGCCGAATCGGGAGACTGCGCTGCGCCGACGTTCATCCAGCCAAGAGCGATTAACTCCAGCGTGCCGCCGAGCATAATCCCGGTTTTTAAATCACCAAGGATTAGGCCGATAACGGTACAAGCAATTAGCGGACGGTGGGTCTGGAACTCATCCAGCACGCTGCCCATTCCGGCAATACAGGAAAATAGGAATATGGCGATAATTTGTAGGGTACTTATTTCCATAATATGTCACCTTGTGAATGTGATCATCCCTGCCTGTTAAAGCATAAGTACACAGGCATTTTTATTTATTCAGCGAACGATTGTTCTTCTATTTTTTCGAGAATATTAATAGATGGATCGGATGCGACAACGCGTAAATCCAGCGTAACACCCAGTTTATCTAACTCACGAAACGCATTAATGTCGTCGCTGTCTAAAGAAACGGCTTTGGTTAATTGTTTTTTACCTGGTCGCCAGGCCATGCCGCCAATATTTAACGTGGCAATTTTTACCCCTTGTTTTACCATTGCTAATGCATCCTGTGGACGGGTAAATAGATAAAAAACGGTTTCGTTCTGGTATTGCGGATTATGGTAAACAGCGACCGCCTTTTCGATATTAACGACGTTCACTTTCATTCCCGGTGGGGCAGCCTGACGTAATAATGTGCGACGTACTTCATCGTTATAAACGTCGTCATTACAGATAATAATCCGTTGGGCATTCGCCACCTTCGACCAGACGGTGGTGACCTGACCGTGGATCAGGCGGTCATCAATACGAGCAAGGGTAATGTTCATCAGAAATCCTCTTCGGCCGTTTCCAGATGCTTCCAGACGACACAGGTTTGTTGAGCAATGGTCGTCAGGTGTTCGCACAGTTCATCCACATTCATACTGCTTTGGTTGTCTACCAGTTCCAGCGCCAACGGCAGTGATAACCCGCTAATGACCCGTATCGCCGGATTGTGCATCGCCAGCGTCGCGGCAGCATTCCAGGGACTGCCACACTGTAAATCGACGGCAATCAGCCATTCATCGCCAGTGTGAATACTTACTAACTTTTTTAGCTTTTCCACAATGTCGCTAGCGTTCTCTCCGGGGACAAATGCCACGGCTTCAACGTTGGCATCACCGTAGACCATCTGTACCGATTCCAGCATGGCGCAGGCCAGTTTGCCGTGAGCACAGAAGATTGCATTGACCATAAAACCTCCTTAGCCGCGCGTTTTTCCGCCCGCAATGTTAGTGGTTACTCCGGTGATGTAACTGGCGCGCTCAGATAAAAGATAACAAACAAAATCAGCGACTTCGCTTAAGCGCCCTGATCGACCAATCGGGATCGCGTTCTTGGTGTAGCCCTCGCGCAGCTGTTCGACGGTGATGTTGCGGGTCCAGGCCAGCGCTTCTTCATACTCGGGGGTCCGCAATCCGGTTTTTTCCAGAATGCCAGGTGCAATACCAACCACGCGGATGCCGTGTTTGCCCAACTCTTTCGACCAGGAACGGGTAAAACTATTCAATGCGGCTTTGGTCGCGGCGTAACAGCTTTGACCTTCAGAACCTTCCAGTCCGCTTTCGGAAGAGACATTCACAATCACGCCGTTACGCTGTTTTACCATTTGGCGTGCCGCTGCCTGCGACATTAAGAACACACCTTTCTGGTTGATATTAACCATTTTTTCGAAAGCAGCTTCGTTGAGTTCGTATTGCCCGGCGGGTGCTTTTTCATCGACCAGCAGACGCGGAAAATTAACGCCAGCATTATTTACCAGCCCATCAATACGTCCGTAGCGTTGGATAATTTCAGCGACAGTATGATTAACCTCTTTGGCACTGGAAATATCCGTTGGCCAGAAATGATACCCGTCATGGCTATCGTATTTACCTTCTCCACCATGAATATCTGCCATTTGTACATTAGCGCCTTGCGCTAATAACTCTTCGACAATCGCCAGACCAATTCCGGATGCACCACCGGTAACAATAATGACTTTGCCCTGCAAGTTTAACCACGTTTGCATAATAAACTCCCGATTCAGATAAGGGGATCCCACATAAAATTAATTATGGCAGGACCAATTAGAATTTATTTACTTCAACAATAATTCAGCGGTATGACTGTTGGTGACTAAACAGTTAATATAATTCCCACGTAATGCGCCTAATATCCCACTGTATTTTTCTTCACCCATTGCAATGCCAATGGAGTAACGCGCCTGTTTTAATTTATTGGTTTCGATGGAGAGCGTCTTTTCACTCATATTGGTCTCTACGGTTACACCGTTGATATCGTAAAAGCGCGAGCAAATGTCTCCGGCGACCTGGCGGGCATGCAGGTCATCACTCTCTTCACTGCCGTAAAAGGCGTGCCAGTTGGCGCCATCACGTATCGCCGGAGATCCAATCCCGACCAGCGCGATGTCCAGATTATCCCAGTACGCAGAAATCGATTTAAAATGTCGTGACTGCATGATCCCGTTACGGATCAGCGGGTTTTCCAGCAGTGCCGGGAAATCTGCCAGGTGTGATTCCCCTTTGAGCTTTGCCGCAGCGCCGTAGGTCAGCGTATTGACGTGGTAGCGGCTTTCAAGCTTGCCGGATGGTCCGCCGATAATCGGCACACAGATCAGCTGGCGCGACTGGCTGGCAGGAGATAATCCTTCCACCAGTCCCCGTACCGCGCGGCCCCATGAGAACCCGATAATGTCCCCAGGTTCCAGTAAGCGTTCCAGCAACTGTGCGCCATGTACGCCCATCATATTAAGTTGTTCATCTTCCTGCTCGCTATCGCAGGAGACTACGACCGCCTCTTTCAGGCCAAATTTCTGTTTTAGCTGCTGTTCCAGCCACAGATTTTCGTTGTAGTCGTAATTAATGGCGATGGTGACGATACCCTGCTCGCGTCCACGTTTTAGTAACCGGCTGATCGTGGTGCGATAAATACCCAGCTCGCGGGCTATTTGCGCTTGTGTCATATCCTGTTCGTAATACAGCTGCGCTATTTTTACGATCAGGCGGATATCATCGCTGTTTTCCGTCGCCATTTTTTGACTCCTGCACATTTGTGCAAATCACGAAATTGCCTTCTTGATCTGATATAACCCCATCTGTTCTCCATCTCAAAGCTATTTTCACTTATTTCAGCGTCCTGAAATGACCGATTGTGTTGCACATTTGATGTGGTGATGGCGCGTTGTCGGCACAGATGTGCATGCCTCTCTAATGTATTGATTCTGCTTGTTTTCACTCAACAAAATTGCAGGGATGGATCGCTGACACTTTTGTGTCAAAAGGTGTGACGGATCACAAATAGCGCGTGGACAGTCGAACACGATTATTTTTTATCGTCCGCAAGGTAGGGTATATTTCGCTGTCAAAGGAGAAACTATGCTGCCCGACTCATCCATCCGATTAAATAAATACATCAGTGAAAGCGGAATCTGCTCGCGCCGCGAGGCGGATCGCTTTATCGAACAAGGGAATGTCTTCCTGAATGGTAAACGCGCCACCATCGGCGATCAGGTGATGCCTGGCGACGTCGTAAAAGTAAATGGTCGGTTGATTGAGCCGCGTGAAGCGGAAGATCTGGTTTTTATCGCGCTGAATAAGCCGGTAGGGATTGTCAGCACCACCGAAGACAGCGAACGCGACAACATTGTTGATTTCGTGAATCACAGCAAGCGCGTGTTTCCAATTGGTCGTCTGGACAAAGATTCTCAGGGACTTATCTTTCTGACCAACCACGGCGACCTGGTGAATAAAATCCTGCGTGCCGGTAACGATCACGAAAAAGAATATCTGGTGACGGTCGATAAGCCGGTCACTGATGACTTTATCCGTGGTATGGGGGCCGGTGTGCCCATTCTCGGTACCGTCACCAAAAAATGTAAGGTGAAGAAAGAAGCGCCGTTTGTGTTTCGTATTACGCTGATTCAGGGGCTTAACCGTCAGATCCGTCGTATGTGCGAACACTTTGGCTATGAAGTTACCAAGCTTGAGCGTACGCGTATCATGAACGTTGGTTTATCTGGTCTGCCGCTTGGTGAATGGCGCGACCTGACAGATGACGAACTGATCGATCTGTTCAAGCTGATTGAGAACTCGTCCTCAGAAGCCAAACCGAAGGCGAAAGCGAAGCCAAAAACCGCAGGCATTAAGCGTCCGGTGGTGAAAATCGAAAAATCAGCGGAGAAAGAGAAATCGCGCCCGGCGGCAAACGGTAAGCGTTTTACTTCGCCGGGACGTAAGAAGAAGGGACGTTAACGTCTGCCGCGCGTCGGCGTATTTGCTGACCAGGAAAACGATGCTTCCGCATCCGGTTTATAGGCCTGCTTTTTCTTCAACTGGCGGGCTTTTTTAGCTTCTGCTTCGCGCAAGGCCATCAGTTTATCGATGTACTCTTTCTTGATGCTGTTGGTCTCTGCGTTGGTCAGCAGGCGACCATGCGCAATGCGCGCGCGGTCGAGCAGCGTTTTCAGTTCACGCTGTTCGCGCTCGGTCATCTCTTTTTGGGTAATGCGGGGGAGTGCCATAAGGGTGCCCTCTGTTAGCCGATATCCTCAGTGTACGGTAATTCGTGCAGAATAAAACTAATCCTGAAAGAGCCTCGCAAAATATAGCTTGTTGAAGTGACGGAATTTCTATTCTGATTTAGCGTAATGACAGGAAAACGTGTGGGTTACGCATTTTATTGTTTGTATAAAATTTTATACAAGGATGTGTGATGCTTTCAATAAAGCGGAAAGCCCATTGTCTGGATTGGCAGTTCATTTGATGATTTACGAAGCTTTCCTGAAGATATACGTAAAACCGCTGGTTTTCAGCTACATCGTTTACAGGCTGGATTAGAAGCTGCTGACTGGAAGCCGATGCCAGAGATAGGTCGAGGTGTTGAGGAGGTAAGGCTCAGGTATGAATCTGCGCATACCGAATCATCTACATTGCTCGCTATGCTAACGCGGTCTATGTAATGCATTGTTTCAATAAAAAGACGAAACGTACTTCTGAGCACGATAAACACATTGCTAAAGTTAGATATCGAACCGCTTTGCAAGAAGACAGGAATCAGAAATGAACAATACCGTTGATAATAAGGTTCGCCATGTAACCTCTCCGGATGTCAATATTTTTGCCGAACTGGGGTTTGCAGAAGCGGAAGCGAAGAGCTTAAAGCATGATGCTGAATGCGAGGTCGAACAACTCATTCGCCTGAAGCAGCAGTTGATGCAAGAAATTTCCGGATGGATTGATGAAAACCATCTGAAACAAGCGGAAGCTGCTGTGAAACTGAATATTTCCCGGCCCCGTGTTTCAGATGTTGTTAATCAGAAAACCAACAAATTTACCCTTGATGCGCTGGTCATGATGCTGGTGAAGTTAGGAAAACCAGTAACAGTTCAGATTGGGTAATGTTAGATATTGTTTATTGTATCTGATCGCTGCGAACGCTTTCCCAGCTCAGCCCGAAGCGGGCGAGATATTTTCGCAAGCGGTCTGCATCGTTAGGATTGGCTTTTTTCTGCCGTGAGACGGCAAACAGTTCGCGTCCGGCTTCCGACAGCGACGCGCTGCGGCGGCACACTTCCAGTACCGTTTCTAACTGGCGGCGATCGAAAAGGTCAATGTCTATGTTCAGTTCCGGTTGCGAAGCGGCAATCTGCCAACTCTCTTTTAACAGCGCAATTTCTTCTTCGACAAGGGATAAGGTGATGCGTCCCTGTTCGGCAAGCGTCGCCATTCGCGCGATGGATGAACTTAGCTCGCGAAAATTGCCGCGCCACTGCGCCTGTGGGGAGCAGGCAAATGCCAGATAACAAGCACGTGCCTCTTTGTCGAAACGGATCTGCATCTGTTTACTGCTGGAAAAACGGTGTAGCTCATACTCGACGTTCGGAGCGATATCTTCCCGCCGCTGCGCCAGACCGGGCAGGGCGAAGTTCCACATATTGATACGCGCGTAGAGATCTTCGCGAAAACGGCCCTCGGCGACCCATTGCTGCATGTCGCGATGGGTTCCGGCAATCAGCTGAAAATCGCTCTGTACTTCTTTGTCCGATCCAAACGGGAAAAAGGTTTTTTCTTCAATCGCTTTTAGCAGCATGGCCTGTTCGTCTAACCCCAGTTCGGCTATCTCATCGAGAAACAGCACGCCGCCATCCGCTTCTCGCAGTAGTCCGCCGCGCGCCGTGAGTGCGCCAGTAAATGCCCCTTTCACGTGACCGAACAACGTTGACATCGCGTTGTCGCCACGCAGGGTTGCGCAGTTGACGGCGACCAGTTTTCCCGCCACCAGATGCCGCGACTGGCGTAGCTGAAAAATACGTTTCGCCAGAAAGGATTTACCCGCGCCGGTGGGGCCGGTGAGCAGGATCGGGTCGGTCGAACGTAGAGCCACACGCTCAATTCGATCGATCAGTTTATTGAAGGTGGCGTTGCGCGTATCAATCCCTGCCTTCAGAAAAGAGACTGACTGCTGCTGTTCGCGCTGAAAACGACTGGTGAGCGTGGCGTAGCGGCTTAAATCGAGATCGATTATCGAGCAAACGCCGGCGGCGACGGCCTCATCCGATGAACCGGCTGGTGCCGGGCTGGTTTGCAGCAGGCTGGCGGGCAGGTAGCGGGCTTCCGTTAGCAGAAACCAGCAGATCTGCGCGACGTGCGTCCCGGTGGTGATGTGCACCAGATACTCTTCGTTTTCTGTATCAAAGCTGTAGTGGGTGGCGAAGTCGAGAAAGGCGGCGTAGACCTCTTCAAAATCCCAGGGGTCGTTAATAGTCACGGCATGCGGGCGTACTTCGGTGTCAGGTGAGAGCAGCGCGACGTCTTCAATCAACCTTTGCGCCATGCCTTCATCGCGTGGCTGGTGGAGTAGTTCCAGTCTGTCGACAGGGAAATCAGGCTGTTGGCACAATCCAACCGTGGAGCGCCACTTTTTAAACCGATTGGCGCGTTTACCGCGTTTGTCCAGCACCGTACCCAGTACGCCAATTACAACCCGCCGCTTTTTCATGGTTTATCCAAAAAGATAAGTTAAGAGATTAAAAGATAAAAAAATTAACCGAGTGAGACAACTGCCAATATTGGCGACAACAATTAAATTTATATAAATCAATTTATTAAAAATAAATTCTGACGATTTTCATTTCTGGCACGCTTCTGGCAATAACTCTTACGTCAATCACGCTGAAAACGCAGGGGGTTAAACCCCGCCGGCACGTCAGGAACGGCACAGGCTGTTTTCCGGGAGTGTTCCGTCAGCCGCTGACACACAGTGGGTTCGATTCCCAATTTCATCCTCCGAATGAAAACTGGTTGTTAATCATAGAAATAAAACGGAGCGATGCGCAGTTAGCACGCTCCAGAACAGGCTGCCGGTAAAGATGCCGTGCGACAGGCAAAAGGGAATTCCCCTGCCGCTTCGCCCCTGCACCCGCACCTGACTCACAATAAGGAATAAAAAATGAAGAAAAAAATCACTATTCGTAAAGGCCAGCTTGGCCTGTTATCCCGACAGGGTGATTACTATCAGGTACTGGATGCAGGTGAACACCGTTTGCCATGGTTTAACACACCGGATGTTCTGGTGATCAATACCGATGGCAGCGAAATTCCGGAAGCGCTTGCGGAGTATTTACGTCGCTTCCAGCCAGCATGGGTGGAGCAGTACTGTGTGGTGGCCGATTTAACCGATACCGAAGCGGGTGCGCTGTATGTGAACGGCGTCTTGCAGGAAATTTTGCCACCGGGAACGCGCCGTCTGTATTGGCGCGCAGAGGAAGCACTGAAGCTGGTGCGTATGGATACGCGTCAGGTTTCGGTACCGGTTGAGGTGATGAATGCAGTGCTACAGCCACGACGTAACGGTACGGTGAAAGGTCGTGAAGCTATCTTAACGGTACAGGTTCCTGCGTGGCATGTTGGTGTGCTGAAAATTGATGGCGAAACCCAGACGCTGTTGCCGCCGGGGTTGACCGCATACTGGAAGGTAAACCATCTGATTGAAGCCGAAGTTGTTGATACTCGTTTACAGGTACTGGAGGTCGGTGGACAAGAGATCCTGACCAAGGATAAGGTCAACCTGCGTTTAAATCTGGCCGCAAACTGGCGTTATGGAGATGTGTTGCTGGCTTTTGGCCAACTAACCAAACCGCTGGATCACCTTTACCGCGAATTGCAGTTTGCCCTGCGGGAAGCGGTGGGAACGCGCACGCTGGACGAGCTGCTGGAAGATAAGCAGGTGATCGATGAGGTGGTGAGCGCACAGGTGAAAGCCCGAATGACGCCGTTTGGTATAGAGGTCGCTTCGCTCGGCGTGAAAGATATTGTCCTGCCGGGGGATATGAAGGCCATCCTGTCCCAACTGGTTGAAGCTGAGAAATCCGCCCAGGCCAACGTGATCCGCCGTCGTGAAGAGACTGCCGCGACGCGATCGCTGTTGAATACCGCGAAAGTGATGGAAAACAACCCGGTGGCGCTGCGCTTAAAAGAGCTGGAAACCCTTGAAAGAGTCGCTGAACGTATCGATAAAATCTCGGTGTTCGGAGGCCTGGACCAGGTGCTGCACGGCCTTGTGAACATAAAAGGATAAGAATAATGAGCTACAACACAGTGGACGGCGCGATGCGCGAAAGGGTATTGCGCCAGCTAAAAGAGGTAGAGCAGCGCTATGGCGTCAGGGTGCTGTATGCCTGTGAATCCGGCAGTCGTGGCTGGGGATTTGCCTCGCCGGACAGCGACTACGACGTGCGATTTCTCTATGTTCATCCGCCTGAGTGGTATCTGCGGGTTGAAGCGCCACGAGATGTTATCGAGTTGCCGATAGATGATGAGCTGGACGTCTGCGGCTGGGAATGGCGCAAGGCGCTGGGATTACTGAAAGGCGCAAACCCTACGCTTATTGAGTGGCTGGATTCGCCAGTGGTCTATCAACAGGATGAAGTGACCGTGTCGGCGCTGAAAGCGTTGGTGCCCAAATGGTTTTCCCCGCTACGTGCCCGCTGGCACTACTACTCGATGGCGCGGAAAAACTTCCGTGGCTATCTGCAAGGTGACGACGTGCGATTGAAAAAGTACTTTTACGTCATTCGCCCGCTGCTGGCGGTGCGTTGGGTGGAGGAGGGGAAAGGCGTGCCACCGATGCGTTTTGCCGATCTGCTGGCGGGAAGTGAACTGGATGCGCCATTGCGTCAGGAAATTGATGAGCTGCTGGAGCGCAAGCAGTGTGCGGGTGAAGCGGAATACGGCCCGCGTCGTCCACTGTTGCATGCGTTTATCCGCGCCGAGCTGGAAAGAGGAGAGATTCCGCCGACGTTACCGGATAGTCGGGAAGGCGATGTCAGGGAGTTGGACAGATTGTTATATGAAACGGTGATGCGGTGAAAATGCCCGATGGGACAAGAGCCATCGGGCGTTGGCATCTACTCACTCAAACAAATTATGGTGCAGCTTCTGTACCACCTGTTCGGCTTCAGTACCGGGCACCAGGAAGCACAGGTTATGGCTGGACGCGCCGTAGCAAATCATGCGGATGTTGAATGGCTCCAGTACGCCGAACACCTCTTTACCCACGCCACAGGCTTTGGACAGGTCGTTGCCAATCAGTGCCACCAGCGCCAGGCCTTCTTCCACTTCAACCCGACACAGGGCAGACAGTTCCATCAGCAGAGACTGTGTTAACAGTGTATCGCCGGTGGAGGTCGAACCGGTGGTATCCAGCGTCAGCGCCACGCTGACTTCGGATGTGGTAATTAAATCGACCGAAATATTGTGGCGTGCCAGAATGCCGAACACTTCCGCCAAAAAGCCGCGAGAGTGCAGCATATTCAGGCTATGCAGCGTCAGCAGCGTTTGCTTACGACGCAGTGCCAGCGCCCGGAACAGCGGTGGATTCGCGGTTTTATTGCATACCAGCGTACCGCCTGCTTTTGGATCCTTACTGGAGCCAACAAACACCGGGATATCGCTACGTACGGCAGGTAACAACGTTGCCGGGTGCAGCACTTTCGCGCCAAAGGTCGCCATTTCTGCGGCCTCTTCAAAGGCGATTTCATCAATACGCTGCGCCGCCGGAACAACGCGGGGATCGGTCGTGTAAATGCCAGGAACATCGGTCCAGATATCGACGCGCGTGGCGTGCAGCGCTTCGGCCAGCAGGGCAGCCGTATAATCGCTCCCGCCGCGCCCCAACGTGGTGGTGCGGCCTTTACCTTCACTGCCGATAAAGCCCTGAGTAATCACCAGACCTTCGCTCAGACGCGGGGCCAACTGGAGCGTTGCCAGTTCGGCCAGCGCCGCGACGTCAGGTTCTGCGCGGCCAAAACGATCGTTGGTGCGCATCACTTTACGTACGTCAAACCACTGCGCCTGCACGTTGCGTTCACGCAGGATCTCGACGAACAGCAGGGTAGACATCAGTTCACCGTGGCTAACCAGTTCGTCGGTCAGCGCGGTTGAGGTCGCCAGTGACGCTGCTTCTGCCAGCGTGGTGATGTTTTCCAGCAGACGGTCGATCTCTTCACGTATCACGTTTGGATAACGCAGGCGTTCCAGAATATTGAACTGAATTTGACGAATGGCATCGAGTTTTTCGAAGCGCGCGGTTGGCTCCAGCCCTTCAGCCAGTGCGACCAGCAGGTTGGTGATTCCCGCAGAAGCGGAAAGTACCACTACACGGACGTTAGCATCAGAAAGTACTACATCAGCGCTGCGATTCATGGCATCAAAATCCGCCACGCTGGTACCGCCAAATTTGGAGACAACTACATCAGTCATAACTACCTCGTGTCAGGGAATGAATAGAGCGACCATGGCACATAAGGCAGAACAGAAACCGGTGCAGGCGCAAATGCAAATACCGTATTTATAAATAAAATGTGTAGCTTGCACTGTCAACGCTGGGATTATGCGGATTTTTCATGCTGCAACTGCGTTGAGTAACGGTACTAATAACAACGCTGATAACCGCTATACTTTTTAGCCACGTTTGGCGGATGCCCTGGCAATGGCATTAAAACAATCACACTTTTCTGTGACTGGCGTTACAATCGATCTCAGTCACAATTCTCAAAATCAGAAGAGTATTGCTAATGAAAAACATCAATCCAACGCAGACCTCAGCCTGGCAGGCACTACAAAAACACTTTGAAGAAATGAAAGACGTTACTATCGCGGATCTTTTCGCGAAAGATAGCGATCGTTTCACTAAGTTTTCCGCGACGTTTGACGATTTGATGCTGGTGGATTTCTCCAAAAACCGCATCACTGAAGAGACGCTGGCTAAACTGCAGGATCTGGCGAAAGAAACCGATTTGGCGGGTGCCATCAAGTCCATGTTCTCCGGTGAGAAAATCAACCGCACTGAAGACCGTGCCGTGCTGCACGTGGCGCTACGCAACCGTAGCAATACGCCTATCATCGTTGACGGCAAAGATGTCATGCCGGAAGTGAATGCTGTGCTGGAGAAGATGAAATCCTTCTCTGAAGCGATCATCTCCGGAAGCTGGAAAGGCTATACCGGTAAAGCCATCACTGATGTAGTAAACATCGGTATCGGCGGTTCTGACCTCGGCCCGTTCATGGTGACTGAAGCGCTGCGTCCGTACAAAAATCACCTGAACATGCACTTTGTGTCTAACGTCGATGGTACGCACATTGCCGAAGTGCTGAAGAAAGTGAACCCGGAAACCACGCTGTTCCTGGTCGCTTCCAAAACCTTCACCACCCAGGAAACCATGACCAACGCCCACAGCGCGCGTGATTGGTTCCTGGCGACCGCAGGCGACAACAAGCACGTTGCCAAACACTTCGCTGCGCTCTCCACTAACGGTAAAGCGGTTGGCGAGTTTGGTATTGATACTGCCAATATGTTCGAGTTCTGGGACTGGGTTGGCGGTCGTT
Source organism: Citrobacter sp. Cpo032 (assembly GCF_030332975.1). Lineage (NCBI taxonomy): Bacteria > Pseudomonadati > Pseudomonadota > Gammaproteobacteria > Enterobacterales > Enterobacteriaceae > Citrobacter > Citrobacter sp. Cpo032. Next base: position 31,755 of record NZ_JAOWGU010000048.1, read on the forward strand.
ACTCCCTGTGGTCTGCAATCGGTCTGTCCATCATCCTGTCCGTAGGCTTCGACAACTTTGTTGAGCTGCTCTCCGGCGCGCATGCGATGGACAAACACTTCTCCACCACTCCGGCTGAGAAAAACCTGCCGGTGCTGCTGGCGCTGATCGGTATCTGGTACAACAACTTCTTCGGTGCCGAAACCGAAGCGATTCTGCCGTATGACCAGTATATGCACCGTTTCGCGGCCTACTTCCAGCAGGGTAACATGGAATCCAACGGTAAATACGTTGACCGTAACGGCAATGCGGTGGATTACCAGACTGGCCCAATCATCTGGGGTGAGCCGGGTACTAACGGCCAGCATGCGTTCTACCAGCTGATCCACCAGGGCACCAAAATGGTTCCATGCGATTTCATCGCGCCGGCTATCACCCACAACCCGCTGTCGGATCACCATCCGAAACTGCTGTCTAACTTCTTCGCGCAAACCGAAGCGCTGGCATTCGGTAAATCTCGTGAAGTGGTTGAGCAGGAATACCGCGACCAGGGTAAAGATCCGGCAACGTTGGACCACGTTGTGCCGTTCAAAGTGTTCGAAGGTAACCGCCCAACGAACTCCATTCTGCTGCGCGAAATCACGCCGTTCAGCCTGGGTGCGCTGATTGCACTGTACGAACACAAAATCTTCACTCAGGGCGCTATCCTGAACATCTTCACCTTTGACCAGTGGGGCGTTGAGCTGGGCAAACAGCTGGCGAACCGCATTCTGCCAGAGCTGAAAGATGGTTCCGAAGTGAGCAGCCACGACAGTTCTACCAACGGTTTGATTAACCGTTATAAGTCCTGGCGTGCCTGATAGCACACACTTGTAGGCCGGATAAGGCGTTTAGCCGCATCCGGCATTAATGAAATAAAAAGCCGATATTAATATCGGCTTTTTTATAAGAATGCTCCAGGATATCTACGTTTTAACTTCATACTTTAATTGAGCTTAATCCTAAAATAATTTTATTAATGTTATTCAATTTCTGATGTTTTCGGATTTACCGGATATTGCATTTTAATTTTTATATTTTAATTTATTGATTTAATTGTTTTTGTTGTATTTTTTAATCATTTTTCCTTTCGTTATCTAATTATCCTAAATTCCCGCGTGGCGTAATTTGCACACTTTGGCTTGTGTATACTCGATCTCGCCCGAAATTCTTTTGGGTAAATCTCCATTCATACAATGAAGGGAATTTGTGATGAAAAAAGTTCTGTATGGCCTGTGGGCTATATCTGCGCTTGCGGCGACTTCTGTCTATGCCGCCCCCGTTCAGGTGGGTGAGGCAGCAGGGTCGGCTGCCGCGTCGGTTTCGGCAGGAAGTTCCTCCGCAACCAGCGTGAGCACCGTAAGTTCTGCAGTGGGGGTCGCCCTGGCGGCGACCGGTGGCGGCGATGGTTCTAATACCGGAACCACAACCACCACAACCACCAGTACCCAGTAATAAAGGTACGTTTAATTCTAACCACACTTCGGTGTGGTTATTTTGAATTGCCAAAAGTATGTGGGATTTGTAGGCCGGATAAGCGTTGCGCCACCCGGCAATAATGCGGAGAAACGTCGTGAAGCGACCAGCGCTCATAATGGTTTGCCTGTTACTGCAGGCGTGCTCAGCCACCACCGAAGAGTTGGGGCATTCGCTGTGGGATAGCGTGTTTGGTACTCCCGGCGTACAGATGACGGACGATGAAATCCAAAATATGCCCTACGCCAGCCAGTATATGCAGCTAAACGGCGGTCCCCAACTGTTTGTGGTACTCGCGTTTGCGGAAAACGGACAGCAGAAATGGGTGACTCAGGATCGGGCTATTCTCGTCACGCAGCATGGGCGCATTGTGAAAACGCATCTCGGCGGGGGCAACCTAATTGAGGTGAATAATCTGGCGGAAGACCCACTCATCAAACCCAATCAGATAGTCGATGGCGCAACGTGGACCCGCACAATGGGCTGGACTGAACATCAGCAGGTACGCTATGCCACCGCGCGATCGGTTTTCAAATGGGATGGCGCAGACACCATCAAGGTCGGCAGCGATGACACCCCGGTACGGATCCTCGATGAAGAGATAACTACCGATCAAACGCGCTGGCATAACCGCTACTGGATCGACAGTGAAGGGCAGATTCGCCAGTCGGAACAGTATCTTGGCGCGCATTACTTCCCGGTGAAAACCACGCTGATTAAGGCGGCAAAATCATGATCAAACGAGCCGTTATGGCGCTGCTGTTGGGCCTGAGCGCAGCGTCTGTTTTTGCTGCGGGCAGCGTTAAGGTCTTTACCTCCGCCAGCGAAGAGCCAAAAACGCTGACCGGGGCCGAACATCTGCTCGACCTGGTTGGACAGCCGCGGTTGAGCAATAGCTGGTGGCCCGGAGCGGTCATCAGCGAAGAGCGGGCAACGGCGGCGGCAGAACGCCAACAGCAGACATTACTGGCTCGTCTGGCAGCGCTGAGTGCTGAAGAAAGCGGTGACGATGCCGAGGCTATCAACACATTACGCCAGCGGATTCAGGCGCTGAAGGTGACCGGCAGGCAGATGATTAATCTTGACCCGGATGTTGTGCGCGTCAGCGAGCGAGGCAACCCGCCGTTGCAGGGCAATTACACGCTGTGGGTCGGAGCGCAGCCAACGCATATCACGCTGTTTGGCCTGCTAAGCCATCCGGGTAAACAACCGTTTATGCCCGGGCGTGATGTTGCCAGTTATCTCGATGGGCAAAGTCGGCTCAGCGGCGCGGATCGTAGCTTCGCCTGGGTTATCTATCCTGACGGGCGCACGCAAAAAGTACCGGTCGCTTACTGGAACAAACGTCACGTTGAGCCGATGCCCGGCAGCATCATTTATGTCGGACTCTCTGATGCTGTCTGGAGCAGCACCCCGGATGAAATTAATGCCGACATTCTTCGCACCCTGACCCAGCGGATACCCGAATAATGAGAAAAACTTACCTGCTCAGCTTACTGGCGCTGGGCGTAAGCGTTGCCTGCCACGGTGAAACCTGGCCCGCGCCCATTGGACCTTCGCAGTCCGATTTTGGCGGCGTGGGGCTGCTGCAAACCCCAACCGCACGCATGGCACGTGAGGGCGAAATGAGCCTCAATTACCGCGATAACGATCAGTACCGCTACTACTCTGCGTCGGTGCAGCTCTTCCCGTGGCTGGAAACCACGCTGCGCTACACCGATGTGCGTACCAAAAAATACAGTAGCGTGGAGTCGTTTTCTGGCGATCAGACTTACAAGGATAAAGCTTTTGATCTCAAACTACGACTGTGGGAAGAGAGCTACTGGATGCCGCAGGTGGCGGTTGGCGCGCGAGATATTGGCGGAACTGGCCTGTTCGATGCGGAGTATATTGTGGCGAATAAAGCCTGGGGGCCGTTTGATTTCTCGCTTGGCCTGGGCTGGGGATATCTCGGGACCAGCGGTAACGTCAGCAATCCGTTTTGCTCATACAGCGATAAATTCTGCTATCGCGATAACAGCTACAAGCAGGCCGGTTCTATTGACGGCAGCCAGATGTTCCACGGCCCGGCATCACTGTTTGGCGGCGTCGAGTATCAGACACCCTGGCAGCCGTTGCGTCTGAAACTGGAGTATGAGGGAAACAATTACCAGCAGGATTTTGCGGGCAAGCTGGATCAGAAGAGCAAGTTTAACGTCGGCGCTATTTATCGCGTCACCGATTGGGCCGACGTTAACCTCAGCTATGAGCGCGGGAACACCTTTATGTTTGGGGTCACGCTGCGGACTAACTTCAACGATCTGCGGCCAAACTATAACGACAACGCCCGCCCGAAATATCAGCCACAGCCGCAGGATGCCATCCTGCAACATTCGGTGGTGGCGAATCAGCTAACGCTGCTGAAATATAACGCCGGACTGGCCGATCCTAAAATTCAGGTGCAGGGCGATACGCTGTATGTGACCGGTGAACAGGTGAAATACCGTGATTCGCGCGAAGGGATCGAACGTGCCAACCGGATCGTGATGAACGATCTTCCCGACGGGATCCGCACGATCCGTATTACGGAAAATCGTCTTAACTTGCCGCAGGTGACGACCGAAACGGAGGTTTCCAGCCTCAAGCGTCATCTGGAAGGTGAACCGTTGGGCCATGAAACCCAGCTGGCGCAAAAACGTGTTGAGCCCGTGGTGCCGAAAAAGACCGAGCAGGGCTGGTATATCGATAAGTCACGCTTCGATTTCCACATCGATCCGGTGCTTAACCAGTCGGTGGGCGGCCCGGAAAACTTCTATATGTATCAGTTGGGCGTGATGGGAACGGCGGATTGGTGGGTTACCGATCACCTGCTGACCACCGGGAGTTTGTTCGCCAACCTCGCCAATAACTATGACAAATTTAACTACACCAACCCGCCGCAGGATTCGCATTTGCCACGAGTGCGTACCCATGTGCGCGAGTATGTGCAAAACGATGTCTACGTGAATAACCTACAGGCCAACTACTTCCAGTCACTCGGAAACGGGTTCTACGGACAGGTTTACGCTGGTTATCTGGAAACCATGTACGGCGGAGCGGGGGCAGAAGTGCTGTATCGTCCGCTGGACAGCAACTGGGCGTTTGGTGTTGATGCCAACTACGTGAAACAGCGTGACTGGCGTAGCGCGCAGGACATGATGAAATTCACCGACTACAGCGTGAAGACCGGGCATTTGACGGCGTACTGGAATCCGTCATTCGCTCAGGATGTACTGGTGAAAGCCAGCGTGGGCCAGTATCTGGCGGGAGATAAGGGCGGAACGCTGGAAGTGGCGAAGCGCTTTGACAGCGGCGTTGTGGTAGGCGGCTATGCGACCATCACCGACGCCTCGCCGGATGAGTACGGAGAGGGTGATTTTACCAAAGGGGTGTACGTATCCGTGCCGCTGGATCTGTTCTCGTCAGGTCCGACCCGCAGCCGTGCGGCGATTGGCTGGACGCCGCTAACGCGAGATGGCGGCCAGCAGCTTGGACGTAAGTTTGGTTTGTACGACATGACCAGCGACAGAAGTGAAAACTTCCGTTAATCGAGCCGTTTGCCAGCCGGATGGCGCTACGCTTATCCGGCCTACAAACTGCCTGTACTGCAGGCCGGATAAGGCATTTACGCCGTCAGCAGGCAAGTTACAGGCGACGCAATAATTTTGCCGGGTTTCCTGCATACACGCCTTTCTCGGTGATCGATTTGGTCACCACGCTCCCCGCACCGATGACCGCGCCATCGCAGATGGTGACCGCCAGAATGGTCGCTCCACTGCCGATTGAGACATCGTTGCCAATCGAAATTCTTCCCCAACTGTTGCGGTCGGCGTTGGGTTTTCCTTCGCGAAACATATCGTTGGCGAACATCACGCCATGACCGATAAAACAGCGGGCGCCCAGGGTGACATATTCGCAGATGAAGGTGTGCGACTGAATTTTGCTGTCTGCGCCAATTTGCGTATTACCCTGGATTTCAACAAATGGCCCGACAAAAACGTTGTCACCCAATGTGCAATTGTAGAGATTTGCGGGTTCATAAATTACCACGTTCTCACCGCAGGTCACGTTGCGGACAGCGGATTGTCTTAGCTGCATACTTCATCCTGTGAAATGTGTCGTGACATTCATCATTCCCCGCTGACCTTTCTTGCACAAAACATAAACAAAAAATGTAGATCTCTGTCACATTTTTGCGTTATACATGAACCTCGCCACTGAGTAAGAGGTGCTGTTATGACGTCGCTATCTCGTCCGCGAGTGGAGTTTATCTCCACCATCTTACAGACCGTGTTGAATCTGGGACTGCTGAGTCTGGGCCTGATCCTGGTTGTATTCCTCGGGAAAGAAACGCTGCATCTGGCGGATGTGCTGTTCGCGCCGGAACAAACCAGCAAGTATGAGCTGGTGGAAGGGCTGGTGGTTTACTTCCTCTATTTTGAATTTATCGCGCTGATTGTGAAGTACTTTCAGTCGGGGTTTCACTTTCCGTTGCGCTATTTTGTTTATATCGGGATCACCGCGATTGTGCGGTTGATCATTGTCGATCATAAAGCACCGATGGATGTGCTGATCTATTCCGCGGCGATCCTGCTGCTGGTGATCACCTTGTGGCTGTGTAATTCAAAACGGCTGAAGCGAGAGTAAAAGACAACACGCCGCAATCGGGCTGCGGCGTGTTGCAGGTCAGGATTACTGCGCAGAGGCAGGCTGGGTTTTCTCTGCGGCGGGTTCCCACAGTTCTTCAAGTTCTTCCAGCGTTTTGCCTTTGGTTTCCGGTACAAACTTCCACATAAACAGCGCCGCCAGAATACCCATACAACCGTAAATCCAGTAGGAGAAACCGTTGTGAAAATGGGAAACCAGCCACGAATTTTTGTCCATCATCGGGAAGGTCCAGGAGACGAAATAGTTCGCCAGCCATTGTGCGGCCACCGCAATGGCGAGCGCTTTGCCGCGAATCGCATTGGGGAAGATTTCTGCCAGCAGCACCCAGCAAACCGGTCCCCAGGACATGGCGAATGCGGCGACGTAAAACAGCATCGACAGCAGTGCAACCAGCCCGGAAGCCTGGGTATAAAACGCGGTACCGAGGCTGAACATACCGATGGCCATGCCCAGAGCGCCAATAATCTGCAGCGGTTTGCGACCAAATTTATCCACCGTCATAATCGCCAGCACGGTAAAGCTCAGGTTGATCACGCCAACAATGATGGTCTGTAACAGCGCCACATCGGTGCTGGCTCCCAGCGTTTTAAACACCTCTGGGGCGTAGTAGAGCACGACGTTAATACCGACGAATTGCTGGAAGATAGACAGCATTACGCCGATGACGATAACGCCTGCGCCAAACATCAGCAGGCGACCACCGGTTTTACGACCATGGTCCAGAGACTGATTGATCTCCTGCATGGCCTGGGTGGCGAGGGTGCTGCCCATAATTTTGCGCAGAATACCTTCCGCCTGCTCGTGTCTGCCACGCGCCATTAGCCAGCGCGGGCTTTCTGGCACGGTGTACAGCAGCAGTAAAAACAGCAGGGCGGGAATACTTTCGGACGCAAACATATAGCGCCAGCCATCGGTATTCAACCAGTTAGCGTCGCCAGAACGGGCGATAAAATAGTTAACGCAATACACCAACAGTTGACCAAAAATAATGGCGAATTGGTTAAATGACACCAGTTTTCCACGAATATGTGCGGGTGCCAGTTCAGCAATATACATTGGTGAGAGCATTGAGGCTAAACCTACGCCAATACCACCAATGATACGATAAATAACAAATTCGGGAACGTATCCGGCCAAATAAACAGGTACGGAATTATCAGGATTAATCGTCGTAAAGCCTAATTCCGGCCAGGCGGAACCAATACCGGAAATAAAGAACAGCAGAGCCGCAATTTTCAGCGAGTCCCGGCGGCCAAACCGGTTACTGCAATAGCCGCCCAGTGCACCGCCGATGATGCAGCCTATCAACGCACTGGCGACGCAAAAGCCCAACAGCGAGTTGGCGGCGGATTCACTTAAATGTTGTGGCGCGACAAACACAGTATTCAGGGATTCTACCGTTCCGGATATGACCGCAGTGTCGTAGCCGAATAATAGCCCTCCTAACGTTGCCACTAATGTAATCGAAAAAATATAACTGGAATTATATTGAGAGTTCATTCAGACCTGCCTTAGAGGATACAGCTCTTTTGATCAGTGTCGTGATGGTGAATTTAACAGGCAGGGAAGACAATTATCATTTTTTACATTGCAATTACGTTTTGTCTTTTCTGTGATCTTAATTCTGTTTAATTTATCTATATTCAGACAGGAAATAGAATTGCAGTGATGGAGAGCACGAAAGGAAATAATCGTAACAGTGATGCAAAATAACATAAAAAAAGGGCGCTCCGTAGAGCGCCGAATAACAGTCACAGGTTGGGATAACATAAGTTGAGGGTTGCAGTGGCATTGCCCGTTGCCGGGCAGGTACTTCGGTAAAACTTAACCTTTCACACCACCCGCGGTCAGACCGTTGACTAGCCAGCGCTGCGCCAGCAAGAACACCAGAGTGATCGGAATAGCGGAAAGTACAGCCGCGGCGGCAAAGTCGCCCCACAAATAGTTCTGTGGATTGAGGTACTGCTGCATACCTACCGCAAGGGTGTAGCTGTTCACATCACGCAGCAGCAGTGACGCGACCGGTACTTCGGTAATAGCGGCAATGAAAGACAGAATAAACACGACCGCCAGAATCGGAACGGAAAGCGGCAGCAGCACCAGGCGGAATGCCTGCCATGGCGTAGCGCCATCCAGCGCGGCCGCTTCTTCCAGTGAACCATCGATAGTTTCGAAATAGCCCTTTATCGTCCATACATGCAGCGCAATACCGCCGAGGTAGGCGAAGATCACGCCGCCGTGCGTGTTCAGGCCGATAAACGGAATGTACTGGCCCAGGCGATCAAACAAAGCATACAACGCGACCAGAGACAGCACCGCCGGGAACATCTGGAAAATCAGCATCCCTTTCAGCAGGGTTGCTTTGCCCGGGAAACGCATACGAGCAAAGGCGTAAGCACAGGTAGTGGAAAGCGTCACGATACCGATCGCGGTAATGCTGGCCACTTTCACCGAGTTCCACAGCCATAACAGTACCGGGAACGGCGGTGGCGTCACGCGGCCATCCGCGTGTTCAACGCTAAAGCCCAGCGCCAGTTTCCAGTGTTCCCAGGAGATGTTTTCCGGGATCAGGCTGCCGGTGGCAAAGTTACCTTCGCGCAGCGAGATAGCGATAACCATCAGCAGCGGGAACATGATCGCCGCGATAAAAATCAGCAGCCCTAAGTGCGTTGCGAATAAACGTAACTTTTGTGATTTCGGTTGGACCATAGCCATTGTCGTTATCTCCCTTAATCAAACTTCATACGTGTGGCTTTCAGGTTCACAATCGCCAGCGCACCAACCAGCAGGAAGATCAGCGTGGCAATCGCCGCCGCCAGACCGAAGTCCTGACCACCGCCGCCTTCAAAGGCGATACGGTAGGTGTAGCTCACGAGCAGGTCGGTATAACCGGCTGGTGTGGTGGTACCAAGACGGTCCGGACCACCGTTGGTCAACAGCTGAATCAGCACGAAGTTGTTAAAGTTAAAGGCGAAGCTGGCGATCATCAGCGGCGTCAGCGGCTTAATCAGCAGCGGTAGCGTAATCTTAAAGAAGTTCTGGAACGGACCTGCGCCATCCATCGCCGAGGCTTCATATAGGTCGTCAGGAATCGCTTTCAGCAGACCCATGCACAGGATCATCATGTATGGATAACCGAGCCAGGTGTTGACGATAATAATCATCGAACGCGCGGTGGTTGGGTCGCTGAACCAGGCCGGTTTGATGCCAAACAGCGCGCTCAGCATCATGTTGATTTCACCAAAGCTCTGGTTGAATAAGCCCTTGAAAATCAGAATCGAGATAAACGACGGTACGGCATACGGAAGAATCAGCAGGACGCGGTAAATCGCTTTGCCTTTGAGAGACTCCCACTGTACGAGACAGGCCAGCACCATGCCCACGGCAACGGTCAAAATAACGGTCAGTACCGAGAAGACCACCGTCCAGACGAAGATGGCGAAGAATGGTTTCTGGATGCCTTCGTCGGTAAACACGCGGGTGAAGTTATCCCAGCCGATGGCAACGGTGTAGCCCGGGCTGAGTTTTTCGCTACCCCAGCTACCGTCAGCGTTAATCGCCTGATAATAACCAATATCGTTGTTGGCGCGGTATTTTACGCCGCTCTGGCTGTTGGTGAGAGTGCCGTCTTCAGTGAGTGTATAAAGTGGCTGCGTGCCGGAAAACTGGCGCAGCGAACTCATGGTAACTTTGCTTTCATCCGGCAGGATGGCGGTCAATTGGGTAAGCGCCTGGCGATTCTGCGTGATGATACGCAGCGTTGCACGTTCGCCTGCCGGTAGCGCCTCGGCTTCTTTCAGTTGCAGTTTCTGCTCGCCGCCAAATTTAAAGGCGTCAGAAAGGTAATTCTTGCCGGTTTCACCGTCGGTGAGGGCCAGTTGCCACTCATCACCCGCCGGATACAGGCCAAAGTTGTAGGTTTTGCCAGCCTGGTACGAACGATCCATCAGGACTTCCTGAGCACGTTCAAATGTCAGCTGGTTGGTACTGCTGTAGTTGGTAAAAGCAATGGCGATCGTACAAACCAGCGGAAACAGGACAAACAGCCCCATACCGGCAACGCCCGGGTAAACATAGCGCCAGGCATAGGCTTTACGGTTAGCGAAAATATACAGGCCAGCAGAGCTTAAAATCAGCGTCATGATGGCAAACAGGTACTCCCCCTGAGCGTACATCAAAACAACAAGGTAACCGACCAGCAGCCCAAGCAGACCCATCACTGACCATTTCAGCGTGTCGCTTTGCCACCAGTGTTTCTTTTTAATGACATCCATGGGGTTCAATCCTCAACAACAATGAAAACCTGTTGGTCAGCGTGCCTGATGGCGCTGCGCTTATCAGGCCTACATACCCTGTAGGCCGGATAAGGCATTTATGCCGCCATCCGGCACGTTCACAACTGCATTACTTGGTGATACGACCCTGCGCGTCCTTCAGTGCGGCATCGACGGTCTGACGGCCGCTGGCTGCGTTGATCACTGCGGTACGAACGGCATACCAGAATGCGGACATCTGTGGGATGTTCGGCATGATTTCGCCTTTCTGGGCGTTATCCATGGTGGCGGCGATACGTGGGTCTTTCGCTAACTGATCCTGGAAGGATTTCAGCGCAACGGCGCCCAGCGGTTTGTCCTTGTTCACTTCATCCAGACCTTGATCGGTCAGCAGGTAGTTTTCGAGGAACTCTTTCGCCAGTTCTTTGTTCGGGCTGGCGGCGTTGATACCGGCGCTCAGAACGCCAACAAACGGTTTAGACGCTTTGCCTTTGAAGGTTGGCAGTAGCGTGACGCCGTAGTTGATTTTGCTCTTATCGATGTTGGACCACGCCCACGGACCGTTGATGGTCATCGCGGTATCGCCTTTGTTAAAGGCCGCTTCGGCGATGGAGTAATCGGTATCCGCGTTCATGTGTTTGTTCTTGATCAGATCAACCAGGAAGGTCAGACCCGCTTTCGCGCCAGCGCTATCCACGCCAACATCTTTCACGTCGTACTTGCCGTTTTCAAACTTGAACGCGTAACCGCCGTCGGCGGCAATCAGCGGCCAGGTGAAGTACGGTTCTTGCAGGTTGAACATCAGCGCGGATTTACCTTTCGCCTTCAGCTCTTTATCCAGTGCAGGAATTTCTTCCCAGGTTTTCGGTGGATTTGGAACGAGGTCTTTGTTGTAAATCAGCGACAGCGCTTCCACGGCGATCGGGTAGGCAATCAGTTTGCCGTTATAGCGTACGGCATCCCAGGTGAACGGATAGAGCTTGTCCAGGAACGCTTTGTCAGGCGTGATTTCAGCCAGCAGGCCAGACTGAGCGTAGCCGCCAAAACGGTCATGTGCCCAGAAGATGATGTCCGGACCGTCGCCAGTCGCGGCAACCTGCGGGAATTTCTCTTCCAGTTTGTCAGGGTGCTCAATAGTGACTTTGATCCCGGTGTCTTTCTCGAATTTTTTGCCCACTTCAGCGAGGCCGTTATAGCCTTTGTCGCCGTTAATCCAGATAACCAGCTTACCTTCTTCAATCTTGGCGAGAGCCGAGGCGGAAAACATCATCGTCGTTAATGCAGACAATGCGAGGATGCGTGCGCCAGTTTTGATTTTCATAGTTCCCATCCTGTTTGGTGATTTTGCAGAGGTGGCTTAACGGTTACTAGTTTCTTTATACGACAACCTCTTTCCATCCTCCTTACCCCTACGCCCCACCCGCTCTTTATGTGATCTGTGTTACATAAATGTGAGTATTGCGTACTGGCGCACATAAAAACCCACCGATTTTTGCAGGCTGCATCACGAAATTCCTCTGAGGCTGGTGGCCCGGGTCTCAGACGCTGCTCTCTCATCCTCCCGCCTCCTCCCCCATAAAAAAGCCGGGGGGTGGAGGATTCACGCAGTCAAGGGATCGCGCATAGTCAGCCCATCATGAATGTTGCTGTCGATGACAGGTTGTAACGAAGGGAGAAGGGCATGGCGAGCGTACAGCTACGAAATGTAACGAAAGCCTGGGGTGACGTGGTGGTATCGAAAGATATCAATCTCGACATTCACGAAGGGGAATTCGTGGTGTTTGTCGGACCGTCAGGCTGCGGTAAGTCGACCTTGCTGCGTATGATCGCCGGACTTGAAACCATCACCAGTGGTGACCTGTTTATCGGGGAGACCCGGATGAACGACATTCCGCCCGCCGAACGCGGTGTGGGCATGGTCTTTCAGTCCTACGCGTTGTATCCCCATTTGTCTGTCGCGGAGAACATGTCGTTCGGCCTCAAACTGGCCGGGGCGAAAAAAGAGGTGATGAACCAGCGCGTGAATCAGGTTGCGGAAGTTCTGCAACTGGCGCACCTGCTGGAGCGTAAACCGAAAGCGCTTTCCGGCGGACAACGTCAGCGTGTGGCGATTGGCCGTACGCTGGTCGCCGAACCGCGCGTATTCCTGCTGGACGAACCACTGTCGAACCTCGACGCTGCTCTGCGCGTGCAGATGCGTATTGAAATATCCCGCCTGCATAAACGTCTCGGCCGCACGATGATTTACGTCACCCACGATCAGGTCGAAGCGATGACGCTGGCCGACAAAATTGTGGTGCTGGATGCCGGTCGCGTCGCGCAGGTTGGTAAGCCTCTGGAACTGTATCACTACCCGGCTGACCGCTTTGTCGCGGGCTTTATCGGTTCGCCAAAAATGAACTTCCTGCCTGTGAAAGTTACCGCAACGGCGATTGACCAGGTGCAGGTTGAATTACCAAACCGCCAGCAAGTCTGGCTCCCGGTAGACAGCCATGCGGTACAGGTTGGCGCCAACATGTCTTTAGGTATCCGCCCGGAACATCTGCTGCCCAGCGATATCGCCGATGTCACCCTCGAAGGTGAAGTGCAGGTGGTCGAGCAGCTTGGTCACGAAACACAAATTCATATCCAGATCCCCGCCATCCGTCAAAACCTGGTTTACCGCCAGAACGACGTGGTGTTGGTAGAAGAGGGTGCCACATTCGCTATCGGCCTGCCGCCAGAGCGTTGCCATCTGTTCCGTGAGGATGGCACTGCATGTCGTCGGTTGCACCAAGAGCCGGGCGTTTAAGGTGTCCCATTAAAAAAAACGCAAATCCGTCAAGGTGAAGCGTTCAAAGAAAAGCAATGATCTCAGGAGATAGAACGATGATTACTCTGCGCAAACTCCCTCTGGCGGTTGCTGTAGCAGCAGGCATTATGTCTGTTCAGGCAATGGCTGTGGATTTCCATGGTTATGCTCGTTCCGGCATTGGCTGGACAGGTAGCGGCGGTGAACAACAATGTTTCCAGGCAACAGGTGCACAAAGTAAATACCGTCTTGGTAACGAATGTGAAACCTATGCGGAAATTAAATTAGGTCAGGAAGTGTGGAAAGAGGGCGATAAGAGCTTCTACTTCGACACTAACGTTGCCTACTCCGTTGCACAGCAAAATGACTGGGAAGCGACCGATCCTGCTTTCCGCGAAGCCAACGTGCAGGGTAAAAACCTGATTGAATGGCTGCCGGGTTCCACCATCTGGGCCGGTAAACGTTTCTATCAGCGTCATGACGTCCACATGATCGACTTCTACTACTGGGATATTTCAGGTCCTGGTGCCGGTATTGAAAACATCGATCTGGGCTTCGGTAAACTGTCTCTGGCCGCAACCCGTTCTCAGGAAGCGGGTGGTTCTTACACCTTCAGTAGCCAGAATATCTACGACACATCCAAAGATACTGCGAACGACGTATTCGACATGCGTTTAGCGCAGATGGCCATTAACCCGGACGGCATGCTGGAACTGGGTGTTGACTACGGTCGTGCGAATAAAACTGACGGTTATAGCTACGCGGATAGCGCTTCTAAAGATGGCTGGATGTTCACTGCAGAACATACTCAGAGCATGCTGAAGGGCTATAACAAGTTCGTGGTTCAGTATGCAACTGATGCGATGACCACGCAGGGTAAAGGTGGCTCGCAGGGTACTTACGGTTCAACCTTCGATACCCAGGCAACACCAAATGATCCCGTTATCCATCATGTAAACAGCAACATCAATAACAACGGTAGCCTGGTGCGCGTACTTGACCACGGTGCTATCTCTCTGGGCGACAAGTGGGACCTGATGTACGTCGGTATGTATCAGAATATCGACATGGATAACGACCTGGGTACTGAATGGTACACCGTGGGTATTCGTCCGATGTACAAATGGACACCAATCATGAGCACCCTGATGGAAGTCGGCTACGACAACGTCAAATCTCAACAGACTGGCGATCGCAACAGCCAATACAAAATCACCCTGGCGCAACAGTGGCAGGCAGGCGACAGCATCTGGTCTCGTCCGGCAATCCGCGTCTTTGCAACCTATGCCAAATGGGATGAAGAATGGGGCTACGTTAAAAATGGTAACAACGTATCTAAATACGCAGCTGCAACGAACTCTGGTATCAGCACAACCAGCCGTGGCGACAGCGATGAGTGGTCCTTCGGTGCTCAGATGGAAATCTGGTGGTAATTCAGCACTAACCTGACGTAAAGACCGAAAGAGGGGCGTAAGCCCCTCTTGATTACGGTTTAGCGCGCTATTGCCTGGCCACCGCTGAACCCATGCTATCTGAGGTGATAACAATGAAAATGAAGAAAAGTCTCGTTGCCCTTTGTTTATCTGCAGGGTTATTTGCCAGCGCGCCTGGCATCAGCCTGGCCGATGTGAATATTGTTCCGCAGAACACTACCGCGGCGCCTGTTATTCCTACAGCTGCGTTGCAACAGCTAACCTGGACGCCCGTTGATCAATCCAAAACTCAGTCCACGCAGCTTGCGAGCGCGGGCCAGCGTTTGGATGTTGCTGGTATTACTGGCCCGGTCGCGGCCTATAGCGTACCGGCGAACATTGGCGAACTGACCCTGACGCTGTCCAGTGAAGTGAACAAACAAACCAGCGTATTTGCGCCAAACGTCTTAATTCTTGATCAGAACATGACGCCATCTGCGTTCTTCCCCAGCAGCTATTTCACCTACCAGGAGCCCGGCGTGATGAGTGCCGATCGTCTGGAAGGCGTAATGCGTCTGACGCCAGCGCTGGGCCAGCAAAAACTGTATGTTCTGGTCTTTACCACAGATAAAGATCTCCAGCAGACCACGACCCTGCTCGACCCGGCGAAAGCTTATGCCAAGGGCGTCGGTAACGCTGTTCCCGATATTCCGGACCCGATCGCCCGCCACACCACCGATGGTCTGTTGAAATTAAAAGTCAAAACCAGCTCGTCCTCCAGTGTGTTGGTGGGGCCGCTGTTCGGTTCTTCCGGCCCTGGCCCTGTCACTGTCGGCAATACCGCTGCGCCTGCAGTGACTTATGCGGCTCCGGCAGCAGCCGTTGCCGCTCCAGCGCCGCAGCCGGTGAAGAAAAGTGAGCCGATGCTGAACGACACGGAAAGCTATTTTAATCAGGCGATTAAGGATGCAGTTGCAAAAGGCGATGTTGATAAAGCGCTGAAGCTGCTTGATGAAGCGGAACGTCTGGGATCCAAATCTGCCCGATCCACCTTTATCAGCAGTGTAAAAGGCAAGGGGTAAACATCTCCCCACATTGTTGATTTTGCAACAACTGGTGCGTCTCCTGGCGCACCTTTTTTTATCCTTCGGTGCGAATTGTTACACTTATGTTGCCCTACCGATCACTTAATCGTGTTTGCTCACCCCGTAATGCCTTTTCTGCGATACAATGCCTTTAGGTTATAAATCGGAGAGTAAGGCATGCCACACCCTGCGTTAACGCAACTGCGTGCGCTGCGTTATTTTGATGCGATTCCGGCGCTGGACGCCCAACTGCTCGACTGGTTGTTACTGGAAGATTCCATGACCAAACGTTTTGAGCAGCAGGGCAAAGAAGTCACCGTCACGTTGATTCGCGAAGCGTTCGTTGGGCAAAATGAGGTGGCTGAAGAACTGACTCTGCTGCCCAAAGAGTCCCGCTATTGGTTACGCGAAATCCTGTTATGCGCGGATGGTGAACCCTGGCTTGCTGGGCGTACCGTGGTGCCTGAATCAACCTTGTGCGGCCCTGAACTGGCCTTACAGAACCTGGGGAAAACCCCGCTCGGACGCTACCTGTTTACGTCATCGACATTGACCCGAGATTTTATTGAGATTGGCCGCGATGCAGCGCTGTGGGGGCGTCGTTCCCGCCTGCGGCTGAGCGGTAAGCCACTGATGCTTACCGAGCTTTTTCTGCCTGCGTCGCCGTTGTACTGAGAGGAAAATAAAGATGGAGTGGAGTCTGACGCAGAATAAGCTGCTGGCGTTTCACCGCTTGATGCGTACGGATAAGCCAATCGGCGCCTTACTGCTGCTCTGGCCTACGCTGTGGGCTCTGTGGGTGGCGACCCCAGGCATGCCGCAACTGTGGATTCTGGCGGTTTTTGTCGCTGGCGTTTGGTTAATGCGCGCCGCCGGATGCGTGGTGAATGATTATGCCGACAGGAAATTTGACGGGCACGTCAAACGCACCGCGAATCGACCGCTGCCGAGTGGGGCTGTCACCGAGAAAGAAGCCCGAACGCTGTTTGTGGTACTGGTGCTGCTGGCCTTCCTGCTGGTTTTGACCCTCAACACGATGACCATTTTGTTGTCCGTTGCGGCATTAGCATTAGCGTGGGTTTACCCGTTTATGAAGCGCTATACGCATCTGCCGCAGGTGGTGCTGGGGGCGGCGTTTGGCTGGTCGATCCCGATGGCGTTCGCCGCCGTGAGTGAATCCGTACCGCTGAGTTGCTGGCTGATGTTCCTTGCGAATATTCTCTGGGCGGTGGCCTATGATACGCAGTACGCCATGGTTGACCGGGATGATGACCTGAAGATCGGCATTAAATCGACCGCGATCCTGTTCGGTCAGAACGACAAGCTGATTATTGGTATTTTGCAGGTAGGCGTGCTGGTGCTGATGGCGCAGGTGGGCTGGTTAAACGGGTTGGGACTGGGCTATTACTGGTCTCTGTTGGTGGCGGGCGCGCTGTTTGTCTATCAGCAGAAACTGATCGTTAACCGTGAACGTGATGCCTGCTTTAAAGCGTTTATGAACAATAACTACGTCGGCCTGGTGCTGTTCTTAGGCCTGGCAATGAGCTACTGGCATTTTTGATTTTGGCTTAGCCTGCAAAATAAAAAACCGGTCATTCCGACCGGTTTTTTTATGCTTACTCGCCCTGAGTGGCGCTCTCGATGGTCAGACGCACATCTGACGTGACCAGTTCGGCCAGCATCTGATAGATCTTCATCGTCTCTTCCGGTTCGGCATCTCCGGTATCGCTGATGAATCCCTCGTCACGCAGCGTCAGCACCAGAGAGCTGAACACGGCTTTATCGAAGAATTCCGGCGCGTTAATGCCGTGCAGCACTGAGAGGCGTTGCGCCACGGTGCGGCTTTCTTTCTCCAGCGTGCCACGGTTGATGGACGGGTTCGCGCTCAGCAGCCAGAAGGTAATGGCGTAGCGCTGCAACGTCTCGCGAGCACCTGCGGCCAGCAGCTGTAGCGTGCGGGAGCGGGCTGGATTGATATGCAGTTCGTCATCGGTCAGGGTGATGAGTCCCTGGCGCTGCATTTCGCTGGCCAGTTCGTCAATCACCCCGGCAAGCTCATCACGCTCCCAGCGTAAGAACAGCTCCGCTTTTAACATCGGGTACAGCGCATCAATATGCTGCTGCAACGCGGCGCGTGAAATACGACGATGCTGAGTCACAATGGCTGCCATCAAAGAAGGCAGAACCAGCATATGCGCAATGTTATTGCGGTAGTAAGTCATCAAGACCGCCTGCTCGCGCGGCAGAATAATGATGTCACCGATGGTGTCTTTCTCGACCTCAAACTTGTTCATCTGCAAGGCGTGGTCGATCAGTTCACTGGCGCTCTGTGCCGGCACCGTCGAATCCGCAGCATACGGCACGTTGCGCAGCAGGCTCAGGTAGCAGTCGAGTTGTTCGGTCAGCTGTTCACGGGTCAGAGAGCGCTGGCGAGAGGCCAGTAAAGCAGTACAGCACAGGTTCATGGCGTTGGCCGCGCCTGCGTTGTTAATGCGCACCATCAAATCGGCGGCAATGTTATTCACCGTCGGCGTCAGCCAGGCCGGGCGGATAGACTCGATAGGGTCGATAGATTCACGCCACTCCGGCACATGCTGGTTGAGGTAAGTCATCAATGGCATTGGTTCACCAAAGTTGACGTAGCCCTGACCCAGGTTACGCAGCTTGCTTAAGCCACGCAGCATTTGCGGCAGGCTTTCTTTCTCTTTCGTCGCGCCACGCAGCTCTTTTGCGTAGGTGCCCACTTCCATTACGTGCTCATAGCCGATGTAAATAGGAACGAGGGTAATCGGACGTGTACCGCCGCGCAGCATCGCCTGAATAGTCATCGACAGCGTGCCGGTTTTCGGGTCGAGCAGACGACCGGTACGTGAACGGCCCCCTTCGACAAAGTACTCAACCGAGTAGCCGCGGCTGAACAGCTCGCCCAGGTATTCGCGGAAAACGGTAGAATAGAGCTTGTTGCCCTTGAAGGTACGACGAATAAAGAACGCGCCCAGACGGCGGAAAATCGGACCCGCTGGCCAGAAGTTCAGGTTGATACCGGCTGCGATGTGCGGCGGCACCAGACCCTGGTGGTACAGAACGTACGACAGCAGCATATAGTCCATATGGCTGCGGTGGCACGGAACGTACACGATTTCATGCCCATCGTGCGCCAACTGGCGTACACGTTCAGCATTGTGAACGTTAATCCCCTGATACAGACGGTTCCAGGTAAAGCCCAGAATACGGTCCGTCAAACGAATCATTTCGTAGGAGAAGTTGGCGGCAATCTCTTCCATCAGCGCAATGGCATTTTGCTGCGCTTTTTCGTGGGAGATTTTTTTACTGCGCGCTTCATCTTCTACCGCACGAGCGATCGCTTTTGAAGCTAACAGCTTATTAAACAGATCCTGGCGGGCAGGGAGGCGCGGGCCGACAGCGGCCAGGCGCTGGCGAGCAAAGTGCATACGCGCCACGCGTGCCAGCTTCTGAGCGATGATCTTATCCGTACCGTGTTCATCCGCCATACGGCGCAGAGAGACCGACGGGGAGAAGCGGACAAAACTGTCGCGACCCAACCAGGACACCGCAAAGAATTTCTGTACGCCGTTTAGCATACGTAACGGCGGATTGACCTCGCCTTTTTCACGCCCTGGCGCACGGCCAAACATCACCGAAACTGGCACCATCTGCACATCCAGATCTGGATTGCTGCGATGCAAGTCGAGATAGTTGTGGAACAGCTTGATGGACTCTTCTTTCGGCGTGTAATAGGTGAATACACGCGGACCGCCGTGAATAAACACGTAGCGCGGTAACAGCGTTCCGTCTATCTCTAGTGGTTCCAGGGGATCGGGGAGGTCGTGCACCAGACATTGGGCACGCAGCGTCAGCAAGTCAGCTTTCGAATTGTACGGTAGGACGTACATAATGGGACGCGAAGTATCGAGTCCCAATTCCGGAGCAGGTTCTGCTGGAATAGACTTGCTTTTTACCAGGACGCTTAATGGTAAATTCAGTAATTTGTAGTAAATTCGTGGCCAGCCGGACATAAACGATGTAAAGCCTCTGGTTAATAATGCAAATGCGCTGCAAGGATATCAGAAAGTTTAGTGAATTTCTGTGGTATCCGGTCATACTTCGCGCTGCTTTGCCACACCCTGAACAAACGGGGTAACGTTACAATGACATTGACGCTAATAATGTAAAAAGGTTCTTTTTGATGGCCAATAATACCACTGGATTCACCCGAATTATCAAAGCTGCAGGTTATTCCTGGAAAGGTTTTCGCGCCGCATGGATTAATGAGGCGGCATTCCGTCAGGAAAGTGTTGCTGTCCTGCTGGGCGTCGCCATCGCCTGCTGGCTGGATGTTGATGCAATTACCCGCGTGTTGTTGATTGGTTCTGTGATGCTGGTGATGATCGTTGAAATCCTCAACAGTGCGATTGAAGCGGTGGTTGATCGTATTGGTTCTGAGTACCACGAACTTTCCGGTCGGGCGAAAGATATGGGGTCGGCTGCGGTATTGCTGTCTATTTTTGTCGCTCTAATCACCTGGGGCATCCTGTTGTGGTCGCATTTGCGATAAGGCTTCCACAACTGCATAAATCTCCTGTTTTTTGTGCAGTTTGCGGTTCCAAAATCGCCTTTAGCTGTATATACTCACAGCATAACTGTATATACACCCAGGGGGCGGAATGAAAGCGTTAACGGCCAGGCAACAAGAGGTGTTTGATCTCATTAGAGATCACATCAGCCAGACAGGTATGCCACCGACGCGTGCGGAGATCGCGCAGCGTTTGGGGTTCCGTTCCCCAAACGCAGCTGAAGAACACCTGAAAGCGCTGGCGCGTAAAGGTGTGCTGGAAATTGTATCCGGCGCATCGCGCGGTATTCGACTGTTGCAGGAAGAAGAAGAAGGGTTACCGCTTGTGGGGCGCGTGGCAGCCGGTGAGCCACTTCTGGCGCAGCAGCACATCGAAGGCCACTATCAAGTCGATCCTTCACTGTTCAAACCGAACGCCGATTTTCTTCTGCGCGTTAGCGGTATGTCGATGAAAGATATCGGGATTATGGACGGTGATTTACTCGCTGTGCATAAAACCCAGGACGTGCGTAACGGCCAGGTTGTTGTTGCCCGTATTGATGACGAAGTTACGGTTAAGCGACTGAAAAAGCAGGGAAACAAGGTTGAACTCCTGCCAGAAAACAGCGAATTCAAACCTATCGTTGTCGACCTGCGCGAACAAAACTTCACTATTGAAGGGCTGGCAGTAGGCGTCATCCGTAACGGTGAATGGCTGTAATTTTCTGTTGAATCCCTGTAGGCCGGATAAGACGATGACGTCGCCATCCGGCAACGTGCCCGGTAGCGCTGCGCTTGCCGGGCCTGCATCACATTATCCAGTACGTCTAACTTCTTCTCAGGCCCTCCTGTATGCCTTTCTTTACCTCTTCTGATAAAGCACTCTGGCACCTCGCCTTACCCATGATCTTTTCCAATATCACCGTTCCCTTGCTGGGACTGGTGGATACCGCGGTGATTGGTCATCTGGATAGTCCGGTCTATCTTGGCGGTGTTGCGGTTGGTGCTACGGCAACCAGTTTTCTTTTTATGCTGCTGCTTTTTTTGCGCATGAGCACCACCGGTCTTACCGCCCAGGCATTTGGTGCGAAAAATCCGCAGGCGCTGGCGCGCGCACTGGTGCAGCCGCTCATGCTGGCGCTGGGAGCAGGGTTGCTTATCGCACTTTTTCGTACGCCGATTATCGATCTGGCTCTGCACATTGTTGGCGGAAGTGAAGCGGTACTGGAGCAGGCCCGACGTTTCCTCGAAATTCGCTGGTTAAGCGCACCCGCCTCGCTGGCGAATCTGGTGCTGCTCGGCTGGCTGCTTGGCGTTCAGTATGCGCGTGCGCCGGTTATCTTGTTGATTGTCGGTAATATTCTCAACATTGTGCTCGATATATGGCTGGTGATGGGCCTGCATATGAACGTGCAAGGTGCGGCACTGGCAACGGTGATTGCTGAATATGCCACCTTGCTGATCGGCCTGATGATGGTGCGCAAAGTCCTGCATATGCGCGGAATTTCGCTGGCAATGCTGAAGCAGGCGTGGCGTGGCAACTTCCGCCGTTTGCTGGCGCTTAACCGTGACATCATGTTGCGCTCGCTACTGCTGCAGCTCTGTTTTGGCGCAATCACGGTGCTGGGTGCGCGTCTGGGAGGCGATATCATTGCGGTTAATGCCGTTCTGATGACCCTTTTAACCTTTACCGCCTACGCGCTGGATGGATTTGCCTATGCCGTGGAAGCGCATTCGGGCCAGGCCTATGGGGCGCGAGATGGTAGCCAGTTGCAGGACGTCTGGCGGGCGGCCTGCCGACAGTCCGGTATTGTGGCTATTTTGTTTTCGCTGGTTTATGCCCTGTTTGGCGAGCAGATTGTTGCGCTGCTGACCTCGCTGCCGCAGATCCAACAGCTGGCCGATCGCTATCTTTTCTGGCAGGTGGTGTTACCGCTGGTGGGTGTCTGGTGTTATCTGCTCGACGGAATGTTTATTGGCGCGACGCGCGCGGCAGAAATGCGCAACAGTATGGCCGTTGCTGCCACAGGATTCGCATTAACGCTGCTGACTTTGCCGTGGCTGGGAAACCATGGCTTGTGGTTGGCGTTAACCGTTTTCCTGGCGTTGCGCGGGCTTTCACTGGCCTTTATCTGGCGACGTCACTGGCGTAATGGAACCTGGTTTGCCTGAGCGGGATGGTTAAAAATTCCGAATAGTAAATAAAACCCAGAATCACTGACTACACTTATTCTCACGTCCAGCAAAAACAGCATGTGTCTGGGCATGGCACTCTCGCTATTCACAACCTAACGATGAGGACTTGATGATGAATAAAGACGAAGTCGGCGGCAACTGGAAGCAGTTTAAAGGTAAAGTGAAAGAGCAATGGGGCAAACTGACCGATGATGATATGACGGTCATTGAAGGTAAACGTGACCAACTGGTCGGTAAAGTCCAGGAGCGTTACGGTTACGCGAAAGATCAGGCGGAGAAAGAAGTTAACGATTGGGAAAAACGTAATGATTACCGCTGGTAATTAACCCTTCCCTCCTGAGAGTACAAGGATGTACGCTCTCCCGCTTACCTAGCGCCCAACTTTCTTCTTCACCTGAATCGTATGGTCATGCTGGCACTCGCCAGGATGGCGGCAAGATTCAACTTCCACACAGGCCGGACACAGCCCGTGGGCTTCAATAACGTTATGCCGCAGTGCAAAGCCCATTTTTGCTGCTAGTGTATGCATGATGTCTTCCACGCCTTCCGCACACTCTTCTTTTACCACGCCACAGCGGTCGCAAATGAACATTGCTGAACTGTGGGTTGGCTGATCGAACAGATGACAAAGCACATAGCTATTGGTGGATTCCACCTTGTGCACGAAACCTTGTTCCAGCAGAAAATCGAGCGCACGATATACGGTAGGTGGTTTAGCCTGTGGCTCAGTTTCCCGCAACAGGTCGAGCAGGTCATAGGCGCTGATCGCACCTTCCTGCAGGCTCATCAGGCGCAGTACTTCGAGGCGTTGTGGCGTAAGCCGCACGTTGCGTTGCGCGCAGAGTTTTTCAGCTTGAGCCAATAACTCTTGCGTAGTGGTTTTGTCCATTTGGCGCCTCGATTTGCGTGGAAGGTTAATCCCTTACTTTAACATGTTCTGCTTAAAACGCCGAGATCCACCGTGGTGTGCTATACCTGACGCATCGCAATACTGGAAAATAACCATGAAAAGACCCGATTGTATTCGCCACTGGCGTGAGGTTGAGGGGGCTGATGACTCCACTTATCCTGACAGCGATGAGCTATTTGCTATTGGTGCGCCGCTTGCCCGCAAGTTGGGGTTAGGACGACTCGGTATTCATCATGAACGCCTGCCGCCGGGTCGGCGCACGTCGTACCCGCACGCTGAAAGCGATGAAGAAGAATTTATCTACGTGCTGGAAGGTTATCCTGAGGCCTGGATTAACGGGTATTTATGGAAGCTGGAACCGGGCGACAGCGTCGGTTTCCCGGCAGGTACAGGCGTGTGCCATACCTTTATCAATAACACCAGTGAAGAGGTGCGCCTGTTAGTCGTGGGTGAGGCGAACAAAAAATACAACCGCATTTATTATCCGCTTAACCCGGTCTACGCCGCTACACGTGAGGATCGCTGGGTCGACCATCCGCCACAGTTTTTTGGATCTCACGACGGAAAACCGGGGCGTAAATAGCTTTTGTTTAGGGTCAGGGGGAGTGAGCCGCGAGGATGTGGCTCACTATCGTAACGGTCTATGCTATAGTAGCGCCCCTTTTTTAACCGGATGCTTGAATATTCGCCATGCTGCCTGAATCTCAGTCTACCGCTTTTCCCGCTCATCGTTTTTCTATCGCGCCGATGCTCGACTGGACGGACAGACACTGCCGCTACTTTTTGCGCTTACTGTCCAGCCAGACGCTGCTCTATACGGAGATGGTAACCACTGGGGCAATCATTCATGGTAAAGGCGATTATCTGGCGTATAGCGAAGAAGAACATCCGGTCGCATTGCAACTGGGCGGGAGCGATCCTGCGGCGCTGGCGCAGTGCGCAAAGCTCGCTGAACAGCGGGGCTACGACGAAATTAACCTCAACGTGGGTTGTCCTTCCGACCGCGTACAGAATGGTATGTTTGGTGCCTGCCTGATGGGGAATGCGCAACTGGTCGCCGATTGCGTCAAAGCGATGCGCGACGTGGTGTCGATTCCGGTTACGGTGAAAACTCGTATCGGCATTGATGACCAGGACAGCTACGAATTCCTCTGCGATTTCATCAACACGGTATCTGGCAAAGGCGAATGTGAGATGTTTATCATTCACGCCCGCAAGGCCTGGCTGTCAGGGTTAAGCCCGAAAGAAAACCGCGAAATTCCACCGCTGGATTATGACCGTGTTTATCAGTTAAAGCGCGATTTTCCGCATCTGACGATGTCGATCAACGGCGGCATTAAATCGTTGGAAGAAGCGAAAATTCATCTGCAACATATGGATGGCGTGATGGTGGGGCGTGAGGCGTATCAAAACCCAGGCATTCTGGCGTCCGTTGACCGCGAGATTTTTGCAGCTACCACCAAAGATTCCGATCCAGTC
This sequence comes from Citrobacter sp. Cpo032, assembly GCF_030332975.1. NCBI lineage: Bacteria > Pseudomonadati > Pseudomonadota > Gammaproteobacteria > Enterobacterales > Enterobacteriaceae > Citrobacter > Citrobacter sp. Cpo032. Next base: position 56,655 of record NZ_JAOWGU010000048.1, read on the forward strand.
GCCGTGGTGCGTGCCATGTACCCGTATATTGAGCGTGAACTGAGTAAGGGAACCTATTTGGGACATGTGACACGCCATATGTTGGGGCTGTTTCAGGGTATTCCCGGTGCGCGCCAGTGGCGTCGTTACCTGAGCGAGAATGCACATAAAGCCGGGGCAGATATTAACGTTCTGGAGCACGCGCTGAAGCTGGTGGCAGACAAGGGTTAAGTTTTCACCAAAAGTTAGTTAATTTCACCACGCCCTGCGCTTTGTCGCGGGGCGTTTTCTTTATAAATCAAAGCATTATTTTTGGCATGTTTCTTGTAAAGCAATGGAGAGAATTTCATTTCGGGAGAGAGCCATGCTGGAACTACTTTTTGTGATTGGATTTTTTATCATGCTGATGGTCACCGGCGTATCTTTGCTGGGCGTTCTGGCCGCATTGGTCGTAGCCACCGCCGTGATGTTTCTGGGCGGACTATTTGCCTTGATGATTAAACTGTTGCCCTGGCTGCTACTGGCTGTTGCCGTGGTGTGGGTGATCAAGGCGATAAAAGCGCCAAAAGTCCCACAGTATCAGCGCAATAACCGCCGGTTTTACTAAGGTATTGAGCGGTACGTCACAACCTGCAACATTGCCTTTAGAACCAAATAGGAATTGATTATCAAATCTGTCACTATTGCCAGGTTAACGAATTCATCGAGCTGTACCCTACATACAGCCGAACTAAAAAAAGAAAGGGCTTCCTGCGGGAAGCCCTAATTCTTTCTTTCCCCGTCATCTTAAGGAATTAGCAAACTCGATCCCTGAGTGGCACGGCTTTCCAGTACTTCATGAGCACGCTGTGCATCGTGCAGTGCGAACGTTTGACCAGGCGCGACATCCACTTTGATCACTCCGCTGGCAATCAGCGAGAAAAGCTCATTGCTGGCTTCGGTTAATTCGCGGTGGTTGGTGATGTAACCCTGTAGAGAAGGGCGGGTCACGTAGAGCGAACCTTTCTGGTTCAGAATGCCTAAGTTCACGCCAGTAACCGGCCCGGAAGCATTACCAAAGCTGACCATTAGTCCCCGGCGCTGCAAACAATCCAGCGAGGCTTCCCAGGTATCTTTCCCCACCGAGTCATACACCACCCGCACTTTTTTACCGCCAGTTACCTCTTTCACTCGCTCAACAATGCTCTCTTCACGATAGTTAATGACCTGCCATGCACCAGCCTGCAGTGCAATTTGCGCTTTTTGCGCACTGCCGACGGTACCAATCAGCTTCGCACCCAATGCTTTTGCCCACTGGCAGGCAATCATACCGACGCCACCTGCGGCTGCGTGGAATAAAAACGGCTCATCAGGTTGAATTTCATAGGTTTTACGTAACAGATAAAAAACGGTTAGCCCTTTAAGAAACGAGGCGGCAGCTTGTTCAAACGAGATAGCGTTAGGCAGGATGGCGGCTTTATCGGCCGGAACGTTATGCACTGAACTGTAGGCGCCAAGAGCAGACTGGGCGTACACCACGCGATCGCCAGCTTTAATGTGTGTTACTTTGCTGCCAACTTTGCTGACTACGCCGGCGGCTTCGGTACCCAGCCCGCTGGGCAGAGATGGCGGCGGATAAAGACCACTGCGGATGTAGGTGTCGATATAGTTGATCCCAATCGCTTTGTTCTCGACCTGGATTTCGTTTTCCGCCGGGTCTACGGGCGTAAACTCCACCGCCTTGAGTACATCAGGGCCACCATGCTTGTGAAATTCAATACGTGTTGCCATGCTTCCTCCAAAAGAAATGTGGTAATCTTTCGACCCAATCATTATCTCGGTAACTCCATTCACTATGGCAGGAAATAAACCCTTCAACAAACAACAGACTGATGCTCGTGAGCGCGATCCCCAGGTCGCCGGGCTGAAAGTACCGCCGCACTCGATTGAAGCGGAACAGTCGGTGTTGGGCGGTTTAATGCTGGATAACGAACGCTGGGACGATGTCGCCGAGCGTGTGGTGGCGGAAGATTTTTATACCCGTCCGCACCGGCATATCTTCACAGAAATGCATCGCCTGCAGGAGATGGGAAAACCCATCGATCTGATCACGCTGGCAGAGTCGCTGGAAGTTCAGGGACAACTGGACAGCGTCGGCGGTTTTGCTTACCTGGCTGAGTTGTCTAAAAACACGCCAAGTGCGGCGAACATTAGCGCTTATGCGGATATCGTCCGCGAACGCGCCGTTGTTCGTGACATGATTTCAGTTGCAAACGAAATCGCGGAAGCCGGTTTTGATCCGCAAGGACGCTCCAGTGAAGATCTGTTGGACCTTGCAGAATCCCGTGTCTTTAAAATCGCGGAAAGCCGCGCTAATAAAGACGAAGGCCCGAAAAATATTACGGATGTGCTCGACGCCACCGTCGCGCGTATCGAGCAGCTGTTCCAGCAACCGCACGACGGCGTCACCGGGGTGAACACCGGTTATGACGACCTCAATAAAAAGACTGCTGGTTTGCAGCCGTCAGACTTAATTATTGTCGCCGCGCGTCCGTCGATGGGTAAAACGACATTTGCAATGAACCTCGTTGAAAATGCGGCGATGTTGCAGGATAAGCCGGTTCTTATCTTTAGTCTTGAAATGCCCTCAGAACAGATCATGATGCGTTCCCTGGCCTCGCTCTCACGCGTAGACCAAACTAAAATCCGTACCGGTCAACTGGATGATGAGGACTGGGCGCGAATTTCCGGAACAATGGGTATTTTGCTGGAGAAACGAAACATCTATATTGATGACTCTTCCGGCCTGACGCCAACGGAAGTGCGTTCGCGTGCCCGTCGTATCGCCCGTGAACATGGCGGTATCGGACTTATCATGATCGACTACCTGCAATTGATGCGCGTGCCGTCGCTTTCCGACAACCGTACGCTGGAAATTGCTGAAATTTCCCGCTCGCTGAAAGCGTTAGCGAAAGAACTGCATGTACCGGTGGTGGCGCTGTCGCAGCTTAACCGCTCTCTGGAACAACGTGCCGACAAGCGTCCGGTCAACTCGGATCTGCGTGAGTCTGGCTCCATCGAGCAGGATGCCGACTTAATCATGTTTATCTATCGTGATGAGGTTTATCACGAAAACAGCGACCTGAAAGGGATCGCAGAAATCATTATTGGTAAGCAACGTAACGGCCCGATCGGTACGGTGCGCCTGACGTTTAACGGTCAGTGGTCGCGCTTCGATAACTATGCGGGCCCACAATACGACGACGAATAAATTTCCGTCATCCTTCATGCCGCAGATGCGTTGACTACGCCCGTTCACCCCAGTCACTTAGTTTACTAAGCTCCCGGGGATTCTCTGGCTTGTCGCGTGACTCGGACTGCGTCCTCGCCCCTTCGGGGCCAGCGCAGGCGCTGTTCAAAAACGCCAAAGCGTTTTTGTCCTGCAACACGAATGATTTAGGAAATTCTTTTATTAAGGAATACAAATGCAAGCGGCAACTGTAGTCATTAACCGCCGCGCTCTGCGACACAACCTGCAACGTCTGCGTGAACTGGCTCCAGCCAGCAAACTGGTTGCGGTCGTGAAAGCGAACGCCTACGGCCATGGTCTGTTAGAGACCGCGCGAACGCTCCCCGATGCGGACGCTTTTGGTGTCGCTCGTCTTGAAGAAGCCCTGCGCTTGCGAGCGGGAGGGATCACGCAGCCCATCCTGCTGCTGGAGGGATTTTTTGATGCCTCCGATCTGCCGACTATTTCCGCGCAGCGCCTGCATACTGCCGTCCACAACCAGGAGCAGCTCGAAGCTCTGGAAGCCGCTAAACTGGCTGAACCCGTTACCGTCTGGATGAAGCTCGATACCGGTATGCATCGCCTGGGCGTACGCCCTGAGCAGGCCGAGGCGTTTTATCAGCGCTTAACACAGTGTGAAAACGTGCGCCAGCCGGTCAATATCGTCAGCCACTTTGCTCGTGCGGATGAGCCTGAGTGTGGCGCGACCGAAAAACAGCTCGATATCTTCAACAGTTTTTGTGAAGGTAAACCGGGGCAGCGTTCGATTGCCGCGTCGGGTGGTATTTTGCTGTGGCCGCAGTCTCACTTCGACTGGGCGCGTCCGGGGCTGATTCTGTATGGCGTATCGCCACTGGAAAATCACTCCATCGGCGCTGATTTTGGCTGCCAGCCGGTAATGTCGCTGACCTCAAGTCTGATTGCGGTGCGTGAGCACAAAGCGGGCGAGCCGGTTGGTTATGGAGGAACCTGGCTGAGCGAGCGCGACACGCGTCTGGGCGTGGTAGCGATGGGCTATGGCGATGGTTATCCGCGCGCAGCGCCTTCGGGGACGCCGGTACTGGTCAACGGCCGTGAAGTGCCGATCGTCGGTCGCGTCGCGATGGATATGATTTGCGTCGATTTAGGCCCTGAAGCGCAGGATAAAGCCGGCGATTCGGTGATTCTGTGGGGCGAGGGCCTGCCCGTTGAACGCATTGCTGAAATGACGAAGGTAAGTGCTTACGAACTTATTACGCGCCTGACCTCAAGGGTAGCGATGAAGTATATCGATTAGCAGCATGATGTGCCGGACAGGTGGTTACGCCGCCTTCCGGCAATATTCCTCTCAACATCCTCTCGATCTTCTCCCACTTCCGGTTTATTGTGTTCTTAACCCCTGCCTGTAAACCCGGAGAACCACACGTGTTTCAAAAAGTTGACGCCTACGCCGGCGACCCGATTTTATCGCTCATGGAGCGCTTCAAAGAAGATTCACGTAGCGACAAAGTGAATCTCAGTATCGGCCTGTATTACAACGAAGACGGCATTATTCCTCAGCTTAAAGCTGTGGCGGAAGCGGAAGCCCGCCTCAATGCCAAACCGCATGGCGCTTCGCTGTATCTGCCGATGGAAGGTCTGAACACGTATCGCCATACTATTGCGCCGCTGCTGTTTGGCGCAGAACATCCGGTTCTCCAGCAGCAGCGCGTCGCAACCATTCAGACGCTGGGCGGCTCCGGTGCGTTAAAGGTTGGCGCAGACTTCCTGAAACGTTATTTCCCTGATTCTGGCGTGTGGGTCAGCGATCCGACCTGGGAAAACCATATCGCGATTTTTGAAGGTGCCGGATTCGAAGTAAGCACTTACCCATGGTATGACGACACGACCAACGGCGTGCGTTTCAACGACCTGCTGGCAACGCTGAATACCCTACCGGCGCGCAGCATCGTGCTGCTACATCCGTGCTGCCATAACCCGACAGGGGCGGATTTAAGGCCTACGCAGTGGGATAGCGTTATTGAGATCCTGAAAGCACGCGATCTGATCCCGTTCCTGGATATTGCTTACCAGGGCTTTGGTGGTGGAATGGAAGACGACGCCTATGCGATTCGCGCCATTGCCAGCGCCGGATTGCCCGCTCTTGTCAGCAACTCATTCTCGAAGATTTTCTCCTTGTACGGCGAGCGTGTCGGCGGACTGTCAGTGGTATGTGAAGACGCTGATACCGCCAGCCGCGTGCTGGGGCAGCTAAAAGCGACGGTGCGTCGAAACTACTCCAGCCCGCCAAACTTTGGTGCGCAGGTAGTTGCCGCGGTACTGGGTGATGACGCGCTGAAAGCCAATTGGCTGGCGGAAGTTGAAGAGATGCGTACCCGCATTCTGGCGATGCGCCAGGAGTTGGTTAACGTATTGAATACGGAGATCCCAGGCCGTAACTTTGACTACCTGCTGCAACAGCGCGGGATGTTCAGCTATACCGGGCTTAGCGCAGCCCAGGTTGATCGTCTGCGCGATGAGTTCGGTGTATACCTGATCGCCAGCGGTCGCATGTGCGTGGCCGGGTTGAATCACGGTAACGTGCAGCGCGTGGCGAAGGCATTTGCCGCCGTCATGTAACCGACTTTGCAGGCCTGATAAGCGCCGCGCCATCAGGCCTGTTTTCCAATGTGATCGTGCTCCTTTTCCAGGACAAAACCAGAGAAAATCCTTCCTTTCCCTCCCCCTAAGGGGTAAGGTCAGATAGTTTTTTGACCAGTTGTTAATAAAAAAATGATAACTAACTGACTACTTAGGGAAAAATATGCGCAAGTTTACGTTGGCACTGAGTGCCGTTTGTTTATTGTTCACGCTAAATCAGCCAGCCCAGGCACTCGTTTCTTCTCCCTCTCAGCTCAATCCAGGCACTAACGTTGCAAAGCTCGCTGAGCAGGCTCCCATTCACTGGGTCTCCGTGGCACAAATTGAAAACAGTCTGACCGGACGTCCGCCGATGGCCGTCGGGTTTGATATCGATGACACTGTCCTCTTTTCCAGCCCAGGCTTCTGGCGCGGTAAAAAAACGTATTCTCCGGACAGTGAGGATTACCTGAAGAATCCGGCCTTCTGGGAAAAAATGAACAATGGCTGGGACGAGTTCAGTATTCCAAAAGAAGTCGCGCGCCAACTGATTGATATGCACGTGCGTCGCGGTGACAGCATCTTTTTCGTGACCGGGCGTAGCCAGACGAAGACTGAAACGGTGTCGAAAACGTTGTCTGATAACTTTCACATCCCAGCTGGAAATATGAATCCGGTCATTTTTGCCGGCGACAAGCCGGGTCAGAACACCAAAACGCAGTGGCTGCAGGATAAAAATATCCGCATGTTCTACGGTGACTCCGATAATGACATCACTGCCGCTCGCGACGTGGGTATTCGCGGTATTCGCATTTTGCGCGCCTCTAACTCCACTTATAAGCCGCTGCCACAGGCCGGTGCGTTTGGTGAAGAGGTGATCGTCAACTCGGAATATTGAGGACGCTGGCTGCGGATTGCTGTTTTTTTAAACAAATTTACATTGCTGGCTTTTACCTTTTGCGGACTTGCTGCACACTGAATAAAAGATGTTCTCATGAGGCAATATGCTGGTAAGGGGAATAAAGATGACGAATTCGGAGTTGCTGCAATACTGCATGGCAAAAACGGGCGCAGAACAGAGCGTCCACAGTGACTGGAAGGCCACGCAAATCAAAGTCGAAGATGTGCTTTTTGCCATGGTAAAAGAGGTGGAAGAACGCCCGGCGGTGTCTCTGAAAACCAGCCCTGAACTGGCAGAACTGTTGCGCCAGCAGCATAGCGATGTTCGGCCAAGCAGGCATCTCAATAAGGCGCACTGGAGTACGGTGTATCTGGACGGCTCGCTGCCGGATTCACAGATTTATTATCTGGTCGACGCCTCTTATCAGCAGGCTGTGAACACGTTGCCGGAAGATAAACGCCGGATACTGACGCAGCCCTGATCCGTTTCGCCGGATGCGGCGCAAGCGCCTTATCCGGCCTACAGGTTTTATGCATATTCTGTAGTTTCGTAGGCGCTGATAAGCGCAGCGCCATCAGGCACAACGGTTGCCGGATGCGGCGCAAGCGCCTTATCCGGCCTACAGGCTTTATGCCCGGTCTGTAGTTTCGTAGGCCTGATAAGCGCAGCGCCATCAGGCACAACGGTTGCCGGATGCGGCGCAAGCGCCTTATCCGGCCTACAAGCTTTATGCGTATTCTGTAGTTTCGTAGGCCTGATAAGCGCAGCGCCATCAGGCACAACGGTTGCCAGATGCGGCGCAAGTGCTTTATCCGCCCTACAGGCTTTATGCCTGGTCTGTAGTTTCGTAGGCCTGATAAGCGCAGCGCCATCAGGCACAACGGTTGCCGGATGCGGCGCAAGCACCTTATCCGGCCTACAGGCTTTATACCTGGTCTGTAGTTTCGTAGGCCTGATAAGCGCAGCGCCATCAGGCACAACGGTTGCCGAATGCGCCTTATCCGGCCTACAAGCTTTATGCATATTCTGTAGGCCAGACAAGTGTTGCGTAATTACAACAGCGGTTTGAGGAAGCGGGCCGTGTGTGAGGCTTCACACTCAGCGACCGTTTCTGGTGTGCCGGAGACAAGGATTTCGCCGCCGCCGCTGCCGCCTTCCGGACCGAGATCGACAATCCAGTCTGCGGTCTTAATCACGTCCAGATTGTGCTCAATCACTACGATGGTGTTGCCCTGATCCCGGAGTTGATGCAGCACGTCCAACAGTTGCTGAATATCCGCAAAATGCAGACCGGTGGTCGGCTCATCGAGAATATACAGCGTTTGCCCGGTACCGCGTTTGGACAGTTCGCGCGCCAGCTTCACGCGCTGTGCTTCACCGCCCGAGAGCGTGGTAGCGGACTGGCCCAGTCGAATGTACGTCAGGCCAACGTCCATCAGCGTTTGCAGCTTACGCGCCAGCGCCGGAACGGCATCGAAGAACTCACGTGCTTCTTCAATCGTCATATCCAGCACTTCGTGGATAGTCTTGCCTTTGTACTTAATTTCTAACGTTTCGCGGTTATAGCGCTTGCCTTTGCACTGATCGCACGGCACGTAGATATCCGGCAGGAAGTGCATTTCGACTTTGATCACGCCGTCGCCCTGACAGGCTTCACAGCGTCCGCCACGGACGTTAAAGCTGAAACGCCCCGGCGTGTAACCGCGTGCGCGTGACTCCGGTACACCGGCAAACAGTTCGCGCACTGGCGTAAATACGCCGGTGTAGGTTGCCGGGTTAGAGCGCGGCGTACGGCCAATCGGGCTTTGGTCAATGTCGATCACTTTGTCGAAATGCTCCAGGCCCTGAACGTCGCGATACGGCGCAGGTTCAGCCAGCGTCGCACCGTTCAGCGCCGTCTGTGCAATCGGGAACAGTGTGTCGTTAATCAGTGTCGATTTACCCGAACCGGAAACACCGGTAATGCAGGTAAATAAACCTACCGGCAGCGTCAGGGTGACATCTTTCAGGTTGTTACCGCGTGCGCCGGTGAGCTTCAGCACTTTCTCTGGGTCAGCCGCAACGCGCTGTTTAGGCACTTCAATCTTGCGTTTACCGCTCATGTACTGGCCGGTCAGCGACTCAGGCACTGCCATGATGTCGTCAAGCGTCCCTTCGGCGACGACCTGACCGCCGTGAACACCCGCGCCCGGGCCGATATCGATAACGTGGTCAGCGGCGCGAATCGCGTCTTCATCGTGCTCGACCACAATAACGGTATTACCCAGATTACGCAGGTGGATAAGCGTACCCAGCAGACGTTCGTTATCGCGCTGGTGCAGGCCAATAGACGGCTCATCCAGTACGTACATTACACCGACCAGACCCGCGCCGATCTGGCTTGCCAGGCGAATACGCTGGGCCTCACCGCCGGAGAGTGTTTCCGCCGACCGCGATAGCGTCAGGTAGTTGAGGCCGACGTTGACCAGGAACTTCAGACGATCGCCAATCTCTTTAAGAATTTTCTCGGCAATCTTCGCCCGCTGACCTGCGAGCTTCAGATTGTTGAAGAAATCCATTGCATGACCGATGCTCATGTCAGAAATCGCAGGCAGCGGCGTATTTTCAACAAATACGTGACGGGCTTCCCGGCGTAAACGCGTCCCTTCACAGCTGGCGCAAGGACGGTTACTGATGAACTTGGCTAATTCTTCACGTACTGCGCTGGATTCCGTCTCTTTATAGCGGCGCTCCATATTGTGCAATACGCCTTCGAACGGATGGCGACGTACGGACGTATCACCGCGATCGTTCATGTATTTAAATTCGATATTCTCTTTACCGGAACCGTACAGTACCACTTTATGCACAGCAGGGTTCAGGCTGGCCCACGGGGCTTCAACGTCGAATTTATAGTGTTCCGCCAGAGACTTAAGCATCTGGAAGTAATAGAAGTTACGGCGATCCCAACCGCGGATAGCACCACCGGCCAGCGACAGTTCCGGGTTTTGGATCACCCGATCAGGATCGAAATATTGCTGCACGCCGAGACCGTCACAGGTTGGACACGCGCCCGCCGGGTTGTTAAACGAGAACAGCCGCGGTTCCAGTTCGCGCATGCTATAGCCGCAGATAGGGCAGGCGAAGTTGGCGGAGAACAGCAGCTCCTCCGCTTTCGGGTCGTCCATATCGGCAACGACCGCCGTACCGCCGGACAGTTCCAGCGCGGTTTCAAAGGATTCCGCCAGTCGTTGGGTGAGATCGTCACGGACTTTAAAGCGGTCAATCACCACTTCAATGGTGTGTTTCTTTTGCAGCTCAAGCTTGGGCGGATCGGAAAGGTCACAGACTTCACCGTCGATACGGGCGCGGATATAGCCCTGGCCTGCCAGGTTTTCCAGCGTTTTGGTGTGCTCGCCTTTACGCTCTTTGATCACCGGCGCCAGCAGCATCAGACGCTTACCTTCCGGCTGCGACAGGACGTTATCCACCATCTGGCTTACGGTCTGCGCTGCCAGGGGGACGTCGTGATCCGGACAGCGCGGCTCGCCAACGCGGGCAAACAGCAGACGCAGATAGTCGTGAATTTCGGTAATTGTACCTACCGTGGATCGCGGGTTATGGGACGTCGATTTTTGTTCAATTGAGATGGCAGGAGAGAGCCCCTCAATGTGGTCGACGTCCGGTTTTTCCATCAGCGACAGAAATTGACGCGCGTACGCGGAAAGGGATTCAACGTAACGACGCTGCCCTTCGGCATATAAGGTGTCGAAAGCGAGCGAAGATTTGCCTGAGCCCGAAAGCCCGGTGACGACAATCAGCTTGTCGCGCGGGATGACGAGGTTGATGTTTTTGAGATTATGGGTGCGGGCGCCCCGAACTTCGATCTTATCCATTCATCTTTCCCGGATTAAACGCTTTTTTGCCTGGCTGCATGGTGCTACCGGCGATCACAAACGGTTAATTATGACACAACCTGACCTGAATGGATATACAGTATTGGAATGCAAAACGCAGACGTCTGTGCAACAATGTCTGGCTGGGGTTGTTTACTGGAATCAACTTCGCAACGTAGTAAAAGCGCTATTGGAAATGCTACAATCCCGCGCTTACACTTATTCAGTAACGTTTTTCAGGAGACACGATCATGGCCAGCAGAGGCGTAAACAAGGTGATTCTCGTCGGTAATCTGGGCCAGGACCCGGAAGTACGCTATATGCCGAATGGTGGCGCAGTTGCCAACATTACGCTGGCTACTTCCGAATCCTGGCGTGATAAAGCGACCGGTGAAATGAAAGAGCAGACTGAATGGCACCGTGTTGTGTTGTTCGGCAAACTGGCGGAAGTGGCCAGCGAATATCTGCGTAAAGGTTCTCAGGTCTATATCGAAGGTCAGCTGCGTACCCGCAAATGGACCGATCAGTCCGGCGTAGAAAAGTACACCACAGAAGTTGTGGTTAACGTTGGCGGCACCATGCAAATGCTGGGTGGTCGTCAGGGTGGTGGTGCTCCGGCAGGTGGCGGTCAGCAGCAGGGCGGTTGGGGTCAACCTCAGCAGCCGCAGGGTGGCAACCAGTTCAGCGGCGGCGCACAGTCTCGCCCGCAACAGTCAGCGCCGGCAGCACCGTCTAATGAGCCGCCGATGGATTTCGACGACGATATTCCGTTCTAATCCCACTGCGCTACGCTGAAAATAATGGCTACCTCAAGACTGGGGTAGCCATATGCAATTTTGTTATCAGTTCAACACCATAGGCCAATCTAGCGGTGTGTGGCTCATCACGTCAACCATTACGGTTTCAATGTTCTTCCAGATAGCGGACATATCCACCAGGGTTATGCCGAGCAATCCAGTCGCAAACCAGCAGGCAAAAACCAGCCCCAAACCGCTGCTAATGACGGCCAGGCCAATATAATCTGATTTACGAAAACGGATATTGAGCGTACTGGCTAAAAACATCAGCACCGCGCTGAGTAGTTGCCACCGCAGAAGAACCACGCCAGTTGTTATTGTCGCCATGAAAAACGTCCTCAGAAAGTCTGGATGCCCAGGACAGCGCGGGGGTGTTCACCGAGGGTGTGATACTCTGGCTATCGACGGGCAATAACATGAATGAAACATTGTTTCTGTTACATGATTTTTGTGAACTATATCACACCTGGTCGTTTGTTCACCAGTATTGGCCGTTATTTTTGTAGGCTTATAACCACTCTAAATGTGTGGTTTTGTTTAATGAAGAGTTGATAATAAATAACCATCTTTTAAACATACATTTAATCTACTTGTTATATTTATCCTAAATTAAACGTTAAAAAAATTTAATGAATTTCTTAAATGCAGCCAGGATAATGCTCATAAAAAATTACTCCGTGGGGATAATAACGTTATGAAATAAGCATAACTTTAAGTTTGCCTTACGGAAAAATAATATCATCATCAACTATTATCAGACTTTTACATAGAGAAGTCTGTTGCTAATACTGATAGATTCATGCAACTTAATCAGTCGGTGTTTATAGCATCCTGCCTTGATGGGTTCTGGCATATACGAAACAGGGAAATAGGGCTGACATGAATCACAGTGCGCGACGCAAGATGCTGAAGTTCCTGGGAACATTCATGGTGGTATTGTTCCCCGTGGTGCTGGCGATATGGTTTGCGCACATCCGGGCGATGACCGAAACCCATAGCCAACTCCGCTCTTTTGCTCAACTGGTGTTAAATAAAACAGAATTGGTGATCCTACAAGCTGATTTGGCGCGTGATATGGCCCAGTTGTATCAGGGTAAGATGTGTACCCCGGCACATCAGAAAAGTATGCTAAATATTATTCGCGGTCGTTTATATATCAGTGAGCTAATTTATGCGCAGGGCGATCATTTTTTGTGCTCTACGTCTATGGCGTCGCCTGTTACTTATATTATGCCGACACCTGACTATAAACGTACGCCGGATATCGCCATCTATTACTACCGCGATACCCCTTTTTTCGCTGGCTACAGAATGACGTACATGCAACGCGGGAACTACGTCGCAGTCATCAATCCATTGTCCTACAGCGAAGTCATGTCAGATGATCCGGATCTCTCCTGGGGCGTGTATGACACAGTAACAGATACGTTTTTCTCTGCCAGCGAAGCGGCAAATATTGCGCAATTCGCGCCGCTCATACGCGGTGAAGCCTCGACCTTTCAACAAGACGATCGCTTCTACACCATCGTGCATTCAGAAAAACGTCCAATTGCGATTATTGTGTCGACCTCAGACAACCGCGTAAGTCAGATTTTCTATCACGAGGCGGTATTAACCATCCCCTTCGGGATTATCTGCAGCATCCTGATATTGCTAATGTGGTGGCGCACGCGCCAGGAATACTTATCCCCTCGGCGTTTGCTAAAACGCGCGATCAAAAAACGTCAGCTTTGCCTGCATTACCAGCCGATTATTGATATTAAGAATGGGCAATGTGTTGGTGCTGAAGCTCTGCTGCGCTGGCCGGGCTGTAAAGGTGAGGTGATGAGCCCGACGGAGTTTATTCCGCTGGCTGAAAAAGAGGGAATGATTGAGCGGATCACGGATTATGTCGTTGAAGAGGTGTTCAACGATTTGGGGTATTTTCTTTCGGCGCATCCTCAGCTTTCTATATCGATTAACCTTTCCGCTTCTGACTTTCATTCATCCCGATTGATTGCTCTGATTAACGACAAAAATCGTGAGTACTCCGTGGCGGCCCAGCAAATTAAAGTCGAAGTGACCGAGCGTGGGTTCATAGATGTACATAAAATGACCCCCGTAATCCAGGCGTTCCGCAAAGCGGGTTATGAAGTGGCATTTGATGATTTTGGCACGGGATATTCCAATCTGCATAATTTGTCAGCGCTGAATGTCGATATCCTGAAGATCGACAAATCGTTTATTAGCACGTTGTCCACTAACAGCACCAGTCACTTGATTGCCGAACATATTATTGAGATGGCACAAAGCTTACACCTGAAGACGATTGCGGAAGGGGTGGAAACGAAGGAGCAAATCGAATGGCTGCTTGAACGCGGCGTACAGTATTGTCAGGGCTGGTATTTTGCGAAGGCGCTGCCGTCGCAGGAGTTCATGCACTGGATACAACGGTCGCCCGCCATACTGACGCAGAGCGGGCAATAATCTTACAGACGATGGCGGTAGTCGCTGGGAGTACGATCAAATTCGCGGCGAAACACACGCGAGAAGGTTTGTTGCGACACATAACCAAGATCCATCGCGATATCAAAAATAGGTCGCTCAGTTGTCCGCAGTTCAACGGCGGCCAGCAAAAGCCGACGCTGGCGGATGTAGTCACCCAAGGTCTGGCGCGTCACCGTGCGGAACATTCTTTGTAAATACCACTTCGAGTAACCTGATTTTTTCGCCACCGCCTCAATGTTCAGCGGTTGATCGATATGTTCATCAATCCATTCAATAAGGGTCTGAATAATCTGCTGATGGGACATAGGGCTGCCTCTTTCTCAGTATTCGATTCGTCGTTTTGTCTGTGGGCGAGTATAATTCCTCAAGTTAACTTGAGGTAAAGCGATTTATGGAAAAGAAATTACCCCGGATAAAAGCGCTGCTCACACCAGGTGAAGTCGCCAAACGTAGCGGCGTGGCGGTATCGACCCTGCATTTCTATGAAAGCAAAGGGTTAATCAGTAGCATGCGCAACAGCGGCAATCAGCGCCGATACAAACGTGATGTGTTGCGTTACGTCGCGATAATCAAGATTGCTCAACGCATCGGGATCCCGCTGGCCACGATCGGTGACGCGTTAGGGGTATTACCTGAGGGGCATTCGCTTAGTGCCAAAGAGTGGAAGCAGCTCTCTTCGCAATGGCGTGAAGAACTGGACCGACGCATCCATACTTTGGTGGCGCTACGCGATGAGCTGGATGGGTGTATTGGTTGCGGATGCTTGTCACGTAGCGATTGCCCGTTGCGTAACCCTGGCGATCAGCTTGGCGAGCAGGGGACCGGAGCGCGCCTGCTGGAAGATGATTAATTGGTTTAAAATATGTGACGCGTATGAAGGATATAAAACTAAAGCGCCACAGAGGGCGCTTTAGTTTGGTTCCGGTCTTTGTCTTTCACTCTATCCCGCTGGTTCACGGGAGGGTTTCCCCCGACATCAACACCCCTCAGTCGAGCACATTAGGGGAGGTTCCGGCCTGTGTTGATAGTGTAAGTGTAAGCCACCTCCCTCCATTTGCCAGTGAAATGGTGATTTTTTAGCCAAAAAATTTTACGCATCTTCACCTGTTTTCTTGCGCGAGTTGCGCGAAATAAACACGCCGATGTTGTAATAACTCCGCGAAATTTGTTGCCAAATTGCGCATTGACGATAACGTTTGCGCATCGACTGGTTATTTCTTGCGCGTTATAAGAAGAAATGAGTAAAAAGCGGCAAAGTTCAGTTGAAAACCAGCGTATGATCGCTGGATAATCGTTTGCTTTTTTTTACCACCCGTTTTTTATGCGCGGAGCTAAACGTTTGCTTTTTTGCGACACCCCTATTGACGCAAACCTGGCACATGGAGAAAACGTTTAGCAGGCAGTGGATTGTCCAGCACGCATAATGACGAAAAAATAAACTCTCAGGGGATGTTTTCTATGTCTACGCCTTCAGCGCGTACCGGCGGTTCACTCGACGCCTGGTTTAAAATTTCGCTCCGCGGCAGTACCGTTCGTCAGGAAGTCGTTGCCGGATTAACGACCTTCCTGGCCATGGTCTACTCCGTTATCGTGGTTCCGGGGATGCTGGGTAAAGCCGGGTTCCCACCTGCTGCTGTATTTGTGGCGACCTGTCTGGTCGCGGGCGTCGGTTCTATTGTGATGGGCCTGTGGGCAAACCTGCCGCTGGCAATTGGTTGCGCCATTTCTCTGACCGCATTTACCGCATTCAGCCTGGTGCTGGGCCAACATATTAGCGTGCCCGTTGCGCTGGGTGCGGTGTTCCTGATGGGTGTCCTGTTTACCATCATTTCCGCGACCGGTATCCGTAGCTGGATCCTGCGCAATCTGCCGCAGGGCGTTGCGCATGGTACGGGGATTGGTATCGGCCTGTTCCTGCTGCTGATTGCGGCAAACGGTGTCGGTCTGGTAATTAAGAACCCGCTGGACGGCCTGCCGGTTGCGCTGGGTGACTTCGATACCTTCCCGGTCATTATGTCGTTAATTGGTCTGGCGGTGATTATTGGACTCGAAAAACTGAAAGTACCGGGTGGCATTCTGCTGACCATTATCGGTATTTCCGTGGTTGGTCTGATTTTCGACCCGGCCGTGCATTTCTCCGGCATTTTTGCCATGCCGTCTCTGAGTGATGAAAACGGCAACTCGCTGATCGGCAGCCTGGATATCATGGGTGCACTGAACCCGATTGTCCTGCCGAGCGTGCTGGCGCTGGTCATGACCGCTGTCTTCGATGCAACCGGAACCATCCGCGCGGTAGCCGGACAGGCGAATCTGCTGGATAAAGACGGACAGATTATCGACGGTGGCAAAGCGCTGACCACTGACTCCCTGAGCAGCGTGTTCTCTGGTCTGGTGGGTGCAGCTCCGGCGGCGGTTTACATTGAATCCGCAGCGGGTACGGCGGCAGGCGGTAAAACTGGCCTGACAGCGATCACCGTTGGCGTACTGTTCCTGCTGATCCTGTTCCTCTCTCCGCTCTCTTATCTTGTTCCTGTGTACGCAACGGCACCTGCGCTGATGTATGTGGGTCTGTTGATGCTGAGCAACGTCGCGAAAATCGATTTCGCTGACTTTGTCGACGCAATGGCAGGACTGGTTACGGCCGTATTTATCGTGCTGACCTGTAACATCGTTACCGGCATCATGATTGGCTTTGCGACCCTGGTAATTGGCCGCATCGTTTCTGGTGAATGGCGCAAACTGAACATCGGCACCGTGGTGATCGCCATCGCGCTGGTGGCCTTCTACGCCGGCGGTTGGGCTATCTGATTCTGATTTCCTGACGATCCTAAAAACGGGTGGCTTTGGCCGCCCGTTTTCATTTTCAGAACACACTCGTTGTCTTTTGCGTTACTCTCAATTAGATAGAATTGAGGCACGACGCCTCTCATTAGCAATCATAAGAAACATCGCAAACAGGGAACGCATGGAAATCTTTTTCACCATACTTATCATGACCCTTGTGGTCTCGCTGTCGGGGGTATTTACTCGCGTATTGCCCTTCCAACTTCCTTTACCCCTTATGCAGATCGCCATCGGCGCCTTGCTGGCGTGGCCGACGTTTGGTTTGCATGTGGAATTCGATCCTGAGCTGTTCCTGGTTCTGTTCATCCCGCCGCTGCTCTTTGCCGATGGCTGGAAGACACCAACACGTGAGTTTCTCGAGCACGGGCGAGAGATTTTCGGCCTGGCACTGGCGCTGTTGCTGGTTGATGGCTGGCGTATATTTGCCGTGATTGCGATCAGTACGCTGATGGTGCTCGGCGCAACGGCGTGGGTGGTGGATAAAGTGTATCGCTATGAAATGCGCAGGCTAAACCGTGAGTAATTTCCAGTTAAGCGTGTTGTGTCTGGTGATTACGCTGGGTATCTACTTTGCCAATAAGCGCCTGTATCGCCGTTTTCGTAAATTACCCCTAATGCCATTAGTTCTCACCCCGGCCCTGCTGGTGCTGATGCTGGTCTTCGGCCATATCTCCTGGCAAAACTATATCGGTGAATCGCACTGGTTGCTGTGGTTGTTAGGCCCAGCGACCATCGCGTTTGCTGTTCCGGTGTATGACAACCTTGCCGTGATTAAGCGTCACTGGATGTCGCTGACGGCGGGCGTGGTAACGGCAACGCTGGTGGCCGTCACCAGTTCCGTATGGCTGGCGCGCCTGTTTATGTTGCCTGATGAGATCCAACGCAGTCTGGCGGTGCGCTCCGTCACCACACCGTTTGCGCTGGCGGCGGCAGAACCGTTGGGCGGGCAGCCGGACCTGGTGGCATTGTTCGTGGTGGTGACCGGCGTATTTGGTATGGCGGTCGGCGATGTGCTGTTTTTACGGCTTTCCATTCGTGAAGGGATGGCGAAAGGCGCAGGATTTGGCGCAGCATCGCACGGTGCGGGCACGGCACGCTCTTATGAACTCGGTCAGCAGGAAGGGGTCGTTGCCAGCCTGGTGATGATGCTTTCCGGCGTGGTAATGGTGCTGGTGGCACCGCTGGTGGCGAGGCTGATGTTCTGAGAAAGGATGTAATCCTCCGGCCCGAAAGCCGGAGGAGAAGGGAAGTTAGTGCGCGCGACCTTGTTCTACGCCGTACCCGGTCTGGGAACGGATGAACTGAGCACGGAACTGCTCGCGTTCGCGGTTGCCTTCTTCTGAGTTGTCGGTGGCAGAGAAGAACCAGATCCCGAGGAATGCTACGCTGATGGAGAACAGCGCCGGATACTCATACGGGAAAATGGCTTTTTCGTGACCGAGGATCTGGACCCAAATCGTTGGACCAAGAATCATCAGCACCACTGCCGTCAGCAGGCCTAACCAGCCACCCAACATTGCGCCACGCGTGGTCAGTTTCGACCAGTACATAGAGAGCAGAATGATGGGGAAGTTACAGCTCGCCGCGATGGCGAACGCCAGGCCGACCATGAAGGCGATGTTCTGGTTTTCGAACAGCACGCCGAGCACGATGGCAATCACGCCCAGCACCAGCACGGTGATTTTCGAAACCCGCAGCTCTTCACGTTCGGTGGCGCCTTTGCGGAACACGTTAGCGTACAGGTCGTGAGACACTGCCGATGCGCCCGCCAGCGTCAGACCGGCAACCACCGCCAGAATGGTGGCAAACGCCACGGCTGAGATGAAGCCGAGGAACAGGTTACCGCCCACCGCATTCGCCAGGTGAACCGCCGCCATGTTATTACCGCCAATCAGCGCGCCCGCAGCATCTTTGTACGCCGGATTTGCACCTACCAGCATGATTGCGCCAAAGCCGATGATAAAGGTCAGGATATAGAAATAACCCATAAAACCGGTGGCGTAGAACACGCTCTTACGTGCTTCACGGGCATCGCTAACCGTGAAGAAGCGCATCAGGATGTGCGGCAAGCCCGCCGTACCAAACATCAGGCCGAGACCTAACGACAGTGCGGAGATTGGGTCTTTTACCAACCCGCCCGGGCTCATAATGGCTGAACCTTTCGGGTGTACCGCCATCGCTTCGGTGAACAGATTATTGAAGCTAAAGCCGACGTGTTTCATCACCATAAAGGCCATAAAGCTGGCACCGAACAGCAACAGTACGGCTTTGATGATCTGTACCCAGGTGGTCGCCAACATGCCGCCAAACAAAACGTACATCATCATCAGCACGCCAACCAGTACGACAGCGATGTGATAGTTCAGACCAAACAGCAGCTCAATCAGCTTACCTGCGCCAACCATCTGCGCGATCAGATACAGCGCAACCACCACCAGGGAACCACAGGCGGACAGAATACGGATTGGCCCTTGTTTCAGACGATAAGACGCAACGTCTGCAAAGGTGTAACGACCCAGGTTACGCAAACGCTCAGCAATCAGGAACAGGATAATTGGCCAGCCGACCAGGAAGCCGAGTGAATAGATCAGCCCGTCATAACCGGAGGTAAAGACTAGCGCGGAAATCCCGAGGAACGATGCCGCCGACATATAGTCGCCCGCAATCGCCAGCCCGTTCTGGAAACCGGTGATGTTACCGCCAGCGGTGTAATAGTCATTGCGCGAACGTACGCGCTTTGACGCCCAGTAGGTAATGCCGAGCGTAAAGATGACGAAAATCAGGAACATAATAATCGCCTGCCAGTTGGTTGGCTGGCGTTGGACTGCACCGCTAATAGCATCCGCCGCGTTTGCGGCGAAGGGCAGCGTGGCGGCAAGCGCCGTCAGGACTCTCTTCATGATGCTTTAACCTCGTGCAAAACCGCATTGTTCAGGCGATCGAATTCACCGTTTGCCCGCCAGATGTAGATCCCGGTCAGGATGAAGGAGATAAGGATCACACCGACCCCAATCGGAATACCGCGGGTGACGCTGGTTCCCGCGTGTAGCGGAGTACCCAGCCAGCCCGGCGCAAAGGCAATCAATAATATAAAGCTGATATAAACTGCCAGCATGATGATGGACAGAATGGTGGCAAACCGTTGCCGTTTTTCTACTAACTCCCTGAAACGCGCACTGTCTTCTATCCGCTGATAAATTTGGTCATTCATCACAGAGCTCTCCAGAGGTCCCCCTGCGTCTTTCGTGCTACAGGTTCGTTGGCCGCACTCGCCCACCCCAGTTACATAGTGAACTATGCTCTTGGGGATGTGCTCGCTTGCCGCCTTCCTGTAACACGAAATCCTTTGGGGGAGGTTTTTTATATTTCCCTCCCGGTGAAGAGAGGGTAGGGTCAGATTTGTAGGCCGGATAAGACGCTTTCGCGTCGCCATCCGGCATTTTCAGGACTTTGTTATGATGGCATCGCGATGGCCTGCTTCTCTTCGAGCAGTTTCTCCACGACGCCAGGATCGGCGAGGGTCGAGGTATCGCCCAGATTGCTGGTATCGCCCGCCGCGATTTTGCGCAGGATGCGGCGCATGATTTTGCCGGAGCGGGTTTTCGGCAGTGAGTCGGTCCAGTGCAGCACGTCTGGCGTTGCCAACGGACCAATTTCTTTACGCACCCAGTTGCGAACCTCGGCGTACAACTCAGGTGACGGCTCTTCACCGTGATTCAGCGTGACGTAGGCGTAGATCGCCTGGCCTTTAATATTATGCGGAATTCCCACCACCGCGGCTTCGGCAATCTTCGGATGCGACACCAGCGCCGATTCGATTTCAGCCGTTCCCAGACGGTGGCCAGAGACGTTCAGCACATCGTCCACACGTCCGGTAATCCAGTAATAGCCATCTTCGTCACGGCGCGCGCCGTCGCCACTGAAGTACATATTCTTGAAGGTAGAGAAGTAGGTTTGCTCAAAGCGTTCGTGATCGCCAAACAGCGTTCTCGCCTGGCCTGGCCACGAGTCGGTAATCACCAGGTTACCTTCCGTCGCGCCTTCCAGCGGATTACCTTCGTTATCGACAATCGCAGGCTGTACGCCAAAGAACGGACGGGTTGCGGAACCGGCTTTCAGCTCGGTAGCGCCCGGCAGTGGGGTGATCATGAATCCCCCGGTTTCGGTCTGCCACCAGGTATCGACGACCGGACATTTTTCGTTGCCGATCTTCTTCCAGTACCACTCCCACGCTTCCGGGTTGATCGGCTCGCCAACGGAACCCAGGATACGCAGCGACGAACGGTCAGTACCTTCAATCGCTTTGTCGCCTTCTGCCATCAGTGCGCGAATGGCGGTCGGTGCGGTATACAGAATATTGACCTGGTGCTTGTCCACAACCTGTGACATACGCGCAGGCGTTGGCCAGTTTGGTACGCCTTCGAACATCAGCGTGGTTGCGCCGCAGGCCAGCGGGCCGTACAGCAGGTAGCTGTGTCCGGTTACCCAACCCACGTCAGCGGTGCACCAATAGATATCGCCTTGATGGTAATCAAACACGTACTTAAAGGTGGTTGCAGCGTAGACCAGATACCCGCCGGTAGTGTGCAGCACGCCTTTCGGCTTGCCGGTTGAACCGGAGGTATACAGGATAAACAGCGGATCTTCCGCGTTCATCTCTTCCGGTTGGTGTTCTGAGCTGGCTTTCTCGATAAGATCGGACCACCACAGGTCACGGCCTTCCTGCCACTCCGTTTTACCACCGGTACGTTTGAGGACGACCACATGTTCAACGGTCTTCACGTTCGGGTTTTTCAGCGCATCATCGACGTTCTTTTTCAACGGGATAGCGCGTCCGGCGCGTACGCCTTCATCGGCGGTGATCACCAGGCGTGAATTAGAGTCGATGATACGTCCGGCGACGGCTTCCGGTGAGAAACCACCGAAGATGACAGAATGCACGGCCCCTATGCGGGCACAGGCCAGCATGGCAACCGCAGCCTCTGGCACCATCGGCATATAAATGGCCACCACGTCACCTTTTTTAATGCCTAAATCCAGTAGCGTATTGGCGAAACGGCAGACATCGCGATGCAACTCGCGATAGGTAATGTTTTTGCTTTGGGTAGCGTCATCGCCCTCCCAGATAATGGCGGTACGATCGCCGTTTGCCTGCAGATGGCGGTCAAGGCAGTTTGCGGCCAGGTTCAGGGTGCCGTCTTCGTACCATTTAATCGACACGTTGCCTGGTGCGAAGGAGGTGTTCTTCACCTGGCTGTACGGCTTGATCCAATCAAGAATCTTTCCCTGCTCGCCCCAAAATGTGTCGGGTTCGTTAACGGATTGCTGGTATTTCTCTGCGTACTGCTCCGGATTTATCAGGCAACGATCCGCAATGTTTGCGGGAATAGCGTGTTTATGTATTTGGCTCATGGCTTTTGTTCTCCTTGTAGGATGTTAATAATATGTCTCATAAACGTTAAATGTAGGGGCTTTGAGAGTTTTGTTTAGTATTTGCGCGGCAGATCACGCAATAAACGAATTGTGCAAATTAGCGACAAACTGAATTTTGAAGGGAACTAGCAAAAATTGATTAAATCTCGCGATAACATGCAGTTATCTAAAGGATTGTTGAAAAGGTGATCTGTCTCTGAATTAGACAAAAGAGTGAGAGATTAGAGGGGTGTAATAACTCTAAAGTGGTATTTTACATACACTTACAATTGATTAAAGACAACATTTTCAGTGTGGTTTCTTGTTACAAATAGGGTGGAGCAATGTCATGACAGTATTCGTGTGGTTGCTGTTGTGGAAAACAATAAAAGAACCGCCATTGCAGATAATGGCGTCATCTGGATGAGACCCCTATGGCAAGGATAAAATCACGCGTACGCCGTTTCTTCAGCCTGTTATTACCTTTATTATTTATTTCTGCTGTTCACGCTGAACAAACTTCTGTACCTGCAAAAACCGTCACCGTTGAAGCGAAGAATGAAACCTTCGCACCTCAGCATCCCGATCAATATCTCTCCTGGAAAGCCACGTCTGAGCAATCAGCCCGTGAAGATGCACTGGCAGAAGATCCGCGTCTGGTGATCCTGTGGGCGGGATACCCATTCTCGCGCGATTACAACAAACCGCGGGGACACGCGTATGCCGTGACCGATGTCCGTGAAACCTTACGTACCGGCGCACCAAAAACGGCAGAAGATGGTCCGTTGCCGATGGCCTGCTGGAGCTGTAAAAGCCCGGACGTAGCGCGTCTTATCCAGAAAGACGGTGAAGATGGCTACTTCCACGGTAAATGGGCGCGCGGCGGTCCGGAAATTGTTAACAACCTCGGTTGTGCGGATTGCCATAATACCGCGTCACCAGACTTCGCCAAAGGCAAGCCAGAACTGACCCTGTCGCGTCCTTATGCAGAACGCGCGATGGAAGCCATCGGTAAACCGTTTGAGAAAGCCGGTCGCTTTGACCAGCAATCCATGGTCTGCGGCCAGTGCCACGTGGAATACTACTTCGACGGTAAAAACAAAGCCGTTAAGTTCCCGTGGGACGACGGCATGAAAGTCGAGAACATGGAGAAATACTACGACAACATTGCTTTCTCTGACTGGACCAACTCCCTGTCTAAAACGCCGATGCTGAAAGCGCAGCACCCGGAGTATGAAACCTGGAGCGCGGGCATTCACGGCAAGAACAACGTGACCTGTATCGACTGCCACATGCCGAAAGTGCAAAACGCGGAAGGCAAGATCTACACCGACCATAAGATTGGTAACCCGTTCGATAACTTCCCTCAGACCTGCGCGAACTGCCACACCCAGGACAAAGCGTCCCTGCAAAAAGTGGTCGCCGAGCGTAAACAGGCCATTCATGACCTGAAAATCAAAGTTGAAGATCAGCTGGTTCGTGCGCACTTCGAAGCGAAAGCCGCATGGGATGCGGGCGCGACTGAAGCGGAAATGAAGCCGATTCTGGAAGATATCCGTCACGCACAATGGCGCTGGGACCTGTCTATCGCCTCACACGGTATTCATATGCACGCCCCGGAAGAAGGTCTGCGGATGCTGGGTAGCGCAATGGATAAAGCCGCCGACGCGCGTACCAAACTGGTCCGTCTGCTGGCGACCAAAGGCATCACGCATGAAATTCCGTTGCCGGATATCTCGACCAAAGAGAAAGCCCAGGCGGCGATTGGTCTCAACATGCAGCAAATCAATGCTGAGAAGCAGGACTTCATCAAAACGGTGATTCCGCAGTGGGAAGATCAGGCGCGTAAAAACGGTCTGTTAAGCCAATAACCCCATTTCGCCCCGCAAGGGGCGGATAACTCAACGGAGTGAATATGAGCGTATTACGTTCGTTATTAACTGCTGGGGTGCTGGCGTCAGGCTTGTTATGGAGCCTGAGTGGAATCACTGCCACGCCAACGCCGCAGGAGTCGGATCAACGCTGGACGGTTACCCAACAGCGTAATCCGGATGCTGCCTGTCTGGACTGTCACAAGCCGGATACCGAAGGCATGCATGGTAAGCATGCGGAAGTCATCAACCCGAATAACAAACTGCCGGTCACCTGCACTAACTGTCACGGCCAGCCATCACCGAACCACCGTGAAGGGGTGAAAGATGTGATGCGCTTTAATGAGCCGATGTACAACGTGGAGCAGCAGAACAGCGTCTGTATGTCCTGTCACCTGCCTGAGCAGCTGCAAAAAGCGTTCTGGCCGCACGATGTCCATGTAACCAAAGTGGCGTGTGCCAGCTGTCACTCACTGCATCCGAAGCAAGACACGATGCAAACGCTGAGCGATAAAGGACGGATCAAGATTTGCGTCGATTGCCACAGCGATCAGCGTAACAATCCGAACTTTAACCCGGCGTCGATTCCGTTGCTTAAGGAGCATCCATGAGTTGCTCTCGTCGCCAGTTTATCACCGGCGTCGGCGCGCTGGTGGCAGTGAGCGGGACGGCGGGGCGCGTTGTGGCGAAGACGCTGAACATCAACGGCGTGCGTTACGGTATGGTACATGATGAGTCATTATGCATCGGCTGTACGGCCTGTATGGATGCTTGTCGCGAAGTCAACAACGTGCCGGAAGGCGTATCGCGTCTGACGATTATTCGCAGTGAGCCGCAAGGAACGTTTCCTGATGTGAAGTATCGCTTCTTCCGTCATTCGTGCCAGCACTGCGACCACGCTCCCTGCGTTGACGTCTGCCCGACGGGGGCATCGTATCGCGATGCCGCCAGCGGCATTGTGGATGTGAACCCGGACCTTTGCGTTGGCTGCCAGTACTGCATTGCCGCGTGTCCTTATCGCGTGCGCTTTATCCATCCGGTGAGCAAAACGGCGGATAAATGCGATTTCTGCCGGAAAACCAACCTGAAAGCGGGCAAACAGCCCGCCTGCGTTGAGTCATGTCCGACGAAGGCGCTGACGTTTGGTAATCTGGACGATCCCAACAGCGATATCTCCCGTTTGTTGCAGCAGAAAACGACCTACCGTTACAAGCTGGCGTTGGGTACAAAACCGAAGGTCTACCGCGTTCCCTTTAAATTTGGGGAGGTGAGCCAATGACATCCGCTTCTGCATTTCATTTTGAATCACTGGTGTGGGACTGGCCCATTGCCATCTATCTGTTCCTGATAGGTATCTCTGCCGGACTGGTCACGCTGGCGATTCTGCTGCGTCGCTTCCATCCGGAGGCGGGCGGTTCGGACAGCACGCTGCTGCGCACTACGCTGGTGTTAGGGCCGGGGGCGATTATCCTCGGTCTGTTGATTCTGGTGTTCCACCTGACGCGGCCATGGACTTTCTGGAAACTGATGTTCCACTACAGCTTCACTTCGGTGATGTCGATGGGGGTCATGCTGTTCCAGTTGTACATGGTGGTGTTAGTGCTGTGGCTGGCAAAAATCTTTGAAAAAGAAGTGATTGTCCTGCAACAGCGCTGGCTGCCGCGGTTAGGTATCGTGCAGAAAGTATTGACGCTGATTGCGCCGTTCCATCGTGCGCTTGAGACGTTAATGCTGGTGCTGGCGGTCCTGCTCGGGGCGTACACCGGCTTTCTGCTGTCGGCGCTGAAATCTTACCCGTTCCTGAATAACCCGATCCTGCCGGTGCTGTTCCTGTTCTCTGGGATCTCCTCCGGCGCCGCGGTGGCGCTGATCGCCATGGCGTTACGCCATCGTAGCAACCCGCACAGCACCGAAGCGCACTTTGTGCATCGCATGGAAGTCCCGGTGGTATGGCTGGAGATCTTCCTGCTGGCGGCGTTCTTTGTTGGTCTGGCGCTGGGTGATGACGGCAAAATGCGCGCGCTGGCGGCGGCACTGGGCGGTGGATTCTGGACCTGGTGGTTCTGGCTTGGCGTGGCTGGGCTTGGGCTGATACTACCGATGCTGCTAAAACCCTGGGCCAACCGCAGTTCGACGTTTCATGGCGTGCTGGCAGTCTGCGGTGCTAGCCTGACCGGCGTACTGCTGCTGCGTTTTTTTATACTCTATGCGGGTCAGCTAACCGTTGCGTAAGGTGATATCTGGACGTTCTCCTTCCTGAAGCCGGTTTTCTGGCGCTGTTATTAAGCCTTGGGGTCAACGTGTTGACCCCGCTTGCCGTGTTGGTGGGTGTCCGCCAGCGCTGGCAAGGGGTGATGCGCCTTGCAACGGTGGGCGTGTGGGCGCAATTTACCCTGCTACTGCTGGCTTTTGCCATTCTGGTATTCTGCTTTTTGACCAGCGACTTTTCGGTGGTCTACGTTGCTCAGCACAGCTACAGCCTGCTGCCGTGGGGATTAAAACTGGCGGCGGTGTGGGGTGGTCATGAAGGATCGCTGCTGCTGTGGGTGCTGTTTCTTTCCGGCTGGAGCGCGCTGTTCGCTTTACGCTATCGGCGTGATACCGACGCGCTGTTTCCGCTGACGCTCAGCGTCCTTTCAATGATAACGGCCCTGCTGCTGCTGTTTGTGGTGGTATGGTCCGATCCGTTCGTGCGCATCTTCCCGCCTGCCATTGAAGGGCGCGACCTTAACCCGATGCTGCAACATCTCGGGTTAATCCTCCATCCACCTCTGCTGTATCTGGGTTACGGTGGTTTGATGGTGGCGGCAGGCGTGGCGCTGGCCTCGCTGCTACGTGGTGACTTTAATGCGCAGAGCGCCTGGGTGTGCTGGCGCTGGGCGCTGCCCGGCTGGTGCGCGCTGACGCTGGGAATTATCCTCGGCTCTTGGTGGGCCTATTGCGAGCTGGGCTGGGGCGGCTGGTGGTTCTGGGACCCGGTTGAAAATGCCTCCTTATTACCCTGGCTTTCCGCCAGCGCGCTGCTGCATAGCCTGTATATCACGCGCCAGCGCGGAATCTTCCGCCACTGGTCGCTGCTACTGGCGATCGTCACGCTGATTTTATCGCTGCTTGGGACGCTGATTGTACGTTCCGGCATTCTCGTTTCGGTGCATGCTTTCGCGTTGGATAACGTCCGCGCCGCGCCACTGTTTGCGCTGTTTACCGTGTTGAGTCTGGCGTCGCTCGGGCTGTACGCCTGGCGGGGCCAGCAAGTCCGGCAGTATGCGCGTTTTGGCGGCTGGTCGCGCGAGATGCTGATTCTGGTTGCGCTGCTGCTCTTTAATGCGGTGCTGCTGATTGTGTTGATTGGCACGCTCTACCCGATGATTTACGGGCTGTTCGGCTGGGGACGGCTCTCCGTAGGCGCACCGTACTTTAACCGCGCTACGCTGCCCTTTGGCCTGCTGATGCTGCTGGTTATCGTGCTGGCAACGGTAAGAAGCCGCAACGTGTCTTTCCGCATCCAGCTTCCGGCACTGCTGGCGCATGCCGGGGTGCTGGTGTTTGCGGCGGGGATCGTCTTTTCCAGCGGTAGCCGTCAGGAGATAAGCCTGAACCTGAGCCCTGGGCAGCAGGTTGAACTGGCGGGTTACATTTTCCGTTTTGAGCGTCTCGACCTGGAAGCCAAAGGTAACTACACCAGTGAAAAAGCGCAGATCACTCTGTGGCACAATGAGAAACGTATTGGCAGCCTGCAACCTGAAAGGCGCTTCTATGCCGCGCGCCGTCAACAGATGATGGAGCCGGGGATCCGCTGGAACCTGATGCATGACTGGTATGCGGTAATGGGTGAAAAAACCGGACCTGACCGCTATGCCATGCGTTTGTACGTGCAGACCGGCGTGCGCTGGATTTGGGGTGGGGGACTATTAATGGTCTTTGGCGCGCTGCTGAGCGCATGGCGAGGGAGAAAGCGCGATGCGTAAATTAATTACAACGTTGCCGGATGGCGGCGTAAACGCCTTATCCGGCAAAAAGTTTTTACTCTTAACGCTCGTCCTGTTTTTCATCACTTTCGCTACACATGCCCAGGTTGTGGATACCTGGCGCTTTGAAAATCCGCAACAGCAGGAACAAGCGCTGTCCATTGCCAGCCAGCTTCGCTGCCCGCAGTGTCAGAACCAAAACCTACTGGAATCCAATGCGCCGGTAGCGGTCAGTATGCGCCATCAGGTTTATAGCATGGTGGCGGAAGGGAAAAGCGAAGCCGAGATCACGACATGGATGACCGAGCGTTACGGTGACTTCGTTCGTTATAATCCGCCGCTGAATGAGCAAACGCTGCTGCTGTGGGCGTTGCCGTGCCTGCTGTTATTGCTGGTAGGTGTGGTGGTCTGGCGAGTGAGAAGACGTCAGCATACGGAGGAAGGTGAACAATGAACCAGTCCGAACCGCTGTTACGCCCAATGCCTGTGAAGCGGCTGACCGCTGCGGCGGTGCTGATGGTTGTGGCCTGCATTGGAGGCTACTTGTTGACGCCAAAATGGCAGGCGGTTCGTCAGGAGCAAACGAGACTGGCAGACCCTTTACATGCTTTCTCCGATGAAAATGTTCAGGAAAAACAGTTGCTTTTGCTGCAATCGCAGATTCGCGCTAATCCCCAGGACGGCGTGAAATGGGCGCAACTCGGGGAGTACTATCTTTGGCAAAACGCGTATCATAATGCGCTGCTGGCCTACGAACAGGCGCTGCGTGTCGGCGGTGAAAATGCTGAGATCTATTCAGCGATGGCAACGGTATTGTATTACCAGGCCGGACAACATATGACGCCGCCCACTCGCGAGATGATTGATAAGGCTCTGGCGCTGGACCCGGCAGAGGTCACCGCGCTGATGCTGTTAGCCTCAGATGCGTTTATGCAGGCAGACTACGCCCAGGCTATTTCAGTGTGGCAAAAGGTTATGGATTTAAATTCGCCTAGGGTGAACCGGGCACAGCTCGTTGACTCTATTAATATGGCGAAGTTATTGCAGAATCGGCAAAAATAAATTTGTTTTTTTTGTGATTTGTATCATTTGGCCTGTTTAAAAAACAGGCAAACGAACAAATGGGCGAAAAAAACTCACACCATGACTTCTTCATTTTTGAACATATTAAAATTCTTTTATAACAAAAAGTTATTCATCAATACCGCGATAAAATTGCATTTTTATGCATAAAATCAGCCAAAAGCCCTGTTCTTAGAGGGTTGCGCGGAATGCCATGCAGATGATAATGATAATAAGCGTTAAAAAACTCCATAAACGAACGCAACACAATTCATACCCTTTCAGTATGTACTATTCCCACGCACCGCATGTGGAATAGCGCTCCATCGAGGAAGTCCGTTGTTATGAAAAATTTGAAAGTCAGCCTGGCATGGCAGATTCTAATCGCCATGGTGCTGGGCATTCTGCTAGGGAGTTACCTGCATTACCATAGTGACAGCCGTGAATGGCTGGTTGTAAACCTGCTGTCACCGGCGGGCGATATCTTTATCCATCTGATCAAAATGATCGTTGTGCCCATTGTCATCTCTACGCTGGTTGTCGGTATTGCCGGAGTCGGTGATGCAAAACAGCTGGGCCGCATTGGCGCCAAAACTATTCTCTATTTCGAAGTGATCACCACCGTGGCGATTATCCTTGGGATCACGCTGGCTAATGTGTTCCAGCCGGGTTCCGGGATTGATATGTCGCAACTGGCGACCGTGGATATTTCGAAATATCAAAGCACGACTGCAGAAGTACAGAGCCACGCGCATGGTTTGATGGGGACAATTTTGTCACTGGTGCCGACCAATATCGTCGCCTCGATGGCAAAAGGCGATATGCTGCCGATTATCTTCTTCTCGGTGCTGTTCGGTTTAGGCTTGTCTTCCCTGCCGGCAACTCACCGCGAACCGCTGGTTACCGTGTTCCGTTCTATTTCCGAAACCATGTTTAAAGTGACCCACATGGTTATGCGCTATGCGCCAGTCGGCGTTTTCGCGCTGATTGCCGTTACCGTCGCGAACTTCGGTTTTGCCTCTCTGTGGCCGCTGGCGAAGCTGGTGCTGTTGGTGCACTTTGCCATCCTGTTCTTCGCGCTGGTGGTGCTGGGTATCGTGGCGCGTATCTGCGGTTTGAGCATCTGGATCCTGATCCGCATTCTGAAAGACGAGTTGATTCTGGCTTACTCTACCGCCAGCTCCGAGAGCGTACTGCCGCGTATTATCGAGAAGATGGAAGCCTATGGCGCGCCAGCTTCAATCACCAGCTTTGTGGTGCCGACCGGCTACTCATTCAACCTTGATGGTTCAACGCTGTACCAGAGTATTGCTGCGATCTTTATTGCACAGCTGTACGGTATCGACCTGTCGCTGTGGCAGGAAATCGTGCTGGTGTTGACGTTGATGGTGACCTCGAAAGGGATTGCGGGCGTGCCGGGCGTATCATTCGTGGTGCTGCTGGCAACGCTGGGCAGCGTGGGGATCCCGCTGGAAGGCCTGGCGTTTATTGCTGGTGTTGACCGTATCCTCGACATGGCGCGTACCGCGCTGAACGTGGTGGGTAACGCACTGGCGGTGCTGGTTATCTCCAAGTGGGAACACAAATTTGACCGCAAAAAAGCGCTGGCCTATGAGCGCGAAGTATTAGGTAAGTTTGATAAGACCGCCTTGTAGGCCAGATAAGGCAACGCCGCCATCCGGCAACCTGCTCCGGGTTGCCTGATGGCGCTACGCTTATCAGGCCTACAACGACTACCCGTTGGTTAACTTTTCAAACTCTTCGCAGCCGGTATCGAATCCTTCCGTACAGCTCAGATTCAGCCAGTGCAGTGCCTTCTGTTTATTCTTCACGATAAAACCCTGCTCACCGTTTAAGAACATCATCCCGGCCCAGTATTCGGAATAACCGGTGCGGGAGATGGCTGAGCTACGTTTGAAATACCACGTCGCTTTCTCATCGTCTGCGGGAATACCCACGCCGTTGGCGTAAATCAGCCCAAGCAGCATTTGCGCGTCGACGGCGGAGTCGTTTTCCAGGTCCTCGGAGGCGTTTTGCAGCAAGGTAATGGCTTTGGGGTAATCGGTGTGTCCAGCCTGAGTGTTGACCAGAATACGCGCCAGCGTAATTTCCCCGGTTTTACTGCCTGCCTGGGTCGCTTTTTCCGCCAGCGTTTTGGCCTGGGGGTAATCCAGACTGACCGGATTGGTAATCTTAATCTGTGCCAGCAATGCGTAAGCATCGGCATCACCATTGTCGGCGGCTTTTTGCGCCCAATATTCCGCTTTACCCAAATCGCCTGAGCTAAACCAGGTATCAGCGAGGAAATATTGTGCACGTCGGTCTCCGGACTCGGCGGCTTTCAAAAACTGACTACCGGGCTCTTCGGCATGGACAAAGCATGTCATTAACACCATCAAGGCGAAAAGTCGTTTCATCTTATATTTAGATTTAGTGTAGGGAATGAACAGTATAGAGAGATTATGTGCATAAAAAAACGGCCTCCGAATGGAGGCCGTCAGGGGAAGCTTAACCCATCGCGCTTTCGCGCAGGCTGGCTTTCAGCTTGGTGTACTCATCAATGACATACTGCTCGGCAGCGCGCTGATCGGCAATGCGTTCAACGTTTACAGCACAGTACTTGTACTCCGGCGTTTTGGTAATCGGACTTAAGTTCTCGGTTACCAGTTCATTACATGCACCAATCCACCACTGGTAGGTCATGTAAATCGCGCCTTTGTTTGGACGATCGCTGACTGCCGCACGGGTAATGACCCGGCCTTTACGCGAGTTCACCCACACCAGCTCTTCATCCTGGATGCCCAGGCGTTCTGCGTCGGCGGTGTTGATCTGGGCATAGCCCGGTTCATCCGCCAGCGCGGCCAACGCCGCACAGTTACCGGTCATCGAACGGCAAGAGTAGTGGCCGACTTCACGCACTGTAGACAGTACCATCGGGTACTCCTCAGTGAGTTTGTCGATTGGCGCTACCCAGTCGCAGGTGAAGAACTGCGCCAGGCCGTTCGGGGTGTCGAACTTCTCTTTGAAGAGATAAGACGTACCCTGGTCGGCTTCTGAGGTGT
Organism: Citrobacter sp. Cpo032; assembly: GCF_030332975.1. Classification (NCBI taxonomy): domain Bacteria; kingdom Pseudomonadati; phylum Pseudomonadota; class Gammaproteobacteria; order Enterobacterales; family Enterobacteriaceae; genus Citrobacter; species Citrobacter sp. Cpo032. Next base: position 88,779 of record NZ_JAOWGU010000048.1, read on the forward strand.
CGCGGCAAGGCCACTGGATATAACCCAGTTCGCCCATTTTCTCGTAAGTGGCACCATAGAAATCCGGGCACAGATGACGCAACTCGTCCCAGATTTCCTGGGTGTTGTTGTAGTGCATCGGATAGCTCATACGGGTGGCGATTTCACTGATAATCTGCCAGTCCGTTTTCAGATCCCACTTCGGCTCAACGGCTTTAAAGAAGCGCTGGAAGCCACGGTCAGCTGCGGAGAATACGCCTTCATGCTCACCCCATGACGTAGACGGTAAAATAACGTCTGCGGCAGCGGCAGTTTTGGTCATGAAGATATCCTGCACGATAACCAGTTCCAGATCCTCAAAGCCTTTGCGCACTGCGGAGAGTTCAGCATCGGTTTGTAATGGATCTTCACCCATGATGTACGCCGCGCGGACTTCGCCATGCGCTGCACGGTGCGGCAGTTCGCTGATGCGATAACCGGTATGAGCAGGCAGACTTTCCACGCCCCAGGCTTTAGCGAACTTCTCGCGGTTAGCCGGATCTTTCACATACTGATAGCCCGGATAGGTATCCGGCAGCGCGCCCATGTCACATGCGCCCTGAACGTTGTTCTGCCCACGAACCGGGTTAACGCCCACGCTCGGCTTACCGAGGTTGCCGGTCAGCATTGCGAGGCTGGTCAGTGAACGCACGGTTTCCACGCCCTGATAGAACTGGGTAACACCCATGCCCCACAGGATTGCCGCGCTTTTCGCCGTGGCATACATACGTGCAGCCTGACGAATATCCTGCGCGCTAACGCCCGTGATATCTTCGACAGACTCCGGCGTATAGCCTTCGACGATCTTGCTGTACTCTTCGAATCCTTCCGTACGGGAGGCGACGAACGCCTGGTCGTACAGTTTTTCTTCGATGATGACATGCCCCATGGCGTTGAGCAGCGCGATGTTCGAGCCGTTTTTCAACGCGATGTGCATGTCGGCAATACGCGCGGTTTCAATTTTGCGCGGATCGCAGACGATGATTTTCGCCCCGTTACGTTTAGCATTAATCACGTGATTCGCCACGATCGGGTGGGAATCCGCCGGGTTATACCCGAAGATGAACACTAAATCCGTGTTATCAATTTCATTGATAGCATTACTCATTGCGCCGTTACCGACCGATTGGTGCAGACCTGCAACCGATGGGCCGTGTCAGACGCGAGCGCAGCAGTCAACGTTATTGGTACCAATAACGGCGCGCGCGAATTTTTGCATTACATAGTTGGTTTCGTTACCTGTACCGCGAGATGAACCGGTCGTCTGAATAGCGTCCGGGCCGTACTTCGCTTTGATGGCGCTCAGGCGATCGGCGACGTAATTCAGCGCTTCATCCCAGGAAACAGATTCCAGTTTGCCGCCACGCTGGCGACGGATCATAGGGGTTTTCAGACGAGGGGTCAGGATCTGGGTATCATTGATAAAATCCCAGCCATAGTAGCCCTTCAGACACAGGGTACCCTGGTTGGTTTTCCCCTGCGCCGCTTCAGCCCGGACGATTTTGCCGTTATCGACCACCAGGTTGATTTTGCAACCTGATGCGCAATATGGGCAAACCGTGACGACTTTTTTCATCGGTCTCGCTCCAGTTAATCAAATCGCGCATACGCGCTTGTCGTTTTTGTTATGCATCTTTTATGCCATGTTTTTATCAGGGGCATTAGTCGATATTACGGGCGAATTTTGCGCAAAACCCTGACGAAAAACAGGCTGTCGTCATATTTGACGTGACGAATCTCCAATACGTGACGCCCCGGCAGTGTGACCGAGGTTATGTTTCCCGCACATCCTTGTGCCTTATCGCTGTCACTCTGTGCAGAATCAATCACACTCATTTAAGTTGGCCAGAAATGGGGAAAAACAATGAAGCCAGCCATACTGGTTGTGGATGATGACATCGCTGTCTGCACGCTTTTACAGGATGTGCTGAGCGAACACGTCTTTACGGTGACCGCCTGTCACACCGGGCAGGAGGCGCTGCGCTGCATTGAGACTCAGCCGGATATCGCTCTGGTATTACTGGATATGATGTTGCCCGATATTAACGGTCTGATGGTGCTACAACAGGTGCAGAAGATGAGGCCCGGATTACCGGTAGTCATGCTGACGGGCTTAGGCAGCGAGTCGGATGTGGTTGTCGGGCTGGAAATGGGGGCTGACGACTATATCGGTAAGCCGTTCAATGCGCGGGTGCTGGTGGCGCGGGTAAAGGCGGTGCTCAGACGCGTTGGCGTGTTAACGGCAGAAAGCGGCGGCCCACAGACCACGGGGCTTTCTTTTAATGGCTGGCATCTCGATACCGCCGGTTGCCAGTTACATAATCCCCAGCAGTTGAAGGTGGAGTTGACGCAAGGGGAATACAGCCTGCTGTTGGCGCTGGCCCAAAATGCCCGGCGGGTGCTGAGCCGGGAACAACTGCTGGAGCTGACGCGCAGCGACAGCGTTGAGGTGTTTGACCGCACTATTGACGTGTTAATCATGCGGCTGCGGCGAAAAATAGAGAACAACCCGCACCAGCCAATGTTGATCAAAACCCTGCGCGGGCTGGGTTATGTGTTTGCCGCCGACGTGCAACATCACGATAAGGCGGCGTGAACGTGTGCAGTTGCCGGATGCGGCGTAAACGCCTTATCCGGCCTACAAAAGCGATAACAACTCCGTAGGCCTGATAAGCGTAGCGCATCAGGCGTCAGCCATTTCTGCTTTCAACTCTGCCAGCGTCTTCGCGCCATCTATCGCATTCGCGCACAGCAAGCTTGCCCGCGCACAGGCGTGTGCCAACCTGACGCTGTCCGTCAGCGACCAGCGCTCATGACAGCCATACAAAAATCCAGCGCAAAACGCATCTCCCGCCCCGACGCTGCCAACGATCTCCTCCTGCGCCAGGTACTGCGACGGGATCCAGACGCCCGGCAGATCCGGCGCTTCACCCCAGGCACCTTCCGGACAGTGGATCACCACCCGCTGGCGTACACCTGCATCCAATAATTCGCGTGCGGCGGTGGCGATGTGCGCAATATGCAGTTCGCCGTTGGGCTGGCGGATCTCCAGCCCGCTGAACTCCCCGGCTTCCAGCTCGTTAATCACCAGATAGTCTAGATGGCGCAGGGCTGGCATCACCAGCGGTTGATAGCGCGGGTCGCCCTTGCGTGAGACCAGATCCAGCGACGTTTCAAAGCCGTTGTCGCGCATTTGCGCCAGCAGCCGTGCGCTACGCGTCCCGAACTCCTCATCCGGCATGTCCAGACTGTCGAGCAGCAGCAGATATCCCAGATGGAAGATTTTCATCGAGGTATCCAGTTGCTCAAACGCAGGCAGATCGAGTAGCCGATTGGCACCGGGCGAGTGGAAAAAGGTGCGCTGACCGCTGGGATCGGTCATCACCTGCGACATCGACGTGGGGGCGAATGTGGTGCGCTGCACGTGTTGGCGATTAACGTGATACTGCTCCAGCATCGCCATGATGTAGTCGCCGTCGCTGTCCTGACCGATTAACCCCACCGCCTGCAACGGCAGCCCAGTGTGCATTTTTGCCAGCGTCAGCAGCACATTAAGCGGCGCACCGCCCGTGGCGCGTTCGCTACGGGTGATTTCCGCCAGCCAGCCACGTTCCGGCCACTGCACAATTTGATGCACGTGATCGACCAGCATGTTGCCTGCGGCGATAACGCCTTTGCGTTCCATCAGACCCGTCCCGCGCTGCCAAAAATGCGCATCTGTTCCGAAACGGTATCGGTAATGGCCTCTTCAATGCCGAGCAGCAGTTCGGCGAATTCGTCGTACAGCGGCTGGCGATTCGCCATCCGTGTTTCTACCGCCGACAGCGCCGCCTGCGACATGCCGGTATAGAAGTTGATTTTGTGAATGCCGAGTTCAATCGCGCGCTTGAAATCGTCGTCGCTGATGCCGGAGCCGCCGTGCAGTACCAGCGGGATTGCCGCCTGCTGGCGAATGGCGTCCAGACGCGGGAAGTCGAGCAGCGGTTCGCCTTTGTATTTGCCGTGGGCATTGCCAATGGCGACCGCCAGCGCGTCAATCCCGGTTCTGTCGACGAAATCACGCGCCATCATTGGGTCGGTAAACAGCGACTCGTCGGCATGACCGTACAGCGCGCCGCCCTCATCACCGCCCACCGCACCCAGTTCGGCTTCCACCGACACGCCGACGGCATGGCACATTTTCACCACTTCGCGGGTCTGGCGGATATTTTCTTCATACTCCAGCGTGGAGCCATCGAACATCACTGAACTGAACCCTAAGCGTAGTGCCCGAACTACCGACTCAAAGTGCAGGCCGTGGTCAAGGTTTAGCACCACCGGAATGTCATGCCGCGCGGCTTCGAACTTGACCGCCTCGACCAGAGAATCCAGCGAGATATATTTAAAATGTACTTCGGCGATATTGATGATAAACGGCGAACGTTCCTGCTTTGCCGCGGCAAACAGCGCGCGCAGGAAGTGTGAATCCAGAACATTAAATGCCCCTAAGGCATAGCGATGCTCACGGGCATGTGCAAGGCCATCAGCGAGAGATATCAACGGCATAATGCGCTCCTTGGTTAGCGGAACAGGCGATATTCGTTACACAGCACCAGCTGCGCCGGCTCGTCTTCTTCAATGTCGTTATAGCGGGCGATCGGTTGCAGAAAGTGGTTATCGTGGTCGTCGTCATTAACAGAAGAAACCTCGCCGACCAACACGTCGCCAAAACCTTCTTCCGCCCAGAAGCTGTGATACAGGCCCGGCGGCAGGCAGATGCTTTCACCCGGCGTCAGGCGTAACTGACTGCCCGCTGCATGGGTTTGCCGACAGCCGTCAATCACTACGCTCACGTCGGTCTCCTCCGTTTGTTCCCGGATCCCCGCATTCCACAGTTCCACAATTAAATTGCCGCCGCCGCGATTGATAATGTCTTCGCGTTTGCGCCAGTGAAAATGCATCGGCGTGACCTGCGCATCGCGAACATGCATGATTTTCTCGGCGTAGCATTTCTCGTAAGGCATTCCTTTCGGCGAGCCATTACGCAGAGTGAACAGCGTTAACCCTTGCGCGGCGAAATTGTTGCCGCCAAATGCGGTGACATCCCAACCGAGCTTAAGGTCGAACACTTCGCTCCAGGCTGTGGCATCAAGCTTGCGCCATTGGGTCGGGGGGAAGCTGGCAAAAGGGGGGAGATGCACGTCGTGCTGAGAGAAAAACTGGCGCGTGTGGCCAAGGATCTCGTTTATTGCGGAGCGTTTCATTGATTCTCCTGTGGCTGATAAGATGACCTTTATGCGGCCCTCTCTCAAAGGGAGAGGGAGAAAACCAAAATCTTTCCTTAGGAACACATGGGCATAATCCAGTTACCTCTCCCCTCACAGCAGAATAGGGAATAGTTATATTTTATTGTGTTTTTTTATGGGAGGATGTGATTTATTCAATAAAAAAATAAATAAAAAGAATGCTTCTATAAATGTTATTGTAAATCATTGGGTTAATGTTTTGTTTTTTTAGTTCCCTCTCAGTTTTTGGAACCATTTGGATGTGACTGCTTGATCGTTGCCTCACGGTGAAAAACGAATGCGGCGTTATATAAATCGTTTTGTTAAAAAATTATTTCATTGAATCTAAAATCGCGTCAGTTAATCGTTTATTTATATGTCGTAATTATATTACGTGTTTGACTAATAATAATTAATTTACTTTCCAGATTTTTTCAGTAAAAAAACAACCTTTTTTTATTATTGTTGATATGCTGACTGGACTTTATTTCTTATGTATTACTTTCTTTTTGCAAGGGATGCGATAATGAAAAAGGGTTCGGGTTTCTATAATCTTGAAGGTATAGTTTCAGAGGAGAGTATCAATAAGTATTTATTCTCCGTAAGGGGCGAGAGTAAGTTAGGGTTGCTGGATGTTGAAACAATTGAAGGTCATGAAAAGTTAAGTAAACCATACAGTTATAAAATTACATTCACATCAAAACAAAAAAGCATCCCTCCTGACTCACTTCTTAACATTGAAGGCTCGCTGAAAATCAGAGCACCTAATCATAGCTGGAATAAATATATTCAAGGTTCTGAGATGTGGCTATATGAACGGCAAATTGAAGGCGTCATTACGTCATTTTCGCTTATTAGTACATCAGCGGATGAATCACTGTATGAAATCAGGCTGGAGCATAAGCTGGCATTACTCTCACGACGCAAGCGTTCGGCTATTTACCTGAACATAAATGTGCCGAAATTGGTCACGCAGATCCTCAAAGAACATGCTTTTGCCGATTATGAAATCGACTTTGATAATCTTGTTTGTATCTATCCCAACCGGGAAATGATCGTCCAGTGGGAGGAGTCGGATTTAGCGTTTATCAGCCGCATCCTGTCAGAAGTTGGGATCTGGTTCAGGATCGCAAATCATCATGCTGTTTCGCACATTATGGTGGTTATCTTCAGTGATTCACAATGCCAGTACATTTTTGATCAAAAGATTATGCACTCATCCCACGCTGGGCTGACATCAAATGATTATTCGATCGATAAGCTGGTATCAAAGCACAATGTTGTCTCGGCAGACGTTAGGGCGAAGAACTTTGATTACAGGCTGGCAAACTCGCTGATGCTAAATGCTGACGCCGATGTGTCTGCGGAAAGGGCTACGACATATGGCACAGAGTATCGCTATGCGGATATCCATCATCAGCCGGGATCGCAATTTGCCGAGGTGCAGCCAGGTGAATCCAGCTGGTTCTATGCCAAACTGCATCACGAAATTATTCTTAATAATCAGTCCATTTTAAACGGTGTGACCACCAGTCCGTCGATCGTGCCGGGGATGGTGCTGGAAATCGACGGTACCATTCCACATGCTTTCGACTCTGGATTTGTGGTAACGGCAATGCGGGTGACGGGGAGGCGAGATGCAGCGCTCCAGTCCCGGCTTATCGGTATTCCCTACAACCAGAACGTTTGTTTTCGACCTCAGCCGCTACCCCGGCCACGTATTGCGGGTACTGTTCCCGCGATCGTTTCATCATCAATAGACAATGACAAATATGCTCATATCGATGTGCAGGGTCGATATTGGGTGAAGTTTGATTTTGACCTCGACCAGCACAGGCAAGGTTATGAAAGCATGCCCGTTCGTCTGGCGCGGGTTTATGCCGGCGATACTTATGGTCATCACTTTCCGCTCATCCAGGGCACAGAGGTTGCCATTGCGTTTGAAGGCGGCGATCCGGAAAGACCTTTCATTGCGCATGCCCTGCATCATGCTCCAAAGCCAGACCCCGTCACCAGCCGCAACAATACCCGCAACGTCATCCGTACTGCGGGTCTGAATAAGCTGCGAATGGAGGATCGGCGCGGGCAGGAACACGTCAAACTGAGTACCGAGTACGGCAAAACGCAATTGAACATGGGCCATCTGGTTGATGCTGGCGGTAAACCGCGCGGCGAAGGCGCAGAACTGCGCACCGATGACCGCGCGGTCCTGAGGGCGGCAAAGGGGATATTACTCACGACCGAGGCGCAGCCAAAAGCCCAGGGCAAGCAGCTTGATATGAGCGCAGTGGTTCAGCAGCTTCAGGACGCGCTTACGCTGGCAACGTCACTTCAGCAGAGCGCGCTGACGGCGCAGGCGTTAAATGTCGAATTGGGGCAGCAGCAGCAGCTTAACGCTGCGCTTGAACAGCTTACCCGTTCGGGACTGGTGGCCTACGCCGATCACGGTATGGCCCTGCTGACACCACAAACGATGGCATTATCAGCAGACAAAGATTTGTCGCTAAACGCCGCCAGCAACGGCAGTTTTAACGTCTTTAAAAAACTCTCAATGGCCGTTGGACAGGGCCTGTCACTTTTCAGCAGAGCTATCGGAATCAAAATCATCGCCGCAAAAGATGATATTTCCGTCCAGGCGCAGCGCGGCGAAATGGGCCTGCTTTCTGATAAGCATTTTCATATTCAGAGTATGAACGGCAACGTAACCATCAGCGCCAGGAAGAATATCCAGCTTTTGTGCGGTGGTGGCGGTATCAGAATAAATGAAGACGGCTCTGTAAAAATATTCTCTCCCGCAAAAGTGCAGTTGAAAGGCACCTCTCTTGACTGGAGCGGACCGGAGTCGGCGAAAGATAAAACCCCTGTCTTTCAGGAGGAGCAGTTTCATCGCCGCATTAAATTACATGGCTCTGGCAACCCAGACGATGTTCTGAAGAATACAAAATTCAGACTGACTAAGGCATCAGGCGAAACCATTGAAGGCGTCACTGACGATGAAGGAATGACGCCGTTATTGGATATGACTGAAATGGACGAAATGAAAATGGAGATTTTGCCAAATGAGTAACAGTCCCTTTAATCCACGGGTGGTGGCGACAGGTGTACAGGGCGTGCCTAAATCAACGGGCGGAAAAATGGCTGTCTGCGACGTGCCCGTTAAGTATTCCATGCCCTGCATTGTGATCCTTGTGCACGGCGTCAACGATGTGGGCGAGGCCTATCAGAATCAGGAGCAGGGTATTATCGCTGGCCTGAATGAACGTATGGGCCGCACGGATATGTATCCGCATGAATGGCAGCAGTACAAAATGGATATGGGCGATGGCGAGCAGCAGAATGTAAAAATGCCCGGACGCAGCCCGGTAATTCCATTTTATTGGGGATATAAACCCGTCGATCATGCGACGTATATAGAAGACCAGCGGCGTTATCGCGAAGAACGGGCTAAATCAGGAGACGCCGCAAAACTGCCTTACAACGCCTATCAGGAAGATGACAACACAAAGCTGGAAAAGCTGGGGCATATTCCCCAAACCACCTTGAAATATCAGAATGATAATTTCGGCAACGTGCTGGACGATGTGTATGCCAAAGGCGGGGGTACCTTTGCCAATGCGACAACCACTATTCCGGATATGTTAGGCCCTGGCTCCGGTGGTCCAGCGAACGCTACGGCAGGATTTGCTTCATTTCATCTGAATAGTGGGGATTTTACGCACCCTATTTATGATAACCCGCACCGTATTTATCAGTTTTTTGCCGCGCAGCGGCTGGCTGATTTAATCCTGATGATTCGAAATAATAAACCTACTGAAAACGACCCCATTAATATCATTGCGCACTCCCAGGGAACGATAATTACCATGCTGGCCAATATGCTGGTAAAAGCAACTGGTGCCGATCCCGCCGATTGCGTGATTCTCAACCATTCTCCCTACGCACTGGAAAAAACGGCTGCTGAAGGTATGACGCCCGGACATCATCAAACGGATCGCGCCCGACAGCAGACGTTTAAAAATTTCTGTCATTTGATGGCGACCAACGCCAGATATGGCAAGGGGGAATATCACACGCAGGCCGAGATCGATGAATTAGAAGGCGCGCTGTGCCTGAGTAAAACCAATTCACAGTGGTGTAAGAATAAACTTTATACCCGTAATAACTTTGGCAAGGTATATAACTATTTTTGCCCCAATGACAGTGTGGTTTCATTACTTAACGTCCAGGGATTGGGCTGGCGGGGAGTCCCCCATAACATTGCCAGCGGTATAGATAATCTGCGCCAGAGGGTTTTCTGTGAAAATGGTCCGGAAATAGGCGGCAGCCCACTGAGCGTGCCTTTTGAAATGCCGGCGTTAAAAAAAGGTTGTTTTGATCAGGATACGCTGGCGACCAGACAATATACATTTGCGGATGTTGTTGTGAATGGTGAGCAGCTCCCCGTCACCTTCAGACACCAGTTACAGGGCGCGGGAAGTCAGTATAAATATTCGATAGCGCCGGGTTCACCCGATCAGGACATCTCATTTTCTGCAAAAGCCACGGTTATTTCGCGCACTGAAACCGACACCAGAACGCTGAGCGGGGCTGGTTTTGATTCTTTACAGCCGGGCCAGGCATTAACGCCCACTGAACTTGCGATGTTCTCCAAAAAATATGGTAAGCCTTATACCAAAGGCGTTGTTCTGGGCGGGGGATACAATAAAACCGTTCAACTGATTTATGAAAAAACGCCGGATGAGCTGCAAAAAGAATGGCTGCAATCAGAGCGGATTGGTTACAGCCAGCACTCTTCTATTGTTATGTCGAAAGATGCCCCCGCGAAAGCGATGGCCTTCGATCTGGCGGTGGGAATATGCAGGGCATTTGATCACCGCTGTGGAGAATTCTGGACCGAGCTACTCCTGCGCGGAGACTGGCGTATGAAGCGTAATGGTTTTCAGGAAGCTATTGATTATTATAGTACTGGAAAGTTGAACGAAGACCATACTAAAAATTTCATGAATAGGCCAGATGATATTTTACCAACAGGAGCGTTTGGCGTGGTTAACGAATATTGCCATTCAACAACGGTTAAACCTGCCAGACATAATGAAATATATAATACCGAGACACCCAATCTGCAATGGGATATGCCAAAACCGCTTAATGTTTAAGGATGAATTATGAATAAGGGAAGTGCGTTAAAAATAATAATCGGAACTATTTCGCTATGTGCTATCGCTGGCTGTACGAAAAAAACACCCTCACAGATTATTTATCGCTATGATGATAACCGATATCTGGAATTAAAAGGCTATAATTGTGAGGGAGCGCTTTGGTATCATGATATCAGGCGGAATATACATAAAGAATTAGTAAATGGCATTTATTCAACGTATCGGATATTTTCCGGAGTATATATTCATCCATCAGATAAGTATATTCTGATACCGCGATGGGAGCCTGGGGCATATAAAATATCTAAAGATTACGGACAAACGTGGCAGGTCGCAACGTATATGTCCCCATCTCAGGGGCAAGAGAAAAATTCTGATGGGAATATGGTAGATAGACCTGAAGGAAAAGAAATAAAAAGAGTGGTGGTAGTTAATAATCAGGCATTTATTACCACGGCGAAGGGGCATTTATATCTGAGCTCATACCCTTTTGACGACCCGCGTCTGGCGCCGGGTGGTCCAGGTATAGACTATCAATACTTTGATGACACCTATTATCTCTACAG